>NZ_AOIA01000024.1 GCF_000337695.1 Natronococcus jeotgali DSM 18795
GGCGACGGCGACGTCGGTCGGCCGAAGGTCGACAGCGCGGCCGACTACGTCGCGGCGCTGAACCCCGACGTCGACGTCGAGACCTACGAGACCCGCATCACCGCCGAGAACGTCGACGAGCTGGTCGACGGGTACGACGTCGTCCTCGACGCCAGCGACAACTTCGGCACCCGGTACCTGCTCAACGACCACTGCGTGCTCGCCGAGACGCCGCTCTCTCACGGCGCGATCTACCGCTTCGAGGGACAGGTGACGACGTTCACGAACGACCGCGGCGGCGACGAGGACCCGCCGTGTTACCGCTGTATCTTCCCCGAGGCGCCCGAACCCGGAACCGTCCCCGACTGCGCCACGACGGGCGTGCTGGGCGTGTTGCCGGGGACCGTGGGCTGCATCCAGGCGACGGAGGTCGTCAAGTACCTGCTCGGTGCGGGCGACCTGCTCGAGGGGCGCCTGCTGATGTACGACGCGATGGGGATGACCTTCGACTCCGTCGACGTTCGCGCGAACCCCGAGTGTCCGGTCTGCGGCGACGACCCGGAGATCGACTCCGTCGAGGACGTCGCCTACGAGGGGAGCTGCTCGGTCTCGGCGGACTGATCGGTCCCGAGCGCCTCGAGTCGGCGACCGCGCTCAGTCGGGGCCGTCCGAGCCGTTCAGCCGGCGGTAGGCGGCCCGTCCCGCGAGACCGACCGTAGCCAGCAGCCCCGTTCCGGCGGCGATCGAGGGACCGTTGCTCCGGATCGTCGAGGCGACGCCATCCTCGTCGGCGCTCGCCCGGCGATCCGTCCCCGAGTCGTCGCCGTTCGGGGCGGTCCCCGACGCGTTCTCCGCGTCCGACTCTCCCCCCGAGTCGTCGCCCGCCGCGGTCTCGCCGTCGCCTTCGGGCGTCTCCGCGGGGCCGACGCCGAAATCCGACAGCGCCTCGCGGAGGGTGACGATCTCGAGGTCGCGGGCTTTCGCCGCGCGGATCGCGAAGCGAACCCGTTCGGCGGTCGTCTCCTCGAACTGGCTGTGACCGACGACGATTCCGAGGGAGTCGCCGGCGGCGACCTCGTCGTAGAACGCCTCGATGTCGGACTCGCTCGAGGATCGGCCGTCGATGCTGGTCCGGCCGAGCTCGTACGGGTCGAGGTCCCCGATCTCGTTCGGTCCGTTCCCCTCGCGGTTCGCGAAGCTGGCGTAGTGCTCCTCGACGAGCTCCTCGACGAGCCCCTCGCTGCGGCCAAAGGGGGAAACGAAGGAGTCGACGTCGACGCCCATCTCCTCGAGTGCGTCCTTCGAGCCGACGACCTCCTCGCGGATTCGCTCGTCGGCGACGCGGACGAACGTCTCCCCGGCCGCGAACGCTTCGCCGACCGGATCCTCGAGCTCGAGGAAGAAGCCGTCGTCGTCCTCGCCGCCGCCGGCGACGACGTTCTCGACGGTCCCCTCGTCGGTTCCGACGGCGATCGGTTCGCCGTCGTGGTCGGCCAGAAAGCTCCCGTTCACCCGGAGGCGCTCGTCGTCCGGCGCCGCGGGGGCGGTCAGGTAGAGGTTGCCGACGACGATGTGGCTCGCGGTGTGGGACATGATCTCCCAGCCCGCCGACTCCATCTCCCGGAGGTGTTCCGGGAGCAGCCCCCAGCTCGTGCCGACGTACTCGGCGACCGCGGCACAGCAGGCGGGGACGTCCTCCTCCCGGTGGACCGGGAACGTCTGCTCCCAGTCCGCGCGCCGGCTGTCGTCGTAGACGAACACGACCCGTCCGTTCGTCCCGTCGTCGGTCTCGCCGCTCGCGGCGCCCGTCCCGGCGCCGACCAGCGCGAGCATCCCCCCGGCGCCGAGTCCCAGGAGTCCGCGCCGACTGGTTACTCCAATTCGTTGACGATTGCCCATACCGCACCGACGCTCCCGCCCGGGATAATTATCGTTTTTCTAACGGCTTCGCGAAGCGAGAAACGACTGCATAACCTAGGGGTTCGGTGCTATCGCGCCCGGTTCGCCGCCGTCCGCGGATCCGGAGCCCCCTCGAGGCCGTCCGAACGGGTCCGACCTCGGTCGGGGATTAGAAGAACTTGAACAGGTCGTCCCGGTTGTGCTCGTGGAGGTGCTCGCGGACGGCCTCGTTCAGGGGGCCGATCCGCCCCTTCTTGGCGGTGATCGGCGCGATCGTCTCCTGCCACTGCTTCCAGGGCGGGAGCAGCCCCAGCCGATCACAGAGTTCGTTCAGGCGCTCGTCGCGGTCGTCGACCTTGTCCATCTTGTTGACCGCGACGACCGTCGGGATCCCGAGGTCGCGCAGGAAGTGGAACATCTCGACGTCGTAGGGGATCTCGTCGGGCCCCGAGTGACGATCGATGATGTCGATGACGCTCTTTCCGTCGACGACGAGGATTCCGACGAGGACGTTGTCAGCGTACTCCTCGAGGTAGCGGACGATATCCGTCTTGATCCGCTCGCGGCGGTCCTCGTCGACGCCGCTCATGAAGCCGAAGCCGGGCAGGTCGGTGACGACGAAGTCCTCGGCGGCCCAGTCGAAGTGGTTCGGTTCGCGGGTAACCCCCGGTTTGCCCCCGGTGTCGAAGCTGTGGCCAGTGATCTCGCGCATGAGCGTGGACTTGCCCACGTTCGAGCGACCGACGAGGGCGACCTCCGCCTCGCGGTCGGGACGCGTGTCGAACATGTGTAGCCGTAGTCGCGCCCCGGGATATAAGCACCGCGAGCGCGACGCCGCGACCTACGCCCGCTCGAAGAGCCGTCCGGGAGCCTCGACTGTCGCGTCGGCCGCGCGGCAGACGTCCCACAGCGTCGCCCCGTTGCTCGTGACGACCGGCGCGCCGAGCTCGGCCTCGAGTTCCGGCACCGCCGCGAGCGACCGGTAGTTCGTACACGAGAGGAAGACGGCGTCGACGTCCTCGAGGACGCCCGCGGCGGCGAGTTCGAGCACCTGCCGGCGCGCGTCCGCGGGCTCGAGCGCGCCGATCTCGGTGTTGGCCGCGATCCCCCGGCCGTCGATCGTCGCGACCTCGAACCCTGCCGCCTCGAGGAACGACCGTTCTTTCTCGTCGAGGACGGCGGTGTAGGGGGTCGCGACGGCGATCCGATCGGCCGAGAGCGCCTCGAGCGCCCGGACCACCGAACGGGCCGTCGCGACGGCGGGGACGCCCGCCGCGGACTCCAGGTCGGCCTCGAGTTCGGCGTCGAACCCCGGGCCGTGAATCAGGCTGCCCGTCGTGCAGGCGTACGCGACCGCGTCGACGTCGGCGTGGGCGAGCAGTTCGGCCGCCCGAACCGCGTCGTCGCTCATCGCGTCGAGTTCGTCGACGGTGACCGACTCGAGGGGCATCCGCGACGCGTGGACGGTCGTCCCGTCGGGACCGAACCGACGGAACTCGGGTTCCGCGGCGGTGTTCGACGAGGGGACGATCAGCCCCAGCCGAACCGCTCGATCGCCCGCTCGATCACTCATCGGCGCCGTCCTCGGTGAGCTTTCCGTCGGCGCGGTCCGCCTCGAGCGCGTCGGCGTCGCGCTCGTCGGGATCGCCGTGACCGCCCCCGCCAGGGGTCCGGACCGTCACCGTGGTCCCGGGCTCGACGTCGACGGTCGTCTTCGCGGGCACCGACTCGCCGTCGATCAGGTTCTCGCCGCGGGCGCCGTCCTCGCCGCCCGCGACGCCGCCGGGGGCGTGACGACGGCGCTCGGTCAGCAGGGAGACGGTCGCCTCGGTCTCGACGGTGAGCGCCCGCTCGAGGCCGAGTCCGCCCCGCTGTCGGCCGCGGCCGCCGCTGTCGGGCCGCAGCGCGTAGCGCTCCACCCGGAGCGGGTACTCCGTCTCGATGGACTCGACGGGCGTGTTGAGCGTGTTGGTCATCCCGACCTGGACGCCGTCCATCCCGTCCCGCTCCGCTCGAGCGCCGAACCCGCCGCCGATCGTCTCGTAGTACGTAAAGGAGCCGTCGCGGGCGCCGACGGTGAGGTTGTTCATCGTCCCCTGGCTCCCCGCGGGGACCCGATCGGGCGCCGCCTCGGCCAGCGCCGCGAAGACGACGTCGGTCACCCGCTGGCTGGTCTCGACGTTCCCGCCGACGACGGCCGCGGGCGCCTCGGGGTTCAGCAGCGACCCCTCGGGAGCCCGAACCGAGACGGGCTCGTAACAGCCCTCGTTCGGCGGGATCTCGGGGTCGGTGACGCAGCGAACGACGAAGTAGACCGCGCTCGTCGCCACGGCGAGGGGAGCGTTGAGGTTGCCCTCGAGCTGGGCCGCCGTCCCCGCGAAGTCGACCGCGATCGCCTCGCCGTCGACGGTCACCGCCACGCTGATCTCGACGTCCTCGTCGGTGATTCCGTCGCCCTCGAGGACGTCGCTCGCCTCGTAGGTGCCGTCGGGCAGCGCCCGGACCTGCTCGCGCATCCGTTCGGCGGAGTAGTCGATGACGGCGTCGAACCCCTCGAGGACCGTCTCCCGGCCGTGCTCGTCGAACAGGTCGGCGAGTCGGTCGGCGGCGCGGTCGTTGGCCGCCAGCTGGGCCCGCAGGTCGGCCCGCCGTTCGCGGGGGTTGCGGACGTTCGCGAGCACCAGCGAGCGGACGTCCTCGCGGATCTCGCCGTCGGCGACGAGCCGCGTAGGTGGGATCCGGAGCCCCTCCTGGTAGATCTCGCGGGCGCCCGCGGGCATGCTGCCGGGGACCATCCCGCCGACGTCGGCGTGGTGGGCCCGGGAGACGGCGTAGCCGACGATACTGCGGTCCTCGAGTCCGTCTTCCTCCGGCGACTCCGCGGCGGGGGCGATCGGCGACACCATCGTCACGTCCGGCAGGTGGGTGCCGCCGGCGAAGGGGTCGTTGAGGACGAACACGTCGCCGGGCTCGGGATCGCGCTCGCGGACGGCGTCGACCGCCTGGGGCATCGCGCCCAGGTGAACGGGGATGTGCTCGGCCTGAGCGATCATCCGTCCGTCGGCGTCGAACAGCGCCGTCGAGCAGTCCCGTCGCTCCTTGATGTTCGGCGAGTACGCCCCGCGGATGAGGGTCTGGCCCATCTCCTCGGCGACGCCCTCGAGCTGGTTGCGCAACACCTCGAGCGTGACCGGGTCGATACCGTCGTCGGTCGCGTCGGTACTTTCGCTCATCGGTCCGCCTCCGTTCGCGTCATCGCGAGCGTTCCGTCCTCGTGGACGTCGCCCTCCCACGCGGGCGGGACGACGGTCGTACTTTCGGCCTGTTCGAGTACCGCGGGACCCCGAACGGTCGCGCCGGGCTCCAGACGGTCGCGGTCGTAGACGGCCGTCTCCGCCGCGCCGACGTCGGGGAAGTGGGCCTCTCGCGTGCCGATTCGGGGGTCGCCGCCCCCCTCGTGGCGGACGGTCGGCGACGCGCCCGCGACGGTCGCCGACGCCCGCAGCGTGACGACCTCGACGGCCTCGTCCATCCGGTAGCCGTAGGTCCGCTCGTGGGCGTCGTGGAACCGCTCCCCGACCGCGCTCGGGTCGAACGAGTCGGCGACGGGGACCGTCAGCTCGAAGCTCTGGCCCGCGTACCGGCAGTCGGCCGCGCGATCGACCGTCGCGGCGTCGGGATCGGTGGCGTCGGCGAGGACGTCCGCGACGAGTTCGTCGTAGACACCCTCGAGCCGGTCCGGCTCGGCCTCGTCGAGCGCAGTGCGGACCGTTCGAGCCGCGTCGTAGCCCTCGTCGGCCGCGAGCAGGCCAAAGGCCGAGAGGACGCCGCCGGGACGGGGGACGACGACGCGGTCGACCTCGAGCGAGTCGGCCAGCGCCGCGGCGTGCATCGGCCCCGCGCCGCCGAAGGCGACGAGCGCGAACTCGCGGGGGTCGTGACCGCGCTCGACGGTCACCGACCGGATCGTCCGGGTCATCGTCGCGTTCGCGACCCGGTAGACCCCGCGTGCGGCCTCGAGCGCGCTCTCGAGGCCGGCCTCGTCGGCGAGGGCCGCGAGCGCTTCGCGGGCAGCGTCGACGTCTACGGTCATCTCGCCGCCCAGCGCCGTGTCGGGGCCGATGTAGCCCAGCACGACGTTGGCGTCGGTAACGGTCGGCTCCGCGCCGCCGTTCCCGTAGCAGGCGGGGCCCGGCTCTGCACCCGCGGATCGCGGCCCCACTCGAAGGGCACCGCCCGCGTCGACCCAGGCGATCGACCCACCGCCCGCGCCGACGGTATCGACGTCGACCATCGGGGTTCGGATCGGGAGGCCGTCGATCTCGGCGTCGGTCGTTCGCTCTGCCTCGCCGTCGCGGACGAGGCTCACGTCGCTCGAGGTTCCGCCCATGTCGAAGGTCACGAGCCCCTCGACGTCGGCGTCGTCGACGGTCGCCGCGGCCCCGACGACGCCCGCGGCCGGCCCCGAGAGGGTCGTCGTCACCGCGCGCTCGCGAACCGTCTCGGGGTCGGCGATCCCGCCGTTGGCTTGCATGATCCGCGGCGCCGGGATCCCCGCGTCGGCGGCCTCGTCGACGAGCCGACCGACGTAGCGGTCGATCGCGGGCCGGACGTAGGCGTCGACCGCCGTCGTTGAGGTGCGCTCGAACTCGCGGAACTCCGCGAGCACCTCGTGGGACGCGGAGACGGGAACCTCGAGTTCCTCGCGGAGGATCTCGGCGACGCGGCGTTCGTTCTCGGGGTCGGCGTAGGCGTGGAGCAGACAGATCGCGACGCTCTCGACGTCTCGCTCCCGAAGCGTCGCCGCGAGCTCCCGTACTTCCTCGGGGTCGACCGGTCGCTCGACCCCCTCGGCGGTCGTTCGCTCGTCGATCTCGAACCGTCGCCGCCGCGGAACGAGTGGAACGGGCTTTTCGGCCTCCAGATCGTACAGATCGGGGCGGTCCTGGCGGCCGATCTCGAGGACGTCGCGAAAGCCCGCGGTCGTCACGAGCGCCGTCTTCGCGCCGCCACGCTCGAGCAAGGCGTTGACCGAGACGGTCATCGCGTGGGCGAAGGCGTCGATCTCGCTCGGATCGATCCCCGTCTCGTCGCAGGCCTTCGCGATCCCCTCGAGGACGCCGACGTGCTGGTCGGGGGTCGTCGGCACCTTCGCGGTGACGAGGTCGTCGTCGACCGACAGCGCGACGTCGGTGAAGGTGCCGCCGACGTCGACGCCGATCCGGGTCTCGCTCGAGGCGGCGGGCGCTCCGCCGTCCGTAACTGCTGCGGTGGTGTTCGCCGATACCGTCCGTCTCTCCGAGGTGTCGTGTGCGTCGTTCATAGTACGAGGACGTCGTACAGCGTCTGCAGGCCGATACCGATCACGACGAGCGTGACGAGTCCGCCGAGGACGTTCTGGAGCGTGCTGTTGGTGTACTCGCCGAGCAAGTCGTCGTTGTTCATCGCGTAGATGAGGAACACCGCCAGAATCGGGAGCAGCAGACCGTTGGCCACCTGCGCGAAGACGATCACCTCGACGGGATTGTAGTCCAGCGCCGAGAAGACGATCCCGACCGCGAGGATCGTTCCCCAGATCGCGCGAAAGCGGTTCGATTGCAGATCTCGCTCCCAGCCCAGCGCCCCGGCCGTCGCGTAGGCGCCCGCAAGCGGCGCGCTCATCGAGCTCGTGAAACCGGCGGCAAAGAGCCCGATCGCGAACAGCGTCAGCGCGTAGCCGCCGAAGACGGGCTCGAGCTGGTCGGCCATCTCGCCGACGTCGGCGATCCGCGTTCCCTCGGGAAACACCGCGGCGGCGGTGACGACGATCGAGGTCGTGATGATCCCGCCGACGGCGACCATCGCGATCGTGTCGGTGCGACACTCGCCGAGATCGCTCGCGCCGTCCCAGCGCTCCTGAACCGTACTCGCGTGCAGGAACAGGTTGTAGCCGACCACGGTGGTTCCCACGAGGCCGGCGATCAGGTACGCCGACCCCTCGGGAACCGTCGGGACGAGTCCGCTCCCGAGGGCCTCGAGGTCCGGCCGAACCACGACGGCGTTGAGAACGAACGCCAGCCCCATGACGACCACGAGGCCGACGAACACCCGCTCGATCAGCTCGTAGTTTCCCGTCCAGAGCAACGCGGCGGCGACCAGGCCCATCAGCGGTCCCCAGACGTTTTCACTTACTCCGGTAATGGTCGAGAGACCGGCGGCGCCGCCGACGATATTACCCGTCTGGAACGCCGCCGTGCCGATCCCGATCGCGCTCACGACGAGCGCGACCGTCGCCCCCTTCGCGAAGGGGTGCTCGAACTCGCTCCGGAACGCCTCGCCCAACCCCTCGCCGGTGATCAGGCCGAGCCGCGCGCTCATCTCCTGGAGCACCATCGTCGCCAGAATCGAGAACGCGATCGTCCACACGAGCAGGTACGCGTACTCCGCGCCGAGGACGCTCGCGGTCGTAACGGTTCCGGGGCCGACGAACGCCGCCGCGACGAGCGCGCCCGGTCCGATCGTCTTCAACCTGTCTCCGATACCCATGGTGAGTGCACACACCCTTCGCTCTCCGAGAGCCGCATAAGGGTTGTTGAGACGCACTCATACGGCTGCACCGTCGACACCGTTCGGTATGATCGAGTATGAAGACGGATGCGCCCGCCCCACCGCGGGGCGAGCTACTCGCCGTCCGATCGCTCGGCGATGATCGTCTTCGAGACGCCCCGTTCGATCTCGAGCGCCGTCGGCAGTTCGGTCGTGCTGCGCTCGATAAAGCGGGTCATGAACCACTGGATCGCCTCCGAGGGAAAGACGACGTGGTAGACGCCGTCGGCCTCGTCGCGCACCTCGAGGAAGCCACAGAACGCGAGCCACTCGAGGAGGTCGCCGACGTCCTCGAACCGAGTTTCGTACTCCCGGGCGTGGTAGTCCGAGACGCGGTCGGCCGCCTCGACGAACGCCGGATCCGGATCCCCGCCCGCGTAGCAGTGCTCGAGGAATGCGTGCAGGAAGTCGACGTCGAGCAGGACGTGCTCGCCGGAGGAAAGCATCCGGTAATACTGTTCTAGGTTGTCGCTGGGCCGTTCGTTCGCGGCCTCGAAGTTGGCGGCGTAAAACGACAGCGCGCGCCGAACGAGTTCGCTCCGTCCCTTCCCCGTCTCGCCGGCGAGCGTCTCGAGGGCCGCGTGCGCGTCGTCGTCGAGCGAGACCGTTACCCGGTGGCTCATACGGCGCCGGACGAACGCGGGACAGGTATAGTTCACGCACCCCCTCGGAAGCGACGACCGGGACGGTCCACCCGACGAACCCGGGTCGATCCGCAGTCGAAATGTTCGAAGTTATGGGGACGGGGGTTCTGAGCTACGGAACGTGCGGCTCGTACAGCTGACGGTTCCGACGGGCAAGCGACGGACGATCCTCGAGGCGCTCGAGGATCGCGGCGTCGACTACGTGGTGACCGACGAGGAGAGCGATCGAAAGTACGCGGCGGTCGTTTACTTCCCCCTGCCGGATCCGGCCGTCGAACCGGTGCTCGACGAGCTGCAAGACGCCGGCGTCGGAGAGGACGCGTACACGGTCGTTGTCGACGCCGAAACAGTCGTCTCGAGGCGGTTCGAGGCGCTTCGCGAGGAGTACGAGGAGGGGGACGTCGAGTCCGACCGGATCTCCCGGCAGGAACTCGAGACCGAGGCGGAGTCGCTGACGCCGACGTTTGCCGTCTTCGCGACGATGACGATCATCAGCTCCCTCGTCGCGACGTCGGGACTGTTGCTGGACTCGCCCGCGGTCGTCGTCGGCTCGATGGTGATCGCGCCGCTGATCGGGCCGGCGCTGGGCGCCAGCGTCGGCTCGGTGATCGACGAGGAGGAGCTGTTCGTCGAGAGCGTGACCTACCAGATCGTCGGGATCGTCTTCGCGATCGGCGCCGCGGCCGTCTTCGCCTGGATGGTCAAGGTCACGAACATCGTTCCACCGGGTCTCGACATCTCGGAGGTCGGCGAGATCTCCGAGCGCCTCGCTCCGGACCTGCTCTCGCTGGTGGTCGCGCTCGGCGCCGGCGTCGCGGGGATCGTCAGCATCGCGACCGGGATCTCGGTCGCGCTCGTCGGGGTCATGATC
This sequence comes from Natronococcus jeotgali DSM 18795, assembly GCF_000337695.1. Classification (GTDB taxonomy): domain Archaea; phylum Halobacteriota; class Halobacteria; order Halobacteriales; family Natrialbaceae; genus Natronococcus; species Natronococcus jeotgali. The sequence continues at coordinate 9,979 of NZ_AOIA01000024.1, forward strand.
GCGGCGGCGCTGATCCCGCCCGCCGCGGCCGCGGGCGTCGCGATCGCCTGGGGACAACCCACCGCCGCGATCGGGTCGACCGCGCTCGTGTTGGTCAACGTGCTCTCGGTGAACCTCGCCGGGCTGTTGACCCTGTGGTATCTCGGCTATCGACCGGAGTCGCTGTTCGAACTCGGCCAGACCGAAAAGCGGGTTCGAAAGCGCATCGTCGGCCTCGTCGTGATCGTCCTCGTGTTCGCGGTGTTTCTCGGCGCGATCACGTACTCCTCGTATCAGGCCGGAAACTTCGAGGAGGACGTCAACGAGGAGGTGACGGCCGCGCTCGAGGCCGAGGCGTACTCCCAGTACCAGCTGCTCGACATCCAGGTCGTGATGGACGAGAACTACCCGATACAGAGCCCCCAGAGGGTGGTCATCACCATCGGGGGGCCACCCGGCGAAACCGCGCCGGGGTTAGGATCGGAGATTCGCGAGCGGGTCGAGCAACACGCCGCCGACGACGATGTCGAGATCGAAATCCGGTACGTCACCATCCTCGAGGAGTGATCAGCGGCCGCGGAACCGCTCGAGGCGGGACCGAACCCCGATCCCGTCGGTCGCGTCGCCGGACTCCGTCGCGTCCTCGTTCGCTCCGTCGCCGCGGCCGAGCCGTCGGCGGATCCAGGTCCGCGGTCCGCCGATGCGGTCGACGAGGTAGCTCGGGAAGTAAAGCACGAGCAGTCCGCAGAGCAGAAAGCCCGCGCCCCAGACGTACCGCCCCGAGAACAGGTGACTGCTCCCGAGGTAAAACAGCGGCCCGGCCATCGAGAAGCCGGCCGCCGTCTGGAGCATCCAGAGGATCCCGGGCCCCTTCATTCCTCGAAAGGAAGCTCGGGCTCGTAGTCGATCGCCTCGACGGCCGCCTCGAGCACCCGTTCGACGTTCTCGCCGGTTTCGACGCTCATCGCGCGATCGTACTCGCCCTCGAGGTCGTCGGGCCAGCCCTCGGCCCGGTCGACCTTGTTCGCGATCGTGAACACGGGGACGGCCTCGAACTGCGCGGCGATGGCGTCCCGCAACTCGAGTTGGGACTCGAGGGGGTAGCCACACTCCCCGCTGGGGTCGAGGACGACGAGCATACAGTCGGCGAGGTGTTCGATCGCGCTGACCGCCTGGGACTCGATCTCGTTGCGCTCGTCGGGCTTGCGGTCGAGCAGCCCGGGCGTGTCGACGATCTGGTAACGGATGTGATCGCGCATCGCGGACCGTTCGGTCCGCTCCGATTCGGCGGACAGGTCCGCCCCCTCGAAGTGACCGAGCCCGATTCCCTTGGTCGTGAACGGATAGGAGGCCGTCTCGCCGCGGGCGTTCGTGACGTCGTTGACGAACGAGGATTTGCCGACGTTGGGGTAGCCGGCGACGACGATCGTCGGCTCCTCGGGGTCGATCTCGGGCAGGTCCCGCAGGGCGTTGCGCGCCTCGTTGATCCACAGCAGGTCGTCCTCGACCTGTTCGACGATGTCGGCCAGGCGGGCGAACGCCTGCTTGCGATGTTTGCGCGCGGTGTCGATGTCGGTCTTGCGCAGCTTCGGCTGGTACTCCTCGTGGATCTCGCGGGCCTTGCGGCTGGCCCACATCACCTCCGAGAGGCTCTGCCGGAGCGCGTCGACGCCGGAGTCGGCGTCCGCGGCGTCGGGTTTCTCGAGGATCGCGTCCGCGAGTTCGTAGTAGAACGGGTGAGCGTCGTACTCGAAGTCGGGCCAGGCCGTGACGACGTTCTCCAGGTTGTCCGAGATGATGTTCGCCGCCGTCTGGAGCATCGACTGCTGGGCCTCGAGGCCGCCCTTGGCCTTCCCAGCCCGCGCCGCCCGCGAGAACGCCTTGTCGATCAGCTCTTCCGACGTGGGCGTGGTCGGAAGGTCTTCGAAAATCATGCGTTCAGGTAGAACCCGCGATCGTAAAAGGTCGTTCGTTATCCCGCGTCGGTGTCGACGGCGTCAGATCGCGGCCGGCAGTCGCCACGCCGAGGGTTATGGCCGCGCGAGCGTACGTTCGGGTATGACAGACTGGCGCTCCGTGATCGTCGGCTTTCTCGTCATCACCGTTCTCGGAATCGTCGGCCTGACCCTTCCGGGCGTCGGCCAGCTAGCGGCGGGGCTGATCGGGGGGTTCGTCGCCGGCTACCTCGCGGGTGGCGGCCTCGGGAGCGGCTTCTGGCACGGGTTGCTCGCCGGTGCTCTCGGCGGCATCGTCGGGGGCGCGCTCCTCGCGCTCGTCGTCGGCGTCGCCGGCTTCGCCGGGGGTCCGGTCGGCGGCGCCCTCGGCGGGCTCGCCGGCGCGGGGATCTTCCTGGGCGCGCTGGCGATCTCGCTCGTGATGGCCCTCGAGAGCGCGGTCGCCGGCGCCGTCGGCGGCCTCCTCAACTCCGGGCCCTCCGAGCCCGCCGGACGGCGGTACTAGCGCTGCCTCGCCGGGTCCCGGATCACAAAAAAGGGGATCTCGATCAGGCCGACGCCATCTCGCGACAGCTCTCGGCGCACTCGGGAAGGATCTCCGCGCAGGCCTGGCAGTGGTCGTGGTCGTGGCCTTCGCACTCCTCGGCGCACTCCTCGCAGAGGTCCGCACAGAGCTCGCCAAGCTCCTGGTGATACCCCGAGTTCCGGGCCATGAAACGCGCGTGCAGCGACGCGATATCGGCCACGTCCCGACAGAGGCGGATGCAGCGAGCCATCCCCTCGCCCTCGTCGGCGCAGGCGTCGGCGCACCACTCGCAGACCTGCGCGGCCTCGAGGCAGTTGTCGATGCACTCCTGCATGTGATCGTCGGCGTGTTCGATCTGTTGGACTGCCATGCGGACGGAACGACGGCCGTCGGAGCAATCAACCTGGGCCGGGCACTCGCAGGCCACGGGCGTTCCGGCGCCGTCGCGGTCTCGGACTGGCGTCCGTCAGCGACGGCGTGACCGCGAGCGTTCCGCGGTTGCGCCGTGAAACCGGTACAGTGGACCGTATCAGCGCCGGGATTCGAGTTCGGCCTCGAGATCCTCGAGGTCCATCCCCTTCATCGACAGCAACACGAGCAGGTGGTAGACGATGTCGGCGGACTCGGCGGCGATCTCCTCGCGGTCGTCGTCTTTGGCCGCGAGTACGAGCTCGGTGCTCTCCTCGCCGAGTTTCTCGAGCACCGCGTTCTCCCCCTTCTCGTGGGTGAACAGCGACGCGGTGTAGGAGTCCTCGGGCAGCGTTTCCTTGCGATCCTCGATGACGGCGAACAGTGATTCGAGCGTGTCGTCCATTCAGAACTCACCGGAGACGTCGCGAATCGATTCGAGGTGCTCGAACTTCTCCCTGTCGTCTCGGCCGTCCTCGAAGACGTCCTCGGTGATCTCGATCGGAGCGTTCGTCCGGGCCGCGAGCGCGAGCGAGTCGCTCGGACGCGCGTCGATCACCGTCTCGCCGCGGGGAGTTCGGAGGTGGAGATCGGCGATGTAGGTGCCCCCACGACCGTCGGCTCCCGTCTCGATCTCGCTGACGACGACGCGCTCGATCCGGCTACCCAGCTCCTCCATCACGTCGAGCAGCAGGTCGTGGGTCAGCGGCCGACCGATGTCTTCGGCCTCGAGCCCGCGGTCGATGCTTACCGCCTCGTTGAACCCGATGAAGATCGGCACGACGTCGTCCTCGTCCTCGACCTCGAGGACGACGACGGGCACCGGCCCCTGCGGCGTTCCCGCGACGCGGACGGCGTCGATAGCTGCGTCCATAGACGGACCGACGTGTGGCAGCGGAAAAACGTGTTCGGTCGCACATGCTTGCACGAACGGGGTCGATCCGCCGCCCCACCGCGGACGGACTACGCGGAGCGCTCGAGTTCGGGCCCGATCGACGCGCCGTTTTCGAAGAAGGCGAGCCCGTGGAGGCGGCTGTCGGGGGTCAACTCGGGGTGGAAGGCCGTGGCGACCACGGGGCCGTCGCGCACCGCGACCGGGCGTCCGTCCCAGCTCGCGAGGACGTCGACCCCGCCGACGTCGTCGACGGCGGGCGCGCGGATGAACACCGCGGGGAACGGCTCCTCGAGGCCGTCTACCTCCAGGGGCGCCTCGAAGCTGTCCCGCTGGCGGCCGAAGGCGTTGCGCTCGACGGTCGCGTCGACCAGCCCGAGCGCGTCGACCCGATCGTCGTTCGGGTCCCTCGAGGCGACGATCAGCCCGGCGCAGGTCGCAAGCAGGGGTTTCTCGGCCGCGACGTGGTCGCGGATCTCCGCGTCGATCCCCTCCTCGCGGATCAGCTGTGAAATCGTCGTCGACTCCCCGCCGGGCATCGCCAACAGGTCGCAGTCGGGGACGATTCCCGACTCGCGGACCTCGCGGACGGTGACCTCGCGGCCGCGGTTCCGGGCCGCGCGTTCGATCGCGGTCGCGTGTGCGTCGACGTTGCCCTGAACGGCGACGACGCCGGCTGTCAGTGACATGGCTGTCGGGTAGTGAGCGAACCGACAAAAGCGCCGCGTCGCGGAGCCGCGCCGAACCGACGGGAGCTCCCGCGGAACGGGGCAGATCTAGGAGACGAAGGTCAGCAGCTGGACGATCACGCCGAGCATGACCCCGATCGCGATGACCGTCTTCGGATCGATTCGGATCGCGTTCGAGTCCTCTGTGTCGAAGTACCGGACGAGTCCGGCGCTGGACATCAGCCCGCCGGAGTTCTGCCCTTTATCCATACGTACACCATCGTGACGGGCTGAACTAAAGCTTTCGACGGTGAACGACTCGCCGACGCCGCCGTCGGTGTCAGCCGGCCCTCGGTCGAACGGCCCCTCGAGGCGGGGCCGATCCGGTTCGATTCGTGCGATCTCCACTCTCCCCTCGCGTCCGGATCCGCGAAAGCGGGAAACACCCCCGGGTGGGAAACCCTTATGCGCGGCGCGCGGCAAGTACCCCTGATCACATGTCCGTCACGCTCAAGGACTTTTACGCAGACTGGTGTGGCCCTTGCAAGACCCAGGACCCGATCCTCGAGGAGCTCGAGGACGACTGGGAGGGCCGTTTCGAAGTCGAGAAGGTAAACGTCGACGAGCAGCAGGACGTCGCCAACGAGTACCAGGTGCGGTCCCTGCCGACCCTGATCATCGAGAACGACGACGGCGTCGTCGAACGGTTCGTCGGCGTCACTCAGCGCGAGGACCTCGAGGGCGCCCTCGAGGACGCCGGCGCGTAAGCGACGTCCCCGACCGCGAGCTGTTCTTTTCGTCGTCTACCCGTCGAGAGAGGTGTCTCCGCGACGCGCTCTCGTCGCGCCCCCGACCCTCGAGTCGGCGGACCACACCGGGGAGGCGGATCCGGCCGTCGCCCGGGGTTGCCGTGGACGGGCCGTTCGCCCGCGCGACCGCGGGTTCGAACGTCGACGGGGACTTCAATGCCTGAAATAACAGGCACCGGCTGCATGGGGGAGGCGTTCCCAGCTACGTGTATGTCGGATGGTGTCGGCGAATTTCCAGCGTCGCTCGAGATCCTCCTCGTCGAGGACAACCCCGGCGACGTGCGGTTGACGAAGGAGGCGTTACGGATGACGCCGATCGAACACGCGCTTCACGTCGTCACCGACGGGACCGAGGCGCTCGACTTTCTCTACCAGCGCGGGGAGTTCGCCGACGCCCCTCGCCCCGATCTCGTGTTGCTCGATTTCAAACTGCCGCGGATGAACGGCGACGAGGTCGCGACCGAGGTCGAGGGCACGCCCGCCCTCGAGCGGATCCCCCTGATCGTGCTCACCGGACACCCGGCCCGGGACCGCGACCGGGTGCTCGGCCTCGACGAGCTTCCCGTCGACGACGCGCTCACGAAACCCGTCGACGCCGACGGGTTCCTCCAGACGCTGCGCTCGCTCGAGGAGCTGTCGGGAGCCGAACTCGAGGCCGAGGTCGACCCCGGCACCGAGTCGGAGCCCGCTCGCTAGCGGAACCGGACGCCGACGTCGTGGAGGTCGTCGTTGTACCGGGCGAGGTTGATGACGAGCGGCGTGACGCTCTCGACTTCGGCCGCGTTCGCCAGCGGACCGACGTCGAGCGCCCGGAGGCCCTCGATCTCCTCGGCCAGCGAGCGGACCGTTCGCTTGGCGTCCTCGTCGTCGGCGACCACGAGCGTGTCCAGATCCAGCTCGAACTCGAGGTCCGTGAGCGCGCCGGCCGCGAGGTTGTGGAAGGCGCCGACCACGGGGACGCCGTCGGGCGCGCGCTTCGCGACGAGTTCGGTGACGCTGCCGGCGCTCGGGGGATGGTAGTGCAGGCCGTCGTCGTCGCCCTGCATCCCGACCGCGGGCGTGACCACCACGGTGTCCTTATCGAGGACGTCCGCGACGGCCTCGACGGTGTCGCCGACGTAGTACGGCGGGACCGAGAGCACGACGACGTCGGCCCGATCCGCGGCCATCTCGTTGACGAAGCCCTTCACGGTCGCCTCGGCGCCGATCGCCTCGAGGACGTCCTCGTACTCCGCGACCGCCTCGCGGGCCTTCTCGGGGTCTCGAGAGCCGATGAGGATCTCGTGATCGGTGTCCCGCGCGAACCGAAGCGCGAGTCCCTCGCCGATGTCGCCCGTGCCGCCCAGTAGTGCGATTCGCATACGCATCTCTCGGGACGGTAGCGGAATAAAACGGTGGGGGGTCGGCCGATCTCGCCGGGTTCTCCGGCGGCGTCAGGGCGCGTCGTGGTCCTCGGGGTTCATCGCCTCGCCGAGGTTGCCGTCGTAGGCGTCGCGCTCCTCGATCTCCCGTAGCCGCTGATCGAGACGGTCCTCGAGGGCCTGGCGGCGCTCCTCGTCGACGTCGCCGTCGGTGCTCATCGCCTCGAGGTCCCGCTTCGCCGTCTGGAGCACGGAGATCGCCTCCTCCTGCTCGAGGTCCTCGACGCGGCCCAGGTTCCGTTCGACGTCGTCCAGCGTCGTGTCTGTCATACGCCACCGGTTCGGCCGGTAGCGTATTGAAAGGCAACCCGGCAGGCGAACCCTGAGGGCGCTGCCGTACGGTAGAGCGGTACGCAAAGCGGTGGAGTCGCTAACTACGTCCGCGAGTGAACGTCCACTATTCGCGCGTAGTGGCCCGTTACGTTAGACTCCAGACGATACCGAGAGCCATACCGAGAATCGAACCCATGAGCAGACCGATCCCGATATCGTCTATTGCGAGCCCGAGAAGAACCCTGCTGGCGGTCCGAGCGCAATCCCCATGGCCAGCTTAGTCGAGTCCATCCGACCCTTCCCTTCGTTAGACACGGCGCTCTCCTTCGGCCTCCGGTAAGATAAGCACAGGGAGCCGATACCGCACTGCCAACTACTGATAGGGTTCGCCGCCGTGGGCGTCGATATGCGCAGTCCAACCCTCATCGCCCACCGCGGCTACGCCGGCGTCGCCCCCGAGAACACGATTGCCGCGGCGGTCGACGCCGCCGAGCGCGAGGGAACCGCGATGCTCGAGATCGACGTCCAGCCAGCCGCCTGCGGAACCCCGGTCGTCTTCCACGACGAGCGCCTCGACGGAACGAGGGAGGGCCGTCCCGTAACCGAGGGCTCGGGACTGGTCCGGGAGACACCCCTCGAGACGCTCGAGTCGCTGTCGGTGCTGGGGACCGACGAGTCGATCCCGACGCTGTCGGCGCTGCTCGAGGCCGTCCCGGAGACGGTTGGGATCAACGTCGAACTGAAGAACCCAGGGGCGGCCGACCTGCGCGTCGGCGAGTCACTGCCGGCGGACGCCCGAGAGAAGCGGCGGGAGCTGTGGCGGCCGTTCGTCGAGCGCGTCCTCGAGGATTGCGAGGCCTTCGACGGCGAACTCCTCTTTTCCTCGTTCTGCGAGGGCGCGCTCGCCGCCCTTCGGGAGGCCGCCGACTACGCGGCCGCACCGCTCGTCTGGGACGACCTCGAGGCGGGCCTCGAGATCGCCCGCCGGTACGACTGCGAGGCGATCCACCCGCCGCGGAACGCGATCGCGGGCACCGCGCTCGCGAGCGAATCCGTACGACGGGCTCCCGACGGACGAACCCGAACTGAGCGTCGTCGAGGTGGCCCACGAGGAGGGCCGTGCGGTCAACGTCTGGACCGTCGATAGCTGGCTCCAGTTCGACGACCTCGCCGCGGCGGGCGTCGACGGGATCGTCGCGGATTACCCGGGACTCGAGGCGGGAGCGGGAGCAGGGACGGAAACGGGATCTGCCCGGTAGCTCATCCCTCTCGAGCGGGCAGGTCCTCGTTCGCCGGCCCCTCGAGGACCTCCCCGTCGGGATCGAACCGCGAGCCGTGACAGGGGCAGTCCCAGCTCTCCTCGGCGTCGTTCCACTCGACGAGACAGTACATGTGGGTACAGACCGCCGAGACGGCGTGGAGCTCCCCGTCCTCGTCTCTGGCGCAGGCGATCGGCTTCCCGCCCTTGCGGACGGTCTTGGCCTCGCCGGGCTCGAGCGCCGTGAGATCCGGCGTCACGAGCGTTTGGAACCAGTCGGTGACGAACTCGCTCGCGGTGTCGGCGTTCTCGGTGAGCGTCTTGCCCAGCGAGGCCTTCGGCGTCAGCCGGAGCGGGTCGAACAGATCCAGCTCGGGAACCGGTTCGCCGTCGATATCGGCCGCGAGCAGTCGCCCCGCGGCGGTGCCGTTGGTCATCCCCCAGCCCCGAAAGCCCGTGGCGACGGAGAGGTTCTCAGTTCCGGCACCGGCGCGACCGATGAAGGGGACCTTGTCGACGGGCTTGTAATCCTGGGTCGACCACCGGTAGGCGACCTCGTCGACGGGAAACCGCTCGCGGGCCCACGACTCGAGCCGTCGGTAGCGGTCGGCGGTCGAGCCGCCCTGGCCGGTCTTGTGGTTCTCGCCGCCGACCAGCAACAGCTCCTCCCCGTCGTCGCGGTAGGTGCGCACGGAGCGGTAGGGATCGCCGCTGCGATAGTACATTCCCTCCGGGGGATCGCCGTCGAGGCGAATCCCGAGCACGTAGGATCGTTTCGGGTGCATCCGGGCGAAGTAGCCCGCGCGGTCGAGGATCGGGAACCCAGTCGCAAGGACGACGTGTTTGGCCCGGACGGTTCCTGATTCCGTGCGGACGAAACAGGGCGTCCCGTCCTCGAGATCGGTCACGCGAGTCTCCTCGTGGAGGTGGGCACCGTCGTCGGCCCGGAGCTCGTCGGCGACCGCGAGCAGGTACTTCCGGGGGTGGAACCAGGCCTGGTCGTCGAACCGGACCGCCGCCTGCGCGCGCTCGAACGGCGGGACGGAGGTGACGTAACTCGCCTCGAGCCCCGCCGCGCGGGCGGCGTCGACCTCCCGCTCGATCTCGTCGGGCTCGTTGCTGTAGAGGTAGGCGGGCTGGCGCTCGAACCCGCAGTCGACCCCGAGCTCGTCGATCCGCCCCTCGACGCGGTCGATCGCCTCCTCCTGGACGGCGGCGTACCGGCTCGATTGTGCCGGGCCGAACTCCCGGCGCAGGTGGTCGTAGATCGTCCCGTGCTGGCTGGTCAGTTTCGCCGTCGTCTTCCCCGTGATCCCCGTCGCGACCCGGTCCCGCTCGAGGACGGCGACGGTCAGGTCCCGCTCGCGCAGCTCGATCGCCGTCGAGAGGCCGGCGATCCCGGCGCCGACGACGGCGACGTCGACGCTGCGGGTCCCCTCGAGCGGGTCGGGATCGGGGTCGTCCTCGCGGGTGCTCGCGAGCCAGACGGAGGTCGCCTCGCCGGGGAGGTCGTCGCTTGCGAAGTCGGACATCGGAATCTGCCCGTGCTACACCGGACGCGGGGAAAAAACGGACGGGGGGAGCTGCAGGCCGCGCGGTATCGAACGCTCCGAACCCGCTCGCTCGAGCCTACTCGAGCAGGTCGGGCAGCTCGTTGACCGACTCGAGGACGGCCGCGGCGTCCTCGCGCTCGTAGGTCCGACGGCCGTCCTCGCCGGTGAGCCCGCCCGTCAGCACGCCGATCCCGCGGTAGGTTCGAGCGGGATCGGCCTCACTCGCGTTGTTCGCCGTCCGCACGTCGTCCAGAGTGTCGCCGACGAAGACGACCGAGTCGGCGTCGAACCGTTCCGCGAGGACGGTCAGCGCCCGCGGGTGGGGCTTCCCTTCCTCCCAGTCGTCCATCGTAAAGCGGCGCTCGAGGGGAATCGCTTCCTTGAGGCCGACCCGCTCGAGGGCGATCTCGGCCTCCGCGGCGGGACGCCCGGTCAGGACGCCGACGTCGTACTCGGCGAGGAGCCGATCTCGCGTTTCGGGCTCGAGGAGGACGGGCTCGTCGTGGATGAACCCCCGCGTCTCGAGGGCGGGCTCGGCGTCCTCGAGACCCCGATAGAGTTCGCTGCCCAGGTACAGTTGCTGGAAGACGTCCCGGAGTTCCTCGCGGTCCCATCGATCGGTCACGCGCTGGGTCGCCCGCGCGCCGATCGCCTCGCGGACGACGGCCTCGGCGGCCTCGAGCCCGCCGCCCCGGTCGGCGATCGCGTCGGTAAAGTCGTCGATCGACGCGCGGTACCCCTCCCCGGTCGCGAGCACGTAGAGGGCGGCCGCGTAGGTCAGCTCCCAGTCGTTGTTGAACCCGCCCGCGTTCTTGAACGCCTGAACGTCCTCCCTGCGGATCGTGCGGTCGTGGACGCGCTCGACGGACTCGACGATCGCCCGGCGGTAGGAGTCGGCGACGTCGACGAGCACGCCGTCGATGTCGAGAACGACTGCGTCTGCGTTCATACGGGAGGAAACGGGCCCGCGGAAATAAAGCCGGACGGTTCAGATCGCCAGCGCCCCCACGAGGTAGACGGCGCCGACGAACAGCCCGACGGCGTAGAGCACGTGGGCCCACAGCCAGGAGAGGACGTTGACGACGTAGATCAGCGCGACGATCGGAACTCCGAGAAGGACGATCGGGGATCGGCGCCACTCCCGTCTAGAGCGGGCCCACAGCGTCCGGGCGTCGGTCGTACTCGGGAAGGCGGCCATCCCGACCGAGAGGCCGATCCAGCCGAGGGCGCAAGCGGCGACCGCGTACTCGAGCGGGGCCGTCCGAACGTCGCCGACGGCCGAGACGAGGACGACCGACCCGACGAACGCGGCGACCGCGACGACCGTGTTCAGCAGGAACGGGGCGACGCTGATGACGACCGATTGGCGGTACTGATCGGGGGTAGCGTGACGGACGTACCCCGGGGGATTCCCGAACCGGAAGTAGACGGCCTCGATCACCCTGACGCCGACGAGCCGACAGGCGCTCGCGTGGGCGAACTCGTGGACGACGACGCCCGGGAAGACGAACAGGTGGATCGCGATCCGCAGGAGGAACCCCAGCCCCCGCAGGACGACCGCGAGCGCGACGAGGAGTCCGAGAACGGCGAGAACGGTCGAGACGGGCGGCAGGGACTCGACGGCCATCGTTCACCCTACTCTCGCGGACCCTGGTAACTCCTTCCGTCCTCCCGCGTCGGACCGTCGAACTCCCGGGCGACGTACACCGTCCCCTCGCGGACCGTTCGCCGCTCGACCGGGACCGCGGGCTGGTCGCCCCCCAGCGTCGTAAACAGGAAATCGGCGCCGACCCGCTCGGCGACCTCGAGGGTCGGTCGGTGGAGCTCGGGGGGCAGGTTCCGGGCGTAGATCGCCTCGGCGTCCTCGTAGACCGCGAGATCGGGCTCGACGACGTCGTCGACGACGAATCCGACACCGTCGGGTACCTCCCGGCGACCGATATCGGTCGCCGTCACCGCCGTGCCCGCCTCGACGAGCGTCGCCGCCAGCTCGGTTCGGCGTCCGATCCCGACCTCGACGAGGCGGTCGTAGGCGGCGAGTCGATCCGCGAGCGTTCCGAGATTCCGGCGAGCGGTGGTCATGGCGGGACGTTTATGCTACCCGCGATCATAGCGGTTGCCATGCTCGTCGATATCGTGCCGGTCGGCAGCGTCTCCGCGGAGGTCAAGCGGGCGGCCTCCTCCGCGTTGCGATCGGTTTACGACTGCGACGTCACGGTCAACGATTCGCAGTCGGTTCCGACTGGCGCGTACGACTCCGGCCGGAACCAGTACTGCGCCGAGACGTTCATCCAACTCGCCGAGCGCGTCGGCCGCGGCGAGAAGAACATCGCCATCACCCCCCACGACCTGTTCTACCGTCGTCGCAACTACGTCTTCGGCCTGGCCTACCTCGACGGCAGCGGCAGCGTCGTCTCCACGTACCGCCTGCAGACCTCCAGCGACGGCGGATTCTCGAACAAGAGCGCGAGCGAGATCTTCGAGCACCGCGTCCGCAAGGAGATCGTCCACGAGATCGGCCACACCTACGGCCTCGAGCACTGCGACAACAACCGCTGTGTCATGAACTTCTCGCCGACCGTTCGAGAGGTCGACATCAAGGAGGAGAACCTCTGCGGAAGCTGTCAGCGACACGTTCACTGAGTTCCCGTTGTGCCCTAAACGTCCGTTCAGGGGGCCGTACACGTTCGTGGTTGCGAATTTCCGGGAACACGTTTATTTCCCTCCCGTGTCGAGTCACCGGTATGGTAAAACAGCAACTCGAACTCGCGCTCAGTCGCGCACGGTACGCAGCCATCGGCGCCGCCGTCGGCGCCGGACTCGGCGGCCTGTTCAACAGAAACGCCGCAAGCTCCGGCGCCACCCTCGGCGCGCTCGTCGGCGCGACGGTCGGCGAGAGCCGGCTGAGCGCCCAGTCGCGACTCGACGAGTTGCGAATGCGCAAGGACGAACAGCTCGGAGACGTGCTCTCGCGGTCGAGCAACGAGTAACGCCGTCGAGCCGACCTACGGCGAGTAGTAGTACTCTCCTTCCCGTTTTTGCTCGCGGTCGAGCTGTGACTCCGGCTTGTTGATCCGCGGACGCGAGGTGCGCTCGTCCCGCCGGAACGTGATCTCGAGGTTCGAGAGGAAGTCGTTCATCCCCTCCCGCATGGGCTGGGGCTCGCTGGCGCGGCCGTGCATCGCGGGCTCGCCCTCGAAGACCATCAGGCGATCGGCCAGCAGGTCGATCGTGTAGATGTCGTGGTCGATGACCATCACCGTCGCGTCCTGCTGTTCGGCGTAGCGGCGAATCGCGCTGGTGGCCTGGACCCGCTGTTCGACGTCGAGGTGGGCGGAGGGCTCGTCGAGCAGGTACAGATCCGCCGAATCGGACAGACAGGCCGCGATGGCGACCCGCTGGCGCTCCCCGCCGGAGAGATCCGAGAGGTTCTGTTCCATGATCCGCTCGAGTTGCAGCGGCTGGGCGATCTCGGTGTTCCAGTACGAGGACCCGAACTGGTCCGTGATCGAGGAGAGGAAGGCGTCGACCCGCATGTGCTGGTCGATGGTGACGTACTGGGGCTTGTAGGAGATGTCGAGGTCGAGGTCGGCGTCCCCCGCCGTGGGCTCGAGGTTCCCCGTCAGCAGCTTCGCGAACGTCGACTTCCCGATCCCGTTGGGACCGACGATGCCGAGTACCTCGTTGCGGTGGATCTCCCCGCCCTCGATCTCGAGGGTGAACTCGCCGTCGCCGTAACTCTTGGTGAGGTCGGGGTAGTCGACCAGCACGTCGCCGTGGGTCGCGGTCCGGGGGGCGTGTTCCTCGAACTCGATGGGGTCCTGTCGGATCCGCATGTTCTCGTTGTCGAGGTAGCCCGAGAGGTACTCGTTGATCCCGTTGCGGACCGACTTCGGCGAGGTGATGACGCCGTAGGCGCCGGGCTCACCGTACGCGACGTGGAGCGTGTCGGCGAGCAGGTCCAGGATCGCGAGGTCGTGCTCGACGACCAGCATCGACCGGTCCTCCTCCTCGGCGAGTTCGCGGATCAGCCGCGCCGCGGTGACGCGTTGCCCGATGTCGAGATAGGGCGTCACCTCGTCGAGGAAGTAGAAGTCCGTATCGCGGGCCAGGGTCGCCGCGAGCGCGACCCGCTGGAGCTCACCGCCCGAGAGGTCGTCGATCGCCTGGTCCATCACGGGACCGATCTCGAGGCGCTCGACCAGCGAGTCCAGGGCGTCCCGTTCGTCGGTTCGCTCGAGCAGCTCGCGGGTGTTGCCGTCGAAGCTCTCGGGGATCTGGTCGACGTACTGGGGCTTGCGGGCGACGGTGACCTCGCCGTCGCGGACGTCGGCGATGTAGTCCTGTAGTTCCGTTCCGCGGTAGGCCTCGAGGACGTCGTCCCAGTCGACGGCCTCGTCGCGGCCGAGGTTCGGTTGGAGTTCGCCCTCGAGGATGCGGACGGCCGTGGTCTTCCCGATCCCGTTCGGCCCGAGGATACCCGTTACCTGTCCCTCCTGGGGGGCCGGCAGGCCGTACAGCGAGAAGGCGTTCTCGCCGTAGCGGTGGACGGGATCGTCCTGGAGCTCCTGGGGCAGGTTGATGATCTCGATGGCGTCGAACGGGCACTTCTCGACGCAGATGCCACAGGTCTCGCCCAGACAGATCTCCTCGGAGATGTGGATCTGGTCGGGCTGGCCCTGGTCGGCCTCCTCGCCCCGGAGCGTGATACACTCCTTGCCGGTGCGGTTCGGCGGACAGTAGTTCTTGCACTCGTAGCTACACCGGTCGGGCTGACACCGGTCTAAGTCTACGACGGCGATGCTGTCGTCGGCCATCTAGGACATCCCCCCCGTGGTGAGCAGGATTCCGAACGGGACGAACCAGAAGGCAAACGTCATGAAGGCGACGTACAGGTAGTGTTTCGTCCCGAACTCGTCGTCCCCGTAGATGCCCGTGAAGTCGTAGAGGACGATCTGGACGAGAATCGCGCCGGCGACGAGCAACAGCGCCCGCGTGTCGGTCGCGGCGGCGTTCGCCGCCTCGACGGACGAGATGTCTCCCGCCATCGCCACCGAGGCGAACGCGGCGCCGACGCCAAGCAGCGCCGAGAGCGCGGTTACGCTGACCGAGCGCACGTGCTCGCGCCGGTCGCTGATCGATTCGGTCGACATGGATCGAACTCAGTCGCCGGTAGTGAAAAGGGGTTCGCATTGCGAACCGAGCCGGACACCCGCTCGACTCGAGCGGCGCCGTCGCCGCCTCACCGATTCGGGTTCGTCCACCAGCCACGCGGAGAACTGCGACGGCGAGCCCGCTCACTCGAGCGCCGAACGGTTCCGTTCGGCGGGAAGCCACCGTCGCCGGTTTCCGCCGTCGACTCTCGTCGCCCCGCACTTCGGCTGACCAATCGGTCAAATACCGAGAATATCCCGTATAGCGTTCGTACCGCTATTTTACTCGTCAATATAGTAAATATATTTTGTGGATTTCCATCCCAGTAAGGCTCAACTTTTATACTACTGGGAGCTTTCGAATCGTAATATGACTGCGACTGACGGCGAGGACCTCGAGGATCTGCCACCGAGCGCGAAACTCGTTTTCAAGGTTCTCGAGTACGACGGTCCGCTGACCCAAAAGCAGATCGTCGAGGAGTCGATGCTCTCGGCTCGGACCGTCCGGTACGCGCTCGAGCGCCTCGAGGAGATCGGGATCGTCGACGAGGACATCTACTTCGCCGACGCCCGACAGAGTCTCTACCGCCTGGAGGAGCCCGTCGCCGCCGACGGCAGCGGCGTCGAGGAGTCGCCCAAGAACGACGCCTGCTGCGCGGAGTAAGCCGAAAAGCGGCAGGGTTATGTCTCGCTGGTGACCGTTTCGGCTATGGACAAGGAGCGATTGCCGCGGTGGGGGTGGTTGCTGGTCGGACTGTTCGCCATGTCCGTTCTCGCGCAGCTTCTGAACCAGCTCGTCCTGTTCCCGGCCGGCCTCCCCGAGGCGTATCAGTCGATCACCGTCATCACGCTCATGTCGCCGGTGTTGATCTACGTCGGCGTCTGGTACGACGACGATCGCCAGCACTACTGGGAACGGTCCCGGGAGCGGATCGTCGCCGACGTCGCGTTCGTCCTCGCCGGCGCGGCGCTTGGGTCGTCGGTGGCGCTGGTCGCGATCGTCGAGTTCGGTCTGCCCCAGCTGGCCCAGGACCTCGCCGCGATGGCCGTCGGGTTCATGCTCTCGTGGGGGTTGTTCTGGTGGCGCAATCCCGAGGTCTACCGCAGCCTCGAGTAGCCCTCAGGGATCGACCGCACCCACTCCCACGCGGCCGGCGATCCCGGGCGTGCGAGGCGTTCGCCGCTTGTGTGCCGTCCGGACGCACCGCGAGACGAGCTCGCGAGCGAGGTCGGGCTCGAGCTCGAGGGCGTCGATCGCCGCCTCGAGGGAGCCGTCCTCGTCGACGAACCGCCGTAGCAGGGGATCGATGACGTCGTACGACGCCCCGAGCTCGTCGGCGTCGGTCTGGGTCGCCCAGAAGCCGGCGGTCGGCGCCTTGCTGACGATCCGGCGAGGGACGCCGAGCCGTTTCGCGAGCGCCCGTACCTCGGTCTTGTAGAGATCGCCGATCGGGTAGACGTCGGCTGCACCGTCGCCGTACTTCGTGAAGTAGCCGAGCAGGAGTTCCGAGCGGTTCGCCGTCCCGACCACGAGTCGGGAGTCGCGATTGGCGGCGTAGTACGCACAGGCCATCCGCAGCCGTGCGACCACGTTTCCGAGCGCGTAATTGCGCTCGTTCGGTCGGTCGGGCGACTCGGGTTCGAACTCGGCCGCGACCGTCTCCTCGAACGCGTCGAGCAGCGGCTGGAGCTGGATCTCCCGAAACTCCATTCCGAGCCCGTCGGCGATCGTTCGGGCCTCGTTGACCTGCGTGCGGTCGCTCTTGTGACAGGGCAGTCCGAGCCCGAGCACTCGGTCGCTGCCGACCGCTTCGACGGCCAGCGCGGCGGTTACGGTCGAGTCGATCCCGCCGCTCATCGCCACGACGACGCCGTCGGCGTCGGCGCCGGAGACGGTCCGCCGGAGGTCGTCGACGATCCGGTTCCGGACCGTCTCGAGAGCGTCCCGGTCGGTGATGAACGGTCCGCGACCGTTCTCGAGCTCGGAGTAGACGAACGTTTTCCGTTTAGCACTCATAGTTGGATTACCCCGTATTGATACACGGTTATCCAGACATTTGTATCGTATAAGTGTTTTGTGACTATACAACTAGTAATCCCAGTATGGGTTGAGATACCACGGACAGGTTCGAAGATAACTGGACGGACGACCGATCGCTCACGTCGAATCCGAATATTCGATACGACGAGACGACCGGCGAACGGCGTCGCTCGAAGAGGTCGTCGAACGGCTTTCGACGACGGAACGATCGTGACCGAATCCGTTCGATCGCTCGCTCCGTTCGCGCCCGCTCCTCGAAAGTCTCCCCGAGAGCGAAGCTCTCGCTGGTCTTTCGCTCGTCTCACTCACGAAGACACTGAAAAGCCGCTCGTTCACTAACTCACGGGCGCTGCCCGTCGTCCTTTCGCGGCGCGTCTCGGCGCTCCCGTTCGCTCGCGGACGACTACGAGGGGACGACCGTGATCGGATCCTTTCGGTCGATCGCTCGCTCGAGATCGTCCGCGATCGCGCTGCCCCGCGAGACCTGGATCTCGCCGCCGCGGCTCACCGTCGCGGTAAAGAGGTAGTCGCCGCCGGCCTGGACCTCGACGGTCTCGCCGTGGCTGCCGTCGACGGGGATCACGATGTGGCGCGAGGTGATCTCCGGTTCGACCAGTTCGCCGGTCTGGCCGCCCGACGGCGCACCGCCGCCTCCGGAGCCGCCACCGCCGCTCCCGTAGTTCGGGTTCTCGTCGTGGGTCCGGACGTCGATATCGATCCCGAGGCGGTTCTCGATGTCGGTGATTCGGCCGCCGCCCTTGCCGATCACGCTCGAGATGTCGTCGTCCTCGACGTAGGCGACCGCCTTGTCCTGGCTCTTGAGGTCGACGTCGACGTAGCCTCGTGCGACCGAGCGGATCTCGCGTTCGATCTCCTGTTTGGCGATGCGGTCGACGCCCGACTCGCTTCCGGGTCCGTCCTCGTCGTCGGTGAGCGGGACGGTGACGACCTGGCGGTTGAACGTGTAGATCTCGTAGTCGGGTTCGCCCGTCTCGAAGTCGGTGACCTGGATGACGGGTCGAGCGAGGTCCTCCTCGGTGAGCCCCGCGGGGACCTTGACCTCTGTGCGGACGTCGTAGACGGTGTCGACCTCTCCGGCCTCGATGTAGACGACGGTGTCGACGACCTGGGGGATCATCCCGAGTTCCACTCGACCGACGAGTCGCTGGAGCGCGTCGATGGGGCGGGTCGCGTGGACGACGCCGATCATCCCGACGCCGGCCAGGCGCATGTCCGCGAAGACCTCGAAGTCGTCGGTCTTGCGGACCTCGTCGTAGATCGTGTAGTCCGGTCGGACCATCAGCAGAGCGTCGGCGGTCTTCTCCATCTCGCCCGCGAGTTCGGTGTACTGGGTGATCTCCGGGCCGACCTGCAGGTCCCGCGGTTTCTCCATCGTCTTGACCGCGTAGTCGTGATCGGAGATGAAGCGGGCGACCGCCTGCGCGAACGTCGACTTCCCGGCGCCCGGCGCCCCCGAGATGAGGACGCCCCGCTGGCGCTCGAGCAGGCGATCCTTCAGCTCGTCGGCCTTCTCGTAGTCCTCGATGTCGGTCTGGGCGATCGGGCGGACGGCGGTGATCTCGATGCCGTCCGAGAACGGGGGTCGGCCGATCGCGATCCGGTAGTCCCGGAACTGGACGATCTTCATCCCCGGCTCCGAGAGCTCGATGAAGCCGTCGTGGGACTCCTTGGCGCCGTCGACGATCTCGCGTGCGTACTCGTCGATCGTCTCCTCGTCCAGGGGTTCGTCGGCGATCTCCTCGTAGCGCATCTCGCCGAGTTCGCCCCGTTTTGCCTTCGGGACGGCCCCGGCGCGCAGGTGAACGCTCATCGTCTGGTCGTCGAAGAATTCCTCGACGGTCAGGGTCCCGACCTCCCGGACCTCCGGCGAAATGTGCTCGACCTCGAGGCCCTTGGCCTGGGCGACCTCGGCCTGGACGATGTCGCTGGTGAGGAAGGTCGCCCCCAGCTCCTCGGCGAGGTCGCGGATCAGCGCGTCGATCTCGCCCTCGGAGGCGTGGCCGCGCTCGATGGCGTTGGGTCGGTCGCCGACGTACTCGAGGTCGATCCGTCCCTCGTCGGCCAGCTCCGCGAGCCGCTGGAGCTCGGAGAGGCCGTCCCAGCCGCTGTCGAGGCCGTCGTTTGCCTGCGCCTCGAGCTCCGCGACGACGGCTTCCGGTACCGAGATCGTCGCTCCCTCGAACTGCCCGTCTTCGATCGTCGCCGAGACGCGGCCGTCGATGACCACGCTCGTATCCGGCACGACATTCATACGCTATACTGGTTCCCGAACGGCAATAAGGATGTTCAAGCACACGAAAGGGACGCCAGTCGATCCCACGACTGCGGTGCAGTCAACTTCCCGGAACCGAAAGGACGAGCCATGTCGGTCACCGATCTGACCCGAGAACTCGCCGCGATCCCCAGCCACGAGGACGAGACCGCCGCGGGGGACTTCCTCGAGGCGTGGCTGCGCCGCGAGACCCCGGCCGAAGTGACTCGAGACGAGGCCGGCAACGTCTTCGCCAGGAAGGGCGCGGGCGAGGAGACGCTCGCGCTCGTCGGTCACCACGACGTCGTCGAGCCCGCCGACTCGCAGGTCGGCCCCGGCGGCGAGTACGTTCTCGAGGAGCGCGACGGCCGCCTCTACGGGCGGGGGACGGCGGACATGAAGGGCGCCGTGGCCGCGGCGGCGATCGCGTTCAGAGAGGCCGACCCGGCGGGCGAACTCGTCTTCGCGAGCTTCGTCGGCGAGGAGGTCGGCGGCGTCGGCGCGCGCCACGCCATCGACGAGGGATTCGCGCCCGACTACGCCGTCGTCGGCGAGGGGTCGACGGGGTACTCCGCGCCCGGCGTCACCGACGTCGCCGTCGCCCACAAGGGGCGGCGCGGAAGCACGATCACCGCTCGAGGCGAGCGCGCTCACGCGAGCGAGCAGGAGGCCGGCGAGAACGCGATCTACCGTGCGAGCGACGCCGTCGACGTCGTCCGCGACCTCGAGCCGCCAGCGGTCGAGGTCGCCGGCGAGACGCTCGGGGGCAGCGTCGTCGTCACCGAGATCGAGGGCGGGACGGCGATGAACGTCGTTCCCGACCGCTGCGAGCTGACGGTCGACGAACGGACCGTTCCGGGGGAACGGGCCGCCCTCGAGCGGGTCGCCGACCTCGAGGGCGTCGCGTGGACGGTCGACCAGGACCTCCCGCCGATGGAGTGTGGCGACGAGGCCTTCGCCGAAGCGGTCCGCGAGGCTGCCGACGGCGCCCAACCCGGCGCGCCGGAGCTCGTGACGAAACCGCACGCGACCGACGCCGGCTGGCTCTCGCAGGCGGGGACCGACTGCGTGATCTGTGGCGCCGCCGAGCCCGGCGAGGCCCACACCGATGCCGAGAGCGTCTCGATCGACGTCCTCGAGCGCTGCGCCGATCTCTACCGACGGACCGCGGAGTCGTGGCCGCGGTGAGCGGTTACTCCCGCTCCGACTCGTCGCCGCTCCCGGTCGAGGGGGACGCACCGTCGACGGACTCGTCGACCGCCCGCTCGGCGGACGCGTCCTCGGTAGCGTCGTCCGTTCCGTCGTCCGAGTCGGCGACCCGTCGGGTCACGCGCTCGCTTCCACACTCCGGACACGCCTGGTCCGTGTAGAACTGGTTGCCACACGCCTCGCAGACGTAGCCCGCCTCGTCGGCGGCCGCCTCCTTCGCCTCGTGCGTGAACTCCCCGACCTTCCGGCCGAGGTTCTCGAAGAAACCCATTGTGCGACGTTGTCGACCGACGCGGATAACTCTTCGTCGTCGACGGTCACACCGGCGAGTGCGAGAAGAGTGCTCGAGCCGCGAGTCCGAGATCAGGTGCCCGGAACGCCCACGGCCTCGAAGCCGGTCGCTCCGAGGAACGCGAGGACGTACAGTACGACCAGTACCGACAGCCAGGCGACGATCGTGATCGTGATCGCCTCGAACCAGCCGCCGGGGTACCGGGAGTTGATCACCGCGAGGTACGCGATGAACACCAGGATCGGTCCCAGCAGCGGGATCCACCCCAGGAAGAACCCGACGACCGACCAGACAATCGCGCCGAGGAGGGCGGTGACGAACGCGTAGGTGTAGTTCTCGACGTCGACGACGAACTTCGCGCCCAGGAAGATCCCGAGGCCGCCGATTAGCAAACTCACGACGAATACGACGAGTGATGCGACTACCATTGCGCTAGGGTACTCGCCGCTGCCGGAAAACAGTTCGTGGCTTGCAATTTCCAGATGCGTATCGTTCGCGATGCGTTCCAGCCGAATCGCCGGCTCGAGATCCCGCGAGCCGACGGCGTGCCGGAACCACGACGTTGATGACGATTCCCCAAGTAGTGTCAGCCAATGGCAACCGACCAGGCCCGGAGCGAGCACCACGGCGAGACGTACGAGCAGTTCGAAGGGCGGATCGCTCGGATCGCAAACGTCGGCAACGCGGCCGGCGTCCTCCGCTGGGACCAGGAGGTCGTCATGCCCGAATCGGGCACTCCCGCCCGCGCACAGCAGCTCTCGGCGCTGTCCTCGATCAGCCACGAGCTGTTGACCGCCGACGAAACCGGCGACCTGCTCGAGGAGCTGGAATCCGCGGCGCTCGACGACGGGCAACGGGCCGTCGTCCGCGAGATCCGGCGGCAGTACGACCGCGAGACCAGCGTTCCCCGGGAGCTCGTCGAGGAGATCTCCGAGACGACCGCCAACGCCCACCCGACCTGGAAACGCGCCAGGGAGGACGACGACTTCGAGGCGTTCGCGCCCACCCTCGAGAAGCTGGTGGAGCTCAAACGCGAGTACGCCCACCACATCGATCCCGACGCCGACCCCTACGCCGTGCTCTTCGCCGACTACGAGCCCTACATCGACCTCGAGACCGCCGAGCGCGTCCTCGAGCGCCTGCGCGAGGAGCTCGTCCCGCTGATCGACGCGATCCAGGATGCCGACGCCGACCTCGCGACGGACACCTTCGCCGGCGAGTTCGACGACGACGATCAGGAGGCGCTGGCTCGGGACGTCCTCGACGAGCTCGGCTACGACTGGGAGCGGGGCCGTCTCGACACCGCACCCCACCCGTTCTCCTCGGGAACGCAGTTCGACGCCCGCGTCACCACCCGCTTCGAGGAGGACGACCTGCTGGGCTCGCTGACCTCGACGGTCCACGAGTTCGGCCACGCCAACTACACGCTCGGGCTTCCCGACGACGAGTACGGTACCCCCCTCGGCGAAGCTCGCGATCTGTCGGTCCACGAGTCCCAGTCCCGGCTCTGGGAGAACCACGTCGGTCGCTCGCGGCCGTTCTGGGAGCGGTTCCTGCCGACCGTCGCCGACCGCTTCCCCGGGCTCGAGGGCGCCACTCCGGAGGCGGCCTACGAGGCCGCCAACCAGGTGTACGACGACAACCTGATCCGGGTCGAGGCCGACGAGCTCACCTACCACCTCCACATCGTGATCCGCTTCGAGATCGAGCGCGCCCTGATCGCGGGCGACCTCGAGGTGAGCGAGGTGCCGGACGTCTGGAACGACAAGTACGAGGAGTACCTCGGGGTCCGGCCCGAGACCGACGCGGAGGGCTGTCTGCAGGACATCCACTGGTCCCACGGCTCCTTCGGCTACTTCCCGACGTACTCGCTGGGGTCGGTCCTCTCGGCTCAGCTCTACGCGGCCGCGGAAGACGAGTTGGGCGATCTCGACGAGGATATTCGAGCGGGGGAGTTCGACGAGCTCAACGGCTGGCTCCGCGAGAACGTCCACCGCCACGGCAAGCGCTACACGACGCCCGAGCTGATCGAGCGAGCGACCGGGGAGGAGTTGGCCGCCGACTCCTTCCTCGAGTACGCGACCTCGAAGTACGGCGAGCTGTACGACCTCGAGGCGTACTGAGTCCGCGGCGTCGAGCGCGCTTGCAGAAACGCTTAGGGGCGAGCGTCCGACCCTCACCACGATGACCGACCAACTCGAGCAGCAGACGGCGATCGTCACCGGGGCGAGCTCCGGGATCGGCGCGGCGACCTGTCGAGAGCTCGCGGACGCGGGCGCGAACGTCGTCCTCGCGGCCCGCAGCGAGGGCGACCTCGAGGAGCTGGCGGACGAACTCGAGACCGACCACGGCGTCGAGACCCTCGTCGTCCCGACGAACGTCCGCGAGGAAGGCGACGTCGACGCCCTGATCGAGGAGACCGTCGAGGAGTTCGGCGGCTTCGATATCCTGGTGAACAACGCGGGGCTCTCCCGGGGGAGCGAAGTCGCCGAGATGAGCACCGAGGAGTACGAGACGATGCAGGAGACCAACGTCGACGGGGTCTTCTACGCGACCCGCGCGGCGCTTCCCCACGTCCGCGAGCGGGAGGGGCACCTGATCTTCCTGGGGAGCTTCGCCGGGTACTATCCGCGCCCCTTCAACCCGATATACGCCGCCACGAAGTGGTGGGTGCGAGGCTTCGCCAAGAGCGTCGCGGCCCAGGTCGGCGACGACGACGTCGGCGTCAGCGTGATCAACCCGGCGGAGGTCCGCTCGGAGTTCGAGACCGCCAGCGGCGAGACGTTCGCCGAGGCCTACGACGAGGACGAGGCCAGCGCGCCCGAGGAGGTCGCCGAGGCGATCCGCTTCGTCGCGAGTCAGGACCACTCGAGCGTGAGCGAGCTCGATATCAACCGGCGGGACAAGTTCGCCGACACCTTCTGAGGGGGACGGCCCCCGAAGGGATAAAAGAGGCTGGGAGTGCCGGCTCTACCCTTACCCCGGACGGGACCAACGTTCGCGTATGCGAATTTCGATCCCCGGCTTCGACGGCGTCTACTTCGACACCGACGCCGAGTCGTCTGCGCTGGCCCTCGCCTTTACCGCGGCGGGTCGCCGCGCCCCGAAACCCCACGGGTACGCCGTTCAGCTGCTGCCCCATCTGTGGTCGTTCGACGTCGACCTGCGCGAAGTCCCCAACGGACACCCGATTCAGTACCTCCACCCGGAAGGCGCCCGGAGCCTCGGCGAGCTCTCCGGCGAGGGGGGCGTCCGGCGGGCGGGCACCGAACTCGAGCGAGTGTTGCGGTTCGTCTGGGCGGTCAACCAGCAGGTCGAGTCCGCAACCGGAACGCTGATCGGCCACGAGCGGGAGGCTCACGACGGCGTCACCATCGAGATCGCCGACGGGAGCGTCGGCGTCGACGGCGACGAGCTCGAGACCGACGAGTTCGACGTCGACGACGGCGGCGAGACGACGATCGACATCGAGGACGACCCGACCGAGCAGCCCGGCGACTCGGCGGAGCCCGACCACGAGTTCGGCGACGACTCCGATCGCGACCTCGACGAGTACTGACGGCCTCCGGCCTCGGGGCGGCCGCTTTTGTCCCTGCCGTTCCTACGGCCGGTATGCGAATCGTTACGACGCTTCCCTCGGCGACCGAGCTCGTCGCCGCGCTCGGGACCGAGCCCGTCGGCGTCTCCCACGAGTGCGACTATCCGCCGAGCGTCGCGTCGCTGCCATCGATCACGCGCTCCCGTATCGACGCCGACGCCTCGAGCGAGGAGATCGACCGCCAGGTCCTCGAGATCGGCGAGACCGACGACGGCGTCTACGAGGTCGACGTCGACCTGCTCGAAGAACTCGAGCCCGACCTGATCGTCACCCAGGGGATGTGCGACGTCTGCGCGGTCGACGAGGCGGTGATCGCCGACGCGGTCGCGCGGATCGACGCGGATCCCGACGTACTGACCGTCGATCCCCACACCGTCGCGGACGTGCTGGACGACCTCGAGCGGATCGGCCGCGCGACCGATCGCGAGGAGCGAGCCCGCGAGGTGCGGGCGGAACTCGAGGCGCGGATCGACGCGGTGCGGAACCGCACCGCGGATATCGACGACGGCGATCGACCCCGCGTCGCGGTCTTCGACTGGACGGACCCCGCAATGATCGCGGGCCACTGGACGGCCGAACTCGTCGAGTGGGCAGGCGGCGAGTACGGACTGGCCGACGTCGGCCAGCGCTCGACGCCCCGCGAGTGGGAAGCAATCCTCGAGTACGATCCCGAACTCGTGGTCGTCGCCCCCTGCGGGTTCGGCCTCGAGCAGACGGCGACGAACCGAACGGATCTCACCGACCGCGAGGGCTGGGACGAGCTCGCGGCGGTCCGCGAGGACCGGGTGTGGGCGATGGACGGCCACCACTACCTCAACCGCCCCGGCCCGCGGCTCGTCGACACCCTCGAGGCGCTTTCGCCGATCGTCCACCCGGAGCGATTCGACGGGCCGCCCGAGTCGGTCGCCGTTCCGTTCGACGGGCTCGAGGAGTTCGCGTCGAACGCGTCCGGAACGACCGAGACCCGGGCCGATCAGGTGCCCTGATCGTGCTCGCCCTTCCGAAAGCGGTTCGAGCGGAAATCGTCGAACGGGCTCGAGGCGGGCGTCCGCTCGAGATCTGTGGCGTTCTCGGGGGCGAGTACGACCCGACCGGTCGGAGCGAGGTTGGGTCGCAGTACCCCGCCGAGAACGTCGCCGAGCATCCCCGCACCCGATACCGGATCGATCCCGAGGAACAGCTCGCGATCTTCGATCGCCTCGAGGCCCGCGACGAGGAGATCGTCGGCTTCTACCACTCCCACCCGCGGGGCCCGCCCCGCCCGAGCGAGACCGACGCGGCCGACGCGACCTGGTCCGACCGCTCGTACGTCATCGTCTCGCTTGAGCCCTTCGAGGTCGGCTCCTGGCGCTGGCGCGAGGACGACGGGTTCGAGCGCGAGGACGTCGCCGTCGAGTGAGCGTCGTCGTTCAGCGACACCGAACGGTTTCCGACCTCGGGTCCAGTTCCAGACGACCCCCGATCGGCAGCGGCGCGATCGGGGTCGTGTGTCCCCAGTCGAGACCCAGCAGGACGGGCGCCTCGAGATTGTACCGTCGAACCTGCTCGAGGATCTCGTCGTAGAGTCGGTCGCGGTAGCGCTCCCGCTGCTCGCGGGGCGGTTCCGCCAGGAAGCTCCGGGTCGGCGGACGCCCGACCACGACGCCGTCGAACCGCTCGAGGAGGCCGCGCTCGCCGAGACACATCAGCGTCCCGCCCACGGTCTCGGGCTCGGGAATCGATTCGGCGGTCTCGAGACACAGGATCGTCCCGTCCAGATCGGTCGGCGACGGCACGAACCGATCGGTCGCCAGGAACCACTCGACGATCGCGCGACAGCCGCCCCACGTTCGGCCCTCGACGGCGTCGGTCCCGCCAGCCCACCGTCGGCCCGGGTTCGGCTCGTACGCCGGCGGGGCGTCCATCTCGGAGGGATCGGTCCACCACGTCGAGGGCTCGTCGGTCCACTCCGGGGACGGCTCGAGCCGACCGAGGGCGTCCTCGAAGAACGCGCGCCGACAGTACCGTTCGGTGTAGGCGGACAGCTCGCCCGGGACGGCGAGTTCGTTCATCAGCTGGGCGCCATTGTACGAGACGACGCCGGCGTTCCACAGCAACAGCTGCAGGGCGGTGTTGTCGCTCATTCCGTAGAACCGGGTCGCGTTGGCCCGGAGGACGTCGGGATCGAGGTGTTTCAGGATCCGCAGCTGGTCGCTGCCGCCGATGGTCGCGACGATCCCGTCGATCTCGGGGTCGCGGAAGGCGGCGTGGACGTCCGCGGCCCTGGCACGGGGGTTGTCGGCGAGGAACGCGTTCCCCTGTCGAGCCGTCGGGTAGACGACCGGCTCGAGGCCGAACCGTTCCCGCAGTCGCTCGAGACCCAGCTCGAAGACGTGGGGTGCCTCCCGCGCGCCGCCGCTCGAGGGCGCGACGACGGCGACGCGATCCCCCCGTTCCAGCGGCGGCGGCGTGACGAACTCGGACATACCTCGGTGTCAACCCGAAATGACGTATTTCTGTCGCGGTCGGTCGGCGGGTGTGGCCCGCGAGGACGTTACGCTCCGTCGCCGTTCGCCTCGAGGTCGTCGGCCGCCTGTCGTTTCTTCGCGGCCTCCTCGCGGAACTCCGTGATCCGGTCCTGGAGCTCGCTCCCGACGAGATACGCGAAGTCGTCGGGCATCAGCCCGCGCTGGACGTCGATCGTCACCATCGTATCGCAGCCCTCGACGATCTCGGGCGCCCACTTCCCCCGGGCGAGCTTCGACTCGTCGGTGACGACCGCCTCGCCGTCCTCGACGTCGATGAAGGCGGTGACGGTGTTCCAGATTCCCGGATCGCTGGTCGTCGCCTCGTCGAATAGCCCCTCGAGCCGGCTCTCTTTGATCGGCTCGTCCCGCAGTTCGACGACCAGGTCCTCGAGGGCGTCGGCGATCGCCTCGTCCTCGGCGGCTCGCTCGCGAAGCGCTTCGGGCCCGGAGTCGTCGCGTCCGGATCGGCTCATCGGTCCCCCTCCGTCGCGATCGGTCCGTCGGTCATGGACGTGCCTACCCGCCTCGGGACCGTAAACGTACGCTTCCGGGCCGGGAGATCGGCCCGCGGGTCTCAGCCCCGATCTCGCAGGACGTCCGGCACCCACTTCCGGTTCGGATCGTCGGTTCGCTCCATCCAGTCGACCAGTCGCTCCCGCATCGCCCCGCGGACGTCGGCGTAGTCGGGGTGGTCGATCAGGTTCTGTAGCTCCGCGGGGTCGGCTGCGAGGTCGTACAGCTCGTCGATATCCGGGCCGTTGTAGACGTACTTGTACCGCGCCGTGCGGACCATCCGCTGGGTGTAGAGCCCGAACTCCTCGCCGTGGTACTGCGCGAAGACGGAGTCGGGACGCTCCTCGGGATCCTCGCCCTCGAGCAGGGAGACGAGACTCCGGGCGTCGAAGGACTCGGGCACCTCGAGGTCACCCATCTCGAGGAAGGTCGCGGCCAGGTCGTGGAGGTGGACGGGCGCCTCGCAGACGGAGCCGGGCTCGACGACGCCCGGCCAGCGAACCTGCAGCGGGATCCGGTAGGTGTCGTCGTACATCAGCGGCCCCTTATTGAACTGGCGGTGGCCGCCGACGAAGTCGCCGTGGTCCGAGGCGTGGACGACCGCGGTCTCCTCCTCGAGGCCGCGCTCTTCGAGGACCTCGAGGATTCGCTCGAGCTGGTCGTCGATCATCGTCACGAACCCGCGGTACTTCGCGATCGCCTCGGCCCAGGTCTCCCAGTCGAAGTCGGCGACGCCCCGGTAGTGCAGGAAGTTCTCGTGGACCCGCGGCTTCCCGTCGTAGGTCTCGGCGTAGCTGTCGGGCCGTTCGATCTCCGCGGGGTCGTACATCGAGGCGTAGGGCTCGGGGACGACGTAGGGGTGGTGAGGACCGTAGAAGTCGGCACGGTGGAAGAACGGCCCCTCGCGGTCGCCTTCCGCGTGGGCCTCGATCGCATCGATCGTCCGCTCGGCGAGGAAGTACGCCCGCGTGTCCTCGACGTCGACGGGCGTTTTCGCGGCGACGAAGGTTCCGTCCTCGCTCCCGCCGCGGGTGTAGAGCTCGTCCTCGAGGTCGGTCTCCTCGATCGGCGTCCCGCGCTGGCGGCGGTACTCGCGGAACGCCTCGTCGATGTCGTCGTGGTGTTTGTCGCTCCCGCCCAGATAGGAGAAGCCGAAGTCCTCGGGCGTCTGGTCGTCGCCGACGTGCCACTTGCCCGTGTAGGTCAGCTCGTAGCCCGCCTCGGCGAGCAGCCCGGAAAACGTCGGCAGCTCGGTCGGGAGGTTCGCCCGGATCGCGTCGGCCTCGTGGCTGTTGTTCAGCATGCCGTGGCCGTGGGGGAAGCGTCCGGTCAGCAGGGAGGCCCTGGCGCTCGTACAGATGCTGATCGGCGTGAACGCCCGCTCGAACCGCATCCCCTCCCTCGAGAGCCGATCCATCGTCGCCGTCTCGACGGACGGGCCGTCGGGCGCGGAGTAGTCGTACCGTTCCTGATCGGTGAGGACCAACAACACGTTCGGACGACCGTCGGCGTTTGCCATCGGCCGTCGTACGGCGGGGCCGCAGTTAACTCTTGGAGGCGACACCCCGGAGACGGCGAGCGACGGGACGGTCGGTGACCGGTACCCGCTTCACTAAGATCGATCGGAACGACCCTACGGGTAGATGACCTCGAGCGAGCTGCGGTTTCGAGACCGTCCCCCCGACCGTACGCGCTCGCTTGCGCTTGTCCTCGGGGGAGGGGTTCCCGCCTTCCGCGGCACGCGTTCCGACGTCCGCTCACGACGTCAGGACGCGCTTGTCTCGGGGTCCCGGCGAGAATCCTGCCAGGTCGAGCGGAGGGAGTTCTACCGGTGGATATCCAACAGCTCTATCTGCTCCTGATACCGGTTGCGAATCGTCACCTCGGTCACTTGCGCCACCTCGGCGACGGCTTTCTGCGTCCGTTTCTCGTTACAGAGCAGTGCGGCGGCGTAGATCGCGGCCGCGGCGAATCCGGACGGGCCGCGGCCCGATAGTAACGGATCGGCGGTCTCGTCGATGATCTCGTTCGCCTTCACTTTCACCTCCTGGGGAAGATCGAGCTTCGAACTGAATCGCGGGACGTACTGTTTCGGATCGATCGGCAGTAGCTCGAGGCCGAGTTCGTTCGAGACGTATCGGTACGTGCGGCTGATCTCGAGACGCTCGACCCGTGAAACGTCGGCGATCTCCTCCAGCGAACGCGGGATCCCCTCCCGTCGACA
This sequence comes from Natronococcus jeotgali DSM 18795, assembly GCF_000337695.1. Classification (GTDB taxonomy): domain Archaea; phylum Halobacteriota; class Halobacteria; order Halobacteriales; family Natrialbaceae; genus Natronococcus; species Natronococcus jeotgali. Next base: position 39,530 of record NZ_AOIA01000024.1, read on the forward strand.
GCCCGCGTAGAGTGCGGCCGTGGCCACTCCCTCGATCGACCGTCCGCGGATCAGATCCTCGTCCAACGCCCGCCGGTAGATCACGCTCGCCACCTCGCGAACGTCTCGCGGAACGCCCAGCGCGCTCGCCATCCGATCGATTTCGCTGAGCGCAAACTGGAGGTTCCGCTCCCCGGCATCCTTCGTCCGGATTCGCTTCTGCCACTTCCGCAGCCGGTGCATCTGCGATCGTTTGTCGGACGATATCGCGCGACCGTACGCGTCTTTGTTCTTCCAATCGATCTCGGTGGTCAGCCCTTTGTCGTGCAGCGTGGTGGTGGTCGGCGCACCGACTCTGGACTTCTCCTGTCGCTCCTGGTGATTGAACGCCCGCCACTCCGGACCGGAATCTACGAGCTCCTCCTCGATAACGAGGCCGCACTCTTCGCAGATCCGTTCCCCGCGGCTGGACCGGTGGACGATCTCGTCCGAGTCACACCCCGGACAGGTGTCGTTCCCAGTTTCGTCCTCGGAGCGCTCCGTTTCGTGCTCTCCGTCGTCGAGCCGGGCAGACCAAACCATGGTTTTCCACAGACGGACCGCTGGAGGATAAAGTTTGAATTATCCGTTTGACACCTACCGCAGAGGGCGAGCCGCTACGCGTCGGGACGGGCGCCCATCTCGCGTTCACTCGGGAGGCCGACGAGCGGGAGCTCCAGCCGGCGTTCGCGTGGGACGCCGAGGCGGCGATCAGCTCGAACCGGAAGATCCGGAACCTCGAGCGAACGGAAGATGCCGGGTCTGCCTCGCTCACGATCGCGAGCGCTTCGAGGCGCTTCCGGAGCCGCTCGAGAGCCTCACGTGGTCTCGAAAGGACTCCCGGTGACAGGCGTCGGCTCGAAGTTCGGTTCCCCGGTGCGGATCACATAATTCAAGAGATCGTACTCGAAACTCCGCCTGTGCCAATCGCGTACTGCGAGGAGTGCGACTGGAGCCGCCGCGTCGAGGACGACGCCGACGGCGAGCTCAACGAGGCGATGATCCGCCACTACGTCGAGACCGGTCACTCGGTCGAGCAACGCGAGCTCCGGGAGTCGGATCGCGAACTCGAGTCGTAGCGGCCGCGGTCGTTCCCTTCCACTCAGCCGTCGGCCCGGGGCTCGACGTTCCCCGGGAGCCGGAACAGGTTCTCCGGATCGTACTCGGTCTTGAGCTCGACCATCCGACCGTAGTTGTCGCCGTAGCGCAGCCTCGCGGGCTCGGCCTCCAGCCCGGGGAAGTTACCGTACCGCCCCGAGGCGACCGACAGCGCCTCCGCCTTCGCGATGACTGCGCGGGCCCACTCGAGGTTCGCGTCGTCGGCGTCGGGGTCCTCCCAGTTCGCCTCGACGGTGAGCATGTGGGGTTTGTCGCGGTGCCAGAACGCCGTCGCGTCGCGGGGAACGTCGGCGACCGTCCCGTCGAGGTGCCAGAGGTCGATCGTCGACAGCGCCGACGGCGCGGACTCGGTGTGCTCGAGCATGAGATCGACGACCTCGTCGGTGTACTCCTCGAGGTAGATCGCCTTCCAGTAGTACCGGAGGCCGTCCGGGTAGTCCTCGTCGAGCATCGACTGCAGGTCGACGTACGCCATCTCCCCGCTGAGATCGACCAGCGGTTCCGCACTCTCGAGTAGCGACCCGAAGACCTCGTCGGCGTCTGCGGGGTCGCCGCGCGAGGAGCCGAGCATCCCGATCGCGGGCTCACCCCACGACTCCTCGGGGAACTCCTCGAGGTCGGGAACGTGGGCGGTAAAGGCGAGCACGCCCGCGTTTCGCGGCGCGTCGGCGATCCACTCCCGGTAGCGGGCCATCACCGCGGGCGCGTCGTCGGCGCGGAACCAGGGGAAGAAGGCGGACACCTCGGGGCCGACCTCGTGGAGTTCGTACTCGAAGGAGGTGACGATCCCGAGGGCACCCCCGCCGCCCCGCAGTCCCCAGAACAGGTCCGGGTTCCGTTCGTCGCTCGCCGTCCGAACCCGTCCGTCGGCGGTGACGACGTCGACGCTCACCAGGTTGTCCAGCGCCAGTCCGTACTCGCGGCTGAGGTGGCCGTACCCCCCGTTGAGCGTCAGCCCCGCGATCCCGGTCTGGGAGACCGCGCCGAGTGCGGTCGCGAGGCCGAACAGCTGCGTCTCGCGGTCGACGTCGCCCAGCGTCGCCCCGCCCTCGGCCCGCACCGTCCCCGCCTCGCGGTCGACTCGTACGGCGGTCATCTCCGAGAGGTCGACGACGAGCCCGCCGTCGTTGACCGCCGTCCCGGCGACGTTGTGCCCGCCGCCCCGGACGGCGACCTCGAGGCCCTCCTCGCGGGCGAAGTTCACCGCCGCGACGACGTCCGCCACGCCGGAACAGCGGGCGACGACCGCCGGGTAGCGATCGATCATCCCGTTCCAGATCTCGCGCGCGTCGTCGTACGTCGGATCGGACGGGCGAACGACCTCGCCCGCGAAATCGGCCGCGAGCGACGCGACGGCCTCCTTCGAGAGGGTCGCGAACGACTCCTCGCCAGGTGTCTTGTCAACAGTGCCCATGTTCGAACGGACGCGTCCGGTGTAGATAACGTCGTAGTCACGGGGGCGGGACGATCAGCCGAACGGGGACGTCGACTGTCGTTCGTGGTCGGCCGGGCCGTCACCGCTCCGTCGGAGAGGCCGAGGACGGGACGGTCGTCCGCGTCTCGCTATCGGGACCGCGGTCCTCGGCGACGACGTACTGCACCTCGACGGTCGGACCGTCGGCGGTCGTTCCGATCGCTTCGGAGAGTCGATCGGCCAACCCCGGAACCGGTCCCGGGTCCGAAGCGACGATCGTGACGGTGATCCGATCGACCGACTGGATCGGGTAGTTCTCGTCGAGTTCGACCGCGACGTCCCCGGCCTCGAGCTCCTCGTACTGGGGTTGCTCGAGTACCACCGAGACCTCCTCCTCGGCCGACGACTCGAGCTGGGTCGTCTGGAAGTCCAACAGGGTGATGCCCGCCAGCGGCGCGGCCAGCACCAGCAGCGCGATCCCGAAGACGGCCGCGTACCTGTAGGTCGGCCCGCGGGTCGGCGAGACCTCGAACAGCCCTTGCGGCCGGTAGCCGGCGATCCACAGCGTGGCGATCGCCGCGAGGTTGATCGACAGCAGGTTGACGGCGACGAGCACGCCCGCACCCAGGGCCGCGCCGTACATCCCCCAGGCGACCGTGATGCCGACCGCGGCGGCGGGCGGGATGAGCGCGGCGGCGATCATCACGCCGACGATCGCCTCCGAGAATCCCCGCGTGAGACTCAGGATGCCCGCGACGCCGGCACCCAGCGCCACGGCGATCGAGAACAGGTTCGGCGAGACCCGCTCCTCGAGTTCGGTGGCGACGACGATGTCGACCCCCGCGGGCTCGAGGCCGGCCAGCCGCGCGAGGGTCGCGAGGCCGATCGACGCGGCGACGACCAGTCCGACACCGACGGCCTGGTACCGGAATCCGGTCGACTTGAGGGCGTCGTCGCCGGTGACGATCCCGATACTGGCGGCGAGTGCGGGGCCGAGCAGCGGCGCGATCACCATCGAGCCGACGACGACCGCCGGGGAGTCCGCGAGCAGTCCGGACGTGGCGACGACGGCGCTGATGAGCAGCATGACCGCGTAGATCGAAAACTGCGGCGTGAACTCCTCGGCTTTGGTCCGGAGCACCTGCCTCGAGGTGCGCGAACCTCGCCGTCCGCCCCGGCCGTACTGGTCCCGGAGCGTCGTGAACTCCTCGGAGATGACCGTCTCGGCGTCGATCACCACGACCCGTGCGTCGTCGCTCACGCCCGCCCGCCGCAGGCGATCGAGCACCGGTTCGACCGCCCGCGTCGGCAGCGGGAACCGAACGACGGCCGTGTACCCCCTGCCGCTGGTCTCGTCGCTGACGACGTACTCGATCTCCTCGTCCTCGAGGATGTTCAGGACGGCCTGTCGTCGCCCCTCCGGCACCGCGATCTCGAGATAGCGCATGGGGGGACGTCCACCGAGCGACGAATAATACGGTGGGACCGTCGGCCGGGGCGCTACCGGACCGCGAAGCGACTCGAGGCCGGTACTCGTCGTCGGCAGTCGGGCGCGGATCGTCAGGCCAGCCCTCGAGCTCGCTGCCCGTCAGTGGTCGCTGCCGACGATTCCGCAGGCGATCGACTCGGGCTCGAGCAGCTCCTCGCCGTCGACGGCCTCGGGATCCAGCAGCAGTACCGCGTCGTCGGGCATCCCCTGTTCGATTCGCACCTCGCGGCCGAGTTCGGCCTCGAGGTCGTCGACGTCCTCGAGGTCGCTTTCGCGCTCGCAGAGGAGTTCGGCGTTCGCCCCCGAGAGGACGAAAACGAGCGAGCCCGGTTCCGAAACGTCGCTCTCGGCGGCCTCGAGCAGCTCCGAGAGGGAATCGGAAGTGAGCTCCTGAAACGAACGGATCGTTACGCGATCGGTGTCGGAGCCGGCGGCGTCCTCGGATTGGGTTCGGACGCGGTCGGTCAGCTCCTCGAAGTCGGTGTCCTCGTCCATAGTCGAACGCCACCGTCGACGTCCTTCACGCTGGTCCCGGCCAGTTCCGGCTCGTAAATCCGCTCGAGTCCGTATCGAGCAGCTGTGTCGCGTGCGGAACGACGATGTCTACAGGAACAGACGACCGAAACGACGATACTACTGGTACTCCGGCAACCGGTCCGAGCGGTCCGAGCCGTCGACGAACGGGAGGTCGGTTCGCACGGCCGGGACCTCCTCGCCACCGACGCGGACCGTTAGTTCGTCGGCCTCGAGCCCGAACTCGACGACCGCGAGCGCGATCGGCTCCTCGAGCAGCGGGCTCGTCTCCGCTCGGGTCACCTCGCCGACCGACGAGTCGCCGTCGAAGACCGCGGCGCCGGCGTCGGGGACGGCCTCGCCCTCGAGTGCGAGTCCGACCAGGCGCTTGCTGGGCTGGCCGCGGTTCTCGACGCGGGAGACGACCTCCTGGCCGACGTAACAGCCCTTCTCGAAGTCTAAGGCGTTTCGCAGGCCGAGCACGTTCGGAATCCGTCCCTCGAGTTCGGTCTCGAACAGCGGCGATCCCGCCTCGAGCGTGAGCGTGTCCCACGTTCGGTAGCCGAAGGGGGCGGCGTTGAGTCCCTGGTTCAACAGGACGTCGTAGACGTCCTCGGCGGCGTCGGCCGCACAGATGACCTCGTAGCTCTCCTCGCCGGTGAGCGCGTCGGTCCGGACGACGGTGACGCCGTCGTCGCCCATCGAGCCGCGGACGAACGAGTACCGTTCGTCGGGGGAGGCGGCGCCGTTGAGGACGCTGGCGATCTTCTCGGTCGCGTGGGGGCCGTGGACGCCGAAGACGGCGTAGTCGTCGGTCGCGACCCGGATCTCGACGTCCTGGATAAAGACCTTCTCGGACCACTCCTCGGCGAGATCCTCGGCGTGGGCGGGCGGGGTAAAGAGGAGCAGCCGCTCGCCGGCGTTGTAAATGTAGAGTTCGATCTCGATGCGGCCCTGGGGGCCGAGGACGAGCGCGTAACAGCCCCGGCCGTCCTCGCTCGGAACGCGGTTCGAGACGACGTTGTCGACGTACTCGAGGCGGTCCTCGCCCTCGACGACGACGACGCCGTAGGCGGCCTCGAGCAGCCCGACGCTGTTTCTGACCGCGCGGTGGGTCCGTTCGGGCCGCCCGTAGTGTTCGACGACCGTTTGGCCGGCGCGATCGCCGAACGCGGCTCCGAGATCCGCGTGAATGGACTCGATGACGCTCATGAACGCCGAAAGGGGACCGACACCCTCAGGCGTTTCGATTCAAAAGGGCAGCCGATCGCGGAGCCAGTCGCCGATCGACTGCTCGTCCTCGTCGTCGGTCGGCACCTCCGGAACGACGCGGTCGGCGGGTTTGATAACCGTCTCGCTGGCGCCGGGTTCGACGACGATCAGGTCGTCCTCCTTGAGGGCCTCGAGCGCCCGCTCGAGTTCGTCGATGTCGACTTCGGCCGCCGCACGGAGCGCGAAGACCGTCATTCCGTCGTCGGCGCGGTCGACGAGCGCGTCGAGTACCGCTACCTCGGTTTCCGCCCGATTCCGGTACTCCCGCTTTGCTCTCATCCGTGCATCCATTCGTCGACCCGGGATTTGACGTTTGTCGTTCGCTCGGGACGCTCGCGACGGCGCCGTCGAGCGTGGCGGTGGGGACGGACGGAGCCTGCCGAGACGGGAAGGGGCGCGAGTACGCCGAGCGGCGCTCGAGGCGGTCGTCCGAACGACTTCCGAGCGACGCCGTCTGCGGCTCAACCGTCGCGATAGCGGCCAGGCAACACGTTTTTGATGCCGTGCTGGGAAGGGTGGGATCATGGGTCTGCGATGTTCGCTGCTCGGTCACGACTACGGAGACGTCGACGTCGAACGCGAGCGCGAGGAGCGGGGGAGCGAGGTCGTCCTCACCGTCCGGGAGTACGAGGAGTGTACGCACTGCGGCGACCGACACGTCGTCAGCGAGAACACCGAAGTCCGGAGCATCTCGGCGTCGGCCGGCGTCGGTCCGCGATCGGCAAAGCCGCCCGCGGCGAACCCCGGGTCGACCGACGCCGGCGTGTTCGCCGAGGAGACGGGCGAAACGGACGCGGCGTTCGTCGACGCCGCGGAGGCCGGATCCGACCCGTCGTCGGTCCGCTCGAGCGGTCCCGGTCCCGACGCGCGGTCGGAAGCCACCGGAACCGAGTCCGTCGACACCGACGCCGAAACCGAGCCGTACGATCCCGGGATAGCGCCGCGCGGGGCCGACGCCGAATCGCGTCGAACCGCCGATACTCCGGCGGAGACGTCGGCGGAGACGTCGAACGGACACACCGGCGTCGGCGCCGGCATCGAGCTCCCGACGGACGAGAACGGCGACCCCGTCACCGACGACGGCGAGATCCTCGAGGACGACGGGCCGACGACCGAGGACCGCGAGTACGGCGAGTGGCCCGACTCCGACGACGTCGGCCCGCCGATCGAGACCGAGACCGACTCCGAGACCGAGACCGACGACTGGCCCGACAGGGAGTCCGAACCGCTCGAGGACGACGCGATCCTGCTCGACACCGGGACGAGCGAGGCACCCTCGAGCGAGCTCGAGTCGGCGCCGTCGTCCGAAGCGACGGCCGGCGGCCCGCCGGCCGCGGGAGACGAGGAGACGGCGGTCGACGCGGAGTCCGACGCCGACCCGGGTAGCGGAATCGAACGCGTCGACGAGGCGCCGACGCCCGGGAACGAGGGGGGGATTCCGGGCGGCAACGGCCAGGCGAAACTGCACTGTCCCCGCTGCGGGTTCACCGCGGGGAGCGACCGTAGCTCGCTTCGAACCGGAGACATCTGTCCCGACTGCCGAATGGGGTACCTCGGCGTCCAGCCCGACCGCTGACCGACGAGACGACCTCGTACCGAGCCGACTCGCAGCCGCGCCCTCCGACGCCGCTTTCGCTCGAGCCGGTCGGGAGACCCGACAGCGGCTATGAAAAGAGGTAAACACTCCCCCGTGTATCTCCAATTCATGAAGGAGTACAAGATGCGCCGCGGTGAGTATCTCGAGGAGCGAATCCCCGATATGGAGGGAACCGTCGAGGAGTACTTCGGCCCGATCACGGACACCGAGGAGTTCAAGGGAAGCGACCTGTTCCTCATCGAGGAGCCCGAAAACCCCGTCTTCGAACGGATCGTCGTCGGCACCGTCGAATACTCCGGCAAGAAGGACAAACTCGCCGTGGAGTTCCACGAGCGCGACCCGACCGAACTCGGCCCCGACGAACTCGAGGCCGCCGGCGAGGCCGTCGACGCGAAAAACGACTTCCTGCTCGAGGCGACCGGTCGGGACGCCAAGTCCCGACGCGAGTCGATGAAACGGCAGGTCGAGGACGATCCGGATCACGACTTCGACTGAGCGACCCTCTCCTCTGCGGATTCCCGCGCGTTCGGCCCTTCGCTGCGACCGCACCGAAACCGCCCGTTAGACGACGTCTCCGAGAGCCGAGCGATCGGCGACCGAACGCGAGCGAACCGACCGTCCGGATCCGAAACGGCTATCGGATCGGCGTCGAACGATACGACGAATGGAGAGCGCATCGTTTCTGCTCGCGACGGCGCTGGCGAACGTCGGGTTCGCGGTCTTCGTCGTCGCACACGGCGCCCTGACCGACCGCGAGACGGGCAACTGGCCGTACGTGACGCTCGTACTCGGACTGGCCGGCGTCGCCGGCTACTTCTTCTACGACGGGGACGACGGCGCGGCCTGACTCAGTCGTTCGTCGCGACGTCCTCGTCGCCGCCAGCCGGGGTCGGCGCGTCGGACCAGGCGCCCTCGGTGAGATCGATCGCGTCGGTCCACTTGGCGACGACCGACGAGACCGCGAGGTCCCCGGTGACGTTGTTCGTCGTCGCGATCCGACCCAGGATCGGGTCCACGCCCGCGACGAAGCCGACGATCTCGAGGGGGAGACCGATCGCGCTCAGGATGACCGTCAGCATGATCAGCCCGGCGCCGGGGACGCCCGCGGTGCCGACGCTGATGAGGATCACGGTAGCGAGCACGAGCACCTGTTCGCCAAGTCCCAGCGAGACGCCGACCAGGTTGGCGGCGAACACCGCCGTCACCGCCTGTCGGATCGCCGCCCCGTCCATGTTGATCGTCGCCCCCAGCGGCAGCGAAAAGCCGTAGACCGATTCGTCGATCCGGAGGCTCTCGTCGGCGTCGGCGACCGTCACCGGGAGGGTCCCGCTCGAGGAGCGGATCGCGAAGGCCGTCAACATGGCGTCTTTCGCACCGTTGAGAAACGCCATCGGCGACTGCCCGAGGATCCCGATCGTCATCACGCCGAGGTAGGTGACGGTCATGTGAATCACGATCCCCAGCGCGATGACTCCGACGAGCGACCCCAGTTGGACGATCGCGCCCAGCCCCTCAGTGCCGATCGAGGCGGCCATCAGCGCGAAGACGCCGACGACGCCGTACTCCATGACGCCCCAGACGATCTTGAACAGCGCCTCGGTGCCGGCGTCGACGAAGGCGAAGAAGCCGTCGATCGCGTCCGCGATCGCCTCCTCGTCGGTCGCCTCGCGAACCATCGTCAGCGCCAGCCCGAACACGATCACGAAAAAGATCGTCGCGAGGATGTCGCCCTCGGCCATCGCGCCCAGCGGGTTCTCGGGAACGATCCCCAGCAGGACCTCCGTGACCGTCGGCGGTTCGGCCTCCTGGGCCTCGCCGCCGGTGAACTCCACGCCGCGCCCGGGATCGAACAGGTTCGCGACCGCGAGCCCGATCGCGGCCGCGATCGTCGTCGTCACGACGTACAGGCCGACCGTGAGGCCGCCGACTTTCCCCAGTCTCGAGGGCGTCAGCTTGCGCATCCCGCCGAGCAGGGTGAAGACGACGATCGGGATGATCAGCATCTCGAGCAGGCGCAGGAAGAGGTCCCCGAGCGGGCTGAGAGCGCCGGCCTGCTCGCCGACGGTCGCACCCAGTGCCGTTCCGAGCGCGAACGCGACCGCGATGCGATAGATGATCGGTACCGACCGGTAGCGGCGCCACGTCCGCCACAGCGTCGACTCGTGGGTCTCGCTCATCGAGCGAACGGAGGAGCGGGAGGTATCAACCGGTGTCGATATCGGCGAAGCTACCCGTCACCCGCGACGGGCGAGCGGCTCAGGCGAGGAAGACGTGCCGCGGCCGCTCCTCGAGGACGTCCCGGCCGAACTCGACGGCGTCGGCGAAGGCGTCGCTGCGGAAGAACTGCATGGCGTCCTCGCGGGCGTCCCAGCGGCTGGCGATGAACATGTCGTTCTCGTCCTCCCGATTTACGAGCAGGTCGGTCTTGCGGTGGCCCTCCATGTCCGCCAGCAGTGCGCCGGCGTCCTCGAAGGTGTCGACGAAGTCCCCGCGGTGCTCGGGCTTGACCGCGTAGAACATCCCCATCGTTCCCCAGGAGTCCTCGTTGTTATCGCCGGCCTGCCGCACGATATCGGGCAGATCCGCGAGGAACCCAGCGGCGGTATTCGCCGCGCGCTCGGTCTCCCAGAGGCTGACGACGGCGGTCTCGCTTCCCTCGTCGGCGAGTTCGCTGGGTTCGTAGACGGCCGTCTTGACGTGGGTGTCGTAGTGATCGAAGTTCGTCCGGAGCCCGTCGACCTCCTCGTGCAGTTCCGCGGGGTCGGCCGCCGAGTAGAGCACGACCGCGTGGACGTCCTCGCCGTGGGGCTGGCCCGCGTAGACGCCCATCTCCTCGAGTTCGCTGCGGACGGACTCGTCCTCGTCGTCTCCGCCGTGGTGGCGTCCGCCGTCCCCGCCGGACTCGCCGTGGTGGTGACCGCTCGAGTCGCCGTGGTGACCGCCGCGTGCGGACTCGCCGCCGTGATGGCCGTGTTCGGTCTCGTCTTGCGGGATCGACTCTCCCGCAAGGAAGGCCTCAAGCTGTTCGGGCGGGAACCGCCGTCCGGAGAGGAACCGACCGAACTCCGCGAACCGCGAGGTCGAGGGGTCGAACCGCATCTCGTAGAGCAGGTCCTTGACGTCGGTCGGGTCGTCGGCGAACAGCGTCACGCCCCACTCGAAGTCGTCCAGGCCGATGCTGCCGGAGATGATCTGGGTGACCCGACCCGCGTACTCCTTGCCGATCTCGCCGTGGCTCGAGAGGTGGTCGGCCCGCTCGTCGAACGGCAGGTCGTACCAGTTGTCCTCGTCGCCGCGGCGCTTGTCCATCGGGTAGAAGCTGACGAACTCGCTGTCGGGGATCGACGGCTCGAGCCGGGTCTCGATGTACCGGCGCATCCCGGTGTCCTCGACCTCCGCGTCGTCCTCGAAAAATTCCTCGGACATATACCCCGAGACCTCCGTCACCGAGAGATATGAGTCCGCCCGCTCGGTGTACTCCGCGAGCGCGGTTTGCTCGAACCCTCGCTCGAGCGCGTCGATGTCGGAAAGCGTCGGCCGCAGGTGGAGCACCAGCAGGTCGGCCTTGTGGCCGAGCACCGCGAACGTCGCCGACTCGCCGTCCTCGGCGTCGACGGCGTCCTCGGCGGCCGAGAGGTAGTCGACTCCCTCCGCGAGCGCCCTCGAGCGGTGCCGTTCGGGGGCGTCCCGCCAGGCGTCCCAGTCGATCGACCGGAAGTCGTGGAGCACGTACCAACCCTCTTCGGTCTGTGGCGGTCGTCGTCGTTCCATACGCGCGGGTTAGGGCGGCGGCGTCAAGAAGGACCGGGTTTCGCTCGAGAGCGATCGCGCACCCTTCGAGCCCTCGTGAACGGGGTGACCGAAACCCTTTACGTACGTCCGTTAAAACCTCGACTCACATGCGGAAGAGCGGACCGCCGAAGGGAGTGATCGCGTATCTCGTCCTCGAGTTGCTCGAGGAGAAACCCCGGTACGGGTACGAAATTCTCAAGGAGATCCGCGAGATCAGCGGCGGCCACTGGGAACCGTCCTACGGCTCGGTCTACCCCATCCTCTACAAGTTCGAGGAGAAGGGGTGGGCCGAGCGGATCGAACGCGAGGACGAACCCGACCGAAAGTACTTCGAGCTGACCGAGGACGGCCACGCGGAGCTTACCGACCGCCGGGAGTCGAGCGCCGAGAAGGCCCGGGACTTCGCCGACGTCATCCTCGGGTTCTTCCACGTCTACGCGGCGTTTGCGACCGACGAGCGGTTCGAAGTTCCGGAAACCGACGACGAGTGGCGATTCGACGAGACGTTCAGCGCCTGGATCGTCGAGCAGGTCGTTCGCCACCACGAGCACTACTTCGATACCGACTTCGAGCGTATCGAGGACACCCCCGAGGAGTTCTACGAGCGCCACGGAATCGACGAGGCGGAGTAGCTGGCGGCCCCCGAGCGCACGGTCCGTTCAGGTCAACAGCTGGGGCCCGAACAGCATCACCACGAAGCTGGCGAGCATCGTCAGCCCGACCGTGGTCGTCACCGTTCGGACCATCCCTCGCGTGGCCTCGAACGGCAGCCGCGAAACGACCGCCTCCGTACTGGTTCGGAGGATGTGCCCGCCGTCGAGCGGGAACGCCGGGATGCAGTTGAAAAAGCCCAGTTGCACGTTGATCCACCCGGTCCAGAACAGCAGGTTGGCGGCTGCGAAGACCGCCCGGTCGCCGAACACCGAGAGCGCGCCCTCGACCTGGTAGAAGTTCTCGATCCCGCCGGTAAAGCCCGCGAAGTTGAACGGGAGGATCTCGAGAAAGCCCGCGAGCGGCAAGAAGAGTGCGAAGCCGATCTTTCCGAGGAACGAGTCCGCGAGCGGGCTGATCCCGGTGTCCCCGCCGCCCCCGAGGACCGTGAGATACGCCTCGGCGGGGTAGTGTTGAACGCCGAGCGCTTCGCTGGAGACGCCGGAGATGCCGGATATCGGCTGGTATCCGGCCGTCCCGCCCCCGGTTACCTGGCTTCGCTCGCCGAGGGTGATCTCGTACTCGACGCGCTCGCCGTCGAGGTAGCCAGCGACCGCGACCTCGTCGCCGGGATCGGTGTCGCCGAGCCGATCCTGGAGCGCCGACGCCGAGTGGATCCGCTCGCCCTCGAGTTCGGTGACGACCAGCCGTCCCCCGGCCGGAGCGCCGGCGTCGGCCAGCGGCCCGTCCTCGGCGACTCCGACGGCCGCGCCGATCGGGACCTCCCGCTGGTCGGTCTCGCCGTCCTCGCCGACGGTCAGCGTGACGACCTCGTCGTCGCCGACGGCCTCGAGCAGTTCGCCCTCGGTCGCGACCGGGTCGCCGTCGACGGCGAAGATCGACTCGCCGGTATCGACGCCGGCGGGGTTCCCGTCGACGGCCGCGGTGACGACCAGCGACCGCTGGACGGTTACCGTCTCCCCGTCGTTGCGCTCGAGTTCGACGGTCTCGCCGTCGGTAGCCTCGAGCAACTCGAGAAGCTGCGCTCGATCCTCGACGGCCTCGCCGTCGAGCGCGGTGATTCGGTCGTTGGGCTCGAGGCCGGCCTCAGCGGCGGGCGATCCCGAGGCGACGCCGCCGACGGGGGCGCCGGGGGCGACGGCGATCGAGCCGACGACCGGTCCGAACAGCAGCCCGAACACGAGGATCGTAACCGCGAAGTTGTTCGTGACGCCGGCGGCGAACATCCGGGTCTGGGCGCCGCGGGAGGCCGACTTGCTGCTCTCCTGATCGGGTTCGACGAAGGCGCCGATCGGGAGGATCGCGAGCATCGCGACCCCCATCGATTCGATGTCGATGTCCTCGACGCGACAGAGCAGGCCGTGACCGCCCTCGTGGACCACGAGCCCGACGAGCAACCCGAAGACGATCCCGGGCGTCGCCGACAGCGGGAGGAAGTCGTTGACGCCAGGAATGATCAACACGTTCCGGGGTTGCTGGACCGACGACGTCGGCTGGGGCGACGACAGCGCCGCGACCGCCGCGAACAGCAGGAAGCCGAACATCGCGACCATGACGACGATCGCGACGCCGATGCCCGCGTTGGCCCACGCCCGCCAGAACCGCTTCGGGCCGGCGAGCCAGTCCAGAAACGCCCGGCCTCGTTTGGTGTGAAACGTCGTGATCGGACCCTGCGTCCCGACGTACTCGGGCAGCAATCCGGCGTTGCGAAGCGAGAGGATCACCAGCCAGTAGGCGAGGAGTCCGACGAGCACCCACGTCAGAACCGTCGAACCGAAAAGTTCCGGAACAGAGACGAAAGCGGGAGCGCCGTGTTGCATCTGTCGTAGTTCGGGGTGGCACTCTCAAATGGTTTGTGTTGGCCGGAGCTCGCCGGGCGACGGGAGAGAACCGGTCAGCGTTCCCGGCGGAGCCGCGCGACGACGAACTCCCGGTCGAGCTTCCCGAGGAACGAGCCGAGTTTCGGCCCCTGCTCCTCGTCGAAAAAGAGCCGGTAGCCGGCCGCGAAGAAGTCGCCGACCGCGACGTCGTGGCGTTTGGCGGTCTCGTAGATCTCTCCCTGAATTTCGTCGGGTTCGTGGCCCGCCGCGACGAACTCGGCGAGCTCCTCGAGGGCGTCTTCGGTCGCCGCGTCGAACTCGTGGTCGGGGATCGCGCTGCGTTTGAGCTCGTAGTCGAACTCGTTACCGGTTCGGCGGGCCCAGTTTCGCGCCCGCTCGACGCGCTCGAGGGCGTCCTCGACGGCCCACTCGGGTGCGTCCTCGGGAACGTGGCCCTCCTTGCGGGCGACCTCCTCGCGCAGCTCGGGATCGTCGAACATGCCAAGCACCGCGGCGAAGGTGTAGGGGAGTCGAATCCGTTCTTCCCTCGGCTCCTCGACGACGAGGGGGTAGACCCGTTCGGCGAACGCCCGCTCGTCCTCGCCGGCCTCGACCTCCCCGAAGTAGGTCGCCTCGAAGCGGTCGAACTCGTCGACCAGCTGGTCGAGGCGTTCGATGCTGAAATCGCGCGCCTTCGAGGGATCCTTCGCGAAGAAGTAACGAAGCACCTCGGGCTCGAGCAACTCGAGGACGTCCGAGACGAGGATGACGTTGCCCTCCGAGGAGGAGAACGGTTCGCCCTCGAGGGTGAACCACTCGTAGACCATCGGCACCGGGGGATCGATCTCGAGGACGTTGCGCGCGACGTCCTGGCCGCTGGGCCAGGAGCCCTCGGCGTGGTCCTTGCCGAAGGGTTCGAAGTCCACGCCCAGCGCCTGCCACTGGCCGGGCCACTCGAAGCGCCAGGGCATCTTCCCCTCGCGGATCGTCGCCGTTCCCTCGTGGCCGCAGCCCTCGATGGGTCGGTCGCCGGCGTCCATGTCGGTACAGCGGTACTCGACCGTCGCCGGGTCGCTCTCTAGATCGACGCCCGTCACCGTCTCGGTGATCTTCCCGCAGTTCTCGCAGATCGGGTTGAACGGGACGTAGTCGTCGTCGACCTTGTCCTGGTACTGCGAGAGCACCTCGCGGGCCCGGTCCCGGTTGGCCAGAACGTGGCGCGTCACGTCGTCGAACTCGCCGCCGGTGTAGAGCTCGGTCGTCGACACCATCTCGATCGGGACGTCGACGGCGTCGGCGCTGTCCCGAATGATCTGCGAGAAGTGCGCGCCGTAGGAGTCACAGCAGCCGAAGGGGTCCGGAATGTCGGTGTACGGCGAGCCGAGGTTCCGGCCGAGCGCGCCCGCGTCGACCTCGCCGAGGTCGACGAGGGTTCCCTCGAGATCGCAGAGGGTTCGGGGGAGCTTCCGGAGCGGGTCCCGGTCGTCGGCGGTGAAGACCTGGCGGACCTCGCGGCCGCGCTCGCGGAGTACCTCGGCGACGTAGTAGCCCCGCATCACCTCGTTGACGTTCCCGAGGTGAGGGACGCCCGACGGCGAGATGCCGCCCTTGATTACGATCGGGTCCTCGGGATCGCGCTGTTCGACCCGATCCGCGACCGCGTCGGCCCAGAAGACGTGGCGCGCGTCGCCGTCCTCGCGCTGGAGGGTGTAGGGGCTCTCGGCGCCGAGCCCGCCGCCGTCGGTCCCGTCGTCCCCGTCCGCGCTCATCGTTCCTCGCTCGCCCAGTAGGTCGGTTCCTCGCCGACGCCGTCGGGGACGACGTCGGTTCCCTCGTGGTCGCCGTGGCGGACCGCCCGCGCGATGCGGTCGGGATCGGTGCCGTCGAGGACGATCGTCCGCATCCCCGAGCGCTCGATGATCTTGGCCGCGAGCAGGTCGACCGGCGCCGAGGCGCCGGCGTTCATCTCGAGGCCGGCGATGACGTCAACCAGCTCCGCCGCCGAGAGGGCGTCGTACTTCGTCGCGTCGTCGACCTCGTTGGGGTCGTCGCTGTAGACGCCGGGGACGCTGGTCGCGTAGACGAGCAGGTCGGCGTCGACGTACTCCGCGAACGCGGCGCCGACGGCGTCGGTCGTCTGGGCCGGCGCGACCCCGCCCATCACCGAGACGTCGCCGCGGCGCAGCGCCTCGCCGGCCTCCTCGTAGTCCTCGGCGGGCGCGGTCACCGCGTCCTCGCCGAGCGCGGCGATGAGCAGGCGCGCGTTGAGTCGGGTGACGTCGATCCCCAGCTTGTCGAGTTCGATCTCGTTGGCCCCCAGCTCGCGGGCGGCGCCGATGTACTCGCGGGCGACGCCGCCGCCCCCGACGACGGTCCCGACCCGGCAGCCGTCCTCGATCAGGTCCTCGATAACCGCGGCGTGCTCGGCGACCCGATCGGCCCCGGGCTCGGGGACGAGTACACTCCCGCCGATAGAAACGACCACTTTCATCCTAACGCGGTGTAACGGGGTCGCTATCTTAAGGATTGCCAACTGCGAGGCGGCTGTGACGGGCTCCCGTGAGGTACACTCGAACGCGCTCGGCAGTCGATCACTCCTCGAGCGAGAGGACCAGCGCGGCCCCGTCGCGTTCGAAGGCGGTTCCGAACGGGGCCGACAGCTCCCGCATCCGTTCGCGGGACCGGTCGGCGGCATCGGGGTTCGCCTCGTGGACCGCACAGTCCTCGATCTCGGTCGGGTGGAGGCGAAGTTCGAGCAACGCTCCGTCGTCGGCTCTCTGCAACACGAACAGGAAGCTCCGGTCGTTGCGAAGCGCCGGATCGACCGCGTAGTCGTCGACGAAATCGCCCGCGTCGTAGAGGATCGGACGCCCCTCGTGGACCTCGATTCCCTGGAAGACGTGAGCGCTGTGACCGTGGACGACGTCGACGCCCACCTCGATCAGCCAGCGGCCGAACTCCCGGAACGAGTCGGGTGGCTCCGTGACCATGTTCGGCCCCCAGTGCAGGGAGGCGACCAGCAGGTCGGGATCGGTCCCGCGAGCGCGCTCGAGAGCCTCGCGGACGCGGCGTCTCGTCTCCGGGTTCTCGCGGTCGATCTCGATCCAGGCGGTCCCGGGCGAGGACTCGTCGGCCGCGTACTCGGGCGTGTTGTCGGTGAACGCGACGATCGCGACCTCGAGGCCGTCGACCGAAACGACCGCGGGCTCGAGGGCCTCCCCGATCGTCCCGCCCGCGCCGGCCCGGGCGAGTTCCGCCTCGTCCAGGCGCTCGAGGGTGTCCCGCAGCGCCGCCTCCTCGTAGTCGAGCACGTGGTTGTTCGCCAGCGCGCAGACGTCGACGCCCGCCCGCTCGAGAGCGGGGACGGCCCAGTCGGGATCCGCACGGAAGTGAAACGGGCGGTGCGTGCGCCGCCACTTCGTCCCGCCGTTCGAGAGGACGCACTCGAGGTTGCACACCAGGCCGTCGAGACCGCGAAGGCGCTCGAGGGCGGTCCCCCACACCGCCTCGACGGGGCGGCGCCGCTGGCGGTCGTCGACGACCCGACCGAGCATCACGTCGCCGGTGAAACCGATTCGGGTGGCCATACGCGCTCGTTCGCGCCGCAGACACAAAGACCGCCCCCGCGACGGCGACAGCTACAAACCGGAACCGGCCCAATCCTCCGACATGTACGTACTCGGCTGTCTGAACCGCGGGACGAGCGACGAGGCCCTCGAGCGGGTCGTCGACCGGGTCGTCGATCGGCTCTCCCGGGAGGGACGGGTCGGCGTCGTCCGGTACGACGCGACGATCGCCGACGGCACCCAGGAGTCGCTGACGATCGGCGGCGACGTCACCTACGGGCTCGGCGCCGACGGCGACTGGACCGCCTCGGGAACCGGGATGTCGGTCGCCGACGCGCTCGAGGCGCTTTCGACCGACTGCGAGTACGCCGTCGTCGTCGGCGTCCCTCGGTTACGGTACCCGACACTCGTCGTCGGCGACCCCTCGGAGACCGACGAGAACGTCCTCGCGACCGTCTCCGGGCCCGCCGACCTCGAGGAGGATTCGCTGGTCGAGGCTCTCGAGGCCGAAGAGCCCTACGAGACCCTCGAGTCGCTCGTCGCGCGGGTCAAGCGGTCTCCGCGAGCCGACCGCGCGGGCGCGATCGCGACCTTTACCGGGCGGGTGCGGGCGAGGGACGATCCCGACGACGCGCGCACCGAGTACCTCGAGTTCGAGAAGTACGAGGGGGTCGCCGAGGAGCGGATGGCCGCCCTCGAACGCGACCTCGAGGCCAGAGAGGGCGTGTTCGACGTCGAGCTCTACCACCGCACCGGCGTCGTCGGAGACGGGGAGGACATCGTCTTCGTCGTCGTCCTCGCGGGTCACCGCGAGGAGGCGTTCCGAACGGTCGAGGACGGGATCAACCGCCTGAAGGACGAGGTGCCGCTGTTCAAGAAGGAAGTGACCGTCGAGGACGAGTTCTGGGTACACGAGCGAACCTGATCGCGTCGATCGATCCGGACCGATCGATACGGGGGGCAGCTAATGGGCCTGCCATAGCAAGTAAATTCAAAATAGTCAACTAATACTATAATTAATTAATTCCTTATAGAGTAGTGCGGAATAATAAGTTAGAGAGGGTTATAAATTGTCTAAGCTATTATTAACCGCTTGTAAACGGTTTCAAAAAAGACTCCATCGGCCACATTATTTCACGCTACTTTGAACGCAATTGAAATCTCGCTAATCGTCCTTCCTTTATAACATATACCGGTTGAAACTGAGTGATGTCGATGAGCACGACAGCCCAACCCTCCACGGAAAGCAAAGAACGGCGGCTGAAAAACTACCTGCGCGAGCGAGCCGAAGACGGGGAACTGTACTTCAAGGGGAAGTTCATCGCGGACGATGTCGACATGTCCCCGAAGGAGATCGGCGCGTTGATGGTCAAACTCGCCGACTCCGCGACCGATCTCGAGGTCGAGAAGTGGTCGTACACGAGCGCGACGACCTGGCGCGTGGAAGCCGTCTGAGCTGTCGGCTCTCGACGGAACCGATCCCTCCCGCGCCGGCACGACTGGGGTCGTCCGGCGCGGCACCCCCCTGATCACACGATTGCGACTGCGTCCGCGTTCCGTCGACTGTCTCGGGACGCGGGGTCACTCACTTCTTTCGAGACGGATCGCGGGAGGGAAGCCGATTTATACGAGCAGCCGCTGACTTCGGACGATGGACGACGCCGATCCGTCCGGCGATGGGACGGCGAGCGGCCGAACCGCTACCCTCGACGACGGACCGCCGCTCGAGCGAATCGAGTCCGTGTTTGCGGTCTACGAAACCCGACGAGAGGACGATCAGCTCGTCTACTACGGCGATCCGCTGGTCGCCCCCGAGCCGCTGATGCGGGAGCTGTGGCCGGTCTTTCGAGAGGGCGGTTACGACCTCGAGCTGACCAGACGCCACGGCGAGTACGCCCTCGTCGCCGAGCCGCGGACCGTCGGGATCGACGGAATCCCCTGGACGAACGTCCTCCTATTGCTCGCGACGGTGGGTTCGACGCTGTTCGCCGGATCGATGTGGTATCACATCGACCCGTTCGCGGATCCGCTGGCGATGGTGGATGCCTGGCCGTTCATGGTCGCGATCCTGAGCGTTCTCGGGGTTCACGAGATGGGACACTACGTGTTGAGTCGTTACCACGGAGTCGACGCTTCCCTTCCCTACTTCATCCCGGTACCGACGCTCATCGGGACGATGGGCGCCGTGATCAAGATGAAAGGGCGAATGCCCGATCGGAAGGCGCTGTTCGACATCGGCGTCGCCGGACCGCTAGCGGGGCTGGTTGCGACGGTCGTCGTCACGGTCGTCGGGCTCCATTTGCCGCCGGTCACCGCACCCGAATCCGTCGTCGCGGATCCGAACGCGATCCGGATCGATCTCGGCTACCCGCCGTTGCTCGAGTGGCTCGCGGTCGCTTTCGACCAGCCGCTGTACAGGGACGATCCGGCGACGGCCGTCAACCCCGTCGTCATCGGGGGCTGGGTCGGGATGTTCGTCACCTTCCTCAACCTGATCCCGGTCGGGCAGCTCGACGGCGGGCACATCCTCCGGGCGATGGCGGGTCGCCTCCAGGAGACGATCGCGGCGCTGGTGCCGGGCGCGCTGTTCGGCCTCGCCGCCTACCTCTACTACGTGGGCGACCACAGCGGCAACACGGTGTTCATCTGGGTGTTCTGGGGGATCTTCACCGCGGTGCTTGCCTCGGTCGGGCCGGCGAGCCCGATCAGGGACGAGCGCCTCGACCCCGGCCGGTTCCTGCTCGGCGTCGTCACGTTCGGCCTCGGCGCGCTGTGTTTCATGCCGGTTCCCGTCGCCATCGTTCAGTGATTAGTCCTCGCCGTGAGTGTACCCTCGGTCCGCGAGCGCCTCGTCGTCGACGGTGATGCCGTCGTCGGACTCGACGACGGTCCCGACCCGCGAGAGGGGGACGTCGACGGCCTCCCGAACCGCCTCGAGCTCCGCTTCGGGAAGCGTGGCGACGAGTTCGAAGTCCTCGCCGAACGTCGTCGCGCGCTCGAGCGCTTCTGCCTCGCTCTCCGAGACCGATCGCACGGCGTCGTCGATCGGCACGTCCGCGGCGTCGACCGCGAATCCGCAGTCGCTCGCTTCCGCGAGCTGGTGGAGCGACCGCGCGAGCCCGTCGCTCGAGTCCATCATCGCGGTCGCGTGCGGGGCCAGCGCCCGCCCCGCCGCGATCCGAGGCTCGAACCGGAACAGCTCGTTGGCGCGCTCGCGGGCGTCCGGGTCGTCCTCGCGGGCACCTCGTCGAAACAGCTCGAGGGCGGCCGCGCTCCGTCCGAGCGTTCCGGTGACACAGACCGCGTCGCCCGGGCGGGCGCCGCTTCGCGGAACGGGGTCGTCGGTCCGGCCGATCGCGGTCGTCGCGACGGTGAACTCGTCGTGGCCGTCGAGGTCGCCGCCGACGTACTCGCCGTCGACCCCCTTGCAGACGTCCCGCGCGCCGCGAACGAACGCGAGCAGCTCTTCCTCGCGGAACTCGGGGGCTGCGTAGGCGGCGACCGCGGCCGTCGCCGAAGCCCCCATCGCGGCGACGTCCGACAGCGAGGCGCCGACCGACCGCCAGCCGGCCGTGTAGCGGGTCGTCCCCGACGGAAAGTCCGTTCGCTCGTGGAGCATATCCGTGGTCACGACCAGCCCGTCGACGACCGCCGCGTCGTCGCCGGCCGGGTGGAGTTCCCCCTCCAACAGCGCCAGTGCGGCGCGCTCGTCCATACCCGGCGTTTCGGGGCCAGAACGAAAAACGGTCCGGACCGCGTCCGGCGGCGAGGACGGCGCTCGGGGTCGAGCTCGGGGAAAGACGATGGTCTTAAATGCCGCGGCGGGGAACCCAACGCCAATGGCTACGATGTACGACGTTCCGGCGGACGACCTCATCGAGGCGCTCGCCGAGGACCTCGAGGACCGACTCGACGAACCCGACTGGGGCCAGTTCGCCAAAACCGGCGTCGACCGCGAACTGCCGCCCGAACAGGAGGACTTCTGGGCAACTCGCGCCGCGAGCCTCCTGCGAAAGGTCGCCGATCGCGGCCCGATCGGCGTCGAGCGCCTCTCGACGGAGTACGGCGGCACCAAAGGCGGCACGAACCGCTACCGCGTCGCGCCCGACCGTCGCACCGACGGCTCGAAGAACGTGATCCGAACGATCCTCCAGCAGCTCGAGGAGGAGGACCTCGTCGAGACCGCCGAGGGAGAGGGGCGCCGCATCACCGCCGACGGCCGGAGCCTGCTCGACGACACCGCCGGCCAGGTTCTCGAGGAGCTCGACCGCCCGGAGCTCGAGCGCTACGCGTAGAGCCGAGTTCGACGGACCGTTTTCGCGCCGTTGGCCGACCAGCGACGGCGCTCGCACGGAGCGTCCGTAATCATTTTCCGCGTTCCCGAGCAACGGTCTACCATAGCTATGAGCGGCTCACCAGACGACGAGAAACTCGAGGAGCTCCGACAGAAGAAGATGGAACAGCTTCAGGACCGCGCCGAGGGCGGCGAGGCCGACCAGGCCAACCGGGAGGCCGCCCAGCAGCAGGCCGAAGCCCAGAAGCAGGCGCTGCTCCGCCAGCACCTGACCGACGACGCTCGCAAGCGGCTCAACACGGTCAAGATGAGCAAGGAGCAGTTCGGCGAACAGGTCGAACAGCAGGTGATCGCGCTGGCCCGCAGCGGACGCATCCAGGGGAAGATCGACGACGAGAAGATGAAACAGCTCCTCCAGGAGCTCAAACCCGACTCGAAGAGCTTCGACATCAAGCGCCGGTGATGGAGCTCGGACTGCTCTACAGCGGGGGGAAGGATTCGACGCTCGCGGCACTGGTCCTCGATGAGTTTTACGACGTGACGCTCGTGACGGTCAGTTTCGGCGTCAGCGACGACTGGAAACACGCCCGCGAGACCGCCGCGAGCGCCGGCTTCGAGTTCGAACGGCTCGAGCTCGAGCGCGACGTCGCCCGCGAGGCTGTCGATCGGATCCGCGAGGACGGCTTTCCCCGCAACGGGATTCAACATGTCCACCAGCAGGCCCTCGAGTCCCTCGCCGAGGACCGGTTCGACGCGGTCGCCGACGGCACCCGTCGGGACGACCGCGTGCCGACCGTCTCGCGGGCCCAGGCCCAGAGCCTCGAGGACCGCCACGGCGTCGACTACGTGGCGCCGCTGTCGGGGTTCGGCCGCACCGCGGTCGACCGGCTCGTCGAGGACCGCCTCGAGGTGACCGCGGGTCCGAGCGAGTCGATCGACCGCGCGGACTACGAGGGGGAGCTGCGCGCGCTCATCGCCGCGGAGGACGGTCCCGGGGCGATCGAAGAGCTGTTTCCGGACCACGAACAGACGTACGTGACGGGCGTCAGATGAGCGAGTCCCCGCGTCACCGATCGCGGTTGCGTTTCCAGAGCCCGTAGTTCAGCGCCGTCGCGAACGCGACCCAGCACAGGTACGGTACCAGCAACAGCGCCGCCCGGCGATCGATGCGAGCGAACGCGACGATCGTCGCAGCGATCGCTGGCCCGAGCAACGCGACGACGACGAGCCCGCCGAGGATCGACCGTCGACCGAAGAAGACGAGCGACCAGAGGGCGTTCAACGCGAGCTGCAGGAGGAACGTCCGCTCGGCGCGTCGTTTTCGCCTCGGGCTCGCGGTTCGCTCCCGACGGATCAGGTGCCACGCGACCCCCATCGTCGCGAACAGTGCGGTCCAGACGGGCGGAAACACCCAGCCAGGCGGCGTTCGCGGCGGCTTCTCGAGGGTCGGATACCACTCGTTCACGTCCTCGGCGGTCAACAGCCCGGGGACGACGCCGACGAGTTCGCAGAAGCCGACGGCAAGACCAAGCTCCCGCCACTCGCCGTCGCCGAGCGTCTCGGAGGGAGTCCGATCGATCCGTGGAGGCATACGACGCCTTCACCGTCGCGGTATAAATGGCTCCGCCCGCTCGGCGGACGATCGCGCGCGTCTCGACGGCGGTTTCGAGCTCGAGCGGTCGGGCGCCCAAACGAAAGGTTAGAAGGTCGCCGTCGCCGAACGATGGGGTATGTACGACGGCATCAAGGGGTTTCGTGACTTCTATCCCGGCGAGATGGCCGCCAGGCGGGCGACCACCGACACGATCGAGGACGCCGCCCGCCGGTACGGCTTCCGCGAGATCGGCACGCCCGCGCTCGAGCGCGCGGCGATGTGGACCGACAAGAGCGGCGACGAGATCGTCGAGGAACTGTACGCATTCGAGGACCAGGGCGGGCGCCACGTCGCGTTGACCCCCGAGTTGACCCCGACGGTCGCGCGGATGGTCGTCGCCAAACAACAGGAACTGTCGAAGCCGATCAAGTGGTTCTCGACGCGCCCGTTCTGGCGCTACGAGCAGGTCCAGCAGGGTCGCCAGCGGGAGTTCTACCAGACCAACGTCGACATCTTCGGCTCCTCGGAGCCCGAGGCCGACGCCGAGATCCTCGCGTGGGCCGCCGACGCCCTGACCGACCTCGGACTCACCGAGGAGCACTTCGAGTTCCGGATCTCCCACCGCGACATCCTCGGCGGCGTCCTCGAGAGCTACGAGGCCGACGTCGAGACGACCGAGGCGATCCGGGCGGTCGACAAGTCCGGCAAGATCTCGACCGCCGAGTACCACGACCTGCTCGCGGAAGCGGGGCTGACCTACGACCAGGCCGCCGAGTTCGACGACCTGATCGCGGGGGGCGACCTCGAGGCCGTCGAATCGTTCGCCGACACCGAGCGCGTGACGGCGGCCGTCGAGAACCTCCGGAACGTCCTCTCGGCGGCCGAGGACTTCGGCGCCCGAGAGCACTGTACGATCTCGCTCGAGACGGCCCGTGGTCTAGACTACTATACGGGCGTCGTCTTCGAGTGCTTCGACTCGACGGGCGAGGTCTCCCGGTCGATCTTCGGCGGGGGCCGTTACGACGACCTCATCGAGAGTTTCGGGGGCCAGCCCACGCCCGCGGTCGGGGTCGCGCCCGGCCACGCGACGCTGTCGCTACTCTGTCAGCGTGCCGGCGTCTGGCCCGAGGAGGCGGTGACCACCGACTACTACGTGTTGCAGGTCGGCGACACCCGCGCCGAGGCCGCCCGCATCACCCGCGAACTGCGCGATCGAGGTCACGTCGTCGAGACCGACGTCGCCGGCCGTTCGTTCGGCGCGCAGCTCGACTACGCGGACTCGATCAACGCCGAGACGGTCGTTATCGTCGGCGAGCAGGATCTGGCGAACGACGAGGTGACGATCAAGGACATGGAGACCGGCGACCAGCTTCAGACCCCCGTCGAGGAGTTCCCGGGCGACCTCGAGCGCCCGACGCTCGAGGACTTCGCGTAGCGGTTCCAGTTTTCAGCTCGCTTCGGCGTCGGGACGGTACCGCCGGCTGACGGCCTTCCAGCGCCCGCGCCGGAACAGCCAGTAGTTGATCCCGCCCGGTACGTACGTCTCGAGCAGGAACGCGAGGTAGAGCCCCCCGACCCCGAACGGGGTGACGAGCCCGAGCGCTGCCGCGGGTAGCGCGAAGACGTACCGACCGATCAGCGAGGCGACCAGCGGGAGCCGGGTGTCGCCCGCGCCGAGCAACGCGCCCGCCGCGGCGCCGTCGACGCCGAGGCCGATCGCGCTGACGGCGCCGACGGCGACGAACGTCGCGGCCAGCGAGACTTCGGCGGGCTCGCTCACGAACAGCCCCGCGATCGGGTCGGCGAACGCGACGACGGCGCCGGCGATCCCGACGTAACAGACCACCGAGAGCCGGACGATCCCCTCGCCGTAGGCGCCGGCCTCCTCTTCGTCGTTTGCGCCGAGGTGTTGACCGACCAGCGAACTCGAGGCCAGTCCCATGCCCCAGTTGACGCTGTTGATCAGGCTGCGGACGCGGCGGCCGACCTCCAGGGCGGTGACGACGACCGGGCCGAACGAGGCCGCGATCCACAACAGCGGGAAGACGACGACCCCCTGGGCGAGTCGGCGTCCGATCTCGGGGATGGAGATCTCGACGAGGTCGCGGATCACGCCGACCTCGAGCCAGGGCCCCTCGAGGGCGATCGGGACGGGGCTGGGCTCCATCCCGAGAACGCCGTAGGAGCGCCCGATCATCCCCCACGCGAGGACGACCGTGACGAACCCCGTCGAGATCGTGGTGCCGAGCGCGGCCCCGGCGGCCTCCATCTCGAGTCCGAAGATGAAGACCGCGCTGAGGACGACGTTGAGGACCGCGCCGCCCGCTCGAGCTACCATCTCCGTGAAGGTGTCGCCGACGCCGGTGTAGGTTCGGCTGGCGATCAGGTTCAGCATCTCGAAGAGGGCGGCCGGCGCGACGTAGACGAGGTAGGTGCTGCCGTGGACGAGCGCCTCGGGGCCGGCGTCGAACAGCCCGATCAGCCGATCCGGGACGAGGAGGAACGCGACCGCCAGCGGCGCGGAGAGCGCGGCGGCGAGCACGACGCTCTGCGTGACGACCAGGGACGCCCGCTCGCTCTCCTCGCCGCCGTAGTTCTGGGAGACGAGGCTGACGGTGCCGCCCGCCAGCCCGAGTCCGAGCATGGCCACGATCTCCCAGTAGGCCAGCGCGAAGGCCAGACCGGCGGTTCCGGCGGTGCCGACGGCGATCCCGACCATCGCGAGGTCGGCCGTCTGCTTGGACATGATCGCGGCACCGGTGACGATTCGGGGCCAGGCCAGCGAGACGGTCGGGCGCAGTCGCTCGGCGTCGATGACCCCCAGTCGCTCGAGCGCGCTCGCGACGAGTGCGGCGATGGCTGCCAGCCGTCCGGTCATCGATCGAGTGTTTCGTGACGAGGGGCTTCGGTTCGTCGCCTGCGGTTCCGGGAGACCACGCTCGAGCGACGCCTCGCGGGAGTCACGGTCGCAGCCGCGAGAACATCGCCTTCAGGTGGGTCGGCGAGACCAGCGACGTCGGCCGATCCATGTGGACGCCGATCTCTCCCGACAGCGCGCTCAGTCCCAGGCGCTGGACGGGTTCGGGCAGGGAGTACGCTCGGCGGATCCAGTGGCCCAGGCGCTGGTCGCGTTCTAAGTCCTCGCGCCAGGCGCGCTCGTAGGCCGCGAGGCTGGTCGGCCGGTCGGGATCGATCTCGCGGGCCGCGTGGTCGGCTGCGGTCGTCCCGTAGAGGATCCCGCCGCCGGTGAACGGTTTGGTCTGGGCCGCGGCGTCGCCGATCAGGAAGGCCCGGCGGCTCGTCACCCGATCCGCGGGGCCGATCGGGATCGCGCCCGAACACCGGCGGGCGACGTCGATCTCGTAGCCGTCGATCAGCTCCTCGAAGTGTTTGGTCACCTCGACGCCCGGCGGGGCCGCGAGGCCGTACTCGACGCCGGCCTCGCCGCGGGGGATCCGCCAGGCGAAGAACGTCGGCGGCGTGAGGTGGACGTCGACGAAGTCCTGGTGGTCCGCCTCTTCCGAGAAGGCCAGCACCCCGTGGAGGAGTTCGTCGGGTTCGGGGAGGTTCAGCTCCTGGCGGACCCTCGAGCGCGGGCCGTCACAGCCCGCGACCATCTTCGCCTCGTGGGTGACGGGACCGTCGGGACCGCTCGCGACGACCTCGACGCGGTCGCGGTGTTCGGTGACGCTCGTGACCGAGCGCTGTTCCCGGACGTCGGCCCCGGCCTCGCGAGCGAGATCGGCGAGGTGGCGATCCAGCCCGACGCGGTCGATGACGTTCGAGGCGACCTCGCGCTTGTAGAACGGGTAGGCGTCGCTGCGGGGACCGCCGACGTGAAAGCGCGCGCCGTAGATCTCGTTCTGGAGCAACTCCTCGCGGGCGCCCTCGCCCGTCACGCTCCAGACATCCGTACTGACGTGGCCCGAGCAGGCAAGCGGCGTGCCGATCGTCCCCTGCTCGAGGGCGAGGACGTCGTGGCCCCGCTCGGCCGCCCGGCGAGCGAACCGCGCCCCGGCGGGACCGACGCCGACGACGACGAAATCGTACATGTTCCCTACGTCTCACTCGGACGGTAAGAAGGTCTCGAGTGTCGCTCGCCGGGCGGGGCGACGGCCGCGTCCGCGTCCTCGATCTCCGACGGCAAGAGTTATTTTATCCGATAGTACCGCGAGGTGCGCAAGCCGGACGCGCGGTCGACGAACGGATGCTCGAGCGCGAGCGCCGGCTGCTGGCCGTTCTCGCGGGCACGTCGGCGCTCCTGTTCTCCGAGACGACGTACGTCTTCGGGGCGCTGGGGTTCGGGGTGGCGACGCTGTACTACGCCTGGCAGGCTCGAGGCGATTCGGGCCGACGGGAGCCGTCCGAAACCGATACCGCCTGCGAGCGGACCCGGTTCTCCGCGTCGAAGCGCAACCGAGCGTCCTACGGCCTGTAGGCGATCTCCTCGACGGCGACGACTAGCCGGTAGAACAAAAACAGAACGAAGGCGGAAATCCCGACGGTACCCGCGACGAACAGCCCCAGGAAGACCTGGCCGGTCAACAGGGTGTACGCGAGGGTCACGAGGAGACCGACGACGAGAGCGGCGCTAACGGCGGTCGGGAATTCGGGGTGTACGGTCGCGGACGGCATACGCGGTGGCTGTCCCCACCGCTACAAGTGCTTTCTGTAGGACCTCGGCTCTCGAGGCCGCCCGTCGGTTCGGCCTACTCCTCGAGCAGCTCCCAGAACCGCTCCTGGTCGCCCTCGAATCGCTCGAGCAGGGCCCGGGCCTCCGCACGCAGTTCGTCGTCGACGACGACGTGGACCATCCCCTCGTCGGGCTGGCCGTAGACGACGCTGGCGCCGTCGGGCGCGACGACGATCGCCGGGAGCACGACCAGGTCCTCCTCGCCGTCGACCAGCACCGTCGTCGGCTCCTCGCGCTCGAGGCTCTCCCGGAGCGTCTCGACGACGTCGGCGGTGAGCTCGGCGGGCGGGTTCCGTGCCTCGACGCTGACCCGCTCGGTGACGGTCTCGCGGATCTCCGCCTCGACGAGTTCGCGTTTGGTCCGCTCGTCGACGAGCGCGACGTCGGGCTCCCGGCCGGCGCGGACGAGGTGGTAGGTGACGACGTCGCCGACGGCGATCAGCGGCCCCGATACCGCCTCGAGGAGGACGTCGGCGTCGGTCTCGATCGGCCCCATCGGCTCCTTGAGTTCGTGGCGCAACTCGTCGGGCAAAACCAGTAGCTGATCGTCCGCGCGGGCGTCGTCGCCGTCGTCGTCGCGAGCCACGTTACCGGACCTTCAGCGCGTACGCGCCGGGTTCGGTGACCTGCATCTCCGTGGCGATCTCGCTGTCCTCGGGGTGGGCGATGACGACGTAGCCCGCCCAGTCCTCGGTCAGCGAGGAGGAGTTACAGGAATCGCAGGTGTCGCTGTCGGGATCGTTGACCCGGTGGCACTCGCGACAGACGAGTCGATCGGATGCCATCGTTACTCACCCGTGGCCGCTTCGCGCTTCTCGTGGTCCTCCTCGAGCCAGCCGTGCTTGCCGAGTCCGGGCTGTTTCGCGGTGAGACCGATCTTCGAGTCCCGGGGGTTGCGCTCGTCGATGCTCTTGGTGACGATGCGCGCTCGAACGGCGTCGTCGACTCCCAGCGTGCGGTTGGACTCGTTCGAAGCGAGTTGCTGGTTCTCGCCGTCGAAGGCGAGGTACTCGTCGGAGATCTGCGAGACGTGCAACAGGCCGTCGACGGGGCCGATCCCGACGAAGGCGCCGAACTCGACGACCTCGACGATCGTGCCGTCGACGACCTCCTGCATGTCCGGATCGAAGGTGACGGCGTCGAACTCGGCCTCGTAGTAGACCCCCGGCTGGTTCGGGAGCACGGCCCCCTCGCCGATGTCGTGGACCTCCGTGATCGAGACGACGCTGCCGACCTCCTCGTCCATGCGCCCCTCGAGTTTGTCCTGCAGCAGTTGCTTGACCAGCTTCGGCGAGACGTCACCGAGCGCCTTCGGCGGTACTTCGACCGTATCCGTTAGTCTGACCCGTTTGTACATCTATGGTTGAGTGATTGCCAGCTTGTTTCTCCCGCGTAATGCAAGTACCGGTATGCTCGCCTCGAGCACCCGGTCGCGCAGCGGGCGATCGTTCGTGACGACGTAGTCGACGCTTCCCTCGCGGGCCAGCTCGACCAGGGCGTCGTCGGCGTACGATTCCTCCGTGTCGATGACGAGACAGCGTTCGGTCGCCAGGTCGTGACCGACCGAGGCGGCGGTCCCCTCGGTGCCGCCTTTCTCCGAGAGCCGCCGGAGCTCCTCGATGACGGGCTGGGGCGCCACCAGTTCGGCGGCCCCGATCACCCGCTCGAGTTCGTCGAACAGGCGGACGTCGAGTTCGACCGGCATCATCAACGCGCTCGTGTCGAGGGCGACCCGGGTGCTCATACTCGCTGTCGTGTTACTCCCGAAGCGTTCCCAGTCCGATCAGGCGCCAGCGGGCGCCGATCCGACGATTGATCGCGATCTTCGAGCCCGGCTCGGCCGAGACGGGGCGTTTGAGTTTGACCTCGCACTCCCCGCTGCGGGCGCTGGTGACCGCGCCGACGGTCGTCGCCGTTCCGACGGTCATCATCAGGGGCTCGCCGGTGCTGATCTCGTCGACGGCCGCGGCGTCGCCCTCCTGGCTCGCGTCCTCGACGTTGCCGACGACGCGGTCGAGCAGGTCGACGTCCATCGTGAACTGCTCCCAGATCGGCGGCAGCGATCCCGGCGGGCCCGCGATCTGTCCGGCGAGGGCGTCGCCTTTCGTCAGCGACGGGTCCAGCCCGGTTCCGACTCCGAGCAGTCCGCCGGGGGTGACCCGCTCGGCGTCGGCGCCGCCGGCCTGGAGCGAGCGGACCGTCGTCTGGATCGGCACGTACTCGGTCTGACCGCCCTCCTCGACCTCCCGTCCCGGACGGATCTCGAGGTCGTCGCCGACCTCGAGTTCGCCCCGGATGAGGCTCCCGCCGAGGACGCCGCCGGCGAGGTTCTCGGCGGTCGTTCCGGGCTTGTTGATGTCGAAACTCCGGGCGACGTGCATCCGAGGATCGGTCTCGGGATCCCGCTCGGGCGTGGGAATCTCCTCCTCGATCGCCTGGATCAGCAGGTCGAGGTTGACCTCCTGGCCCGCCGAGACGGGGACGACGGGAGCGTCCTCGGCGACGGTGCCGCTGACGAACTCCTGGATCTCCTCGTAGTTCCGTCGGGCCTGCTCGGCGTCGACGAGGTCGACCTTGTTCTGGGCGATGACGATGTTGTCGATCCCGATGATGTCCAGCGCCATCAGGTGCTCCTCGGTCTGGGGCTGGGGGACGGGTTCGTTTGCGCTGACGACCAGCACCGCGCCGTCCATCAGCGAAGCCCCCGAGAGCATCGTCGCCATCAGGGTCTCGTGGCCGGGCGCGTCGACGAACGAGACGGTACGCAGCGGCTCGCTCGGCGACCCGTCCGCACACTCCTGCTCGACGGTGTAGCGCTCGGGTTCGTCCAGATCGGGACAGTGCCGGAACGTCGCGTCGGCGTACCCCAGTCGGATCGAGATGCCGCGTTTCATCTCCTCGCTGTGCTGGTCGGTCCACGATCCGCTGAGTGCCTGCACCAGCGTCGTCTTGCCGTGATCGACGTGGCCGACGAGTCCGATGTTCACCTCCGGTTGTTGAGTTCCTGCCATAAGACGATGAGTAATCTTAGGTAGGAGTTCCCCCGTGCGACTGATAAACCTACTGTTCTCGGGGCGTATCACGCCGCCGAAGCGTCCCGAGCGGTCGGACCGTTTCCGTCTCGAGGACGGCGCCGTCGATCCCCGCCGTCTTCGATCGCGGCAAGCGGCGCCGACGCCGCGCTCGAACCGGGCTGCTCACCCCGCGTCGTCGGTCGACGCCGATCCCCCGTCGACGTGCGGTTCGTTCGACAGCCCCGAACCCTCGTCGCTCTCTACGAGTTCGAACTCCGTCGAGCCACACCGACAGCTCTCGCTGCCGATCGCCTTGATCGTTCCGTCCGGCCACTGCCTGGCCGCGTAAACGGCGCCACAGTCCGAACACTCCGCGAGTTCTCTGGAAACGTCGTCCCGGTTCGCCATTCCTCACCGGGAGGTTGTGGCGTTCGTAAATCAGCGTTTCGCTCGCGGTGGGCCGCGAACTGCGGGCGCTCGGAGTAACGAGACTGCGGAGCGACGATCAGAACTCGTAGTGTGCGATCTCCCCGGAGCCGCAGCCGGAACACGCCTCGGCGTCGGCGGTCAGCTCCCGTCCGCAGTTTCGGCACTCGTAGCGCGTCGTTTCGCCGCGGCCTCGAACACCCAGTGCATCGAGTACCCCCATACACCGCCCGGCTTCGATCCGGAGGGTGATTAATCCTGTTGTTTGGAGTGACACTGTGTCGCACCGAACCGACCCCTTTTCTTTCCGTCGGCCGTCGGTGTGTCCGTGAGCGAGTTCGCGTTCGAACTCGAGCTGTGTGCCGCCCTCGAGGCCCGGAGCGATCGGCTCTACGCCCGCCAGCTCGGCGCGGGCGTCGCCGATCCGGGCGGTCGCGTCCTCGACGTCGTCGGCGTCGAGCCCCGCCCCGCCTTCGCGGATCGAGCGGGGATCACGGCCGAGTCGATCCCGGTGGCGGCGATCGACTCCCGCGTCGGCTCCGGCCGCGCGCGGTACTGGAAGGACGCCTTCGACTGCCACCCGAAGCGGGCCCGGCGAGCGACCGACCGCGCGCTCGAGGTCGGCTTCTTCGAGCGCGAGCGCCGAAACGGTCGGGACTACGTCCGGCAAGTCGCCCGGTATCCCGACTGGTACGGTCGCCTCCTCGGGATCGAGAACAAGCCCGATCTCGGGCGGCCGGGGGATCTCGAGAGCCAGCTGCGAACCGACGTCAGCCTCGGCGTCGTCGACGAGGTCGTGCTGGCGACGGAGAGCTACGTGACCGGCGCCCACCGCAATCGGATCCCCGAGGAGGTCGGTATCTGGCGCGTTCACCGCGAGGCCGGAGCGGTCCGCGAGATCGACGTGCTCCGGGAACCGACGCCGCTGGCGGTCGCCGACCCCGGCGTGGAGCCCCTCGAGACCTACCCCGGCCGAACCGACGTCGCGGTCGCCTCGCCCGAGGCGAAGGCCCGCACCCGTCGCCGGATGGCCGAACGGGCCTACGGCAAGGGGTGGCGAACCTACGGGCTGCCCGGCTGTGCGCGCTGTCGAGCCGACGACTCGAGCGGCGCGACGCTGCCGTACTGCGAGTGGGCGGATCGGGTCGTCGACGCCGGGAGCGACTGCGGGGCCGGCTGTCCCGGCTACGACCCCGCGCCGGCATCCGACGTCGACCTCGAGGCCGAACGGGATCAGCGGACCGACTGGATCGCCGATCCGGACGGGAAACGTCGAGCGCAATCGGGGTTAGAGCGATTCAGCTAAGCGAAAACCCTGCGCTCACAAACCCCTCAGTTTCGGGTTTTCGGGCGCTGTTCCCATGGTGGACTGGAAGCTGAAACGCTGGCCCTTTTCCGTTCGGAGTCGCTATATTCGGTTGAATTCGCAGTACTATCTCTGTAGGTTGATCGAACCGCCCGCAGATAACGACGGGAGATCTAATTCATGGGTACAACTGAAAGCGTTACGAGGAGAATCGGACAGGAAATATCGGAGGCGGTGAGCGAATACGGGCTGGCGTTCGTCATGGTCGCCAGTTACTTCGGCTCGGGCTCGGTGTACATCGCGAGCCAGGCCGGCCTCATGCACGGGTACACGCTGCTGTGGGCCGTCGTCGGCGCGGTGTTGCTCGGCGTGATGGCCCAGGACATGAGCGCGCGACTCGGCATTCACGGCGAGCCGCTCATGATATTCGTCCGCGAGAAAGTCGGAACGAAACTCGCGACGCTGATCGCCGTCTTCCTCTCGATCGGCTGTGTCGCCTGGACGCTCGGGCTCGTCGCCGCCGTCGGCGCAGGGGTCTCCTTCGTCACGGGCGGAGCCATCGCCTGGCAGCCCGTCGCCGTCGTCGCGACCCTGGCCGCCATCGGCGTCGGCCTGCTGAACTACCAGAAGATCGAACAGCTGATGATCGCGATGATGCTTTCGGTGATGGTGCTGTACCTCGTCGTCGCCGGTCCGAGCAATCCCGACCTCGGCGCCGTCGCGCTCGGATTCGTTCCGACGGCGGATTCCCTGGGCGCGCTCGCGATCGCGGCCGGCCTGCTCGGCACGACCGCGCTGTGGCCCAACTTCTTCCTCGAGTCGATCCTCGTCGAGGAGAAGGGCTGGACCGAGGAGAGCGACGTCTCCGACGCGCGAAGAGACCTGATCGTCGGCTTTACCGTCGGCGGAATCACCACGATCGCGATCCTGGTCGTCTCGGCAGCGGTGTTACAGCCGCTGGGATTCACCGAACTCGAATCCTTTATTACGCCCGGTGAAGCTCTCGTCGAGGTACTCGGCACCTGGGCGATGGTGCTGTTCATCGCCGGCGTCACCGCCGCGGCGTTCAACAGCATCATCCCGATCATGTGGACGCCGGCGTACATCATCCCGCAGGCGATGGACATCGACGTCGATCAGGGCAGTCGCCTGTTCAAGCTCGTCTTCGTCGGACTGACCGCCACGGGATTCGCGTCGCCGATCGTCAGCAGCGTCCTCAATCTGTCGGTCGTCGACATGGTCATCCTCTTCCCGACGTACAACGGAATCTTCGGGCTCCCGCTGGCCGCGCTGTTGTTGTTTTGGGCCGTCAACGACCGCGAGACGATGGGCGAGTACCGCAACACGACCCTGCTGAACGTGGTCAACGCCACTCTCGTGTTACTGGCGCTCGGGCTGGCGCTCTCGTCGGTACGAGACTTCCTCGGCCTGTTCTTCGGCGGCGGGTTCTAGCCTCGCCCGCTCACCCGAGGTAGTCCGACGCGGCCGCGACCAGGATGCGAGCCACGTCGACGACCTCGTCGGCGTAGACGAACTCGCCGGCCCCGTGGACGTTCTCCCCGTCCGGGCCGAGGATCACCGTCGGCAGCCCCGCGCGGTGGCCGAGGTAGTTGAAATCGCCGACGCTCGAGAAGTAGCCGATCGCGGGGCTCGTTCCGGTAACCGACTCCGCGCCCGCCTCGAGCGATCCGACGAGCGGGTGGTCCGCGTCGGTGAGGTACGGCCCGTAGTAGACGTCCGACGCGGGCGCCTCGCGGAAGCCGATCTCCACCGCCGAATCGAGCCCGAGCCCGTCGGCGACGCGCTCGGCGTCCTCGAGGACGTCGTCGGGTCCCTCGCCCGGGACGACGTGGCGGTCGACGAGCAGGCGACACGCATCGGGAACCGACAGCGTCTCGCCCCCGCCTTCGATCGACAGCGGGCAGACCGATCCCGCGCCGAGCTTCGGGTGGGTGCCGACGTCCATCTCCGCCAGCGCGGCCGCCAGCCGCCCGGCGTCGACGACGGCGTTCGTTCCCTCGTGGGGCTTCGAGCCGTGGGCGGCCCGTCCGCGGACGCCGATGTCGTAGAGGAATCGTCCGCGAGCGCCGAGCAGGAGCGCCGGGTTCTCGAGGTCGGACTGGGCCAGGACGGGACCGGGCTCGGTGACGATCGCGGCGTCGCAGTCGCCGACCACCCCGTCCCGGAGCAACTGGTTCGTGCCGAGCCCGTAGGGGCCTTCCTCGTCGACGACCGCCGTAAACAGCACGTCGCCCCGCAGGTCGGCGTCGGCCAGCGCCCGGACGGCGACCATCGCGGCCGCGAGCCCGCCTTTCATGTCACAGGCGCCCTGTCCGTAGCACCTGCCGTCCTCGAGGCGCCCCGACAGCGGATCCTCGTCCCAGCCGTCGACGATCTCGACCGTGTCGACGTGGGCGTTCACCAGCAGCGTCGGCGCGTCCGGATCGGTCCCTTCGAGGCGCGCGAGGACGTTGTTCCCCTCGTAACCGGTGAGTTCCGGCTCCGAGACGGGGTGGTACTCGGGCTCGAGGCCCGCCTCGGCGAGCCAGTTGTAGACGAACGCGACGATCTCGTCCTCCTCGAAGTAGGGGCTCTCGATTCGGACCAGTTCCTGGAGCAGTTCGATCGTCGCGTCGGGGTCGATTGCGTCGGGTGTTCCGGTCATGGTTAGTCGTCCGCCGGCTCGCGGCCGTCGGGAACGGTCGACTCGTCGGCAGCGCCGTGCCCGCCGCGGATGTTCGGGTCGTACTCGTCGGTGGGGACCCCGGGCAGGGTGTCGAGGATCGATCCGACGTCGGTGTCGGCCCGTCGGCCGAGGAACCAGTAGAGGCCGAAGATCCCGAGGCCGACGGCGAGCCATGGAAGGAAGATCGGCAGCGACTCGACGTAGGCCTGGGAGAGCAAGACGAGACAGCCCCCGAGCCCGAGCAGCCCTGGGACGAACAGCAGCGCACCCGGATCGAACGCCGCCTTCGAGCGCAGCGTCGGCTTTCTGAGGTAGACGTACATCGCGGTCAGCGACGTCGCGCCGTAGGCGATCAGGTAGCTGAACGTCGAGATCGCGATCACCTGGTCGAGCCCGCTCGTCCAGAAGGTGAGCCCCGTCGAGACCACGAGCAGCGTCAGCAGCGACCAGTGGGGCGTCCGCCAGCGGTCGTTGACCGCCGAGAACCGCGCCGGAAACACCTCGTCCCATCCCCAGCAGTAGGGGAGCTTGATTCCCGCGGCCATCACGGCGTGGACGCTCGAGGCGGTCGCGAGCAACCCGCCGAAGCCGACGACGGCGGTCGCGTTCAGCGGCAGGAACGTCTCGGCGGCGGTCGACAGCGGGCGCTCGGAGTTCGCGAGGACGGTGTAGTCGCCGACGACGCCGTAGATGACCGCGGCGGTCCACATGTACAGCGCGATCAGGATCAGCGTCCCGCCGACCATCGCCAGCGGGAGGTTCCGGGAGGGATTTTTCACCTCCGCGCCGATCTCGCCGGCGACGGCGATTCCGATGTAGGCGTAGAACAGCGGCACCGTGGCGGCGAGCGCGCCGTCGAACCCGCCCGTGAAGAAGGGCGTGTAGTTTGTCGCTTCGACGGTGAACGAGCCCGGCACCACGAGCACCAGGATCGAGACGAGAAGCAGGACGAAGATCGCGTTCTGCGAGACGCTGTACCGGCGAATGCCGAGCATGTTGACCAGAAACAACACCGCGATCAGCCCGGCGCCCGCGACGCGCGGATCGACCCCGGCGTAGAACACCTGCAGGTAGTTTCCGAAGCCGATGGCCAACACGGCGACCGCGGCCATGTACCCCAGCCACAGCGACCACGTCGCGACGAACCCGCCCAGGCGGTTCCTGAAAGCCCGCGAGACGTACGAGTACGTCGATCCCGCCGCGGGGAAGATCGTCGCGAGCCAGCTGTAGTTGATCGCGATAGCCATCGCGACCAGCCCCGAGAGCGCGATCAGGAGGATCACGCTCGGCCCGGTCGTCGAACTGGCCGTGCCGATCGTCACGAACAGCCCGGCGCCGAGCGTCCCCGCGACGACGGTCGCGATCGCGGCGAACGGGCCGACGTCGCGCGAAAGGCTCCGTTCGGACTTCGAGTCGTCGCCTGTCATGCTACAGAATGGCACGGAGTTCGGCTTATGCCCCCTCCCTAGATACTGCGGGTCGCCGCGCCTACCGCGGCGGGGCGACGGCTCACTCGGGGGGATCGAGCAGCTTCGCCTCCGCCTTCCGGAGGTGTTCTAAGAACGTCGACTCCGCGACGCCCAGCTCCGCGGCGAGTTCCGCGGCCGTCACCTCTCGGGGCCAGCGGTAGTAGTGGCGCCGTCGCGCGAGTTCGAACACTTCCCGCTGGCGCTCCGAGAGCCGATCGGTCCGGAACATCCCGTCGGCGACGTCGTCGCGAAGCGTCGTCATCGACTCGACGACGACGTCCGCCGACTCCGCCTCGCGGACCTCGTCCAACCGCTCCGCGACCGTCGCCCGGTCCTCGTAGGTGACGACCGTCCAGTGCTCGCGTCCGTCGGCGATGCGGACGGGTTCGTCGGGGATGAACCCTCGCGAGACCAGCGCGTCGTTGATGCTGTTCGCGAGGTCGTACTGGACGATGAGCCCCGTCGTCGCGTTCGCTCGACCGGGCGTGGCCGCCTCGGTCGCGTGGTGTCGATCCACCGTCCAGACCGCGTCGACGAGCGGGGAGGCGTCGATCGCCGCGAGCAACTCCTCGAGTTCGGCGGTCGACCGGGCGTAGGCCGTGAACCGACCGGTCGCGGTCTCGTCGATTCGGTGGACGCCGTGACCGAGCAGCCCGCCGGATTCGGCCCCCGTGACCTCGAGCGTCCAGCACTCGGGGTGCCAGATGTCGAGCTGTAGCCGCGAGCCGACGTCGGCGTCGGAGCGCTCGGTGGTGTCCGGTGACGGCAATATACTCCCGTCGTTGGCGCGCGAGCGGGATAAACCTGCCCCGGCGTCTAGAGGACGTACGCCTCGCCGTCTACCGCCAGGGGTTCCTCGAACGCCTCGTCGGCGGGGTAGTAGTGCGCGAGGTGGACGAGCCGAGTTCGGTCGGCCTCGAGTTCGTCGGCCAGCGCCAGCGCCCCCTCGCGGGTCATGTGTTTCGAGCCGAAGGTGTAGGGGGTCCCGTCGGGCCCCTCGTGGCGTCCGCCGGCGGGGTGGGACGCACAGAGATGCGCGGGGACGATCGCATCGGCCAGCAGAAGGTCCGGATCGGCGAGGATCTCCCGGGAGCGCTCGGGAACGGCGTAGTTCGTATCGCCCGTGAGCGACAGTTTCGCCCCCGTCTCGGGATCCTCGATCGCGAGGCCGTAACAGACCAGCGGCGGGTGATCGACCGGGACGAGCGTCACGTCGAGCCCGCAGATCCGGATCGGCTCGAGCGGCGTCGTCGGCCGAACCGAGATCGTGTTCAGGTAGTGGTAGTCGTCGGCGACGGTCTCCGCGACGCTCTTTCCGGTCCGCGGGTCGGTCTCGTCGGCCGCGTACACATCGAGCGAGTCGAACACCCGGAAGGCGTTGCCCAGGCCGTCGAGGTGGTCGAAGTGGACGTGAGTGACGATTCCGGCGTCGGGCAGCGGCACCTCCTCGCGGAGGAACTGGGTGCGAAAGTCCGGGCTGAAGTCGACCAGCAGCGACTCGTCGGTGCGCTCGTTCTCGACGTGGACCGAAAAGCGAGTGCGCTCGAGGCCGCGCTCCCGGGCGAGCCGGCAGGTCTCGCAGTCACAGCCCACGGTCGGCGTCCCGGTCGTGTCGCCGGTGCCGAGCAGGGTGACGCGCATCCCTACCGCACCTCCCCGGTCGCGGTGCCGGTACGGTCGCGGCCCGCGCCCGGATCGGGTCTTCGCGGCCTACACATACACCTCCCCTTCGGCGAACGCCCGCTCGACGAACTCGTGGTCCCGGCGCTCCTCGTAGCGCTCGGCCGGCAGCACGTGCACCTCGAGGACGGTGCCGTGCTCGAGGCCGACCTCGCGGGCCAGCGCCTCGAGTTCGCGTTCGGGTTCGAGATCCTCGAGTACCAGTAGCAGTTCCGCCTCGCCGTGGACGCCCCGCTCGTCGCCGCGGACGGCGCTGCCGAACGCGACGAGGTGACGGATCGACTCGCCGTACTCGGCCTGCGCCCGCCGGGCGAACGCGTCGGCGGCGTCCGTCCGATTCGATCCATCGGTCATCTACCGGCCATTCGGAGCCGTCGTATAAAGGGCGTTCCCCGACCCGTCGCCAGTTCGGTCGGTTCCTCGAGCCGTTTCGCTCCCGTCGGAATCCGGCGTGCGTGTTCTCTCCGAGTGCGTATGGTCCGTCCGGCCTCGAGTCTGCACCTCTGACTGACCACCAATGGGCGGGACTGAAAGGGGCTGGCCCGCTCGGGGGAGCGAGGCGACGTAAGCACCGACCGAGCGGAGCGAGGGAGGCGCACAGCGAGCCGCAGCCCTCGAGCGGGCCAGGGGCTTTCGTGGTAATATCTCGGGGATTGGGTCCTGCTCGCACGAACACAGGGGATCGCCACGCCCTCCCCAACCGATTCGCTCGGTCGCATCGCTCCCTCGCTCATCCCTCGCACAGCGTCGTCGACCGTCTTCACTGATGTTCAGCCGGTCGACAGCGCGCGCCACTGCAGGGGAGGATGGTCAGAACAAAGCGATACGTCATTCGCCTGTACGCAACGGGTTCTCGAGCGAGTTTCGAGCGAATTTTCACTCGAAAACAAGGAGACAGTGGAGACCGTGTTGCCGATCAGTTCGCCGACCCGGGGACCGAGCCGGAACTCGAGCCCGACGGGTCGTCGTCCCGCGGGTCGTACTCGTGTTCGCGGAGCAGATCCGGCTCGACGTCCCGGAGGACGGCCTCGTGGGTCGCCTCGAGCACCACCGGGGGCGCACAGTTTTCCTCCTCGGCCTCGAGCCAGCGCCCCAGGCAGAGACACCAGCGGTCGCCGGGCTCGAGCCCGGGAAACTCGAGTTCGGGACGAGGCGTCGTGAGATCGTTGCCGCGGGCCTTGCTGAACTGTAAGAACTCCTCGGTGAGGACGGCACAGAGTTCGTGACGGCCCCGGTCGCCCTCGACGCGCCGACAGCAGCCGTCCCGCAGGAAGCCGGTGGTCGGGTCGGTGCTACAGGGCTCGAGCTCGGTGCCGAACACGTTCCGGTCGGTCATGTCGAACTCGTCGGACGGCGAGCGGAAAAGCGTGGTGTCGCCGACTCGAGCCCGGTTACTCCGCGTGGGGCTCCAGGCTCGGCGGGCTCACCGGCTCGAGGTCCCGCTCGGTCAGGAACTCCTCGAGGAACGCCGCTCGCTCACCGATCTCGTCCGGGGCGTGGGAATCGGTGCCAAGCGTCACGGCAACGTCGTACTCCCGCAGCGACTCGAGGAACTCCGGATCGGGGTGGACGAGCGGGTCCTCGCGGGTCGCCCGCCCGGCGTTGATCTCGGGGACCGTCCGGGAGTCGGCGAAGGCCCGCGCGACCCGCTCGTAGTGGTCGGTCGTCGTCCGTCCCCGTAGCGGGGGCGTGCGCTCGATCAGGTCGAGGTGGGCCGCGACGTCGAACAGCTCCGAGTCGATCAGCGCCACGAGTCGATCGATGTAGTCGTCGACGACGTCGTCCCGTCCGGATTCGGACAGCTCCTCGAAATTCGAGGCCACCTGGACGTTCTCGTCCTCGACGGCGTGGACGCTGCCGATCGTATACTGGAAGTTCGCTTCTTCGAGGAAGGCCGCGATCTCGGGCTCGTCGCGGGGGTCGTAGTCCATCTCGACGGCGTCGTAGACGTCGATGTCGGCGCGTGCGCGGACCTGCTCGATCGCGTCGCGTCGGCGCTCGTAGGTCAGATCGAGGTTGAACCCGTAGCGGTTGCGAGTGGCGCTTGCCGCCTCCCGTGAGCTGATCGAACAGTGGTCGGTCAGTCCGATCCCCTCGAGTCCCGCCTCCTCGGCGGCTCGGACCATCCCCGGCAGAAAGGAGCCGTCGGAGTAGTTCGTGTGGGCGTGGAAGTCGT
The DNA here is from genome assembly GCF_000337695.1 of Natronococcus jeotgali DSM 18795. GTDB lineage: Archaea > Halobacteriota > Halobacteria > Halobacteriales > Natrialbaceae > Natronococcus > Natronococcus jeotgali. The sequence continues at coordinate 80,140 of NZ_AOIA01000024.1, forward strand.
ACACACCGGCTCGAGGCCGCCCGAACAGTTGGCCGTTGCGCTCTCGGTCGGGTCAGTGGTCGTGGTCGTGATCGTGACCGTCGCCGCCGCCGACGTCGCCGCCCGCGACGAGGGCGTCGTGGTCGCCGTCGATCATGTCCATGTTCTTCAGGTTGTCCCGCTCCTCGAACTCCTCGACGGCGTTGAGCAGGTCGTCCTGGGTCAGTGCTGTCCGGTCTTCGGTCAACGCCTCGAGGACGGCCTCCCGGAGCACCATCCGGAGGTCGCTGCCGGTCATTCCCTCGGTAACCTCGGCGACGAGTTCGGGGTCGAACTCGTCGATTCGCATCTGTCGGGTGATCACCCGCAGGATGTCGGCCCGCATGTCGTAGTCGGGCTTGGGGAAGTTGACGATCTCGTCGAACCGACGCCAGGCCGCGGCGTCTAACTGGTCGGGGTGGTTCGTCGCCCCGATCAGGAGCACGTCGTCCTGGATCAGCGAGATGTTGTCGATGCTTTTGAGCAGGGTATTCACTGCGCGCTTCAGGGCGGCGTGTTCGTCGCTGCGGCGGGTCTTGGCGACGAAGTCGAACTCGTCGATGAAGAGGATACACGGCGAGAGTCGCTTCGCGACCTCGAAGGTCTTGTCGACGTTTTTGGCCGTCTCGCCGAGGTACTGGGAGGTGATCATCGAGAGTTTGACCTCGACGAAGGGGAGATCCATATCCTGGGCCAGCGCCTGTGCGGTCGAGGTCTTGCCCGTCCCCGGCGGGCCGACGAACAGCAGCTTCCCGATCTCGCGCAGGCCGATCTCCGCGAGGTAGTCGCGGTGTTCGATCGCCTTCGCGATCTTGTCGATCTCGGCCTCCTGGTCGGCGGTCAACACGAGGTCGTCGAGGGTGACGTCGACCTCCTCGGGCGCTCGGACGTCGACGAGATCGAGCATCTCCTCGTCTTCCTCCTCGTCGAAGTACTCCTCGAGCAGGCCGTCGATCCAGACCCGATCGGCCTGGATCGGCCGGTTTCGCTCGCGGGCCTCCTCGTGGGTGGCGTCGACGTCGTGCTCGTCGGCCTCGGCGAAGTGTTTCGCGAGCGTCGGGTTCTCGAGCAGGCGCTCGTCGTCGACCCGTTCGAGGTACCACTGCTCGGCCATCCCCTCCTCGGTGAGGCTGATCGTCCCGGAGAACTCGTCGCGGTCGGTAAACATCAGCTCGGAGACCGCCTCCCAGGGGCGGTCGACTCCCGTCGCCTCGCGTGCGGTGCTGTTCGTCGCCGAGAGGGGCCGAGTGATCCCCCCGCGGGTACGGTCGTCCTCGTCGTCGCCGTCGTCGCTCCCGCCCGTCCAGAACACCCGTCGGTACGACGGCGGGAGATCGTTCTCGTCCAGCGTCCTGTCGTCGGAGTAGACGCTCGTCGTGAGCACGAACTCGACGACATCGAGCGCTGCGTCACTCATTCGGTCAACGTATTCTCCACGCGCCCTTAACGTCGTCGTCACGCGGCCGGCGTCCGGGGCGCGAAGCGGGCGGCACAACGGTTTTCGTCCACTAGCTCACACACGTAGCCATGAACGTGTTGCTGGGTCTCGCCGGAAGCGACGAATCGATCACGGCGCTGCGCCGCACTATCGACAGAACGAGCGAGATCGGCGACGATCTCACCGTCGCCGTCCTCGAGAAGGCCGATACGGAGCGCTCCCAGGAGGAGATGTACCGCCAGGCCGAGAAGCTGCTCTCGGAAGCCGAGGTCGACGCCGAGCTCGAACGGCTCCAGGGCGATCCGGGCGCCTCGCTGGTCGACTACGCCGAACAGGGCGAGTTCGACCAGCTGGTCATCGGCGGGGGCACGATCAGCCCGATGGGGAAGATCCAGCTCGGATCGCTCACCGAGTTCGTCCTGCTGAACGCTCCGACGACGGTCAAGCTGGTGCGATAACGATGCCCGATCGAGTGTATCCCGACGGGACGTCGGGACCGTTCCCCGCCCCGCCGACGACCGACACCGACCAGTCGGGTCGGGAGATCGAGTACCGGGTCGTCGAGAAGTTCGCCGGCGAGGCCCTCGAGGACACCGTCGAGATGTACGTCGAGTTCGATCCGACCGATCGCGCCCAGGGGATCCCGCCGACGGGCGAGGAACGGATCCGCAACTGGCTCGAGGCGATCGCCGAGAGCAGCGTCAACGTCGTCGCTCGCCACGGCGAGGACGTCGTCGGCCACGCCGTGCTCGTCCCCGACGTCGACGATCCCGCCGCGGTCGGCGACGTCGGCGAGATCGAGTGGGAGCTGGCGATCTTCGTCCTGCAGGCCTACCAGGAGTCCGGCATCGGCACCCAGCTACTCAAACACCTGCTGGGCCACGCCGACGAGCTGGGCATCCGGCACGTCTGGCTGACCGTCGAGCGCTGGAACACGCCGGCGATCGCGCTGTACGAACGGGTCGGGTTCGAGCCCACCGGGACGGAGAGCTTCGAGCAGGAGATGGGAATCCTGCTCGAGTAGCCGGCTGCAACCGCGCGGAGCTACACCGAGAGAACGGGCTGGCTCGCGTAGGAAAGGACGTACTCCGCGGCCTTCTCGAGTACTTCCGCCGGCGCGCCGGTCACGGGTTCGCGGGGCAGCACGATGAAATCGGCGTTGACGGCGTCGGCGGTGTCGAGGACGACGTTTCCGGGATGACGGGTCTTTCGCGTCGTCGAGAACCCGTGGTCGACCGACGTCGACAGCGAAACGTCGGCGTCCGCGGCGATCCGACCGACGTCGTCGAGAAACTCCTGCGTGCTGTCGGCGACCTCGTCCTCCTCGACGGTGCCGGCGTCGAGCCCGCGGACGACGCCCCGCCCGAGCACGAACACCGCGTGCACGGATGCGTCGTACCGGTCGGCGACGGCGACGGCGTACTCGACGGCGGTCGCAGATTCCTCGCTCCCGTCGACCGGCGCGAGAACCGTGTCGACGGTAAACGACTCGCTGGCGTCCATACGCTCGAGTGTGTGTTCCGGCGTCAAAAAGACTCCCCCACCGATCCCGACGCCGACGGCGACCTCGCCGAGCTCACCCCGGGTCCGGTCGCCCCGTCGAGCGAACCCGAGCGTGCCGCGCCAACGGGAGCGTTTAAGCCGCGGCGACCGTACGTGGGGGTATGTTCGAGACGGTCGTCATCGCCACGGACGGCTCCGACAGCGTCAACCGCGCGGTCGACGTCGCGCTCGACCTCACCGAGAAGTTCGACGCCGAGATCCACGTCCTCTCGGTGATCGACGCCAGCGAGGTCGACGCCTCGCCCGAACAGCTCCGCGAGGAGCTGCGCACCGCCCTCGAGACGACCGCCGACGCCGCGATCGCGTCCGTCGAGGATCGTACCGACGACGACGTGACGACCGCCGTCAGGGAGGGCCGACCCGCCGCGGAGATCTGCGAGTACGCCCGGGCGGTCGACGCCGACGTCATCGCTACCGGAACCCGCGGTCGCCACGGCGAGAACCGCCTGCTGCTCGGCAGCGTCGCCGAACGCGTCGTCCGCCGCTCGCCGGCGCCCGTGATGACGGTCCGCCAGCTCGAGACGACCGACGACGCCGCGGCGAGCTGATCGGGGTCGACGATCGGCGGTTACTTCCCGCCAGCCCGTCCAGTGGTGGGTATGTACGACGAGCTCATCGACAGCGCCGACTTGCCGACCGCTCGCAAGTCGGTGCTTCCCGGAACCGGCTTCTTCCTCCCTGACGACCTCGAGGAGGATCTGGAGGACGAGCAGACCAAAGCGGCCCTCGAGGGCGCCGAGGTCGCGGTCGTCGCCGATCCGGACGCCGACGGGCTAGCCTGTGTCGCCCTGCTCCGGGAGGCCTACGGCGACGTTCGGAACGTTCCCGAGCGCGACGGGACGGCGGACGAGGAGGGCGCCGACGCCGCCGACGACGCCAACGAGGAGAACCTCGCGCTCGCCGCGGGGGAGGCCGAGGACCCGCTCGAGGAGCCCGAACCCACGCCCCACTCCGTCGCGCTCGTTCCCGCCAGCCCCCACGACGTCGAGGACGCGCTGGCGCGGGTCGCCGAGTACGGCGACGAGGGGATCGACCTGTTCGTCTGTGACCTCTGTCCCGACAAGTACGACTACGTCGAGGACGAGCTCGCGGCGGCGCTCGAGACGGCCGAACGGGTCTCGTGGTACGACCACCACCAGTGGGGCGACGAGGTCGCTGCGGCGGTTCGGGACGCGGGGGTCGACCTCGTCGTCGGGGACTCCGACGAGGAGTGTTCGGCCGACGTCGTCTTCCGCTCGCTCGAGTACGACTTCTCCCCGATGTACGAGGAGCTGGCGGCCGTCACGCGGGACCACGACCTCTGGCTGCGCGAGGATCCCCGCAGCGACGATCTGGCGGACTACGCCTACTGGACCGACCCCGCCGAGTACGTCGAGGTCGTCCGGGAGTACGGCGTCGACCTGCCCGAGTGGGTCGGGGACTTTCTGACCGAGCGTCGCGTCGAGAAGGGGGCGCTGATCGAGCAGGCCGTCGGGCGCGCGGAGTTCCGCGAAATCTGCGGCTACACGGTCGGGATCACCTACGGGCGCTGCTCGCAAAACGAGGTCGCCGAGGCGATGCGCGAACGGGGCGCCGACGCCTCGATCGTCGTCAAACCCGCGGGGTCGGCGTCGATCCGGGGGACCGACGAGTTCGAGCGCTGCCACGAGGTGGCGGGGCAAGTCAACGGCGGGGGCCACCCGAAGGCCGCGGGCTGTAAGCCGGACATCTACGACGACATGCTCGACTACGCGATGCACTGGACCTCGCGGGGCGCGGTCGCGAAGCAGGTGTTGCTTGACGCGTTCCGCGACGTCGCCGAATCGACGGAAGAAGCGCCAGAGACGACCGACGACGCGGACGAGGAGTCGGCGTAGGGAAGGGCAGATCGTCGTCGGCTCGAGCCGCCTCGATTCGCTTCTACTGCTGTGAGAGGACGTAGGCCCGAACGAGCTGCAGGACGTGGACGAACACCCCGGCGACGGCGACGTAGACGCCGATCGTCTGTAGGCCGACCGAGGCGTTGCGGTTGTCTCGAACCTGCCAGATCTCGTAGCCGAGTCGGAGGATAAAGCCGAGGAATATCAGGACGAAACCGACCAGCAACAGTTCCGAGAGGACGAAGCTGCCGACGAGGATCGCGACGATCCCGCCGAGGAACCCGTAGGTGGAGAACCGCCCCCAGTGTTCGAACGTGATCGAGCGGGCGTAGACGTACGTCGAGACCAGCGCCAGCAGGACCGCGGTGACGATCGCCGTCGCGCCGAGGATCGTGACCCGCGTCTCCGCGGGCAGGAACGCGATGACGCCGGCGCCGAAGGCCGCGAACGCGACCTGAAGGATCGCCATTCCGACGAACGCCGTGCCCGTACTCCCGTTCTCGACGCCGCGCTCGGCGATCAGATCGCCGATCGTGATCGCCGCGCCGTAGACGAGGACGCCGACGATCGGCACGGAAAACACGAGCTGGTTTACCTCCGCTATCGGCGTCGTCGCGAAGGCGTACATCAGCGCGACCGTGATCGCCATCAGGCCGCTCGCGCCGCCGACGACCGCCACCTCGCGGCGCGACAGTCCGAAGCCCCGGTCGGTCTCACGGCGGGTCTCGTAGGAACTCATCGGGCTCGAGTAGTCGGGCCGTCAGCAAAAGGCTGCTCCCCGCTCGGCGCCTACGAGTCCTCGACGTTCCAGCGGTCCGAGTAGGCCGTCCCGCAGGAACACTGCGCGTAGGCGTGGACGACCGCGCCCTCGGCGTAGATCCCGCCCACGTCCTCGTTCTGTTCCTCCGCGAAGGCGAACACGAACTGCGGCTCGTGATCGCCGTCCGCGTCGGCGTCGGGACACTCCCCGCTGGTGAGGTCGTCGCCGATCTCGCTTTCGCGTTGCATCGCGGTCTTGGCGAAGCTCATCGCGTCGGTGTCGGTCGCGGCCTTGAAGGCGTTGCGGCCGCTCTCGCCGTCGACGATCATCACGATGCCGTCCTCGACGGGATCGCCGAACTTCTCGAGGCGGTCGTCCGCGACGTAGGAATCCGCCAGGAACAGCGCGACGTCGTCGGGGCGCTCCCCGGCCAGGAACTCCTCGCGTGGATCACTCATACCGCGCCATCGTCGCTCGAGCGGGAAAAAGGACGCGTCATCCCCTCGAGTCGAGGTCGGCGTGCTCGAGCATCAGCCCCAGGGTCTCCTCGGGGGAGCGGTCGCCGTCCAGCCGAGTGGCGTACCAGGTCACCAGCTCCGCGAACACCTCGCGAACGTCGCTCGAGGCCGCGCGGTGGCGCGCGAGTTCGCCGTCGACCTTCAGGGCGACCTCGACCGCGTGGGGCTCGGGGGCGTCGGCGATGCCCTCGCCGACCGACGGCCTCGAGCGATCGGTTCCGCCGCGGCCGTCGGGTAGCGTCGTTCCCGACCGCTCGCCGTCGTCCTCCGAGCGCACCAGAAAGCGGTTCTCGCCCAGCTCGTCGACCGAGTCGTGCTCGAGCGAGAGTTCCTCGGGGGCGAGCACGCCCTCGTCGCGCGGGAGGTCCTCGGTCATACGGTTAGTTGCTCCGGTTCTCGAGGCCGTCGTCGGTCGTGTTGGCGGTCCCGTTCGCGGCGGTCTCGTTGCCGACCGCCTCGACGTCGTCCTCGTAGACCTTGGTGTTCATGATGTTGCTCCAGAGGGTCACCCGATTCATGTCGATCCCCTGCCCGCTCTCGTTGCCGACCGTTCCGTTATCCGCGCTGGCGTTCGCCGTTTCGTTCGCGACCGACCCGTCGCTCGCGGTCTCGTTGCCCTCGGCGTCGAACCGCGTGACCCACTCGGTGTCGATCCCCCAGCCCAGCGCCTGGCCGTCGAAGGGGTTCGCGACCTCGCTGTAGAGAAAGTCGATCTCCGAACCCCGCCGGATCAACGCCCGCTTGTACACCTCGTAGATCACCATGATCTCCTCGTCCGAGGCCTCGACGTCCTCGGCCTCGGACTCGTAGGTCAGGTACAGTTCGTTCTCCTCGCGGGCGAGTTCCTCGACCGCGATCCCGTTGTCCTCGAGAAAGTAGTAGAACTCTTCGGGAGAGCCCGCTCGAGGCTCGCTCGGCTCCTCCGGCTGAATCTGTCCGGACTGGCCGAGCAGCGACCCGAGACAGCCCGCGGTTCCGACGGTGGCGGTCGCTGCGGCTGTAGCTAGCAGGCGGCGTCTCGAGGTGGCGTCGTCGATCATACTCTCAGTGGTTAGTATACCTGTAAAAATCTCTGGGCGATATCGAGCGGTGAGTTCTGAGGGACAGATCGCACCGTTGTACCAATCTGTAGCTATAATCACCCTCTCGGGTTTCAGTGGTTCCGTCTTTTGAGTAGTTCCGTAGTATACTCGATCGCTTCCAAAATATGGAAGGGGCTGTTGAGCCGCGATTAGACGTTAGCGACGGTCTGATCGTCGCTAACAGTCTGAGGCATCGTCACGCCGTAGCTGAACTGCGCACCGGACTGATCGATAAGCTCAACCGTCGCGCTGTCGCCAGGTTGTAGGGCTCCGGCAGCAGTCGAACTGAGATCGATCGTCATCTCGACTCGGTCGCTAGTAGCTGTCAGCGATTCACCGTCAGGTTCAACCGCACCGTTACTAGTAGCGAGGGTGATCGAATTATCCGAATCGGTGTACTGGATCGTCATCGAATCCAGATCGATGACGTCAGATCCGGCAGACTTCTTCACTATCAGGTTGAGGTCTTCGAATCCAGTGGTCGTATCACCATCAGAATCCTCTGCATAGGCGTGGACGACTTCGATCTGGTTTGCCACTGCCTGCTGGGTTTCTGTGCCGGTGTCGGAAGCTTGACTCTGGAGCGAACCAGCCGTGTTAATCAGAACGCCGGCCGCGATCGCTGCAACCAGCACCATCGCGATGAACACGATGAGCGTCCCGATGCCGACCTGACCGCGATCGTTATCGTTTGCGATTGTTTCGAACATGGATTAGACCTCCACGACGCTACCTTCGAAGGTTGCCGGCACAGTTACGCCGTACGAGAACTGCGCTCCGGACTGATCGACGAGTTCGATCGTTGCGCTATCTCCAGCCTCGAGGGTTTCACCATCTAGATTTTCAGCAATACTTATGGATATTTCAATGCGGTCGCCGGTGTCGGTGAGCGCCGTAGCATCTGCCGTATCTGCTAGTGCGGTCGTTCCGAAATCGCCGACAGAATCGGCAGTCCCAGCATACTGAAGCGATTCCGACGTAGTTTCGCTCGTGTACTGGAGGGTCATCGATTCCATATCGATAACGTCCGAACCGGCAGATTTCTTCACGACGAAGTGGAGGTCGGTGACTCCATTCGTACCGTTGGTGTCACCGTACGCATGAACGACTTCGATCTGGTTCGCCACTGCCTGTTGGGTCTCTGTACCTGTGTCGGAAGCCTGGCTCTGGAGCGAGCCGGCCGTGTTGATCAGAACGCCGGCCGCGATCGCCGCGACTAGGACCATCGCGATGAACACGATGAGCGTTCCAATACCGACCTGACCGCGATCGTTTTCGGAGTTTGAGTTCTGTGTGTTAATCATTGTATCACGTTAGACGGATACGACTGGTTGTTCTGCTGGGTGGTCGACAGTCTGGGGCATCGTTACACCGTAAGTGTACTCAGCACCGGACTGATCGACAAGTTGAATCGAGACGCTGTCACCGGGTTCGAGAGCGGTGGGTTGGTTCTGCTGGTCAGTCCAGCCGGTACCGCCAATACCGCCGTCCGAAGTTTCGTCGCCGATCAGCGGAATAATGACGTCGACGCGATCTTCGGTTTCGGTAAGCGATGTTTCTACAGTGCTACGATCGGCAGCATCTGTCGTAACAAAGAACGGTTCTAGACCCTCATTAGTCCCCAGGCTAGACGTATTTCCAATATTATCTACCTGACTCTCGTGTGAGAGCGTGTGGGATTCCTCACCGCTCGTATACTGGACGGTCGTTGACGAGAGATCGATGACATCAGACCCGGCCGACTGTTTAACCGACAGCCGAAGCTCGTTGTAGGTCTTTTCGTTGTTGATCTGGTACTCTGCAGCGTCCTCTACGTTCTCACCGGGAATAGAGACGGGATTAACCTGTGTCTCGTTGGATAGATCTCCTGGAGGATCAGTTACAGAGGCGTCCCATTCGAACTGATTTTCAGCGACAGCGTGGCTGACTTCGATCTGGTTCGCAACTGCTTGCTGCGTCTCAGACCCAGTGTCGGAGGCCTGGCTCTGGAGCGAGCCGGCCGTGTTGATCAGGACACCAGCTGCAATCGCTGCGACCAAAACCATCGCGATGAACACGATCAGCGTACCGATACCGACCTGACCGCGCTCATCTTCGGAGTGTATTCGCTCGAACATGGTTAGACCTCCACCACGTCCTTATCGACGAAGCTCGGCGGCGTCGTGATGCCGTAAGTGTACTGCGCACCGGACTGATCGGTCAACGCAACCGTCGCACTGTCTCCGGATTCGAGAGTATAGTTGCCCTCAACCGCATCGACGTCGATTCGGACAAGAACGCGATCGTCGGTTTCGGTCAGTGCAGTTCCACTTTCGGCAACGTTGACAGCGTCTTCGTCCGTGTTCTGCCCAGCTTCGATCGTTGCGAACGTATCATCGTTTTCGGCACCGACGAATCCATCTAGCGAGTTATCGCCTCCTGCATCTGTGCCATCGATACCGTGCGTATCGTTGTACTCGAGCGTCGCATCTGCCGATGCGCTCGTGTACTGGACGGTCGTCGACGTGAGGTCGATAACTTCGGATCCAGCCGACTTCTTGACGATTAGGTCAACGTATCCGACTGCATCGTCACCTTCTTCGAGATTAGTTCGAGTATTGACCGTATCGTCATTAGCTGTATATCCAACCGCATGGGTTACCTCAATTTGGTTCGCCACCGCCTGCTGGGTTTCGGTACCCGTATCGGAAGCCTGGCTCTGGAGCGAGCCGGCCGTGTTGATGAGGACGCCGGCTGCGATCGCGGCAACCAGCACCATCGCGATGAACACGATCAGCGTGCCGATACCCACCTGACCGCGTTCGTTGTTGTCTGTAATTCGTTCGAACATTGGTTGTGTTAGTGTCTCCGCGTGCCACGCGATTCCGAGCACCCCCGTACGAACGCCCACCCACCGCTGGATGGACGTCCGCGCGGGCGTGCGAGCCACCGGAGGCGGCCGCCGTCTCGAGCGTCACCCCGTTCCCACACCGTGTGACAGCGGGCTGAGAGCTGCACCGTGGATCGAGGCCGGCTCGGGCGAGCGCGGCGGCGACGCGGTTGCAGGGGTTCGTCCCCGGTCCAATTTCAAACGAGTTGATTATCAAGGTAGTTGTCAACTCACGGTTCGACTCAGGGTTCGAAACGAGGGCTGAACTCGAGGGGAGAGTTTTGACGGTGGTGTCACAAGGGGCGAGTATGTCCGAACGCAACATTGCGCGAAAAATACCGTCCGGGAGGGGTGCTCCCGGATCGACGGAGAGGCGATAGCGGATGGTCTGGAACTGGCTGCGCGGGCTGTTCGGCCGCGGGCACAGCGAGCCGGAGGCCGACCCCGCCGACGAGTGGGACGAGGAGCCGGAGCTCGAGCGAATCGACGAGGGGCCGGCGAACGACCGCCCCGAGGACGGGGAGCTCGAGGAGCCGGACGCCGACGGGGAGGCGGTCGACGCCGAGGACCCGGAGGACGAGCCCGACGACGAGTTCGCGGCCCCCGAGCCCGCACCGCTGGAGGACCCAGACGACGGACCCGAAGAGCCCGACCTCAGTTGGGCGAGTTCGTTCGCGCAGTCGGACGGTCCCGAAGCGGAGGTCGACGGCGGTGAGGAGAGCCCGGACGCCGAGGCGATCGACGATCTCTACTACCGAACCGAGGAGGTCGAGGACTCGCTCGAGGACACCGAGATGCGCTTGGACGCGATCCAGGACTCCCAGGAGCGGGTCGTCTCGCAGGTCGACGAGCTCAACGACCGCGTGCGACGGCTGCTCGGGGTCTACGATCGGGTGACCGACGACGTCAATCCCTTCACCGGCGACGGCGAGGCCGAGGGCGGCTTCGAGGTCTTCGGCGGAGACGACGCCGAGGGAACGGTCTCGTTCGACGACCTGGAAGCGGACGGGGCGGTCGAACCCGCCGACGACGCCGACGAGCCGGAACCCGTGCCCGAGTCGGATCTCGAGCCCGCCCCGGAACCGACGCCCGACCCGCAGCCGATCGACGGCGAGGAGACGGACGTCCCGACGCTCCGGGAGCTGCCCGACACCTACGCGACCGACGTCGTCGTCTTCGAGTGGCTCGCGGACCTGCTCGAGTCCGGCGGCCCGCGGGCGACCCTCGAGGCGCTGTCGTACTACGTCGAGCTCGGCTGGATCGGCGAGGACGTGCGGGCCCACCTCGAGAGCGTCCTCGCGGGGCCCGGGCTCGAGCCCGACGTCGCCGACCCCGAGCGCGGGGCGGAGCTGACCGCCGAGGACCACGCCGACAGCTACGCCTACGTCGTCCAGCTCCGGGAGATCGGCGAGATCAGACGAACGGTCGAACCCTGACCGACGGGTGATCGAGCATGGGATTCAGCACGAGCGGTGCAACGGCGATCCTTCTCGTCGGCGTCCTCGTCGCGGTCAGCGTGGCCTATCCCGTCCTACAGTCGGCACAAGACTTACGCCGGGATGCGATCGAGAACCGGGATAACCGTGCCCTCGAGGTCCAGAACGCGGCGATCGAACTCGACGCCGTCGAGCACGCCAACGGCGAGCTGACGGTGACGGCGAGCAACGACGGCGCGTCCTCGCTGTCGGCCGCGGATACGACGGTGCTGGTCGACGGCGAGATCCCCGCGGATCGCGACGTCGAGGTCGACGGGGTGTCCGGCCGAGAGCTGTGGCTCCCCGAGGAGGCGCTGACCGTCACCGTCGCGGACGCGGACCTGCCGGACGGAGATCCCGAGCGCGTCAAGCTCGTCACCGAGTACGGCGTCGCGATCACGGAGACCATCTAACATGTCGAGCACCTCGATATCGAGCCTGATCCTGTTCATCGCCGCGATGGTCGTCGCCGCGGGCGTCGCCGGGACGCTCGTCACCGCGGTAACCGACGTCAGCAGCTCGGTGAGTACCCAGACGGGCGACACCGCGGAGACGATCGACACCGACATCGAGATCATCAGCGACGCGGGCAGCGACGCGGTCTACGACGCGGAGAACGACACCGTCACCCTGTACGTTAAAAACACCGGCGAGAACACCCTCCCCGGCGACGGGACCGGGCTCGACGTGGTCCTCGACGGCGAGTACGTCTCGAGCGAAGCGTACCTCCCCGGCGACGGGACCGGGCTCGACGTGGTCCTCGACGGCGAGTACGTCTCGAGCGAAGCGTACCTCCCCGGCGACGGCTCCGGTATCGAGATCCACGGTGACGACCACTGGCGACCCGGCGCCGTCGCCGAGCTCGAGATCGACCGCGCCCTCGAGGCCGGCGCGGAACACCGTGCGGTCGTCACGATCAACAGCAGTCGTGCAGTGTTCGAATTTCGTACGTAACTCCAACCATGACCGACCACTACTCTATCGGATTGACGGATCGAGACCGGGTGAACAACGCCGTCGGCGACGGCATCCCGACCGGAAGTATCGTCCTGATCGAGGGCGAGGACGGCGCCGGCAAGAGCGCGCTCTCCCAGCGGTTCGCCTACGGGATGGCGACCGAAGGGACGGACGTCACCTACGTCTCCAGCGAGCTCGAGGCCGGCGAGTTCGTCGACCAGATGCACTCGCTGTCCTACGACGTCGTCGATCTCCTGCTCTCCGAGCGGCTCCTGTTCCTGCACGCGAACGTCGACACTCGCGACGCGGGGCCGACTCGACAGCTGCTGGCCCGGCTGGTCGACGCCGAGCGGCTCTGGCGGGCCGACGTCGTCTACGTCGACACCCTCTCGGCGCTGTTGCGACACGACCCCGACTACGAGGCCGGCGGCGAGGCCGACGAGGAGGATCGGGTGATCCAGCGGCTGGTCACGTTCCTCCGGCGGATGACCAGGGGTGGAAAATCGATCGTGCTGACGGTCGATCCCGGAGGGATCGACGCGGATGCGTTGCACCCGCTGCGAAGCGTCGCCGACGTCTACCTCGACATCGAGACGACCGCCGTCGGCCAGGAGGTCAGACGCAGCATCCGCGTCCGGCGGTTCCAGAACATGAACGCTCCCGTCGACGACACGATCGGGTTCAGCGTCCAGCAGGGGCGGGGCGTCTCGATCATCAGCCGGACGGTCGCCTGACATGTCCGACTTCGGAACGCCGCGGCTCGAGGACGACCTCGCCGCCCTGGCCGACGACCACCCCCACCTGCGCGAGCACCTCGAGTCCTTTTCCGCCGAGTACGGCGAGTACCCGATCCTGATCGACGAGCCCGATCGGGAGTGGGAGTCGCCCCGACCGAACGTCGTCTACACCCCAGAGGAACCGATCTTCTGCCACGTCCACGGCGATATGGGTATCTCGACGACGTACTACTGCATCGAACCGGTCCTCGACGACGGCGACGGTGAGCTGTACGGCAGGATCCGTCGGCGGATCCTCGACAAGAGCGTCACGCGGCCGGCGCCAACCGACAGCGAGGAGTTCGAGGAACACATCGACGCGCTGCTGGACGAGGTCGTCGAGGTCGGCGCCGGGAAGACCGAGGAGTCGACCGGACTGTTCGGCGCCTTCGGGACCAGCACGATCGCGGTCACCGAGGAGCAGTTCTCCCGGCTTCGCTACCAGCTCCAGCGCGACATCGTCGGACTCGGTCCGCTGGAGCCGGTGATGACCGATCCGGCGAACGAGGACATCCACGTCATCGGGCCCGACCAGTGTTATCTGGACCACGGCACCTACGGGATGATCGAGGCGACCGTCGACTTCGGCGCGCCCGCGGAATTCGAGCAGTGGCTGCGCAATATGGGCGAGCGAATGGACCACCCGGTTAGCGACTCCGATCCGGTGATCGACGCGACCCTGCCCGACGGCTCCCGCATAAATATCATCTACTCCGACGACGTCTCGGTGCAGGGACCGTCGCTGACGATCCGCCAGGGCGAGGAGATCCCGCTGTCGATCCTCCAGATCACGAAGTGGGGGACGCTCAGTCCGGAGCTGGCGGCCTATCTCTGGCTCTGTCTCGAGAACGAACAGACGGTGTTCGTCGTCGACGAGACCGCCTCGGGGAAGACGACGACGCTGAACGCCTCGCTCTCGTTTATCCCGCGGGACGCGAAGATCTACACCGCCGAGGACACCGCGGAAGTCGTCCCGCCCCACGACACCTGGCAGCAGCTCCTGACCCGGGAGGGATCGGGCGACGAGAGCGCCGACGGCGACATGTTCGATCTGGTCGCGGCCGCGCTTCGCTCGCGGCCGGACTACATCGTCGTGGGCGAGGTCCGGGGCGCGGAGGGGCAGATGGCGTTCCAGGCCGCTCAGACCGGCCACCCCGTCATGCTGACCTTCCACGCCAGCGACATCGTCTCGATGATCCAGCGCTTTACCGGGAGTCCGATAAACGTCCCGGAGACGTTCATGGATAACTGCGACGTCGCCCTGTTCCAGAACCGGGTCAAGCAGGGCGACGACGTCCTCCGGCGGGTCACCTCGGTCCAGGAGATCGAGGGCTACTCCGACTACGAGGGCGGGGTCGTCACCCGGCAGGCCTTTCGCTGGGATCCCAGGGACGACGTCGTCTCGTTTACGGGCCGGAACAACTCCTACGTCCTCGAGGAACAGATCGCGACGCTGCTGGGCTACCAGGACACCCGCCGGATCTACGACGAACTCGACCGCCGCGCGGAGATCGTCCGCCAGCTGATCGACGCCGACGTGCTTGGCTACCACGAGGTCAACCGCGCGATCGCGGACTTCCAGCGCGACGGCCTTCAGGGACTGCCGATCCGGATCAGGGGGCTCGATCAGTTCGCGTAGCATGTCCTCGGAGACCCGCTCGTCGCCGGAGCTGACCGCCCGTTCCGCGCTTCGCGAGCTCGGAACCGCCTACGAGCGAATGGAGATGCCGACCGACCGGTATCTCCTGTTCGTCGTCGGCCCCGCGGTCGGGTTCCTCGCGACGCCCCTGCTCGCGCTACTGGCGGGTCTCCCGTCGCTGCTTGCCGCTCCGCTCGTCCTGATCGGACTGCTCGCGGTCGTCGTCGCGGTCAGCTACCCGAAGCTGCTCCAGGATCGCAAGCGAAAGCGAATCCGCCAGCGGTTCCACCTCTTTCTAACGCACATCACGGTGTTGTCGATGACGAACGTCAACCGCGTCGAGATCTTTCGCATCCTCGCCGCCGAGGAGGAGTACGACGCCCTGGCCGACGAGATGGGCCACCTCGTCGCGATGGTCGACACCTGGAACATGAGCCTCGACGACGCCTGCCGGATGCGGGCCAAACAGACCGCGAGCCCGCTGCTGTCGGACTTCCTCGAGCGCCTCGCGTACACGGTCGGGGGCGGCCAGCGAATTAGCGAGTTCCTGATCGACGAGCAGGACACGATCATCCAGCAGTTCGTCACCCGCTACGAGGCCGACCTGGCGAAACTCGACGTGATGAAGGAGCTGTACATGTCGATGATGCTGTCGGTCGCGTTCGTTCTCGTGTTCGCGATCGTGCTGCCGATCCTCGTCGGCGCGAACCCGACGCTGCTGATCGCCGGCACGATCGTTATGTTCCTGATCGTCCAGCTCGGGTTCGTCTACGCGATCCACCTCATCGCCCCCGCCGATCCGGTCTGGTACATCGAGGACACCGCGGGCGCGGGACCGACGAGCGGGATGCGAGCCGCGCTGGCGATCGGCTGCGGACTCAGCGTCGCGCTGGTGCTCGCCGTCGCCGTTTCCCTGCTCGGGTTCGTCCCGGTGCCGAACGCGGACGTTCCGCTGTCGATCCTGCTCGCGGTTCCGGTGACGCCCCTGCTGTACCCCGGCTGGAAGATGCGCCGCGAGGAACGGAAGGTGAAGACCCGGGACGGGGAGTTCCCGAGCTTCGTGCGGACGCTCGGCGCCGTCGAGAGCGTCAAACAGACCTCGACGAGCAGCGTCCTCTCGAGCCTGCGACACAAGGACTTCGGCGCGCTGACGGAGAACATTCACGCGCTGTACAAGCGTCTCAATATGCGAATCGACGGGATCCGTTCCTGGCGGCTGTTCGCCGCGGAGACCGGGTCGTACCTGATCCAGAAGTTCGGCGATATGTACGTCGTCGGCCGGCAGATGGGGGGCGACCCGAAGCTGCTCGGCCAGATCATCAGCACGAACTACAATCAGGTGCTGAAGGTCCGCGAGCAGCGACAGCAGGCGACGCTGACGCTTATCGGCGTGCTGTACGGGATCACCGCGGCCAGCGTCTTCGCCTTCTTCATCGGGCTCGAGGTCGTCGACATCATGATGGATATCACGGCGGAGATGGAGCTCGGAAACACCGCCGACGCCGGCAGCGACGTCGCCGGCGGCCCCGCACCCGGCGACTTCACCGACGGGCTGCTCCACACCGAACAGTACGATATCCGCGCCATCGAGTACCTGTTGACTGGGACGATCCTGCTGAACGCGGCGCTGTCGGCGGCGATCGTTCGGCTTACCGACCGAGGTCACCCCGTCAGCGGACTGGTGCACTTCGTCCTGCTGACCTGGCTCGGCGCGGTCGTCGCCGCCGCGACCCAGTACCTCGTCGAGTTCGTCGTCGCCGTCTGAGGATTCATCGTTCGTAACGGGACGAACATTCATGCGAACTTAGGTTCGAAAACCGATAGATACTGATGACAGACTCGACTCCTCACCTCGAGACGCTCGATCGTTCGACCGACCGAACGGACGCGACGATCCGGTGGGTCCGGTTTCTCACCGATCGGTTCGGGACCACGGGCGCGCTCAACTGTCTCCGTTACTACGAGGAACTGGGTTGGATCGGTCCGCAGGTCCGCGAACGACTCGTCTCCTATGTCCGGGGGATGTCACACGACGGCGGAGAACTCCGGGCGGCCGACGCGCCGTCGGCGCTCGAGTCCCTCGGCGGAACGGTCTTCGACGCTCACGCGCGAAGCCTCGCCTACGTCGCGCGGATCGACGGCGAGAGCCTGGCCGACGAGGCGCTGGTCGGGCGGATGGCGAACCAGCGGATCGAACGCCGATTCGACGGCGCCGAGCGGCCGAACGAGCTCGCCGGTCTCGCCGAAGAACCGTAGTGCCGATTCCGCCTGGCATCCGAACCGATCCCGTTCGGCGTACGTTCACGAAAACGTAGCTGTTCGCGCGCCCAGAACTCAGCCATTTCGTTAGACCGGAGTACTTCCCCGAATAACTGAGTTACACGCCATATCTCGGTTTCGTTCCTCCTACTAGTATTAATTCTTGATTGTAAAGTATCCTGGTATTTATTATGCTTCGATACTAGGGAATAGTAGTCGGATGGGTTACGCACCGGTCGACCGACGCGAACGGAAGCGTCGCCACGGCGACCGCTCCTCGCGGATGACGCCGTCGGCTGGCGCGCGCGCCGGCGCGGTCGACGCCGACCCAGCCGCGACACCACGGTGACTGCAAATGAGTAAACACGATCCCTCCATCGCAGCCGCGTTCGACGACCGCTCGAGAACCGACGCCGGAAGCGTTCGTCCTCTCGAAGCCGTCGACGCGGAGCCGACCGAACACGAACTCGAGGAACTGCTCGAACGGGTACCCGACGCGCTCGCGACCGAGGAGGTCGCGTTCGACGAGTCGCTGATCAAGGGGAACCTCGAGGAGCTGCTGTTGGTCCTCGTCTCCGCTCGCGGGTCGACACACGGGAAGGAGCTGCTCGCGGACCTGAGCGATCTGTTCGACGCGCAGCTCAGCCCGGGAACGGTGTATCCGTGCCTCCACGACCTCGAGGACCGGGACGTCCTCGAGATGCACGCGAAGGTCCGGACCAAGGAGTACGCCGTCGTCGACGAGGCGTACGTCCGCGCGACCCTCGAGCGGACGATGCGACAGCACCTGGCGTTCGGGCTGTTACTGGAGCAATTTCTCTCCGAACGACCGGAGTCCTAGCGGTCGGGCCGCCCGACCGTCACTCCGGGTCCAGCCCGCTCGCGATGTCGCTCAGGCTGTCGCTTGGCGGCTCGCGGGCGTCGTAGAAGTTCGTCTCGCCGGGTTCGCGGAGCCCGTAGAGAAAGTCGGATTCGACGACGTCGATCAGCACCGATCCCCCCGAGCGGATGCTGTGGTCGTCGATCCACTCCTCGAGGCGATCGGTACCCTCGCCCGGGTTCCGGGCGAGCTCCGGGGTATCGTAGACGCCGGGAACGGAGAGTTCCTCGCCCGTGAGCGCGCGCTCGACGCGGGCGAACCGTTCGGTGCCGCCGAGGACGATCCGGACGACCTCGTCGGGGAAGAACGCGTCGCGGTCCTCGGCCGGAACCTCGAGTTTGCTTCCCGTCGCGGTCTCCGTACGCGTCGAGCGGACGGTCCGAACCGACGGATGGTCGCTCGAGACTCTGTCTGCCATCGGTGAGTAGAGAAAACCGCGGGGTCGTTACTCGTCGTCGCTGCCCAGCAGCTCGTCGATATCGCTGCTACCGGACTCGACGACGGAGGCGTTGATCTGTGCGACGGCGTCGGAGACCTCGCTGCCGCGAACGGTGACGCGTCGACGCTCGCCGTCCCGGGTGGGCTTGTAGCCGACCTGGCGGCCCTTCATCAGGACCTCCTCGAGGTTCGGCCCGGCGATGTCGGGGTTGAGCGGTCGGCCGGCCTCGTCGGAACCGCCGGTGATCTCGAGGGTGTAGCCGTCGAGACCGACGGCGCCGCCGTCGACTTCCTCGCCGATCGACTTGCCGATGAACCGGTTCGCGTCCTGATCGTCCGCTTCGAGCTGGTAGGTCGACCCGGAGTCCGGATCGCCAACGACGACTGTGAAACTCGCCATGCCCGGTGAAAAACGGCGCGCGCTCAAAAACACATCGAAACACGGCCTCGGGCGAGCGCCCGACCGGAGCCGTCGCCGTTTAACGGCTCCGGCGCGTACGTCCCCCCGTGAGCGTCGATCCCGACCGACTCGAAGGTCGCCTGCGCGAGGCGTTCGGCGGTACGAGCGGCGGCGCTCGCGTCGTCGCCCGCCAGGCCGCCGACCTCGCTGACGACGGGCGCTACCGGGACGACACCGGCATCGCGCTAACCGACGACGTCGTCGTCGACGAACTCGCGGACGCGCCCGACGGTGGCCCGCCCGAGCGGTGGAACTGGTGGATGGGGGCGCTCGAAATCGCCTTCGGCGGCTACGAGCCCTTCGGGGTGCGACGGTACCGTCCGTAGCGGCGTCGAACCGAAACCCCCTTTGCCGGTGCTGACTAACTAGTCAGTTAGTGACCGATCCGGACGTTCGCGCATCGATCATGCGCGCGACCTACGAGGCGCTGTGCGAACACGGCTACACCGCGCTGACGGCCCAGGATATCGCCGACGGGACCGACAAAAGCAAGTCGCTGCTGTTCTACCACTACGACTCCAAGGAGGACCTGTTGGCGGATTTCCTCGAGTACCTCTCCGAGCAGTTCGACGAGCGGGTTGCCGAGACGCGAGCGCTCCCGCCGGTCGAACGGCTGGCGGCGTTCGTCGACTGGTTCCTCTACGGCCCCGGCGAAGACGATCGGCAGTCGTTTCACGTCGCGATGCTCGAGTTGCGCACGCAGGCGCCGTACAACGACCGGTTCCGCGAGAAGCTCCGCAAGAGCGACGACCAGCTCCGCGAGACCCTCGAGGAGATCCTCCGGGACGGCCTCGAGGCCGGCGAGTTCCGGGAGCACGATCCCGAGGAGACCGCGGCGCTGTTGATCGCGGCCTTCGACGGAGCGCGGATCCGCCAGCTAACGAGCGGGCGCGACGCGTACTTACGGCAGGTCCGCGCGGCGACCGCGACGTGGGTGTTTGACGACCTCCTCGCGGAGGGCGCGTCGTTCCCGGCCGATCGCGACCCGAGCACGCTGCCAGGGGTCGACCAGCAACACCGACTCGCCGGCGATCTCGGCGACGACGACCGACCCGACGGCGAAACCGACGCCGACGAGAGCGATCGCGGGTAAGCGATCCGCTCCCGTATACGGTGTGGTAACACGATCTTCCTCCACGCTGAACTATCACCGATGGACGATCGCACTCGACCGATCCGGCCGGTGTCCCTCCTCACGGGACTCGTCGCCGGCCACACCCGGGTAGCGCCCACGTCCTGGTTAGCGACGGCAAGACCCGACTGCTGTACACCGCGACTTCCACACCGAAGACCAGCAGTTAGTGTCCGCTACGACCGCCCGCCCCGATGCCGACGTGGTGATCTGCGAGAGTACGTACTCGGACGTCGAACGCGGGGACCGATCCGCCACCGCGGACCGTAACGACGAGCGGGATGCTCCACGGCGGCCCCGCGATGACCTACGTTCCCGCCGTCCGCTCCCATCCGACCAACAAGATCGTCCTGACGGGCTACCAGGTCGAGGGAACGCCCGGCCGCGAGCTCTACGAGACCGGGAGCGCGGTCATCGACGGGCGCTCGATGCGGGTCAGCGCGCAGGTCGAGCAGTACGACTTCTCCGCGCACGCGGATCGGGCGGGACTCCTCGAGTTCCTCGAGGAGTACGCCGACGCCCGGGTGCTCGTCGATCACGGCGATCGCTGCGAGGCCTTCGCCGCCGAACTCCGCGAGGACGGGTTCGACGCGACAGCCCCGACCCTCGGCGATCGGATCGCGCTCTGAGCGGAGACCGGGCTGGACCTTTGATAGGACTGGGCGTGGGAGGTCGCGTATGTTCGTTCGCACTGATCGGGGTGGCCGCTGATGGCGCGGGCGCTCGTCTGCTACGGGACCAGCGAGGGCCAGACCGCGGCCGTCGCCGAGCGCGTGGCCGACGTCCTCGAGAGGGCGGGTCACGACCCGACGCTGGTCCACCTCGCCCACCCGCCGGCCGACCTGGAACCCGACGCCTACGACGGGATCGTCGTCGGCGCCTCGATCCACCGCGGCAGCCATCAGGCGTACGTCGGGACGTTCGTCCGGGAGCACCGCGAGACCCTGAACCGTCGCCCCTCGGCCTTTTTCTCGGTCAGTCTGACGGCGGCCCACGACGACCCCGAGGACCGCGCGCCCGCGGCGGCCCTGCTCGAGGCGTTCCTCGAGGAGACGGGGTGGAACCCCGACGGGACCCTCGCCGTCGCGGGCGCGCTCAAGTACAGCGAGTACGGCCTGCTCGAGCGGTTCGTGATGCGCCGGATCGCCGGACGAGCGGGCGGAGATACCGACACCTCGCGGGACTACGAGTACACCGACTGGGAGGCCGTCGAGTCGTTCGCCCGGGAGTTCGCCGCGTTGCTTCGAAGCGACGTCTAAGGGGCTCTCGGCGATGTCCTCGAGGGGCGACGCGCCTCGAGGGTCGACGGTCGTCGACGCCGAGGGCGCGACGATCGGAACCGGCGCGGTAGCCCGGAGCGGGTTCCGAAACCGGCACCCGTTGCCGTTCCTGAAACGGCTTTTCCGCTCGTCGCCGTCGGGACGACGAATGAGTCCCGACTCCGATCCGGACGACCTCGAGTTGAGCGACCTCGAGGAGGACGCCCTGCACGACCTCCAGCTCGGTATCGAGTACGTCCATCGGGCGTACGGCGATCTCCTCCGGTTCCACCACGAGCTGGGCCACGCGATGGACCGCCTCGGCGACGCCGAGGACCGGTTGCGCGAGGCCGGCCACGGGGAGTGGGCAGACCGCCTGCGCGACGAGCACCTGCCGGCGGGGGCGGTCAGCGACCGCTGGACCTACGAGCTCGTCGAGGAGTTCTCGACGGACTTCCTCGAGGACGTCGACGCCTTCGAGGACGAGGTCCGCGACGGGCTGGCCGACGGCCTGGGCCACGTGGCGGAACGCCGCCAGCAGCGTCGGATCCGCGAGCGCGCCCGCCGGGAGTAGCGTTTTCGTACCCCTCTCCGTAGACGCCCCCATGAGCGATCGGTACGACGCCGTCGTCCTCGGGGTGGGCGGGGTCGGCAGCGCCGCGACCGCCCACCTCGCGGCCCGCGGAGCCGACGTGCTGGGTCTCGAGCGGTACGACATCCCGCACGGCTACGGCTCCTCGCACGGCCGCTCCAGGATGTTTCGGCTCGCCTACGCCGAGGACCCCGCTTACGTCCCCCTCGCGAAACGCGCCGCCGAACTGTGGACCGATCTCGAGGAAGGGAGCGGGCGCCAGCTGTTCTACCGGACGGGGTCAGTCGACGCCGGACCCGCGGACGGCGAGGTCGTGACGGGGTCGCGACGTTCCTGCGAGGACCACGGGCTCGCCTACGAGGAACTCACGAGCGCCGAGCTGACAGAGCGCTACCCCGGCTATCGGCTACCGGAGGGGTACGAGGCGGTCTACCAGCCCGACGGGGGCTTCCTCGAGCCTGAGGCCTGTACCGTCGCCCACGTCGAGCGCGCCCACCGCGAAGGGGCGACGATCCGCGCCCGCGAGCGAGTCGTCGACTGGCGGCCGACCGACGACGGCGTCCGCGTCGAGACCGACCACGACGGCTACGAGGCCGACCGCCTCGTCGTCACCGCGGGCGCGTGGACCGGGCGGTTCGTCGACGTCCTCGAGTCGGTGCTGGTCCCCGAACGACAGGTGCTGGCGTGGTTCCAGCCGACCGAACCCGACTACTTCGAGCGCGAGCGGTTCCCGGTCTGGAACATCGAGGTCCCGGAAGGGCGGTACTACGGGTTCCCGGTCCACGACGTCCCGGGGATCAAGCTCGGGCGGTACAACCACCGCGAGGAGGTCGTCGACCCCGACGCCTTCGAGCGCGAGCCGACCCAGACCGACGAGCGACTCCTCCGGGAGTTCGCCGAACGGTACGTTCCCGACGGCGCGGGGCCGACGGTGGGACTCCGGACCTGCCTCTTTACCAACACGCCCGACGACGACTTCGTCCTCGATACGCTCTCCGAGCGCCCGCGGGTCGTCGTCGGCGCCGGCTTCTCCGGCCACGGCTTCAAGTTCGCGAGCGTCCTCGGCGAGATCCTCGCCGACCTCGCGCTCGAGGGCGAGACCGATCACCCGATCGAACCGTTCGCGATCGACCGCTTCTGACGGCGTCGCCGGCCCTTTCGTCCCGAGCCGTCACGGTTCGCCCGCGGTTGCAGCCACCGGAAGCACGCTTATCAGTCCCGTCGTGTGACGGTTTCCATGGGCAGGGATAGCACGCAGTGTTCTGCGGCCGGGGTCGCGAGGCGCGTCAGGGACGGCGAACGCTCTCCCGTCGATGTCGTCGACGACCACCTCGAGCGGATCCGCGAGCGAAACGAACGGACGAACGCGTTCGTGACCGTCGCCGAGGAGTCCGCTCGCGAGGCGGCCCGCGAGGCCGAGCGCGCGATCGACGAGGGCGAACCGCTCGGCCCGCTTCACGGCGTTCCCGTCGCCGTCAAGGACATCGACGACGTCGCGGGGATCGAGACGACGTCCGGCTCGCTGCTGCTCGAGGATCGGGTCGCCGACGCCGATACGGCGTACGTCGCCCGCCTGAAGGCGGCGGGTGCGATCGTCGTCGGCAAGACCAACGCGCCCGAGTTCGGCGTGGGGACGACGACGGACAACCGCGTCGTCGGCCCGACGAGTACGCCCTTCGACCTCGAGCGCACCGCCGGCGGCTCCTCGGGCGGGGCGGGGGCGGCGCTTGCCGATCGCCTCGTCCCGCTGGCGCCCGGGTCGGACACCGGCGGTTCGATTCGCATCCCGGCCAGCGCCTGCGGCGTCTACGGGCTCAAGCCCACGTACGGGCTGGTGCCGAACGTCGATCGCCCCAACGCCTTCGCGAGCCACACGCCGTTTTACCACGTCGGGCCGATGACCCGCACCGTCGAGGACGCCGCGCTCGCGCTTTCGGCGATGGCCGGGACCCACCGCGACGACCCCCACTCCGTACCCGCGACCGACGACTACCTCGCGGCCGTCGGCCGCCCGATCGACGACCTGCGGATCGCCTACAGCCCCGACCTGGGGGTCTACCCGCTCGAGCCCGCGGTTCGAGAGACGATCGACGACGCCGTCGACAGCCTCGAGCGGGCCGGCGCGACCGTCGAGGAGGTCGACCCGGAGTTCGGTCACGACCGCGAGGAGATCCTCGAGGCGTTCTACGCGATGGCGACCGTCCGGTGGCAGGCGACCCTCGACGAACTCGAGGCGGCGGGATACGATCCGCGCGGCGAGGACCGCGACCGACTCCACGACGCCTTCGTCGAGACCGTCGTGGACGCGACGCCGCCGACCGTCCGGAAGCTCACGCGAGCCGACGTCGTCCGATCGCGGCTCTTCGACGGCCTGCAGGACCGCTTCGAGGAGTTCGATCTGATCGCGTCGGCGACGCTGGCCACGACGCCGTTTCCCCACGGCGAGGCACCGACGACGATCGACGGCGTCGACGTCAGTCCGCGTCGGGGCTGGGTGCTCACCCAGCCGTACAACCTCACCGGCCACCCCGCCGCGTCGGTCCCCGCGGGGTTCGTCGACGGCCTGCCCGTCGGACTCCAACTCGCCGGGGCACGGTTCGGCGACGCCGACGTCCTCGCAGCCAGCGCCGCCCTCGAGCGACGGCGGCCGTGGCGCGATCGGTATCCCGCGTGAGCGTCCGGAGCCGTCGACGACGGCTTACAGCTTGTGGATAATCTCGTCGGCGAACCGCTCGAACGCTCGCTCCCTGTCCTCGTTCTGCAGCCCGACGATCGCGTGATCGAGGCCGTAGGACTCGAGCCGACGGAAGTAGTCGCGGTACCACTCGACGCCGGCCCGGTAGCCCAGGTGCAGTGGCTCGGGTTCTGCCGTCGGATCGTCGGCGAGTTCGACCCGGACTGCGATCGCGAACGGTTTGTCCGTAGTCGCCTCGCGCCACTGTGCAATGTAGTTCTCGAGTGTCGACTCCGGCAGGTGATAGAACAGCCATCCGTCGCCGTGTGCGGCGATCCACTCGTCGGTCTGTCGGGCGTTCCCGGTCGGCAGCAGGGGGATCGTCCCCGCGGTCGGTTTCGGAACCACGTCGAGCTCGCCCTCGAGGCTGCCCCACCGGCCCTCGAGCTCGGGGTAGTCCGCCGTCCAGACCGTTCGCAGGGCCTCGACGCTCTCGCGGAACAGCTCGCCCCGTTCCTCGCGGTCGACGTCGAAGGCGGGGTACTCGGGATCCCGGTCGCCCGAAGCGATCCCCATCACGAGCCGGCCGTCGGAGAGGCGATCGACCGTCGCGGCCGACTTCGCGACGTGTAACGGGTGACGGAGCGGGAGGACGACGCTCGAGGTGCCGAGCGCGATCCCGTCGGTGTGGGCGGCGACGTGGGAGAGCCACGGCCAGGTGTCGAACGTCTGGCCCGCGTCGCCGAACTTCGGCCAGAACGTGGGGACGTCCCGCGCCCAGAGCCCGTCGAACCCCAGCTCCTCGGCGAGGGTCGCGAGTTCGATCTCCGCCTCGTGATCGGGCATCGAGCGGTTCGCCCCGGTCAGGGGAAAGCCCGCACCGAAAGTCAGCCCCTCGCGGTCGAACAGCCGTCGGTAGCCTGCGTTCGCGTGCTCGGCGGACATTCGCTCGAGCTATCGGCCGCGGCCACAAGACGCTGTTCGTTCTCGAGCGTCGCCCGGACGTCCGTCACTCGAGCGTGACGCGGGACTCTCGGCCGGTTCGTCGGCGAAAAAACTGAAGATCGAAGCGTCGATTGCGATCAGTCGTCGGCGGGCGCGGCGCCGCCGTCCTCGGCCTGGTCGCGGGTCCAGGAGAGCTTGCCGCCGGCCGCGAGGATCGAGCGCTCGCGCTCGGAGGCGTCGAGCGTCGCGGTGTACTCCTCGCCGTTGACGCGGACGGAGAACTCCTCCTGGCCGCTCGTGACGGCCTCGTAGACGTCGTCGACGATCTCGATCTCGTCGCCCTGATCGATCGACTCGTAGGTGTCCTCGTCGATCGTCAGCGGGACGATCCCGAAGTTGAAGAGGTTCGCGCGGTGGATCCGGGCGAAGCTCTGTGCAAGGACGCCCTCGATGCCCAGGTACATCGGACAGAGGGCGGCGTGCTCGCGCGAGGAGCCCTGACCGTAGTTCTCGCCGGCGACGAGGAAGCCGCCGTCGGCCTCGAGCGCGCGCTCGGCGAACGTGTCGTCGACGCGCGAGAGGGTGAACTCGGAGAGCTTGGGGACGTTCGACCGGTACATCAGGATGTCCTGGGTCGCGGGGATGATGTGGTCGGTCGTGATGTTGTCCTCCATCTTGAGCAGGGCCTCACCGGAGATGTCCGTGCCGAGCTCGTCGCGGATCGGGACGTCGCCGATGTTCGGACCCTTGATGAGCTCGTCGTCGACGGCCTCGTCGGGGCTGATGAGGTCCGTCTTGGAGCCGTCGTACTCGTCGGGGAGCTCGACGCCGGGAGCCTCGACGTCGTCGAGGTTGCGCGGGTCGGTGATCTCGCCTTCCAGCGCCGCGGCGGCGGCGACCTCCGGCGAGCAGAGGTAAACGTTGTCGTCCTCGATACCCGAGCGGCCCTCGAAGTTGCGGTTGAACGTGCGCAGCGAGACCGAATCGGAGGCGGGTACGTGACCGATGCCGATACAGGCACCGCAGGTCGCCTCGGAGAAGTTGACGCCGGCGGCCATCATCTCCGCGACCCAGCCCTCGCGGGCGAGCATCTCGGAGGCCTGCTTGGAGCCGGGCGCGACGATCGTCTCGGTCTCCATCGAGGTCTGCTGTCCCTCGAGCATCTTCGCGACGGGGAGGATGTCCTCGTAGCCGCCGTTCGTACAGGAGCCGACGATGACCTGCTCGACGGACTCGCCCTCGACCTCGCTGACGGGGACGACGTTGTCCGGCATCGACGGCGTGGCGATCAGCGGCTCGAGGTCGGAGAGGTCGACGACGATCTCGTCGTCGTACTCGGCGTCGTCGTCGGGCTGGAGCTCGGTGTACTCGTCGCCGCGGCCGACGCGCTCGAGGTAGTCCTCGGTCTGCTCGTCGGTCGGGAAGATCGACGTCGTCGCGCCGAGTTCGGTTCCCATGTTGGTGATCGTCATCCGCTCGGGCGCGGTGAGCGTCTCGACGCCCGGCCCGGTGTACTCGAGGATCTTGCCGACGCCGCCTTTCACGGAGAGGCGACGGAGCAACTCGAGGATGACGTCCTT
Organism: Natronococcus jeotgali DSM 18795; assembly: GCF_000337695.1. Taxonomy (GTDB): domain Archaea; phylum Halobacteriota; class Halobacteria; order Halobacteriales; family Natrialbaceae; genus Natronococcus; species Natronococcus jeotgali. The sequence goes on from NZ_AOIA01000024.1 coordinate 107,313, forward strand.
CGCGGTGGCCCACTCGGGGAGCTCGCCCTCGAGGCGGACGTTGACGACCTCGGGCATCTCGATGTAGTAGGGCGCGCCCCCCATCGCGACGGTGACGTCGATCCCGCCGGCGCCGATCGCGAGCTCGCCGAGGCCGCCGGGCGTCGGCGTGTGGCTGTCGGAGCCAAGCAGCGTCTTGCCGGGGGCCGCGAAGTTCTCGCGGTGGACGTTGTGGCAGATACCGTTACCGGGTCGAGAGAAGTGAGCGCCATATTTACCGGCCGCAGAGCGCAGGAATCGGTGGTCGTCCGTGTTCTTAAAGTCGAACTGGTAGGTCTGGTGATCGCAGTACTGCGCGGCGATCTCGGTCTGGACCTCGTCCAGCCCCATCGCCTCGAACTGCAGCCACACCATCGTCCCGGTCGTGTCCTGGGTGAGCACCTGGTCGATCTCGATCCCGATCTCCTCGCCGGTCTCGAGCTCGCCCTCGACGAGGTGGTCGTCGAGAATCTTTTCGGTGAGAGTCTGTCCCATAGCATCCGGATTTCGGCTTTCCGGCTTGATAAATCCAGCGTGTTTCTATCGGGAACGACCGTGTCATTTCCGGGCATTCGACGGGGTTTCGCGTAAGTATTGCCTCACCACTGAACGTTCGTCAGTTCGCGAGCGTCGCCGGAGAGCTCGCCGTCGCGTTCGCCCCACAGCCCCGCGCGCGTGCCCCGTAACGCCCTGGCACGGCCGGTTCGAACGGATACCCTTTTTTCAGCTCCGGAGCGTACCGACGCTATGTTCCGCTCCGGCGCCTTCGTCGCGGAGTACGTCTCCCCGACGACCGACGACCAGATCCAGCCAAACGGCGTCGATCTCACCCTCGACGTCGTCTTCGAACAGCTCGAGCCCGGCCGAATCGGCCGGGACGGCAAACAGATCGGCGACCGCGTCGCCCGGCCGCTCGAGGAGCTCGAACAGAAGGCGCCCGACACCTACTACCTCCCCGAGGGCGCCTACGTCGCCCGCTACGGCGAGCGCATCGAGATCCCGGAGGGCCACGTCGGTTTCGTCTATCCGCGCTCGTCGCTGCTGCGCAACTCCTGTATGCTCAACACCGCCGTCTGGGACGCCGGCTACGAGGGACGCGGCGAGGGACTGTTACAGGTCCACCACGACGTCGAGATCGCACGCGACGCCCGCATCGCCCAGCTCGTCTTCGCCGAGGCCGACCACGAGGGCGCCTACGACGGCAGCTACCAGGGCGAGAACCTCGAGTAGTCGCGACGCGCCCGCGGCTTCCCCGAGGACGGATCCCGGTCGCGGGGTCGGACTCGCGGTCCCGCGCGGTTCCGTCCTCGAGCGCCGTCGTCGGGGTTCCGGAGCCGCTCGAACCATCCGCAAGTCGGAACGCTGATACCATCCCTCGCTAACCCATCGGTATGGTCGATGTGTTCCTCGCCCAGACGACGCATCTCGTCTTCGCCGCGCTCTGGGCCGGCAGCGTCTTCTACGTCGCGTTCGTCGTTTTGCCGCTGGCTCGGGACGGCGCGTTCAACTCGACGAAGCCGCTCGAGGCCGTCTCGAGCAGGCTGAAGCTCATCTCCCGCGTGAGCGCGCTGGCGCTTTTCGTCTCCGGCAGCCACCTCGCGGGTACCCAGTACACCGCCGAGGGACTGTTCAACACGATCAACGGGCAGCTGGTGCTCGCGATGGTCGCCCTCTGGCTCGTCTTCGCGGCGATCGTCGAGATCGCCGCGAAACGATTCGAGTCGGGGCTCAACGGGAAGAAGCTTCGGGAGCCGGCGGTCGAGGCGCTCCCGCTGTACCGAGTAGGGGCGGCCGTCGGCGTCCTTCTGCTGGTCGTCGGCGGAGCGATCACGTCCAACGCTGCCGCGCTCGTCTGACCGACCTGTACTTTCTTGCTAGATATATTTGAAAAGAAGATTGTTACGAAAGATACTTAGTTAGCTATTGAGAGGTATGGCTATGATGTTCAGGGGCAAAGGAGTGGCCCTCTCGCTGCTCGCAGTCGGGACGGCCGCGGCCGCCGGGTACGTTCTCCAGTCGGACCGTTCGCAGACCGAAACGGGGCGCTCGAAGGCGAATCTCGGCGCGAGGATCGCCGACGAGGTTCCGACGGGCGCGACCGTTATCGACGCGTCGGCGCCCCGACTCGCCGGAATCCCGGGCGCGCGAACGGCCCTCGAGCGGGCGGTGCGCAACGACGCCCGCGAGGAGTGGGAACACGTCACCCTCGAGCGCGACGGCGCCTGGTCGGTCGTCGACACGATCAGGGACTCGCTGCCGTACTACGAGGCCGACCGCGGCGAGTACAACGGCGTCTACGTCGAACACGACGGGCGGATCGTCGTGCTCGACGCGATCGGGTGGGCCCGCCTCGAGGAACCGCTCCACTGATCGCCGCGACCGCCGTCGCGTTTTCGTGGCATCGCGGATCGGCCCGTCCCCGTTTCCGACCGTCCGGAGCGGGCGCGACGAACCGCAACCCCTACCACCCAGCCCCGCCCATCCCCGCTCGTGCAACTGGGCGTTATCGGACTCGGACGGATGGGACAGATCGTCGTCGGGCGCGCGCTCGAGGCGGGCCACGACGTGGTCGCCTTCGACCTCGACCCGGAGGCGGTCGCAACCGCGGCCGACGCGGGTGCGGAACCGGCCGACTCGGTGTCGGACCTGGCGGACCGACTCGGCGAGGAAAAACGGATCTGGCTGATGGTCCCCGCTGGCGAGGCCGTCGACGCGACCCTCGAGGATCTCGACCCCCACCTCGGGAGCGAGGACGTCGTCGTCGACGGCGGCAACTCCCACTTCGAGGACTCGGTGCGCCGCGCGGAGGCCTGCTCGGCGGCCTATCTCGACTGCGGCACCTCGGGGGGGCCCGCGGGCGCCGAACTCGGCTTCTCGCTGATGGTCGGCGGCCCCGAGTGGGCCTACGCGGAGCTCGAACCGGTTTTCGACGCCGTCGCGACCGGTCCCGACGGCCACGAGCGCATGGGCGCGGCGGGGTCGGGACACTACGTCAAGATGGTCCACAACGGCGTCGAGTACGCGCTGATGCAGACCTACGGCGAGGGATTCGAGTTGCTCCACGAGGGGCGGTACGACCTCGACCTCGAGTCAGTCGCGTCGGTCTGGAACAACGGGGCGGTGATCCGTTCCTGGCTGCTCGAACTCTGCGAGGAGGCGTTCCGCGAGGAAGGGACCGATTTGGGTACCGTCGCCGACCGCATCGAGGGCGGCTCGACGGGCACCTGGACGGTCCAGGAAGCCCTCGAGCAGGAGGTACCGCTGCCGCTGATCTACACCGCCCTCTCCGAGCGGTTCGGTTCGCGGGCCGACGACGGACGGTTCTCCCGACGCCTGGCGAGCCGGCTCCGGTACGGGTTCGGTCGCCACGAGGTCCCGCGACGGGAGTGACCGACACGGCGACGCTCCCCGTCACGAGAAATCAATGTTCCCTGTCATCTCGACGTCGAAATATTGGGTCATCTTCTTTACTCCCGCTCCGCTCACCGCTAGTAGTGACCTCCCAACGACCGACGACGAGCGTGGCCGCAACCGAGGATCGACGAACGAGTACAGCGGTCGTCCAGCTGGTCGCTCGCGTCGACGAGGTCGACCCCGTCGCGCTCGAGCCCCTCTACGATACGATCGACCCCGACGTGCTGGATGCGATCTGCGACCCCGACTCCGGATTTCAGTCGCTGTCGTTCCGGTACGAAGGCTGGTTAGTCGGTATCGCCGCCGCCGAAGGCGGCCTCGAGATCGAGCTCTCGGAACCCGCCTCGCCCGACGGCGCGGTCGCCGACGCACCCGACGCCGAGTCCTCGCTGTAGTCGGACTCGACGCGGGTCGACGCGAAGAGCAACCGTTATACGGTCGGTATCAGTAATTCGGTGTAGAGGGCGCGTAGCTCAGTGGACAGAGTTCTTGGTTCCGGACCAAGATGTCGCGGGTTCAAATCCCGTCGCGCCCGCTCGGCTCGTTTCACTCGCCTCACGAGCGCGACGTAGCTCGCGAACGCGGTGCGTTCGCTCACTCCCGTCGCGCCCGCTGTTCTGTGCGAACGACAGTGAGCGCGAACAGCGGATCGCGCGGAATTTGACGTCTCGCTCGAGTCGTTTCGTTCCTCGAGACGGCGGCGTTCGCGGCCACCCTCGCCTCGAGCCCGCCCGACGGTCTCACGTTGCCAGCGTCGCGAACGCGAAGACCAGCGAGAGGTAGCCCAGAGCCACGAGTACCGCCGTTACGGGGAGCACGTCGAGGTGGTCGTACGATCCGTTCGTGGTCGCTTCGGCGCGCTCGTCGTCCCGTCCGAGCGCCTCGACGTCGATTTCCCCGTCGTCGATCGCTCGAGTGGTCGGCATGACCTCGGGGAGGTTCTTGCGGCGGGCGTCGACCTTGTTCAGGGCGAGGACCGCGACGGCGGTGAGGACGAACGACAGCGGTAGCAGGACGCTCGAGGCGGTGACGCCGACGGCGTACAGCAACAGCGCGACGACGGTGACGCCGGCCGCGGTCATCGCGAACGGGAGCTGCGTGTTCACGTGATCGATGTGGTCCGAACCGGAGAAGATCGAGGACATGACGGTCGTGTCGCTGATCGGCGAGACGTGGTCGCCCCAGATCGCCCCGCCGAACAGCGCGCCCGCGAGGACGGGAAGGATCGAGAGGCCGACCAGTTCGTACCCCAGCGGGATCATCAGCGGCGTCACGATCGCCATCGTCCCCCAGGACGTCCCGGTCGTGAACGCGATAAACATCGACGCCCCGAAGATCAACAGCGGAAGGAGCGAACCGGGAATCCCGCTGCCGATCATCGCGTCGACGATGAACTCGGCGGTGCCGACCTGCTCGGCGGCGTGGCCGATCCCCCACGCGAGGACGATGATCGCGGCCGCGATCATCATCGTCTTGAACCCGTCGATGACGACGTCGCTCGCCTCCTCGAGATCCATCGTCCCAAATCCGAGGGCGCCGGCCATGCCCACGACGGTGAACGCGAACGCACCGTAGAGCAGTCCGAGCGCGACGTCGGTCTCCTGGAACGCGGTCGCGACGTCGACGCCGGTCTCGGAGCCGCCGCCGAGCCACCACATCGAGACGAGGCCGACGACCAAAAGCGTCAGGATCGGGGCGAAGAAGTTGACCAGCGTCGGGTTCCGCTCGCTGGGCTCGCCCACGTCGGTGGTGACGTCCGAAAGCGGCGTGGCGTCCTCGCGGAGCGATTTCTTCTCGGTCCGCGAGCGCCACTCGGCGTCGAGCATCGGCCCGTAGAACCGCTGGGTGATCGAGATGTACCCGACCATGAAAAACGCCATCAGACAGTAGATGTTCCACGGGATGCTCCGCAGGAAGAGCCCGAACGCGGTGATTCCCACCTCGTCGGCGGTGAACTGGGCCGCCTCGAAGCCGACGATGATCATCGACACCTGGTACCCGATCCAGTTCGAGACCGGGCCGAACGTCGTGACCGGCGAGGTCGTCGAGTCCAGCACGTACGCGTGCATCTCGCGGGAGCTGTCGTTCTCCTCGGAGAGCTCCCGCGTCGCGTTTCCGGTGACGATCGTGCTGGTGTACGAATCGAAGAAGATGAACACGCCGATGAGCCAGGTAAGAACTTGCGAGTCCCGGGCCGTATTCACGCGGTGCCCGATCCGGTTTTGGAGCGCGATGATCCCGCCGGACTTGTAGATGAACGCGGCGCCGGCGCCCATGAACATGATCAGGAGCAGGAACTTGGTGTTGAACGGTGTTCGGACGACCTCGACGAGCCAGTCCATCGAGAGCGCCGTCGCCGAAACGGGGTTCCAGTCGGCGACCATCAGCGCGCCGATCCAGATCCCGGCGAACAGCGATACCAGCACCTGTCGCGTGTACATCGCGAGCGCGATCGCGAGCAGCGGCGGCGCCAGCGACAGTGCGCCGATCGGTAACGATTCGTACGACATACGATCGGAATATTCCGCTATTTCCTTTCAAACTTTCCATATAGTGGGGATTTCACGAACGGTTCGGCTACGTTCGCGCCGCCGTCGACGAGCTCCCTCGAGCCCGGCGGTCGTCGAGTGACGGGCCAAGCTTCAATCCGCTCGAGGGCTTGGTTCGGGTGCCATGAGCGAGCGAACCTCCGACGACGAGAACGAGCGACTCCCCGAAGAGGGGGGACGACAGGACGAAACCGACGCCGAGCCCGACGAGGAGGACGACTCGGAGGAGTCGTAAGCGTCTCGAGCGCTTCCGGTTCGGAGCTCAGACCGACTCGCGAAGCGCCCAGACGTCGACGGTCGGCTCGAGGCGGTGCGGCTCGCGGCCGCGTTCGGTGAGGATGCCGACGTGGTACAGCATCGTCTTCAGCTGGAACACCGTCGGCGCGTGGTAGGCGTCGCCGTTCTCGAGGGGCGCCCGCCGGAGTTCGCCCTCGCCCGTCAGCGCGCGCCGCCGGACGGCCTCGTCGCCGCGGACGAACAGCTCCACGGCGAAAGACGGGTGGAGCTCGTGGAGGTACTCGACGAACTCGACGAGCGACGGCTCCCGGTTCCCGTCCCGGTGGAGCGCCTGCAGCTCCGTGACGAGCAGCTCCGTCGCCGGGTACGCGAAGACGACCCGGCGGGCGAGTTGCCCCCACGACGGCGCCAGCTCGACGAACCGTTTCCGGGAGCGGTACCACCCGGCGAACGCCGCGAGGGCGCCCTCGGCCGTCCCGTAGTTGCGCTTCGCGAAGCGGACGACCTCCCGCCCCAGGGAGGTGAGCTCGATCCCGCCCGGGGCGTCCTCGATCAGTCCCAGGAACGCGGCCCCCTGCCGAGCGTCGGCGACGGCGACGACGACGTCGTACCTCGAGAGCAAGGTCCCGGTGTCGCCGTCGGCGTAGTGGGCGATCGGATACCCCAGGTAGTTCTTCGGGTGGTTGAGTCCGAACGATCGGTCTGTGACCCCCTGGGCGCTCGCCTGGAACCGGATCGCTCTCGCCTCCGTCGTCGTCCGCGTTCCGACGACCCGCGGGGCCTCGAGCGTTGGCACCGAACCGTCGGGTTCGATCCCGAGAATGCCGACGTTCAGCTCTCGGGCCAGGGTTCGGTCGGTCTCGGAGACCGCGGGTGCGGGCGCGGCGAGGTAGGCGGCGTTGGCCTCGCCGAGGCGGTCGTACGCCTGGACGATCCCTCGCCGGGCGTCGACGCCGTCGCTCGCGTACCCCTTCGCCTCGACGGCGACGAGCGGGGGCTCGTCGCCGAGCCGTTCGACGGCGACCAGTTCCCGGTCGAGCCGGCCGACGCCGACGAGGTCCGGGTAGCCGCCGCCGATCCGGACGTGGTTAAAGGGGGCGAGGCGCTCGCGAACCGCGGGGGCGACGGCGCGGTCGGGGCGCCACTCCTCCCGGGCGAACTGCGTGTCCGCGACCGCGTACGCGGGGGCGTCCTCGTCCGGAAAGAGTCGTTCCTTCGCGCGGGCCAGTACCTCGGGTTCGGTCAGCGATCCGGCCGCGCTGCTCATGGTCTCGCGTCGGCCGTCGCCGGCAAGAACGTTCCGACCGGGAGATCGTCCGAGAGCGCGACAGGAGGACGAGGACGGCTACGCGCCCCGCTCGTGCCCGACCTCGAGTTCGCTCGCGATCCCGACGCTCAACCCGCCCGCTCCGAGGATCGCCAGCGCGAGGCCCGCGATTCGGAGCGCGCTCCAGGTCTCGAAAAGCGCGAGCAGCCAGAGGCCGGCCACGAGGGCGAGTCCGCCCGCGACGACGACCCCGACGAACCGCTCCATACGGGGGAACCGAGCGCCGGCGGCAAGTATTTCGGGGCCGGCGGCCGAGGAGCTAAGTGCGCCGGTCTCGAAGCCGCTCGAGAGGATGACCGAACCGACGCTCGTCTTCGACGACGACTGCGGCTTCTGTACGTGGTGGGCGGAGTTCTTCGACGAGCGGACCGACGTCCGCGTCGTCGGCTTCAGCGACCTGACGCCGGAGCTGCGCGAGCGGCTACCCGAAGACTACGTAGAGTGTTCACACTTCGTGACCGACGACGAGGTCCGCTCCTGTGGCGCCTCGATCGAGGCGGGGCTCGCACGGATCGACGACGTCGGCGCGGTTCGGGAGGCGATCGAGTTCCTCCGAAACTTCGAGGACTACGAGCGCGTCCGCGAGAATGGGTACCGATGGGTGGCGGACAACCGCGACTTCTGGGGGCAGTTCGTCTCGAAGACCCCGCCGGTTCGGCGAGAGGAGTAGCGAACCGCCGCGAGCGCGGCGCCTCGTGACCCCCGCCCGTCAGGCGGATTCCGACCCCGGACGCCGCTCCGGCGTCGCCTCGTTCTCCGAGGCGCTCGAGCCCTCGGGGTTGTGGCGCCGCGTTCGGCGAAGCGCCCGGAGCGTCACCGCGACCGATACCAGGTAGCTCCCGGCACCGACGAGCAGGAGGCTCGCGCTCGGCAGTTCGATCATCGACGGCCCGTCCCCTCGGCCGCGGCGGCGAGCGTCGGGACCCGCTCGATCGATCCCGGGACGTTTTGGTTTCCCGCACCGTCCTCGACGTACTCGACGTCGGTCTCGAGGCGGTAGTACGTCGTCGTCTCGTCGAACGCCATCCGTCGACTCGGCTCCGCACGCACGCACCGGAGCCACGTCCCGTTGTCCAGCTCGAGCACCGTCAGTTCGTCGACCGCGATCTCCCGCCCGTCCGTCAGTCCGACGGTAATCGTCTCGGTCATGTTACCGCAGATGTAGGTACAGATAATTGTTATGTAGTGGTTTTCGGACGTTATGTGGTGGTTATCGATCCGAGGAGCGAGTCCATCGAACGGAGGCCCGCGGCCCCGCGAGCGACGCCACCTGTTAACGCGACGTTTCGAGGGACGGCCCTTCGAGATCCGAGCGCCGTCTACGGTCGGGCGCCGCGACGGCGCACCTCCTCGAGGGACGCCGGGCTGACGTAGGTGCCGACCCGTTCACGGTGCCACCACGTCCCAGTCTCGGTGCGCTCCTCGGGGGTCGTAAACCGGTAGCGGTACCGGAGCACCCGGATCCGTTCGGGAGATCGGTCCGTCCCCGCGAAGGGGTCCTCGGCCAGTAGCGAACGGGTGGCCTCGTCCTCCTCGAGCAGTCGGCGAACGAACCGCAGGACCCACGGGCTGCGACGCGGGGTCGGCGACATCGCCGCGAACCAGAGCTGCCAGTCCAGCCGCAGGTGGTAGGGTGCGATCTGGGGCGGTCGCCGCCGGGGGTCGGTCGGTTTCCCTTTGAAACGGTAGGTCTCCCACTCCGCGTCCTCGGCGCCGCGCTCGTCGGTCGTTCCCTGGATCACGAGCTCGTAGCGCTCGCGCGTGACCGAGCCGAACGCGCCGTAGGTGTTGACCAGGTGCAACGGGTCGAACGCGGTGTTCATGGCCTGTCGTTCGGAGAGCATGTTCCGAACCGGAGAGACGCTCAACGCGAGGACGAGCGCCGCGACGAGGACCGCAGCGGCCTCGAGGTAGATCGGCGTCGCGGTCGTCGCGGGCGCCGCCACCGGGAGCAGCGTCTCGAGGATCCCGTCGCTGAAGGTGGCGATCGCCAGCACGATCGTCAGCGCGTTCAGCCAGGCGAAGTTTCCGGTGACCAGCAGCCAGCCCTGGAAGCCGATCGTCGCCGCGCCCGCGAGCGCCGCGGCGGGCTGGGGCGCGAAGTAGAGAAACGGCACCGCCAGCTCGAGGACGTGGTTGCCAAGCGTCTCGAGGCGGTGGAAGCCCTTCGAGCGGTGGTGGGCGAACCAGCTTACGGGGTTGGGGATGGGTTGGGTCTCGTAGTGGTAGTCCAGACAGGAGAGGTCGCGCCAGCAGTCGTCGCCGCGGATCTTGATCAGCCCCGCGCCGAACATGTTTCGAAAGAGCACCCACGCGAGCAGGAGGAAGACGACCGCTGGCGGCGCGGTCGAACCGGCGCCGAGAAAGATCGCCAGAAAGCCCGTCTCGAGCAGCATCGACTCCCAGCCGTAGCCGTAGAAGAGCCGGCCGGCGTTGACAAAGGAGAGATACAGCAGCCACAGCGTCGCCCACAGCACCATCGAGACGGGCGTCGCGTAGCCGTCGGGAAGCCCGTAGGGAACCGCAAACAGCGCGAGCGCCGACAGCGCGACCCCGGTCCAGGCGGCGATCCCGATCGCGCGGTCGCTGGGCGCGAGGTAGAACAGGCTCGGTCGCTCCCGGAACTCGACGGCCTCGAGATACCGCTCGAGAGGGAGCAGGCCGGTCTCGCCGGCGAGCGGCCGGAACTGGAACGCGGCGACGAGGAAGGCCAGCAGATACAGCAGGGCCAGCCCCCGCTGGAAGAGGACGCGAACGAGCCAGAACTCCTCGCCGTGGAACACGGTCGGCCCTGAGCGCGCGAGCGCTCAAAGGGATACCGCCGGGACGGGCCGGCCTACTGCGGGGGAAGCCGGACGCGGTCGAACCAGAACGCCTCGAGGCTTCCGATCATCGAGACGAGGTCGGTGGGCGCGATCGGTTTCGTCAGGTAGGCGTTGGCAGCGCGGCGGTACGACGCCGCGACGTCCTCGTCGTCGTCGGAGCTCGTCAGCACGATCACCGGGAGCCGCCGGAGTTCGGACGACGATCTGACCCGCTCGAGGACGGTCCCGCCGTCGATTCCGGGCAGATTGAGATCCAGCAGGACGAGGTCGGGGAGCGCGTCCTCTCGAGCCCGTCGCTCGAGGAACGCCATGGCGTCCTCGCCGGTCGTCACCGCGCGGAGGGTGTGGTCGCCGTCGGTCGCCGCGAACGCCTCCCGCGTGAGCCGGACGTCGCCGGGATTGTCCTCGACCAGCAGGACCTCTCGCGAGGGGATCATCGCCGTCCTCGGGCGAGCCGTCGCCCGTTCCCGTCCGCCGTCGTCTGCCCCGCTTGGGAGGTCGCTTCGCCCGTCGATCGCAACCGCCGACTTCCTTCTCGGCTCGAACGCACGGAGAAAACGAAATCAGATCCGTCTGCCATTACCGGAATCCGGCCCTTCGAACGGTTGAATGCGCTGCTGCGTAGGCAGGATCCTTTTATACCGATGGCTTCGCTCAGTCCGCCATCGTGTCGCCGACGAGTCGCCGGAGTCCGCGCTGTAACCGCGAGGACAGCGACTGTCGGGTGATCTCGAGTTCGTCGGCGAGATCCGCCTGCGAGGCCCGTCGCGGCGAGTCGAAGTACCCCCGCTCGTAGGCCAGAATCAGCGCCTCGCGCTGGGCGGGCGTGAGGGCGTCGTCCCCGTCCGCCCGCGGCGGCGAGAGCGGTCGAAGTCGCGTGAGGTCGATCGGGATCGCCGCCTCGAGGCAGGCCGACTGGAAGTCGGCGATCGCCTCCCGGTCGTCGCCGCGGATCTCGAAGGACCAGCGTCGCCTCGTTCCGACCGCGGAGACGAGAACGACCGCCGACTCCAGCAGGACCGTCAGGAGGTTCTCCCGGTCGGGGTTCCACTCGGTCCGAACCAGCGCGTCCTCGCCGACGGTTTCGACGACGCTGATCGCCCGGAGGGCCGGGTGCGAGACCGCCGCCGGGTCGAACGACTCGAGGTTCGGATCGCGCAGCCAGAAGTAGGGGATCGTCTCCCCGTTCGTCGGGACGATCCGATCGAGTTCGACCGTCGCGTCGGGGAGTTCCTCGAACACGCACGCCAGCGGAAACCGCTCCCCCGACGCGTCGAATGCGGCCTCGAGCGCCATAATTCTCCCATACTTTCGCTGTAGTAAAGCCTAGGGTCGGCAGGAGAAACCCCGACGTCGGGATCGGCGACCGCCGCCTGGCATCCGACTACGCCTCGAGCGGAACCTCGATCAGCGAGAGGTCGTCGGACGGCACCGCCTCCCGGAACGCCCGATCGATCTCGTTCCACGTCTCGGGGCGGGACGCCTCGATCCCGAAGCTCTCGGCGAACGCGACCAGATCCGGGTTCGAGAGCTCCGTCCCGGTGTGCTCGCCGCGGTGTTCGACCTGTTTCTCAGAGATGAGCCCGTAGTCGTCGTCGACGAAGACGACGATCGTGAAGCCGCAGTCGAGCCTGGTCGCGGTCTCGATCTCGGCGGCGTTCATCAGGAAGCCGCCGTCGCCGGTGGCCGCGACGACGTTCGCGTCGGTCGCGAGGTCGGCCGCGAGCGCGCCCGGAACGGCGATCCCCATGCTCGCCAGCCCGTTCGAGACGACGCAGGTGTTGGGCTCGTAGGTCGGGTACGACTGCGCGATAGCCATCTTGTGGCTGCCGACGTCCGAGACGAGGACGTCCTCGTCGGCCGTCGCCTCCCGGAGCAGCGGGAGGGCGTTGCGGACCGTCACCGGGTCGTCGTCCTCGGGGGATCGCGTAACCGCCTCGAGAATCCGGTCGTGGGCGTCGCGACACCACAGCGAGCACGATTCCGGAGGCAGTCGGTCGCCGATCGCCTCCAGGGCCGCGCCGACGTCGGCGACGATCTCGACGTCGGGGTTGTAGTGGCGGTAGACCTCCGCGGGCTCGTGGTCGACGTGCACGACCTGCTTCTCGACGTCGGGGTTCCACCCCTCGGGGTCGTGCTCGGCGATGTCGTAGCCGACGGCGATCACGCAGTCGGCCCGCTCGACCGCCCGGGCGGCCTCGTCGCCGGGGCCCGAGTCGAGGGTCAGCAACGAGGCGGGCTCGCGGTCGGAGATCGCGCCCTTCCCCATGTAGGTCGCGACGACGGGGAGCTCGAGGCGGTCGACGAGCGCGCGGATGCCGTCGGCCGCCCGAGTGCGGACCGCGCCGTTGCCCGCCAGCAGGAGCGGTCGTTCAGCGTCCGCGAGCAGCGTCGCGGCCCGCTCGACCGACGCGTCGTCGGGATCCGGGCGGCGGACCGAATCTCGGACGGGGATCGGCTCCGCGTCGATCGCCTCGCCCGCGACGTCCTCGGGGAACTCGAGGTGGGTCGCGCCCGGCTTCTCGAGTTCGGCGAGCTTGAACGCCTTGCGGACCGACTCGGGGACGATCTCGGGCTCGGCGATCTGGGCGTTCCACTCGACGATCGGCTCGAAGACGTCGACGACGTCCAGCGCCTGGTGGCTCTCCTTGTGGAGCCGTTCGCGCCCGCCCTGGCCGGTGATCGCGACGACGGGGCTCTTGTCGAGCTGGGCGTCGGCGACGCCCGTGATCAGGTTCGTCGCGCCGGGGCCAAGCGTCGAGAGACAGACCCCGGCGTCGCCGGTGAGCCGCCCGTAGACGTCGGCCATGAACGCCGCGCCCTGCTCGTGGCGGGTCGGGACGAACGCGATCGAGGAGTCCCGAAGCGAGAAGAGCAGGTCCTCGACCTCCTCGCCCGGGAGCCCGAAGACGTACTCGACGCCCTCGGCCTCGAGGCAGTCGACGAGTAGATCGGATGCTGTTGGCACGGTTCTCTCGACTCGCCCCGGATCTATGAGTGTGGTACCTTCGTGGGACGGCCTACTCCGTGTCGGGGGCGCCGTCGTCCGCGCCGGCCGACTGAACCCAGACGGTCTTGCGGTTGACGAACTCGTGGATCCCCGCCTCGGCGAGTTCGCGGCCGTGCCCCGACGCCTTCACCCCGCCGAAGGGCAGGCGCGGGTCGGACTTGACGAGCTCGTTGACGAACACGCAGCCGGCCTCGACCTCGCGGGCGAGTCGCTCCCCGCGATCGAGTTCCTCCGTCCAGACCGACCCCCCGAGCCCGTAGCGGGTGTCGTTGGCGAGCTCGATCGCCTCCTCCTCGCCTTCGACCCGGAAGACGGCCGCGGCCGGACCGAACACCTCCTCGTCGGCCGCGGGGCTGTCCCGCGGGGGCTCCGAGAGCACCGTCGGCGGGTAGTAGTACCCCTCCCGGTCGAGGGGCTCGCCGCCGCACTCGAGGGTTGCACCCGCTTCGACGCTTTCCTCGACCTGCTCGTGGAGGTCTTCCATGAGGTCCTCGCGGGCCTGGGGGCCGATGTCGGTGTCGGACTCGAGCGGGTCCCCGATCTCGAGGGACTCCATCTCGGAGACGAACCGGTCGAGGAACTCGTCGTAGACCTCGTCGACGACGATGAAGCGCTTGGCGGCGATACACGACTGGCCGGAGTTGATCGTCCGGGCCGTCGCCGCGGTCTCGGCCGCGGCCTCGAGGTCGGCGTCCTCGAGCACGACGAACGGGTCGCTCCCGCCCAGCTCGAGGACGTGTTTCTTCAGCTCGCACCCGGCCTGCTCGGCGACGGCGCGGCCGGCGCCCTCGCTGCCGGTGAGGGTCACCGCGTCGAGGCGGTCGTCGGCGATCACGTCCTCGATCGCGTCCGAGCCGGCCAAAAGCGTCGAGAACACGCCCTCGGGATAGCCCGCGTCCTCGAAGATCTCCTCGATCGCCAGCGCGCAGCCGGGGACGTTCGAGGCGTGTTTGAGCAGGCCGACGTTGCCCGCGGTCAGGTGGGGCGCGGCGAACCGAAACACCTGCCAGAACGGGAAGTTCCAGGGCATCACCGCGAGGACGGCCCCCAGGGGCTCGTAGGAGACGAACGTCCGCGAGTGGGGCTCGCTGCCGAGAGTCTCGTCGGCGAGGAACTCGTCGGCGCGCTCGGCGTAGAAGTCACAGACCCACGCGCACTTCTCGAGTTCCGAGCGGGATTCCGCGATCGGTTTGCCCATCTCCTCGCTGATGAGTTCGGCGTACTCGTCCTCGCGCTCCCGAAGGAGCTCGCCGGCTCGCTCGAGCAGCTGCTGGCGCTCGGTGATCGGGGTTTCGGCCCACGGCTCGAACGCGTCGTCGGCGGTCGCGAGGATCTCCTCGATGTCGCCCTCGTCGTGGTCGTCGTACGTTTCGAGTCGGTCGCCGGTCGCCGGGTTGTGACTTTCCATGCGTAGCTCGCCCTCGGTTGCCTTCGCCGGTACCACGAGCAGGCACCTCAAAGACTTACGCCCGGCAGTCGAACCGTCTCCGCGACGCGGCGACGCTCAGTGTTCGATCGAGCGCGGCGCAGCCGGCGCCGCCCGGCTCCCCTGTGCGACCTCGAGGGCGGTCATCAGGTCGGTCCGCGAGAGCAGCCCCGCCAGCGAGCCGTCGGCGTCGACGACGAGGAGCCGGCCCACGTTCTCCTCTTGGAGCGTCCGCAACGCGGTCGTCGCCTCGGCGTCGAGGGGGATCGTTACCGGGTCGGTCGACATCGCGTCCCGGACGACGCCGCCGGTATCGGGCGCGCGCTCCTGTACGTCCTCGAGGGTGACGATGCCGACGAGCGACCCGTCCTCGAGGACGGGGTAGCCGGTGTGGCGCTCTCGCAGCATCCGATCCAGCAGCTCCGCGGTCGGCAGCTCCGTCGAAACCGTATCGAGTTCCGGCGCCGGGGTCATCAGCTCCGCGACGGTCAGCCCCTCGAAGGCGGTCTCGACGAAGATCTGCTGGGTCTCGCTCGAGGCGGCGATGTAGATGAAGAAGGCGATCGCGATCCAGAAGATGCTGAACGTGACGATGCCCGCGAACCCCAGCAGGATCGCGAACCACTTGCCGACTCCGGCGGCGATCCGGGTCGCCTCCAACCGGGAGCGGTTGCGCGAGAGCAGCGCCCGGAGCACCCGGCCGCCGTCCATCGGGAATCCCGGCAGCATGTTGAAGATCGCCAGCACGACGTTGAGCACCGCCAGGTACCCGAGCACGAACAGCACCGCCGACAGCTCGGCGGGCAGCACGACGAACCCGGCGTAACACAGGGCGCCGACCGCGACGCTGACGATCGGCCCCGCGATCGCGACGACGAGTTCCTTGTGCCACTCCTCGGGCATCTCGGCGAACTGCGCCAGCCCGCCCAGGAACCACAGCGTGATCGACTCCGTCTCGAGCCCGTAGCGGCGCGCGGCCATCGCGTGGCCCAGCTCGTGACAGAAAACGCTGACGAACAGCCCCAGCGCGGCCGTCAGACCGAGCAGCCACGGCGTTGCACCCTCGGTTAGCGGACCGGGGTCGATCGCCCGCCCGAAGGTCGTGTTGAGCAACTCGACGATCACCGCCGTCTGCACTCCGATGAGATAGGCTAACAGCGGGACGACGAGGAGAAACGAGGCGCCGAGCTTGATCGGAATGCCAAACGCCGTGCCGATGCGAACACTGGCCATACACCCACTACGTGCCAGAGCCTCTTGATGGGTCCTCCTGTACGCGTCGCCCCGTGAAGCGCCGTCAGCCGGACTCGAGCAGCGGCCGCGATGCGTTCGCGCCGATCAGTCCGGCGGTGACGACGAGCGCGCCCGCGGTGACCAGCGGACTCAACAGCCCCAGCGCCGCGGCCGGGATCGCGAGGGCGTTGTACGCAAGCGCCAGCGCGAGGTTCTGGCTCACGCGGTCGCCGGCGGCCCGGGCGATCGAGATCGCCCGTTCAACGCCGGCCAGGTCGTCCTCGAGGATCGCGAGGTCGGCGGCGTCGGCCGCGAGCGCGGTGCCGCCGCCGAGGGAAATCCCCAGGTCCGCCGCGGCCAGCGCCGGCGCGTCGTTGGTCCCGTCGCCGACCATCGCCACCCGTCGGTCGGCCCCCAGCCGCTCGATCGCCGCGGCCTTGCCCGCCGGCGGGACCTCCGCGAAGACGTCGACGTCGGCCCGACGCTCGAGGAACTCGCTGGCGGCCGCGTCGTCGCCGGTGAGGACGACGGCCTCGACCCCGGTCTCGCGGAGCCGCGAGAGGCTCTCGAGCCACTCGGCCCGGGGCTCGTCGCCGACGACGACGAGGCCGCTCGCCCGGCCGTCGGCGCCGACGAGGACGGGCAGCCGACCACGCTCTCGAGCGGCCGCGGCCCGCGACGCCAGCCCCTCCTCGAGGGGCCACCCGCGCTCGCGGAACAGCTCCGGGTGGCCGACCACGACCCGCCGTCCGTCGACGACCCCCTCGACGCCGGTCTCGTGGCTCTCGAAGGCCCGAACGGTCGGCGGCTCGTCCGCGCCCTCGCCGATCGCCCCACCGCCGGCGTCGACCTCGTCGCCGTCGCCGCGAGCGAACGCGTTTCGGATCGCCGTCGCGGCGGGGTGGGTCGCCCGCTCCTCGAGCGCGCCCGCGGCCCGGAGCAACTCGGGGGCGGCGTCGGCCTCGAGCACCCGCATCTCGCCGGTCGTCAGCGTCCCCGTCTTGTCGAAGACCACGACGTCGAGGGCCCGGAGCCGCTCGAAGACGGTCTCGTCGAAGACGACAATCCCCCGGTCGAGCGCCTCGTCGATACTCGTCGCGACCGAAAGCGGCGCCGCGAAGCCGAGCGCCCACGGGCTCGCGACGACGACGGTCGCGAGGACGGCGGTGACGGTCGCCGTCGCCGTCCAGCCGAGCGCGAGCGCGACCGCGCCGACCCCGACGCCCGCCGCGGCGACGGCGGGGGTCAGTCGAGCAGCGAGTCGATCCGCGTGCCGGCCGACCCCGTGGGTCGCGCTCTGGAGGTTCCAGACCGACTCGGTGAGCCGCTCGAGGCTGCTCTCGGTTCGGTCGGCGGGGTCGACGACGGCCGCGCCCGAGACGACGAGCGACCCTCCGATCGCCTCGTCGCCCGTCGCCTTCGAAACGGGGAGGGACTCCCCGGTGACGATCGCCTCGTCGACGGTACACCCCCCCTCGACGAAGCGGCCGTCGACCGGGATCCGCTCGCCCTCCCGGACCAGCAGCCGATCGTCGGCCGCGAGGGATTCGGTGGGCACCGTTCGGGTGGCGCCGTCGTCCTCGAGCACGCGAGCCTCGCCGACCTCGGAGACCGTGAGCTCGGTGAGCCGGTTCAGGGCCCGTCGCTTGACCGTCGCCTCGTAGAACACCGCCGCCATCACCGTCGCCGAGACCAGTATCGTCAGGTCGTAGTAGAGGTCGTTGCGGCCGAGCCCGAGCGCGACCGTGCCGTAGACGAAGGCGGCGACGATCNTCAGAGATGTGTATAAGAGACAGGTCAGGTAGAGAACCGCTCCGGTGACGACCAGAAACAGCGGCAACAACGCCAACGGGTCGAGCGTCGCGAACGCCCCCTCGTAGGCCGCCAGGAACCGCCAGTCGACCAGCTCCGCGAGGTGGACGGGGTAAAAGATCGTGGCGTACGGCACCAGCAGGAACGAGCCGAAGACGACGCCGACGACGTAGCGCATCTCGAGGAAGTCCTCGGTGCGGCGCTTGCGCAGGCCCGTCATCTCGCGGGAGCGGTGGGTGCTCCCCGCTCCGTCCTCGGACTCGTCGGCGTCGAGAGGGCCGTCGCGGCGGTAGGCGGTGTACCCGGTCGTGGTCAGGGCCGCCCGGAGCTCGTCGGCCGAGGTCCGCTCCGGGTCGTAGTCGACCCGCACCGTCTCGGTGACGTAACTCGCCGTCGCCTCGCGGACGCCCGCCCGGTTCTCGGCGACCCGCTCGAGGTAGGCCTCGCAGAGCGCGGAGTACATCCCGTCGATCCGGAAGAACGCGCGGGCCGCGTCGGGGGCGTCCCGTTCGGCCCCGGCTGCCGTCGGTTCCGCGTCGTCGCTCGCGCCCCCGGCGCCGTCGCCGAGGGAGTCGTGGAGTTCCCGGCAGCCGCTCGAGCAGAAGCGTTCGTCGGGGTCGGTATCGGCGCCGCAGAGCCGACAGCGTTCGGGTTCAGCGCGGGCGTCGGACACGGTTTCCCGTACGGCGGTCGAGCGTTATAACGGTGACTGGTCGGCCCGCTTCGACCGACGGTGGCGGCCCCGATCCGACGACGGGTTCGGCCGCGCCGAGCGCTCCGGACCGCCGAATCCGCTCCCGGTCGTCACAGGTAGCCCAGATCCGCCAGCCGCTCCTCGGTTCCGGCCTGCATCGCGACCTCCCCGCCGGCGTCGGCCTCCTCGAGTCCGTCGAACCACTCTTCGAGTCGCCGTCGCAGCTCCCGGACGCGGTCGGGGCGGTCGACCGAGCGGTCGGTCCGCTCGCCGGGGTTGGCCTCGAGGTCGTGGTAGCGCTCGAAGCCGTCGTCGCCGCGGACGTACTTCTCTCCCCGGGTCCGGATCGCCCGCAGCCGACGGTCGAACGCCCGCACGCGGTCGGGGAGCTCGCCGAAGCGATCCTCAAGCCGATCGATCGAGGGCTGGGGCGCGGCGTACTCGGCGAAGACCGCGTCCCGCCGCTCGCTCGCGCCGGGGCGCAGCGAGCGCCCGTGACCGCCCTCGAGCAGTTCGGGGTCGTCGATCCCGAGGGTGTCAAGCAGCGTCGCGGGAACGTCGAGCAGCTGGGCCAGCTCCCGGCGCCGCCCGCCGTCCGTGAAGGGGCCGCCGCGGATCACGAGGGGGACGTTGAGCAGGGTGTCGTAGAGGTTGTACTGGTGGCCGAAAAAGCCGTGCTCGCCGACGTGTTCCCCGTGGTCGCCACAGACGACGAGCAGGGTGTCCTCGAGCTCGCCCGCCGACTCGAGGGCCTCGCGCAGGCGGGCCAGCTGGTCGTCGGTGTAGGCGAGCTCCGCCCGGTAGAGCCCCCGGAGGAGAGAGAACTCCCGTTCGGTGAGCTCGTAGTCCTCGCAGTCGTAGGCTCGAGGATCCTGTCGGATCGCGGTCGCCTCCTCGTAGCTCGCCCCCTCGGGGAGAAACCGCTCGGCGTACTCCCGGGGCGGATCGTACTCGACGTGGGGTTCGATGAGGTTACAGAACAGGAAGAAGGGATCGTCGCCCCGGTCTGCGAGCCAGCCGTCGATCCAGTCGACCGAACGGGCCGCGCCGTCGTCGCCCGCGGGCTGGAGCACCTCGCTGTAGAGGATGTTCGCCGCGTTGACGAGCGGATTCCCCTCGAAGAGGCGATCGCGGGTCGCCTGGAGCTTTTCGCGGACGTCCTCGCCCCGGACGACCGCGCCCATGTCGGCGTCGGACTGGATGTACTGCCACCCCTTTCGGAGCTCGTCGAACCCGCGGTCGAAGCCGAACTCCTCGGTGATCCAGGTGTTGTTCGAGACGCCGACGGTCTCGTAGCCCGCGTCCGAAAAGGCCTCCGCGAGCGTCCGGTTGTCCCCGTCGAGGTAGGTGTGTCCGCCGTGGGCGCCGTGCTCGGACGGGTACCGACCGGTGAACATCGAGGCGTGAGAGGGAAGGGTCCACGGCGCCGCCGCGAACGCGTTCTCGAAGGTCGTCCCCTCCGCGGCGAGCGAGGACAGCGCCGGGGTCGTCTCCGGACCGGCGCTTTCCGCTCGAGCGGTGTCGAAAACGACGAGAACGACGTTCCGAACGTTAGTGTGTGACTCCCCATCACGCTCGTTGGATTCTCTCATAGCTACGTCACCTCCGCCTCTCGTCGGCAAGGGGCCAGACCCGGCTAATGCAGGGGATTCAGGCGTGGTGATCGCGTCGGGTGACCGTCTCGGGCGCCGACCGTTCGGGCCGTTCAGCCCGACGTCCGACGTCCTCCCGACGCTGCTCGAGGGTCCCGTCTACCGGGCGAAGATCCACTCGGCGACAGGCGACGAACGGATCCTCGACGGTCGACCGGTGCGCTCGAGGAAGGCGGCGAACGGCTCCGCCCGCGGAGTCCCTGGGAGCCGTCCGTCGGCGGTTCGACGGGCCTAACACGCCGGCTCCCCTGGCACTACGCGATGCCGATGTGCGCGTACCGGATCGCCTACGACGGGAGCGGCTACCGCGGCTTCCAGCGCCAGCCCCAGCCCGACGTCCCGACCGTCGAGGACGACCTGTTCGACGCGCTGCGATCCCACGGCGTCCTCGAGCCCGGCGCCGACAAGCCGACGGGGTACGCGGCGGCGGGCCGAACCGACGCGGGCGTCTCGGCGCTGGCCCAGACGGTCGCGTTCGAGGCGCCCGACTGGCTCGCCCCGCGGGCGTTCAACGGCGAGCTCCCCGCCGACGTCCGGGCCTGGGCGGTCGCCGACGCGCCCGCGGACTTCCACGCGACCCACCACGCGAGCCGACGCGAGTACGCCTACCACCTGTACGCGCCGCCAGCCCGGCGATCGGCGGCGTCGGCCGCCGAAACCGGATCGCGGACGGCCACTCGAGTCGCCGACGACCGGTTTCGCGCGGCCTGCGACGCGCTCTCGGGAAGCCACGACTTCCACAACCTCACGCCCGACGACCGCAACACCGAGCGCTCGCCGACCCTCGAGGCGACGCGGGACGACGACTACCTCGTCGTCACCGTTACCGCCGACGGCTTCGCCCGCGAACTCGTCCGACGGCTCGTCTCGCTCGCGCGGGCTGTGGGGGCCGGCGAGCGATCGCTCGCGGACCTCGAGCGCGCGCTCGCTCCCGAGCCGCTGCCCGGCCGCGAGGGGATCGCTCCGGCCCCGCCCGAACCGCTCGTGCTCGCCGGCGTCGACTACCCCGACCTCGAGTTCGCGGTCGACGAGACGGCCGCGGCGAGCGCTCGCGCGGTGTTCGACGCCCGCCGGATCGAACGACGAACGGGGGCCCGGGTCGCGGGCGCGCTCGGCGACGGCTTGCGGTGAGTCGGCGCGGCAACTCGCGGTCCGTACGGATAACGGCGGGCCGATTCCCCCGTGGCCGCACCCGTGGAAGGAACTCGAAAAGCAGCTATAGTAACAACTGAAACTGTTTGCACACCGATCGCACAGCAGCCGTGCGATCGGGTGCGCACTGACTTTCAGTGGCTACTATAGTTCGGCGTCGCGGCCTCGCCGACCGGTTCGATCTCGGCTCGCTCCTGCTGGGAGACGACGTACCGAGCGACCTCCCGCTGGGTGTGCTTGCCGATCAGGTGATCCTCGAGGTCCCGGTCTAACTCCAGTACCTCCTCGCAGACCGGGCACGTAACTGGTGGATCGAATGTCATGTTCTCACGGTCGTCGAGAACGGGCAAACCGCTACAGCCTGCATGTGCTCGCCACCGTACCACGGCTCGAGGGCGGTCAGTCCCACGTCGACGGCCAGATGTCGGCCGCGCGCATCCCGGCGACGTAGTCCTGGGCCTCGAAGCGCTCGCGGAGCTCGTCGGTCGAGACTCGGGGGATCTCGGTCCGAGTTAGCTCGCGAACCAGCAAGGCGGTCAGCATCGCGTGTTCCCGCAGGTTACGGGGGTCGACCTTGTCGCGGGTGTCGGCCGCCGTGTGGGTCCAGCCCCGTCCCCGCTCGCCGCCGTCGGTCGGCTCGCTGTGGAGCTGTACGGCGGGGACGCCCGCCCGAAGGAACGGCCAGTGGTCGCTGAACGGGTGAGGCTCACGGTCGTGACCGATCGGCTGGCCGACCGACTCCGTCACGTCCTCGGCGAGGGTCGCCAGCGGTTCCGAGGCGTGGGAGAGCGCCGTCAGGTTTCGGAAGCGCCCGGCGCCGTCGACGTTGACGACCGCCCGCACCGACTCGAGGTCGAGGTCCGCGGCCAGCGCCTCGGCGCCCAACAGTCCGAGCTCCTCGGAGCCGACGCCGGCGATCCGAACTCGGCACTCGAGGACGTCTTCGAGATCGGCGAGGATCGACGCGGCGCCGACGACGGTCGCGATCCCGCAGCCGTTGTCCAGCGCGCCCTCGGCGACGTCGTGGGCGTCGTAGTGCGCGAGAACGAGGAGCTCCTCGTCGGTCTCCGGGCCGAGAGTCCCGTGGACGTTCCGGCTCGAGCCGTCGGTCGTCGCGGCGTCGACGCGCAGGCGGGCTCGAGCGTCCCGCTTTGCGTACTCGACGAGCCAGTCGCGGGTTTCGGCGCTGACGCCGACGCCGGGGATTGCGGCCTCCGCGTCGAACTTCAGCGCGCCCGTCGGTGGCAGCTGACCGGAGACGTGGTTGGCGAAGACGAAGGCCTCGGCGCCCGCGGCGACCGCGTGGCCGAACTTCTCCATCCGGTGGACGAACCGCCGATCCGAGGGGGTCGTCGTGCTCGCGACCGCGATCGCGCCCCGCAGGTCGACCTCGTCGATCTCCTCGGGGGTGCCGTAGCCGACGTCGACCAGCGGCCCCTCGAGGTCGCCCGGCGGGCAGTACGGCAGGGCGATCGCCTCGAAGGAGCGCTCGCCCGCGGGGGCGTCGTCGACGTCGGTGACGGCGAACTCGGTCGTCCCCCGCTGCCAGCGTTGCATCGGAAACTCGTCGATCCGGACGTCCGCGACTCCCGCCTCCTCGAGGCCGTCGCGGACGAGCGCCGCGGCCCGCCGTTCGCCCGGGGAGCCCCCCATCCGGTTCGGCAGGGCCGTCAACCGAGTCAGCAGCTCCCGGGAGCGATCGTCGGCCCACGCGCGGCCGAGGGCGCGGGCGGTCGTCGGATCGGGCCTTCCCGCGGTCAGATCCGAGTCGTCGTCGCTCATACCGGCTCTTTCGGGCGGGTCGGCAAAAGAATCGGGGCGGGTCGGCGCCGCTCAGTCGTCCGCGGGAACCTCGGAGTCGTCGATCGACGCGTCGGGCCGGAGGATCCGCTCGAAGTCGAACGCCTCGAGCGAGCGGCCCTCGGCGACGCGGGTCGGCCAGTCGGGGTTGGCGAGCGCTCCCGTTCCGAGGGTGAGCAGGTCGGCGCCCGACTCGAGGACCCTCCGGGCCGCGTCCGGCTCCTCGAGCCCGCCGTTCGCGATCACGGGCGCGTCGCCGTAGCGGTCGGCCAGTTCGGAAAGCGTCGCGGTGCCGCCCTCGAAGGCGGGTGCCGCGACGTTCTCCTCGGTGACGTGGAGATAGTCGGCGCCGGCGTCGGAGACGGCGCCGAAGATCGCCTCGGCGTCGCCCTCCCCGCCGGGCCAGCGGTAGTCGGGGTCGTTGACCTTGCTCTGGGAGAGCCGAACGCCGACGACGAACCGCTCGGGTGTCGCGGCCCGCACGGCCTCGACGACCTCCGCCGTCAACCGGATCCGATTCTCGACGCCGCCGCCGTACTCGTCCTGGCGGCGGTTCGTGTACGTCGTGAGGAACTGATCGAGCACGTAGCCGTTCGCGCCGTGGATCTCGACGCCGTCGAAGTTCGCCTCGACCGCGCGCTCGGCGGCGGCTACGAATCCCTCGATCAGGTCGTCGATCCCCTCGGCCGTCAGCTCGCGGGGTTCGTCGAACCCGCCCTCGCCGCCGTACATCTCGAGCTGTTCGCCCTTCGGTTCGACCGCCGATGGACCGACCGTTTCGTCCTCGTAGTGGTTGCCCTGAGAGAGCGCGCCGGCGTGCATCAGCTGGGCGAAGATCGGCGAACCCTCGTCGTGGACGGCGTCGGTGACGGTCCGCCAGGCCTCGACGTGCTCGTCGGTCGCGAGGCCGGGCTGGTCGTCGTACCCTTGGCTGTGGGACGTGTCGGGGTAGGTTCCCTCGGTGAGCAGGAACGAGAACCCGCCGCGGGCGAACTTGGCGTAGTACCGGGCCATCTCCGCGGTCGCGCGACCGTCGCCCGTCGCGCTGGTCCGGGTCATCGGCGCGAGTCCGACCCGGTTCTCGAGCGTCTTGTCCCCGAGGTCGAGCGGTTCGAACAGCGGATCGTCTTCGGTTGG
This sequence comes from Natronococcus jeotgali DSM 18795, assembly GCF_000337695.1. Classification (GTDB taxonomy): domain Archaea; phylum Halobacteriota; class Halobacteria; order Halobacteriales; family Natrialbaceae; genus Natronococcus; species Natronococcus jeotgali. The sequence continues at coordinate 131,599 of NZ_AOIA01000024.1, forward strand.
CATCGTCGGCCGTAGGTCGTCGACGCGGAAGTAGGGCCACCGGTCGGACGCAGGTCGCGAAATACCGACGGTCTATCCTGACGATCGGCGACCCGTCCGAATCGTCGGCCCGCGGGCGGGACTCCCCGCGATTCGAGCGGATCGGGCCCGGAACGATAAGCCTTACCTCGGGGGATCGACTCGTGGAGAGTATGAGTTCCGTACCGGAGCGCTCCGAGATCGACGAGGAGTACACGTGGGATCTCGAGAGCATCTACGCGACCGACGACGACTGGGAGGCGGCCTACGAGGCGGTCGCCGAGCGCGTCGACGAACTCGCTACCTACGAGGGGGCGGCGACCGAGGACGCCGAGACGCTGCACGCCGTCCTCGAGCTTCGCAACGAGATCATGCGGGAGGTGGCGACGGTGTTTTCCTACGCGCGGATGCGACGCGACGAGGACACGACCGACCAGGAGTACCAGGCGATGACCGCCCGGGCACAGTCGCTGGCGGCAGACGCCCAGTCCGCGGCGTCGTTCATCGAACCCGAACTCCAGAAGCTGACCCGCGAGGAGTTCGAGGCGATGGTCGACGACGTTCCCGAACTCGAGACCTACGACCACTACGTCGACGACGTGTTGCGGATGAAACCCCACACGCGATCGACGGAGGTCGAGGCCCTGCTGGCCGACCTGAGCGAGGTGACGGGCGCGACGGGGGAGGTGTACAACATGCTCTCGAACGCGGATATGTCGTTCCCGACGGTCGAGGATCCCTCCGGCGAGCCCGTCGAGATCACCCAGAGCAACTTCGTCAACCTGCTCAAACGGCCCGACCGCGAGTTCCGCAAGGAGGTGTACGAGGCGTACTTCGACGAGTGGGGAGACGTCCGGAACGCGGTCGCCGCCGCCTACAAGAACAGCGTCAAGACCGACGTCAAGATGGCCCAGGCCCGCGACTACGACACCGCCCGCGAGGCCGCCCTCGACGGGCCGAACGTCCCCGTCGAGGTCTACGACAACCTCGTCGACACCGTCGACGACAACCTCGAGAAGCTCCACCGCCACGCCGAGCTCAAACGGGAGGCCCTCGAGGTCGACGAGCTGCGGATGTGGGACCTGTACATGCCGCTGACGGCCGATAAGGGTCCCGAGATCGACTACGACCAGGCCACCGAGTACGTCGTCGACGCCCTCGAGCCGCTGGGCGAGGAGTACCGCTCCCGCGTCGCCGAGGGCCTGGACTCGCGGTGGGTCGACGTCTACGAGAGCGAGGGCAAACAGGCGGGCGCCTACTCGGGCGGCACGTACGACACCCAGCCCTTCATCCTGATGAACTACCAGGACGACATCGCCTCGATGTACACCCTGGCCCACGAGCTGGGCCACTCCATGCACTCCGAACTCACCAAGGAGGAACAGCCCTACGTCTACTCCGACTACGAGATCTTCGTGGCCGAGGTGGCCAGCACGGTCAACGAGGCGCTGCTGACGAGCCACTTACTCGAGACCGTCGAGGACCCCCACTTCCGCAAGCACGTCCTCAACGAGTTCCTCGAGCGGGTGCGCTCGACGCTGTACCGCCAGACGCTGTTCGCGGAGTTCGAACACGAGGCCCACCGCCTCGAGGAGGAAGGCGAACCGCTCACCGCCGACCGACTCGACGAAATCTACGGCGGACTCAAGGAACGGTACTACGAGCCGGCCGCGATCGACGACCGCATCGCCCGCGAGTGGATGCGCATCCCTCACTTCTACCGCGCGTTCTACGTCTACCAGTACTCGACGGGGATCTCCGCCGCGCTGGCGATCGTCGACGGGATCGAGGACGAGGGCGAATCCGCGGCCGAGGACTACCTCGACTTTCTCCGCCGGGGCTCCCGCGAGTACCCCCTCGAGTTGCTGCGGATCGCCGGCGTCGACATGAGTTCGTCCGAGCCCGTCGACCGCGCCCTCGAGACCTACGGGCGGCGACTCGACGAGCTCGAGGACTTGCTGGCGTAACGCTCCGTTCTCGTTTCCGTTCACACCGCCGCTCACCGCATCTCGAGCCCGAGGTACGCGACCCCGACCGCGACCAGCACCGCGCCGAAGCCGACGGCGAGTATCTCGCCCGCGAGGAGCCCGTAGCCGACCAGCGCGATCCCGGCGACTCCGTGCGAGGCGACGATCAGCGGTCGCCGACGTTCCCGGTTCACGTTCGCCCGGACGAACGCGGATCCGATATATCGTTCGTCCTCGAGGCGTCGCGAGCGGGACGGCCGACCCCGACGGCTCAGATCGCGACCGCGACCCCGAGTCCGACGGAGACGATCACCAGTGCCAGCACGGCGACGAGTCGCCCGCGAGCGGGCTCGCGCTCGAGATCGACGTGCGGACCGTCGATCAGCGTCTGGACGCCGAAGAACGCAAGCGACAGCGCGCCGACTCCCGCCGCGATTCCGAACAGCGGTGACGAATCGACGGTCGGTATTGCGGTGAGCAGCCAGCCGACCGCGAGCAGGATCGTTCCAGCGCCGTTTGCCTGCTGCCAGCTGACCGTTCGCCCGGCGATCCGGAGTCGGTCGGTCGCGCTCGAGAGCACGAACGCGACGCCGGCGAGACAGAACAGGACCGCGCCGACGATCGACGGCCAGCCCGACGGGTCGGCGAGCGCGAGATATCCGACCGCCGAGAGGAGCATCCCGACCCCGAGAGGCAGTGCGAGGCGGCGCTGGAAGCGAGCCATAGTAAAAGTATACCGATAGGTCGTATAACCGTTCCCCCGACGTCGTCCGAACGGAGTCGATCGCGACCGTCGATCGTCCTCGCGGATCGAAGCCACCGAAAGAGCGATACGATCACCGAGAGATGCTACGGGAGAATGCGAGAGACCATCGTCGAACCCCTCCGGCAGCCGGAGTACACCGGCGAGAACCGGTGTACGCCGTGTACGGTACTCAACCTCGCCATCGCCGGCGCGATCGGTGCGGCCGTCGCACGCAGGTCGAGAGTCGCGGGCGCCGCCGTCGTCGGGGCGTCGGCCGCCGCGATCTACCTCCGGGGGTACCTGGTCCCCGGGACGCCCGAACTGACGAAGCGGTACCTTCCGGAACGGGTGCTCCGGCTGTTCGGCAAGGCGCCGGAGCCCGAGATCCGCGGCGGACTCGTCGCGGACGAGTCGCGGGTCGACGAGGCTGGTGCGGAGGAGGCCAATCTCGAGACCGACGCCGACGAACCGAGCGCGGGTTCGGACGGCGAGTCCTCGATCGGCGATACCGACCCCGAGTCCGACCGACGGCAGTCCCCCGAACCGGAGGCGTACTTCCTCGAGAAGGGCGTCGTCGAACCCTGCGAGGAGATCGACGACCTCTGTCTGACCGCGTCGTTCGAGGGCGCCTGGAGCGCGGAGATCGACCGCGTCGACGCCGAGGCGCTCGCGGCCGCCGACGCCGCCGCGGCGCTCGGGTTCGACGCCGAGGAGGACGCGTTCGAGATCGCCAGCCACGGCGGCGACGCGCGGACGCTCCGGCGAAACGGGCGCCCGCTCGGTACGTGGCCCTCGCAAGCGGCCCTCGTCGCCGACGTCACCGCCGCCCGCGTCCTCGAGTCGTGGGATGACGACTGGGCGAGCTACGAGCCGCGAGCGAAGGGTGAACTGCTCAACGGTCTGCGGCTGTTCCTCGAGACCTGTCCGACGGGCGGGGGCGAGGTCCGCATGGGCGAGGAGACCGTCGAGTCCTGCTGTCGCTCCCGCGACGTCATCGCCGTCACCTGCGCCGAGACCGGCGAGCGACTCTTCGAGTACCCCGTCTCCCGGCTCGAACTCGAGTGAGACGGTCCGAGCGCGGACGGCGTCGCGTCCGCCCTCGAACGACGGAATCCGTTCCCAAAATCCCACCGCGACCCAAAGGCACATTTATCGTCGAAAACTAACCGACCTACAAGAGATGTCTCGAAGCCCGTCTATTCCCGACCGACCCCACCGCGAGATCGATCCCGATCTCCCCGACGACGAGCGGCTCGAGGCGCTTCGCGACCACTTCGAGGACCTCGTCGACGTCAACGAGCAGCTCTCCGAGCAACTCGACGAGGCCGAGGGCCGCAGACAGCGCCTCCAGGAGAAGTCCGACCGGGTCGAACGCGAGAACGAGACGCTGAAAAGCTCCTCGCTGTACATCGCGACCGTCGAGGACGTGATCGACGACGAGGTCATCGTCAAACAACACGGCAACAACCAGGAGGTGCTGACCGACGTCTCGCCGCGTCTGCTCGAGCGCGTCGAGGCCGGCGACCGCGTCGCCGTCAACGACTCCTTCGGGATCCAGTCGGTCCTCGAGGCCGAAACCGACGCCCGCGCCCAGGCGATGGAGATCACCGAGCGTCCGGAGGTCGACTACACCGACATCGGCGGGATCAACGAACAGATCCAGGAGGTGCGTGAAGCCGTCGAACAGCCCCTGACCAACCCCGAGATGTTCGAGGAGGTCGGCATCGACCCGCCGAGCGGCGTCCTCCTGCACGGCCCGCCGGGTACCGGGAAGACGATGCTCGCGAAGGCCGTCGCCCACGAGACCGACGCCACGTTCATCAAGATGGCCGGTTCCGAACTCGTCCGGAAGTTCATCGGCGAGGGCTCCCGACTCGTCCGAGATCTCTTCGAGATGGCCCGCGAGCGCGAGCCAGCTATCATCTTCATCGACGAGATCGACGCCGTCGCCACCACCCGCACCGAATCCAAGACCTCCGGCGACGCCGAGGTCCAGCGGACGATGATGCAGCTACTCAGCGAGATGGACGGCTTCGAGGCTCGCGGGGAGATCCGGATCATCGCAGCCACCAACCGCTTCGACATGCTCGACCGCGCGATCCTCCGCCCGGGCCGGTTCGATCGGCTCATCGAGGTCCCCGAACCCGACCGCGAGGGGCGCGAGCAGATCCTCTCGATCCACACCCGCGGCATGAACGTCGCCGACGACGTCGAGTTCGCCGCGCTGGCCGACGATACCGAGGGGTACTCCGGCGCCGACATCGAGAGCCTCGCCACCGAGGCCGGGATGTTCGCGATCCGCAACGAGCGCGAGGAGGTCCGCCAGCAGGACTTCCGCGACGCCTTGGAGAAGATCGAGGAGGACGACTCGAGCGACGTCGTCTCCTCGGCGGGATACTTCTACCAGTAGACGGTCCGGTTTCGACCGGGGTTCTCGCGGTGTATCCTCGAGGGGAGTCGGGCGACGAGCCACGTAGCAGTTAGCAGTTCCGTCGGGCAGTGTTCGTGGTGGTCTCCTTCGAGCCGTCTCTCTGTCGCTCGGTCTCACAGCGCCTCGAGATCGCAACCCCTTACGCTGCGCGTCCCCGAGCCCGAGTATGAGCACGATTCGCGTCGTCTGGGGGACCGGCTCGGCGCCCACGAAGATGGCCTCCTACGACGCCGCGCTGGCCGCAGCCGGCGTCGAGAACTACAACCTCGTCGCGGTGTCCTCGGTGATTCCCGCCGACGCCGACGTCGAGGCCGTCGGCACCGCGCCCGATCTGGGTCCGATCGGCGAGCGCCTCACGGTCGTCGAGGCTCGAGCGACCACCGCCGGTCCGGGCCGGGCGAGCGCCGCACTCGCGTGGAACCAGGCCGTCGCCGGCGGCCCGGGGCTGTTCTACGAGACCGCCGGCGAGATGGACCGCGACGACGTCGAGCGCCGCGTCCGGGAGGGTCTCGAGTCGGGCCAGGAGCTGCGGGACTGGACGTTCGACGAGCCGAGCGTCGTCGTCGAGAGCAGCCGGGCCGACGCGGGAACGTACACGACGGCGCTGGCGCTTGCGGTCTACGGCGACAGCGAGCCGATCTGTTGAGCTGCCTGAAAGCGAACGCTTTTCAAGAGGCAGGCCTATACACAGGATACAACTTCTCATGAACGGAAATACGCCGTATGCGGGGCTGCCGGGTGAGACGAGCGCTGGTCGGCGAGCCGCGGCGGACGTTCCGGAACTCTCGAGCACACAGCGGCGGACACTCAGCCGCGACGTCTCGCGGATCGCCGCCCGAACCCGCGAGTTCCTGCCCGACGAGTACGTCGTCGACGCCGACGTCGCCGGCGGTCAGTCGGGCTTTCAGGTGACCGTCGCCGTCCAGCCACCGGTCGGGCATCCCGTCAGCGCCGGCTTCCGACCCGACCTCGAGGAGGCGACCGAGGAGCTCATCACGGCGGACGAACGCGACGAGGTCGCCCGCGGGCTGGCGGCCAGCGCCGCCTTGCAGGTGAAACAGGCCGTCAGCGACAACGTGACGCCGACCGCGAAGTAGCGTTTCTTCGCCGTTAGTTGGATCGGAACTGGAACGCGGCGTTGAACGTTCTTTCTCGCGGACTTGCGGAGCTAGGAGTGGTTCACTCCGAAGAACCGTCCTCAGAATCGCAAAGCGATTCCGCTGTCGAGGCGAATCGGAGATTCGCCGACCATTGGAGAGCTTTGCTCTCCAAGAGGCTGCGAAAATCGCGTAGCGATTTTCGAACGCCCGTGGAGACTGCGGCCGCTGCGGACGCCACTTCGGTGTCTGCAAGCCGCGTCCTCGAAGCGGGAAGCCCCTGCCTCAAGGAGCCTGCGAAGCAGGCGAGTAGGCAGGGGTAGTTCACTACAGCAGTTGTTCGAGCTGGTGGCGCCGGCGCTCGAGGTCGACTGCCGGCTCGACGCTCGGATCCGCGAGGAGACGATCGATCGTCAACAGCGGATCCGTCCCGGCGCGTTCGACGTCCTCGAGCAGCGACTCGATCGCGTCGCGGTTGATCGCCAGCGAGCTCGAGAGATCGATCGCGAGAAACAGGGGAACGGCCCGTTCCGGGCGGGCGGGAACGGCGTCGCTGACGGACGACAACTCCGGATCACCGTCCGGATCGCGCTCGCGCTCCTCGACGGGCTCGACTCGCAGACAGCGGGTACAGATATCGATCGTCGAGGCCGGCGCGTGCTCGCGGTACGCGGCGGGAACGGAAACCGAAAGCGTCGTCTCGCAGTCACACGCCGAAGCTGACATGGCGTCGGAAGTCAGTCCCCGCCGGGGACGCCACCGGCGGTCGACTGGCCCATCTCCTCGGATTCGGTTCCGGCGGTGTCGCCGGTCGCGGCCGCTCTGGTCTCCTCGACGTCGTCTTTGGCCTCGCGCTCCGCCCGCTCCTCCTGTTCTTTCTTGTCCTTGATCTTCTTGAGGCGGAACGTCTCCTCGCGTTCCTGCTCCTCGAGTTTCTGTTCGATGTACTCCTGGCTGTCGTAGAGGTCGGGCAGGAGCTTGAACTCCAGGGCGTTGACGCGTCGCTTGGTGGTCTCGATCTCCCGGAGCATCTTCTTCATCGCCGTCTCGACCTCCGCGGCGAGGATGATGCTCTCGAGCAGGTCCTCGTAGGCCTCGGCGGCCTCGTCGATGCGCGCGGAGGTGCCCATGATCCCGTAGCCGCGCTGATCGAGGCTCTTCGAGACCCGGGAGGATTCGATCTGGGGGACGACGACGCCCATGATGTTCTTCGACTCGGTGGTGATCTCGGGGTGTTCCTGCAGGGCCGCGGCGGCGCCCCGAACCGCGACGTCGCCCTCCATCGCTCGGGCCATGTTGATCGTCTTCTGGGCGTCCTCGTAGTCGTCGGCCAGATCCCCGCGGACGTCCTGGGCCTTGTCCAGGATGTCCATGAACTCCATGATCAGCCCGTCCCGTTTCTTCTCGAGGGTTCCGTGCCCGCGCTCGGAGAGTTCGATCCGATCCTCGATCTCCATCAGGTTCTTGCGGGTCGGTTTGACGTCCTTGGCCATCTTGTGGATGGATTGCGCTCCCAGTCGGATAACTGTTTACAGTTTTGTGTGGCGGGAGAGCTGCCCGCTCGAGTGTGTGCCAACGCCGGGACGCTGCGAGGCACCCGCGGCTACCCCTGGCCGACCATCCCGTCTTCCTCGTCCCACTCCTGCTCGCGGAGTTCGTACTTCTGGACCTTCCCGGTCGCGGTCGTCGGCAGCACGTCGACGAACTCGATGCACTGGACGGTCTTGTAGTTCGCGAGCCGTTCCCGGGTAAACGCGACGAGGTCGTCCTCGCTGACGCCCGGTTCGTCCGGCTCGCCGCTTTCCGGGACGACGAACGCCTTCGGGGTCTCGCCCCACCGCTCGCTGGGCGACGGGATGACGGCTACGTCCGACACCTCGGGGTGGTCGAACAGAACGTCCTCGAGTTCGATACTCGAGATGTTCTCCCCGCCGGAGATGATGATGTCCTTCTTGCGGTCCTGGATCGCGATCATCCCGTTTTCGTCGATCGTCGCGAGGTCGCCGGTGTGGAAGTAGCCCTCCACGCGATCCGAAAAGGCCTCTTCGGTTTCCTCGGGTTTGTTCCAGTACCTCTCCATGACCTGGTTGCCGCGGACGACGACCTCGCCGAGGGTCTCGCCGTCCCGGGGGACGTCCTCGCCGTCCTCGTCGACGACCCGAACCTCGGTGCCCATAAAGCCCAGGCCCTGGCGTTTCTTGACCGCGAACCGGGTGTCGCTGTCGTCCTCGAAGTGTCGCCGGGCGTCCGAGGTCGTGATCAGCGGCCCGGTCTCGGTGGCGCCGTAGACGTGTTTCAGGTACCAGCCGAACTCGTCCTCGACGGTCCGCAGCGTCGCCTCCGGCGGCGCCGATCCCGCGGTCGCGATCCGGACGTCGTTCGCGCCCGTCGTCTCGACCGCGTTCTCCCCGTAGTAGTCGATCAGCATGTTCAACACCGTCGGCGCACCGCAGAGGTAGGAGACGTCCTCCTCGCGGATCGTCTCGAGGAGCCACTCGGCGTCGACCCCGCGGGTGCAGACGTGTTTCGCGCCCATCCCCGTGACGGCGTAGATGTGACCCCAGCCGTTGACGTGGAACATCGGCAGCGTCCAGAGGTAGACGTCGTCGTCGGTGAGGTTCTGGTGAACCGCGACCAGGTAGGCGTGGATCGTCTCGCCGCGGTGGGTCCGACAGACGCCCTTCGGATCGCCCGTCGTCCCCGAGGTGTAGTTGATCGTGATGATCTCGTCCTCGTGCATCTCGGGGCGATCGTACTCGGGCGAGGCGTCCTCGAGCACCCGCTCGAAGTCCTCCCACGCACCGTCGGACCCGTCAGCCGAGGATCGCCCGCCTTCGACGGCGTCGACGTCGTTCGTGATAAACGTCTCCGTCGGTACCGCCTCGCGGATCTCCTCGATCCGGTCGGCGTACTCGTAGTCGGCGTAGACGGCGTCGACGCCGGCGTCCTCGAGCATGTACGCGAAGTCCTCGGGCGTGAGCCGGTAGTTCAGCGGCGTGTGGACCGCGCCGACCTGCATCGAGCCGTAGGCCGCCACGAGGTGGTAGTGGGTGTTCGGATCGAGCACCGCGACGCGGTCTCCCTTCTCGATACCCCGCTCCTGCAGCGCCGCGGCGAACCGATCGGCGCGCTCGCCGAGTTCGTCGTAGGTGAACCGCTCGCCGTCCGTACCGACGACGGCCTCCGTGTCGCCGTAGTGCGTCCGCGCCCGATCGAGAAACTCCGTGACGAGCAGTGGCTTCTGCATCGGTTCAACGTCGAGTAACGATCGGTATGGTCGTTTTGATTCCGACGGGGAACGAGCCGGGCGAAAAATCGGACGCAGAATCGGAACCGAAGTCGCGAACGCGCTCGCGGCGGATCGTCGTTTCAGGCCTCGACTTCGGCGGCTTCGGGCTCCTCTTCGCGGTAGTGTTCCGCGATGAGGTCCTCGTCGATCCGGTTGAGCGCCTCCTTGGGCAGCATCGAGAGCAGGTCCCAGCCGAGATCGAGCGTCTCCTCGATCGAACGGTTGGTGTCGTACCCCTGCTGGACGAACTCGGTCTCGAAGCGATCGGCGAAGTCGAGGAACTGGTTGTCCCGTTCGGACAGCGCCTCGCGACCGACGATGTTCACGAGGTCGCGCAGGTCCTCACCCTCCGCGTACGCGGCGTACATCTGGTCGGAGACGTCGCCGTGGTCCTCGCGGGTGAGCCCCTCGCCGATCCCGTCGTCCATCAGCCGCGAGAGGCTCGGCAGGACGTTGATCGGTGGTTCGATCCCCTGGCTGTTCAGGTTCCGGTCCATCACGATCTGTCCCTCGGTGATGTAACCGGTCAGGTCCGGAATCGGGTGCGTGTCGTCGTCGCCGGGCATCGTCAGGATCGGGATCTGCGTGACCGATCCCTCCTGTCCCTCGATCCGACCCGCGCGCTCGTAGAGCTGGGCCAGGTCGGTGTACATGTAGCCGGGGTAGCCACGGCGACCCGGGACCTCCTCGCGGGCGGCGCCGATCTCGCGCAGCGCCTCACAGTAGTTGGTCATGTCCGTCAGGATGACCAGCACGTGGTAGTCCTTCTCGAAGGCGAGGTACTCCGCCGTCGTGAGCGCCAGCCGCGGCGTGACCTGTCGCTCGACGGCCGGGTCGTCCGCGAGGTTCATGAAGACGACCGAGCGCTCGAGCGCGCCCGTGCGCTCGAAGTCGTCCATGAACTCGTTTGCCTCCTCGGCGGTGATCCCCATCGCCCCGAAGACGACGGCGAACTCCGAACCGTCCTCGTCGTCGCCCTCCGCTTCCTCCGGGACGGTCGCCTGTCGGGCGATCTGGAGCGCGAGTTCGTTGTGGGGCAGCCCCGAGCCGGAGAAGATCGGCAGTTTCTGGCCCCGAACCAGCGTGTTCATGCCGTCGATGGCCGACACGCCGGTCTGGATGAACTCCTCGGGGTACTCGCGGGAGAAGGGGTTGATCGCTTCGCCGACGATGTCCTGGCGCTGGTCCGGAACGATCTCCGGACCGCCGTCGATCGGGTTCCCGGAGCCGTCAAGTACCCGTCCGAGCAGATCCTCGGTAACGGGCATCTTCATCGTCTCGCCCAGGAACCGAACGGAGGCGTTGCGGTCGATGCCGCCCGTCCCCTCGAAGACCTGGATCGAGACGAGCCCCTCGCTCGACTCCAGTACCTGTCCGCGCAGCGTCTCGCCCTGTGGCGTCTCGATTTCGACGATCTCGTCGTATCCGACGGGCTCGTCGACCTCGGCGAACACCAGCGGACCGCTGACTTCCGTGATGGTCTGATACTCTTTCATCGTTAGTACAGTGCTCGCAGTTGTTCTCGGAGGTCGCTCTCGAGTTCGTCGATGAACTCGTTCCACTCCTCGGCGGTGCCCATGCGGTTGAGACGTGGCGCGGCGTCGACGTCCTGGATCTCCTCGACCGGAACGCCGGCATCGAGCGCCTCGAACGCCTCGTCGTTGAACGTCTTGATCGCCTGGAGCATCCGGTAGGTCTTCTGGGGTTCGCAGTAGGTGTCGACGTCGTGCAGGGCGTTTTGCTGGAGCCAGGCCTCGCGCAGGTAGCGCGCGACCTCGAGCGTGAGCTGCTGGTCCTCCGGCAGCGCGTCCTTCCCGACGAGCTGGACGATCTCCTGCAGTTCGTCCTCCTCGTCGAGCACGTCGACGGCCCACTGACGGACCTCGGGCCAGTCGCTCTCGACGTTTGCCTCCCACCACGGGTCGAGCTGGTCCTTGTACAGCGAGTAGGACTCGTTCCAGTCGATCGCCGGGAAGTGCCGACGCTCCGCGAGGTCGGCGTCAAGCGCCCAGAACGTCTTGACGATACGCAGCGTGTTCTGGGTGACGGGTTCGGAGAAGTCACCGCCGGGCGGCGAGACGGCGCCGACGACCGAAATCGAGCCCTCGCCGCCGTTGATCAGCTGGAACTTGCCGGCGCGCTCGTAGAACTCCGACAGCGACGCGGCGAGATAGGCGGGATAGCCCTCCTCGCCGGGCATCTCCTCGAGCCGGCTCGAGATCTCTCGCATGGCCTCGGCCCACCGGGAGGTGGAGTCGGCCATCAGCGCGACGTCGTAGCCCATGTCGCGGTAGTACTCCGCGATCGTGATTCCCGTGTAGATACAGGACTCGCGGGCCGCGACGGGCATGTTCGACGTGTTCGCGATGAGGCAGGTCCGGGCCATCAGCGGGTTCCCAGTCTGGGGGTCCGGCAGCTCCGGGAAGTCCTCGATGACCTCGGTCATCTCGTTGCCCCGTTCGCCACAGCCGATGTAGACGACGATGTCCGCGTCGGACCACTTCGCGAGCTGTTGCTGGGTGACGGTCTTGCCGGAGCCGAACGGACCCGGAATCGCGGCGGTGCCGCCCTTCGCGAGCGGGAAGAGACCGTCCTGGATGCGCTGTCCGGTCACCAGGGGTTCGGTCGGCGTCTCCTTGTCGCCGGCGGGCCGGGCCTGACGGACCGGCCACTCCTGGTGCATCTGGATCTCCTCGCCGTTGTCGAGTTCGACGACGGTCTCCTCGACGGTGAACTCGCCGCTCTCGACGGCCGTCACTTCGCCGCCCTCGTAGTCCGGCGGCACCATCACCTTGTGCTCGATGGTGACGGTTTCGGGAACGCTCCCGACGACGTCGCCGGGCTCGACCTCGTCGCCGACCTCGACCTCGGGGGTGAACTCCCACTCCTTCTCGAGGTCGATCCCGGGGGCGTCGACGCCGCGGTCGAGGAACGCGGTCCCCATCTTGTCCTCGAGGACGTCGAGCGGGCGCTGGACGCCGTCGTAGATGGAGTCCATCATCCCCGGGCCGAGGTCGACCGAGAGCGGTTCGCCCGTGTTCTGGACGGGTTCGCCCGGGCCGACGCCGGAGGTTTCCTCGTAGACCTGAATCGTGGTCAGGTTCCCTTCGATCTCGATGACCTCGCCCATCAGTCCTTCGTCGCCGACGTAGACGACGTCGTTCATCCGGGCGTCGAGGTCCGTGGCGGTCACGACCGGACCGCTCACGCTTTCGATTACACCGTCTTCGTCGACGGATTCGATGTCTTCTGCCTGGCTCATAGTTTAGTCTTGCTCGTCCTCTTCCATCAGGTCGATGCCGATCGCGCGCTTGATCTGCTCGCGCAGTCCGCCGCCACCGGTTCCGCTGCCGATCGTGACGACGACCGGTTCGACGCTCGTTTCGACCTCCTGACGGACGCCCCGCGAGAGGTACTCGAGGTCGTCGTCGTGCATGACGACGATCCCGACGTCCTCGTCCTCGAGGGCGGCCGTCGCCGCGTCGTCGAGCGACGCGTCCTTCTCGTCGTCCGGAACGTTCTCGAAGCGGCGAACGCCCGCGAGTCGGAACCCGGTAGTGAACTCCGGACTGCCGACGACTGCGATCTCCTGACTCATAGGATCACCAGTTCCTCCTCGATCTCGCTTTCGGTCAGCCCGACCTCCCGGCCGCGTGCGATCGCGCGGATGTTCTCGACCTCGCGCTCCTTGGCGAGGATGTACGAGAGCACGGCCGAGACCGACGTCGGGTAGATGCTCGAGAGCGTGTCGGCGTACTCGAGCAACGCGGCGTCTAGTGCGTGCTCGAACTGGATAAGGCTGTCAGCATCGCGGAGCCGATCCAGCGCGGCCGAGAGTCGGTCGCCGTAGCGCTTGTTCTCGGCGATGTGATCGACGAGCTCGTCGTAGTTCCCGACGAGTCGACTCAGCTCCGATTCGTCGAACAGCACGCCGCCCTCGATGTAGTAGCTGGCGGGGTCGAGGTCGGCGCCGCTTCGCGCGAGCCGCAGGGCGTTCCGGGCGTTTCGAAAGTCGATCTCCGCCTGGAGGAACTCCACGTAGAGCGCCTCGGGGCCCTCCGACGGCTCGTATCCGAACGATCGCGTGACGTCCTCGAGGAGGTGTTCGAAGAAGGCCCGGTCAAGGGCGTTCTCGAGGGGAACGAGCGCACCGGTTTCCTCGTACTCCTCGTAGGCCTCGCTCAGGGGGTCGTAGTAGATCGTGCCGTACAGCACCTCGATGGCGTCTTCGATCGTGTCGACCTCGAGCAGCCGGTCGATCGTTCGGTCCTCGAGGTCGCCGGCCCGGATAAGGTCGGTCTGGATGGCCTCGGCGTCCGAGTCCGTGTAGATCCCGCGGATGATCGTCTTGAGGTTCCAGACGTCGAACTTCCGGAGGTAGCGGGCGATGAGATCGTAGAGCCGTCCGTCGGCCCAGTCCAACATGTCGTCGAAGTGCTTCGCGAGGTTGCGGTTCAGCGCGTACTCGATCAGATCGACGCCCGAGAACCGGGAGCCGAGCGCGTTGATCTCGCGCTCGTACTCCGTCTCTTCCATGAACCGTGCGATCTCGCTCGGCCCCATCCGGATCAGCTTGCGGTAGTCTTCGTCGGAGAACAGCGAGGCTCGGCGCGACCGAACGCGAGCGTTCACGTATTCCGGATTCGAGGCTCCCGCACTCATTGCTCGAACAGTCGGTTGCTGATCTCCCGAAGGTTGTCCTCCCACACGTCCTCGAGCACCGAATCGAACGTGTTGTTCACGCGGACCCGGGACTGCTGGCTCTCGACGACGACACCGCCGAGGCAGTCGTGTTCGCCGCCGAACTCGTACCCGTCGTAGTCCTCGAGGATCGATTCGATCAGCTCCCGGTCGTCGGCGCGACCGTAGACGCGAACGTCGTCGCCCGCGTCGAACTCCTCGCTCGCGGCCTCGAGCAGGTCGCGGGTCAGCGCCTCCCGGGGGCCGCCCTCGAGGTCGGCGAGCTCCGCTTCGACCTCCTCGCGGACGTCGCCGAGTACCTCGCGGCGGGCCTCCAGCCGCTTCTGTTTCGCCTCCAGCTTCGCGCTGGAGAGTCGCTGTTCGCGTAGTTGTTCGGCCTCGCGCTCGGCCTCCGTTTCGGCGGTTTCGACGATCTCGGCGGCGTCCTCCTCGGCGGCCGACTCGATCTCCTCGGCGCGAGTTTCGCCCTCGCCGCGGATAGCCTCCGCACGCGCGCGGGCTTCCTCCCGAACGTCTTCTACGACTGTGTCCAAACTCATTATAAGAGAAGGGTCGCGGTGGTTATCCGACGATGAAGACGACGACCAGCGCCAGGATCACGAGCGTCTCCGGAAGGACGGTCATGATCAGTCCCGGAACGAACATGTCGTCGTCCTCGGCGATCGCACCGACGGCGGCAGCGCCGATCCCTCGCTCGGCGTATCCCGCTGCGAGCGCGGCGAGACCGACTGCGAGCGCCGCTGCACCCGCGTCGTTGAAAGCCGGGCTGCCAGCCGCTTCTTCCGCTTGCAGTACAACGTCCGCCAGTTCAGGTCCGATTTCGGCTACCATTATTCTTAATCCTCACTGTAGGTTCGATCGTGTCCGAACGGTTCGTAGTTGTCTCCACCGCCTTCATAAAACTTGTTAAAGAATTCGACGTACTCGAGGCGCACAGCCTGTAAGCCGGCGCTTGTCACGCCAAGGATTAGCACGACGAGATGGCCGAGCACGAGGATGACCAGCCCACCGACGAGGGCCGCGGTTCCCGAGTGCATCAGCCCGTCGAAGATGACGGTGGCCTCGCCGCCGTAGGTCTCGGCGACGTAGCTCGGCTCGTGCGTTCGCAGGAAGTGGAACGCGCCGTCGGGATCCTCGTAGGCCCCGAAGAACAGCAGGTTGACCACGAAGGCCATCCCGGCCTTCGCGAGCAACACCGCCCCCATCCGGGTGTACGAGAAGACGTTGACGACGACGTCGAGGGCCTCGACGGCCTCGACGGGTTCGCTCACCACGAGCATGACGAGCCCGATCAGGAACACGAGCAGCGGTACCGTCAGCAGGAACCCGCCCAGTACCGGAATCGACTCCGGGAACGCGAACAGCCCCATCTCAGGGAAGCCGTTGAACCCGATCGGGAAGGGCCCGTCGCTGGCGAACGTCTCGAACAGGAAGTCGGGCTTCGAGCCCGCGCCGTGTTCGGAGAAGATCCAGATCCAGATGCCGTTGAGCATCAGGAGCCACGAGCCACTGTGGAAAAGGGCGTCCTTGAGGCCGTGACTCAGGTTCTCGTAGAAGTCGAGCACGTACCCGATGTTGAGGTGGACGATTCCGGCGAGTACGCTCACGACCATCCAACCGAGCGCGAACTCGGCGGCGCCGGGCTCGAGTCCCTTGTTCAGCGGCAGGAGCTCGACGTTCAGCAGGTCGTGCCAGAGCACCTCGCCGAGCACGTGCAGCCCGAAGATCTCGCCGTAGATGATCCCGAACAGGATCGTGAACGCACCGGCCCAGATGGCGACGCCGCCGAGGCTGGTGACGCCCTTGCTATCGAACTGCGTGGCCATGTACGCGCCGATGGCGACGTACAGGATCCCGTACCCGACGTCGCCGATCATGAACCCGAAGAACGCCGGGAACGTCAGGAACAGGAAGATCGTCGGATCCAGCTCGCTGTACTTCGGCTGGTTGACGGCCTGGACCAGCACCTCGAACGGCTTCGCCGGTCCGGGGTTGTCCTGAACCGTCGGCGGCTCGTCGCCCATCGTCACCGCGGAGCCGCCGTCCGTGACGGCCGTTTGCTGTTGGTCGTCGGCGACGTCCTCCTCGTCCTCGGCCGCCGAGGGGGTCCCCTTCTGGACATCCTCGGTGTGGCTGTGTGCGCCGTGGCGGTCGTAGTCCGCTCGCTCGAGCTCTTCGATCACGACGCCGTCGCCGACGGCGCCGCGCAGCGCGTCGACGAGCGAGTCGTACTCGTCGGACGGGATCCACCCCTCCGCGATGAACGCTCGGTCGCTGGTCGCGAACTGCAGGGGCGCCTCGGCGCGCTGGACCTCGATGGACAGCTCCTCCTCGACGCGTAACAGGAACGACCCCTCGGTGTCCTTGATCTCGGCGAGTTCGGCGTCGATCTCCTCGAGCTCGGACTCGAGCTCTCGCTTTCGGTCCTCGAGGTCGGCGACGTAGGCCTCCGGACTCTTGTCGGTCTCCGGAATCGGGTGGCGGGCGAACTCGACGCCGACGAGCGCGTCGTCGACGACGTTGTCCGCGTCGGCGTCTTCGGTCGGCGCGGCGACGACGGCGACCGTGTCGCCGCCGGTGAACGTCTCGAAGGCGCGAACGTCGTCGTCGGCCGCCAGGGCCGCTTCGACGTCGTCGACCGATCCCTCGCCGACGAGCACGTCGACGGATTCGTACCCCGAGAGCAGATCGAGGTCGATCCCCAGCTCGGCGAAGGGGGCGACCCGATCGATCCGCTCCTCGAGTCGGCGCAGCTCGTCGCGGATCTCACCGCGGCGGTCGTCGAGCTCGTTGATCCGGGTTCGGATGCGCTCGAGTCGCTCCTCCCAGTCGTCGTCGATCGTGCCCGGTGCGGTGTCCTCCTCGGAGAGATCGAGCGCGCTCTCGAGGGCCCGAACGGTTACCAGCTTCTCGGAGGCGTCTTCGGCCCCCTCGATCGGGTTTCCGTTGTCGAATCCCGCCCAGGAGCCGTCGTAGTCCGAGAGGTGGACCAGGTTCAGCTCGTGGATCGTCTCGATGACCGCGGGCATGACGCCCTTGGAACCGGCCACCGAGACCTTGCTCATCCGCTCAGGTCTGAGCATGGACGTCCTCCTGGAACAGTTCGACGACGTAGTCGGTCACTTCGTCGACCCGGTCCCGGGCACGCGAGGCGAGCTCCTCGCGCTCCTGTTCGCCCTCGCGGAGGACGCGCTCGCACTCCTCGTCGATCTCCGCGCGCGCCTCCTCCAGGCGGCGCTCCTTGAGCTCCTGCGCTTCCTGTTCCGCTTCCGTGCGGATCTCCTCGGCGCGTTTCCGGGCCTCGGCGATCCGCTCGTCGCGGTCGTCTTCTGCCTGTGCGACGATCTCGTCGGCCTCTTCCTCCGCCGACTGTATTCGTTCGAGAACCTGTGGCCTCGGCATACTCTAAGCACCCGAAGTTTGCAGCAACGCGTATATGGTAGTTGCGAAAGTAGCCCGATCGATCGCCGCTCGCGGCGGCGAGGCGCGAGCGGTGAACTCCCGCGATCGTCGGGGAACAGCAGACATATGCCGGTTCGATCGCAATCCGTCCCCAATGGGAGTTCTCGAGAACAAGGCCCGGGCGCGGCTGTTCTATAAGTACCTCTCGACGGTGTACGATCGGATCAACCCGTTTATCTGGAACGAACGGATGCGGGAGGAGGCCCTCGAGCTGCTCGAGCTCGAGCCCGATTCGACGGTGCTCGACGTGGGCTGTGGCACCGGGTTCGCGACCGAGGGACTGCTCGAGCACGTCGACGAGGTCTATGCCCTCGACCAGAGCGAACACCAGCTCGAGCAGGCCTACGCCAAGTTCGGAAAGCGAGCCCCGCCGGTACAGTTCCACCGCGGCGACGCCGAGCGGCTCCCGTTCGCGACGGACACGTTCGACGTCGTCTGGTCGTCGGGGTCGATCGAGTACTGGCCGAATCCGATCCTCGCGCTCCGGGAGTTTCGCCGCGTGTTGAAACCCGGCGGACAGGTGCTCGTCGTCGGACCGAACTACCCGGACAACCCGATCGCCCAGCGGCTCGCGGACGCGATGATGCTGTTTTACGACGAGTACGAGGCCGACAGAATGTTCAAGCGGGCCGGCTTCGAGGACGTCCGTCACGCCTTCATGGGCCCCGAGTACGAGCCCGAAGTCGCGATCACGACGATCGGGCGCGCCCCCGAGTAATCAGTCGGCGGTCGTCTCGAGCGCGGCGACCTGTCGGCCGCCGACGGCCAGCGTCACGGAGACCGCGTCGCCGGAACCGATCGTCGGCTCGTTGGTACCCGCCACGGAGAGCGTCGCGCGTTCGCCGGCGGTCCAGGTCGAGTCGCTCGCCGAGTTGAACGGCCCGCTGGGCGCCTGATCGAAACCCGTCGCTCCGGCGAAGGGAACCGGGGGTTGGTGGGCCAGCGGTTCGCCGTCTACGGCGATCGTCACCGACAGCTCGTCGACCTCGACGGGATCGCCGGCGACGTGTTCGAGGGTGATCGTTCCCTCGTCGCCGTCGGCCGCGAGATCGAACGCTACCGGACCCCGGGCCGGCCCCGGACTCAACCCGCCGGTAGCGACCGCGACGACCGTCGCAAGCGCGACGGCGACGGCGATCAGGAGAACGACACCGAGGACGGGCGCGATCCCGCGCTCGCCGATCGGTCCGTGGGGGGATGTCCGCATCACGCGAGCTCTGGCCTCCCCTTCCGATATAAACCGTCGGCTCGGGGCGACTACGCCGCCGAGTTCGAGACCGATCCCTCGACCGCGCCGGCGTCGGATTCAGCTCGCAGATCAAACCCGTCGTCAGGTGGCAGGATCCACAGCGAACCGTCCGATCCCGTCTCGCCGACTGGTTCGCCGTCGACCGACACCGCGGCGGACACCGGGTCACCGGTTTCGGCGTCCGCAACCGTCACCTCGGCCGGTCCGTTCGCGGCGGTCTCGTTGATCGCGAGCACGAGGCCGCCGTCGATCCACCGACTCTCGTTGACCGTCGGGAACTGCTCGTGATCGAGCGTCTGCAGCTCCCGGTGGACCGCGCTCGTTCCGCCGTCGAGGTAGGCGGTCAGCCGTCCCTGATCGTGGATCGCCCGAATCCGGTACAGCTGGACGCCCCGACTCTCGACGGCGTCCGAGGAGTGGGTCTCGTGGTCGGCGTCGAACACCCACGGGTACAGCTCCTGAGCGGTGTCGTGTGCGTCGGTGATGTCTTCGAACTGGTTGGGCCGACTCGCGTTCCGACCGTCGAACCGGGTCGTCTCTCGAACGTAGTTTCGGTCAAGCAGGGAAACCGAGTAGCCGGTTTCGGCGGTTCGGACGGCCAGCCGCTTTCGGTTGCTCCCGAACCGGTCGGGTGTCGTCTCGAGTTGCGAGCGGACGTCGGTCCGGTACATCTCCAGGACACTCTTGTCGTTTCGGATCGAGATCGAGTACCCCGGGATCCGGTCCGCGTAGGCGACGAGTTCGTCGAGCGCGCTCGCGATCACGTCGGACTCGTGGTAGTTCCGGGAGAACGTCTGCAACAGCCTGGTCGTCGACCGGTCGTTCGTCGCGTGCGCCCGCACCGCCTCTCGTTCGCGGGCCTCGAGCGCGTCGATGCGCTCTCGCAGTCGACCGTACCCCGCGCTCACCATCTCCTCGCGCTCCTCGTTCGAGGCGTCGTCGAACCCGTCTCGAACGATTCGCTCCTGTTCGTAGTCGACTCTGAGCTCGTCGTCCGCGGTCATGAGCGACGTTCCGAGGTCGTCGCCGTACTCGAGTCGCTCGCTTCGCACCTCCTCGCCGGGGTCGAGACGGTTCGTCGTTCCGTTCGTCTCGACGAACACCTGTTCCGGCGCGTCCGCTCCCGCGGTCCGCTCGTCCGGTCCGGCCGCTGACACCGCCGTCGCGGGCAGCGAGAGGACGAGCAGCCCCGCGAGAAGGACGGCCATCGCATCCTTCATCGATACACCGTAAGAACTCATGATATAAAATACGATCGGCGATTCTCGCCACGGATCGATCGAGAGGGGAGGAGATGGGACGAGCGGTGCTGTGCCGTTTTATTTCCCATAGAAAGTGTTTTTACTCTGAGAATAGCGGTAGTATGTATGCGGCTCTCGACCGTCGTGTCAGTTGTGCTGGCGGTTCTCCTCGTCGGTTCGGGTCCCGGTGCGATCGCCGCCGTCCCGTCGGTAGCTGTCTCTTATACACATC
>NZ_AOIA01000025.1 GCF_000337695.1 Natronococcus jeotgali DSM 18795
AGTACGGCGAGGAGATCGCAGACGGCGAACGCGAGGGAGTCTACGATCGGAGTATGTTCGACCCCCACGTCGAGGCGGCCGCGGACGCGACCGACCGCGAGATGGCGATTCGGGGTGCCGGTTGGAACGAACCGCGGCTCCGCTCCCCGGACGGTTCGGAACCGACGGTCGGCGTGCTCTCGTACTCGTTTACCTGGACCGAGTTCGCGGCGGTCAACGGGACCCGGATCCACGTCGGAGACGCGTTTCAGGGCGCCGACGGACCGTGGCTGTCGGCGCTCGTCGCGGATCAACGCCTCGTGATCCAGTCCCCGTCGAACCACGGGTTCCACGACTACAACCTTCCGGTGAGCCCCCAGGATAGCGCCCTCGTCGTCGACGGCCCCTACCAGTTCAGCGAGGACGAACTCGAGGTGACGTTCCTTCGCGGCGCCGGCGAGGGGGCGACCGGAGGCACCGGCGGATCGCTTCCCGCGAGCGCCGAACTGCTCCTGGGCGGACTGGTCGTCCTCGCGGTGGGGATCGCGGCGGCGAGCTACGCGCTGGCGCGTCGGTCGTCCGATCCCGACTGGTCCCCCGCGGCGCGGATCGTCGACACCGTCGCCTCCGAGAGGCGGGACCGAGCGGACGACTCGCCTCAACGGTCCGGCTCGAGCGGGTCGTCCGACCGGCGGGACTCGAATCGTCCTGCCGCGCCCGAAACTCGAGCACCCGACACCACCCGTCGCGAGGCGACGACAGAATCGGCCGGCCAGACGTTCGCGTACGTCGAGGAGTCAGACGAACGGACCGAGACGATCGATCCCGAACTGTTGAGCGACGAGGAGCGAGTGCTCCGGCTGCTCCGGCGTAACGGGGGCCGGATGAAACAGGGCTCGATCGTCTCCGAGACGGGCTGGTCGAACGCGAAGGTGTCGCAGCTACTCTCGCAGATGGCCGAGGACGGCGAGATCGATAAGCTCCGAATCGGCCGCGAGAACCTCATCACGCTGCCGGAAGTCGATCCGACGGAGCTCGACTGACGGTCCCTTTTGCGCGAGCAGGACACCGGTTGACTTCCTGTTCCCGGGTCGTGTGGCTCTCGCCGTCGCTCGAGCCACACACCAGGCTCAAAATGCAGAGCACGCCGATGACGTCCGCTCGACGACCTGCCCGTCGTCGGTCGGATACCGCGTCGCGACCTTTTTCTCGTCGGGTTCGCTCCGCTCACCCTCCTCCAAAAATCTCGACCAAAAAGCCGCTCGCTCACGTCGTTCGCTCGCGGTACTTACGCTAACGGCGTCCGCTCGACGACCTGCCCGTCGTAGGTCGGATACTGTTCGACGATCTCGCCGTCGTCGAGGTCGCCCTCCTCGATCATCTCCTCGAGCAGCCACCAGGCGATCTCGACGTGGTCGGACTTGACGGTGTAGAACTCCTCGGGGACGCCCAGATCGACGAACCGCTCGGGGTCGGCGTACGTTTTCCCGTAGACGAGCGTGCCGTCGTCGGTGACGTCGTCGAACTCCCGGCGGACGTTGCGGGCGGCCCGCTTCAGCCGACGGCGGTGCTGGGCCGCGTCCTTGAAAACGGAGGTACAGAAGTAGACCCGTTCGTGGTCGCCCATCACCTCGAGGATCTCCTCGCGAGAGCCGTCGACGGCGCTCATGTGGCCCTCCTTGAGCTCGTACCCCTCCTCTTGCATCCGGCGGTAGTTCCCGTCGGACATCTCGAACTCGTTGACGTTGCAGAACTCGGCGGCGCCCTCGTCGAGAAACTCCAGAAACTCCTCTTCGGCGCGGATGCCCGGGATCTCGAAGGCGGGGGTGAGCCCCTCCTCGCGAGCGACGTGGAGGATCTCCTCCCACTCGGTGCCGTGCATGTCGCCCCACAGCTCGTAGGGGGGGTGGAAGCGGATCTCGTCGAGGCCGGCCTCCGAGAGCTTGCGCATATTCTCGCGACCCCCCGTAATACCGGTGTAGAGGTGGGTGTGGTGGTCCTCGCCGAATTCGTCCTTGAGGAGTTCGAGGTAGTGGCAGGTGCGCTCGAGGGCCTCCTGGGGTTCGCCGCCGGTGATCGAGGTGCCCAGGGCGTCCATCCGGTGGGCCTCCTCGAGGACGTCCTCGTCGCGTTCGACCTGCCGTTCGTTCGCGTAGACGTCGGTGACGTTCTTGCGGTTCTCGCCGAGCGGGCAGTAAAAGCAGTCGCGCTGGTCGCAGTAACCGTAGACGAACAGCACCATCTTGCCGCCTTTCGCGCACTGCTCACAGCCCTTCGATATCATTCGAAGGAACGTAACCCGCCGAGCCCCAAAAACTGTGCGGAACGGCCGCGTCGGATCCTGTCCGTGGTTCACACGCGACGGACGTCGACGCCAGCCCGGAATTTCGTCGCTCCCAGAAGACCGAAATACCGCGGTGTCCAACCACGACTCGATGCTGTTGGTCCTGTGTGTCGACCTCGACGACGACCTCGGCCGGAAGACCGAGTTCACGACGCCGGTGATCGGCCGAGACGCCGTCGAGGAGGCAGCCGTTGCGCTGGCGACCGCGGACCCGGAGGACTCCGACGTCAACGTCGCCTTTCAGGGCGTCCACATCTACGACGACCTCGCCGCCCGGGACGAGAGCGTCGAGGTTGCGATCGTCACCGGCAACGAGGACGGCGACGTCGACGCCAACCGCGAGGTCGGCGACGAGGTCGACACCGTCCTCGCGAGCCTCTCGACGGCCGAGGACGTCACCGCTCTGGTCGTCACCGACGGCGCGCAGGACGAGTCGGTCATCCCCGTCGTCCGCTCGCGGGTTCCGATCGACGGCGTTCGCCGCGTCGTCGTCAGGCAGGCCCAGAACCTCGAGTCGATGTACTACACGTTCAAACAGGTACTCGACGATCCCGAGACCCGCGGTACCGTGCTCATTCCGCTGGGTATCCTCCTGCTCATTTACCCGCTCGCGCTGGCCGGGACGATTCTCGAGATGCCCGCCGTCGTCCTCGGCATGACCTCGACGCTGCTCGGCCTCTATCTCATCTCGCGGGGCCTCGGCCTCGGCGAGCGACTCGACGACGCGGTCGAGTGGGCGCGCCGATCGCTGTACGCCGGTCGCACCACCCTGCTTGCGTACGTCGTCGCCGCCGCGTTGCTCGTCCTCGGCGGCGTCAGCGGCGCGGCCGAACTCGAGCGGGTGCAGGCCGAGACGGCCGGCGACGTCGGCGTTCCCGTCATGCTGTCGGCGCTGCTGTACGGGTCGGTCCAGTGGTTCGCCGCCGCCGGCGTCACGACCAGTCTCGGACAGATCACCGACGAGTACATCGCGGGTCGGCTCGAGTGGCGCTACCTCAACGCCCCGTTTTACGTCGTCTCGATCGCGATCGTTCTCTACGCGGTGAGCGCGTACTTCCTCGATATCGTCGGCCTCCCCGTCCTCGCGACCGCGCTGACCGCGGGCACGCTGCTAGGGATCGTCAGTACGCTCGCGTTCGCGGTCGCCGAGTCGCGCTTCTCGGACGAGGAGAGCGAGGAGACGCGCCGAACCGAAAGCGCGTAAACTACCCCACAGGGTGTCATAGAATACGTCTCACACCCGCTATTTGATGATTATAGCAGTCTCATTCTACGCTTCCACCAGCGTTTGAGCTGCTCTCGTGTTTTATCCATCCTACCTGACCGAGAATAATGTTGCTTGAGAACTATTGTATGACACCCTCTACCCCACCCTACTCCCTCGGCGCATACGTGCCTCGGTCCTTGAGAGTGGGGCTTTGATGTGGACTTCCGGCAATCAGTCACCGGTAATAGGCCGGTGACTTCCCCTTCAGTTGCTCCTTGAGAGCGGAGGCTCCATCGTAAACGTGCTGAGACCGATCACCGCTCGCGCTCGACGACGAACTCCGCGAGCTCGCGCAGGTACTCCCGGGCCTCGCGGTCGACGGCGTCGACCCGTTCCAGGGCGTCGATGGCCCGGTCGGCCTCCGCGCGGGCGCGGGCGTTCGCCTCCTCCGGGGAGAGGTCGGTCACCTGAACGACGGAGGGGCGCTCGAGGGCGGCGTCGTGACCCGTCGGCTTCCCCAGCTCCTCGGGGTCCGCGACGGCGTCGAGGACGTCGTCTCTGATCTGGAAGGCGACGCCGACCCGTTCGGCGTACTCGCCCAGCGCCTCGACGGTAAACGGGTCCGAATCGGCGGCGATCGCGCCGAGTTCGGCCGCGGCCCGGAACAGAGCCCCGGTCTTTCGGCGGGCGAGAGTCATGTACTCCTCCTCGTTGGAGGGTTGAGAGGAGAGCTCGGTCGCCTCGCCGACGCCCAGCTCGACCATCGCCTCGGCGACGACCTGGGTCGCGTTCGGATCCGCGGAGAAGAGCGCGAACGCCTCCCCGAGCAGCCCGTCGCTGGTGATGATCGCGGGGCCGTAACCGAACTCGGCCCAGGCGCTTGCGGTTCCCCGACGGAGATCGGAACGGTCGATAATGTCGTCGATCACCAGCGAGGCTGTCTCTTATACACAT
>NZ_AOIA01000026.1 GCF_000337695.1 Natronococcus jeotgali DSM 18795
CCCCGTCGACGACGGCGACGAGACGCTCCTCGATCAGCGCCCGTCGGCGCTCGAGCCGTTCCATTACCCGCGCTTAGGAGAGGGTGAAAAAGTAGGTGACGGTTGTCGACGACTCGAGTTCCGCGCCGTGACGTCCTCGCCGAACAGTTCGGTCGGCTACTGGAACTCTGCGGTGAGCGCGGGAACGACGTCAGAACGACCTTTTTTCACTCGGGTCACTCACTTCGTTCGTGACCGCTCGTGCAAAAATCCCGACCAAAAAGACCGCACTCGCTCCCTCACGGACGCTTCACGTCCGTTCGGTTGTCGCGGTTCTCGTTCACGGGCTCACTTCGAACCGCGCATCGCTCGTGCGGAACAGTTACTGGAACTCTTCCGTAAGTGCGGGGACGACATCGAAGAGGTCGTCGTGGATCGCGTAGTCGGCGATATCCATGATCGGGGCGTTGGGGTCGGTGTTGATCGCGACGATCGTCTCCGAGCCCTTCATGCCGGCGACGTGCTGGACGGCGCCCGAAATACCGATCGCGATGTAGACGTCGGGCGTGACGACCTTGCCCGACTGGCCGACCTGGCGGTTCTTGGGCAGCCAGCCGTTGTCGACGATCGGACGCGAGGAGGAAACCGTCGCGTCCAGCGCGTCGGCCAGCTCCTCGATGATCTCGAGGTTTTCCTCTTCCTCGATCCCGCGACCGACGGAGACGAGCACGTCGGCCTCGCCGATGTCGACGTCGCCGCCGCCGACCTCCTCGAAGCCCGTCACCGTCGAGCGAACGGCGTCCTCGTCGATCTCGGCGTGGAACTCCCGGATCTCGGCGTCGCCGGTGCCGTCGGCGCCGGGCCACTCGGCCCCGCGGATGGTGACGACTGCGTTGCCCGTCAGCTCGTTCGTCGTCTCGACTTTCCCGCCGTACATCTCCCGGGTCGCGGTCAAGGTGTCGCCGTCGGCCTCGAGACCGACCGTGTCGGTGACGATCGGCAGGTCCAGGGCGTTCGCGACGGCGGGGGCGTAGTCGAGCCCGTTGACGCTGTTTGGCGCGACGACGTACTGCGGTGCGAGGTCGTCGTAGAGCTGGGTGATGACCTGGGTGTAGACGTCGTGGTTGAACTCCTCGCCGTACTCGACGGTGTGGACGACGTCGACGCCCTCCCGGTCGAGCTTGGTGGCGAGGTCCTCGACTGGACCGCTGATGACCGCGACGTGGAGCTCGCCGCCGGTCTCGTCGGCCAGCTGGCGGCCCGCGGTGACGACCTCGTAGCNGGACCGCTGATGACCGCGACGTGGAGCTCGCCGCCGGTCTCGTCGGCCAGCTGGCGGCCCGCGGTGACGACCTCGTAGCTGACGTCGCGCAGTTCGCCTCGGCGGTGGTCCGCGACCGCCAGTACGTCAGTCATGGCGCCACCCCCTTCTCGCGGAGCAGTTCGCCGAGTTCCGCGGCGGTCTCCTCGGCGCTGCCCTCCCAGAGGGTAACGTCGCTCTCGCTTTCGGGCTCGTACATGTCCGTGACGGTCACCGCGCCCTCGACGGCGCCCTCGTCGACGCCGAGGTCGCCGAGCGTCTGGACGTCGAGTTCCTTGCGCTGGGCCTGACGGATCCCGCGCAGGCTGGCGTAGCGGGGCTCGTTGATCCCCGTCTGGATCGTCAGCGCCGCGGGGAGCTCGATCTCGGTCAGCTCCTCGACGCCGCCCTCGAGTTCGCGCCGGACCGAGGCGACGCCGTCCTCGAGGTCGTGCTCGAGGTGGTTGACGACGGCGCCCCACTCGAAGCCCAGTTCTTCGGCGAGGGAGACGCCGGTTCCGCCCCAGTTGTCGTCGCCGGACTGCACCCCGGTCAGGACGAGGTCGGGCTCCTCGCGGTCGACGACCGCCCGGAGGATCTCGGTTTTCGCGCCGACGTCGAGCAGGTCGACGCCCTCGAGGGCGTCGTCCCAGACGCGGACCGCGCGGTCGGCGCCCTTCGCGAGCGCCTGGCGGATCGTCTGCTCGCACTCTTCGGGACCGATCGTCACCGTGACGACCTCGTCGGCGATACCCGCTTCCTGGAGCTGGACGGCTTCCTCGACGGCGTAGTCGTCCCACTCGTTGAGGTCGGCGCCGAGGTACTGCTCGGCGATCGTCGTCCCCTCGATCTCGAACTCGTCTTCGACGGTCGAGACCTCCTTGACCGTTACGAGGATCTTCATCATTTATCGATCGTACGCCCCACCCGTAAACGTTTTCGAAACACCGTGTCAGGAAGTTCCAGTTGATTCGGCGTTCGTCACAACACCGGATCGCGTCGCGCTCCGCGAGACGGATCCACCGACAGACGGGCCAACCGGGAGTCTCGAGACGGAAACGGTTTAACGACGCCGCCGGTAGTACGCCGTATGGCAGACTGTCCACTCGCTGACGACTGCCCGAGCTTCTCCGAGCGCATCTCGGGAATGGGCTGTCAACACTACGGCGATCGGGGTGGCAAGGAGTGGTGTAACCACTACAACCAGCCGATCGAGGACCTGAAGACCCAGCCCGTCAAACCCAGCGAGGAGGTCGTCGTCGACGTCGTCGACATGCACGAGAGCGGCGCCGGGGTCGGCCGAACCGAGGACGGATTCATCGTGATGGTCGACGGCGTCCTTCCGGAGGCCCGCGCCCGCGTCGAGATCACGCGAGTTCACAGCAACCACGCGCGCGCCGAAAAGCTCGAGTTGCTGCCGATGGACGACGAGGAGGACGCGGACGACGCTGACGATGCTGACGATGCTGACGACGTAGACGAGTCCGACGACGACGCGGACGCGGCGTCGGATTCGGTAGACGAGGAGACTGCCGAACCGCACCGCGAGCGGCTCGGGAGCCGCGAGAACTTCTGGGGCTCGTAACGACCCTCTCGAGTGGACAGCCGCTTTCGAAGCCGTCGCCGACGCGGTCGGCGACCGTGGAAGCTTTCACCCCGCCGGCGGCTACTGTTTCGTATGTCGACGCGAGCCCCATCGAGCCCCGCCGGAGGGGGATCGCCGTGATCGATGACGTCGCGGCCGTCCTCGAGGAGATCGGCTTCGACCCCGACGACAGCGTGTTAACCTACCGACAGGCGCAGGTGCTCGCGTTGCGCGAACGGGACGTCTCCCAGGCCGACATCGCCGACGCGCTGGGGACCTCCCGCGCGAACGTCTCCTCGATCGAGGCCAGCGCCCGAGAGAACGTCGCGAAGGCCAGGGAGACCGTCGCCTTCGCGGAGGCGCTCCGGTCCCCGGTCCGCGTCCAGGTCCCCGAAGGAACCGACCTGTACGACGTTCCACAGCTCGTCTACGAGGCCTGCGACGAGGCCGGCGTCAAGGTCGATCACACCGCACCCGACCTGATGAAAGTCGTCAGCGACGCCGCGGGTACCGCGATCACGGGTCGGCAGGTCGCCGCGCCCCTGACCGTCAGCGTCAGCGCCGAGGGCGTCGTCCGGGTCCGCCACCAGGAGTAGACGGATGCCGGAGTCCGGAGGGCTTTGTACGGGGCGCCCGTCGGTCGCGGTATGGATCTCGAACTCGACGGAACGACCGCGCTGGTAACGGCGTCCTCGAGCGGCCTCGGGTTCGCGAGCGCCCGGGCGCTGGCCGAGGCGGGAGCGAACGTGACGATCTGCGGCCGCGACGCCGAACGGCTCGCGGACGCCCGCGAGGAGCTCGAGGCGACCGCGGCCGGAGAGGTGCTGGCCCTCGAGGCCGACGTCACCGGCCCCGATCACGTCTCGCGACTCGTCGGTGAGACCGTCGAGACCTTCGGCGGCCTCGATCACCTCGTCACTTCCGCGGGCGGCCCCCCGAGCACGACCTTCCTCGAGACGAGCGAACAGGACTGGTACCGGGCCTACGACCTGCTGGTGATGAGCGTCGTCTGGACGATCGAGGAGGCCCACCCGCACCTGCTCGACTCCGAGCACGGAACGATCACCTGCATCACCTCCCGCACCGTCCGGGAGGTCGCCGACGGACTCCTGCTGTCGAACTCGGTGCGCCGGGGTGTGATCGGGCTGGTCAAGACGGTCTCGCGGGAGTTCGCCCCCGAGATCCGCGCCAACGCCGTCCTGCCCGGGACGATCGAGACGCCCCGCATCGAGGAGCTCGTCGAGGCCCGGGTCGAGCGCGGCGACTACGACGACTACGAGTCGGGACTGGCCGAGATGGCGAGCGACATCCCGATGGATCGCATCGGCGACCCCGAGGAGCTCGGCGAGGTCGTGGCCGTCCTCTCGAGTCCGCGAGCGAGCTTCGTCAACGGCGCCGAGGTGCCGATCGACGGCGGGCTGTTGCGAAGCTAGGGACGTCTCGAAACCGCCCTCCGTCGACGGTCGTCCCCGTAGAACAGTGAGCGGGACGGATGACTGGAATCGTCCGCTACGCTGGGCACCCAGAGCACGTTATCCCGATCGGAGCCGTACGATCGACATGGACGAGACGCCCGATCGCCCCGAGACTCCAGACGAGGACGTTGCGGCCGAAGCCGGCGCCGACCCGGAGGAGTTCCTCTCGCTTCTCCCGCACTTTTACCGAGGCACCGTGACCGAGGCGACCAGCGCGCAGGATCGGCTCGACCGAACGACCGACTGGGCGATCACCCTGATCGCCGCCCTGTTTTCGGTCGTGTTCGCGAGTCAGGACATGCCGGCGTACCTCCTGTTGATCGGGTTGGTACTACTGGGCATGTTTCTCTATTTCGAGGTCCGACGCTACCGGTTCTACGACGTGTGGCGGTCTCGAGTCCGGTTCGTCCAGGAGAACATCTTCGCGAACGCCTTCGACCCCGCCAGCGTCGAACAGCATCCGGACTGGAGGGCGGAGATCGGCGACGACCTCCGCCAACCGACGTTCAAGGTCTCGTACCTCGAAGCGCTCTCCCGTCGGATCCGGCGGGTGTACGCGCTGCTTTTCGTCGTCGTCGGACTCGCCTGGATCGCGAAGATCACCCTCTTTACCCCCGAGGCGCAGTGGACCGAGGCGGCGGAGCTCCCCGGAGTTCCAGGACCGGTCGTCGCAACGGCGCTAGCCGGGTTCTACTTCGCAGTCCTGCTGATCGCGTTCTGGCCGGGGAAGCGCGAGGCGAAGGGCGAAATTCACGACGTCGAACCCGGCCAGTGGAAGGACCCGGACGAGAAACGTCGGTAACCCGGACCGACCGCAGGCGTCGCGGAGAGCGCGGGGCCGTACGGCGACGTCTCGGCGACTCCACCGTCGACGAGTGCACGCTTCCAGCGAACGACGGGGAAACGGCCGTGCTCGAGTCCGTAACCGGTCAGGCGACCCGGTTCGTCGCTGCCTCCCCGTCAGCGAACCGCTCGACGTTCTCCCGGACGAGGTCGCCGACGGCCCGGTGGTAGTCCTCGGTGAAAGCTGCGCAGTGGGGCGTGACGATCACCTCCTCGAGCCCCCACAGCGGCGACTCCTCCGGAAGCGGTTCGGTCTCGAAGACGTCGAGCGCCGCGCCCGCGAGGGCGTCCGCCTCGAGGGCGTCGATCAGGGCGTCCTCGTCGACGACCGGACCGCGCCCGACGTTGACGAAGTAGGCGTCGTCGCGCATCGCCGCGAAGACGTCGGCGTCGAACAGGTGGCGAGTCTCTTCGGTCAGCGGGAGCGTGACGATCACGAAGTCGGCGTCGGCGACGGCCTCGTTGAGATCCTCGCTCGCGTAGACCGCCTCGAACCCCTCGGCGGGGTCGCCCGAGCGGCGAACGCCCGTGATCCGAACGCCCAGCGAACCTAGCACCTCGGCGACGCCGCTGCCGAGCGTCCCCGTGCCGACGACGCAGGCGGTCGTCCCCGGAAGGGTGAAGCCGTCGTCCCACTCGGGTTGCTCCCACTGCCGATCCTGCTGGTTCGCGACGTGTCGGTGGAGCCGTCTGGCGAACGCGAGCAGGTAGCCCGCGACGGTCTCGCCGACCCACCGGTCGTGGATCCCGGTGCTGTTCGTCAACAGGACGCCGCGCTCCTCGAACTCCTCGAACGGGAAGCGGTCGACGCCGGCCTGAATCGAGTGGACCCACTCCAGTTCGAGGAAGGCGTCGCGGTGCTCGAGGGTGACGACGGCGTCGCAGGAGTCGATCCCGTCGTCGCCGACGACGGCGACGTCGACGGGAAGCTCCGAGAGGTACTCCGCGAGCTCCGACGGCGGAAATACCAGTTCGACCGATTCGTGTACGCCTAATCGTTCGATGTCGGGTTGCACGGCCGACCGGTACGAACGACTCGAGGATCAAGCTTTGCACGAAGATGGGCGGCTCGGACGACGGTCTTTGTCAAAAGGGGCTCAGTGGGGTCGACTTCCTCCTCGCACTACTGTGCGAGGTTTCCTCTACGCGGTTCGGATGGATCCGTCTCGCTAGAGGCAATATTCCCCGTGTTTCGGGTACTCCGGTTTGCGAGATTCTCTTTGGTCGACCGACCGCGGCGTTGCCACCGATGGTCGTTCCACTCGAGACAGGGCACCTGTCGGTATCCCTCCCTAGACCTGTTCTGATCTGGGGTCGCAGGTCGAGCCGTCGACCCGTAGCTCGCGTACTGCTGCAGCATGTTCTCGCTCGCCGCTAAGTCACTATGGCCATTGAAGCCGCATTCCCGACAACGGAACGCATCTCCGTTCCGGTGGACGTTCGTGTCATTACATCGCGGACACCGGGAGGATGAACCGCGTTCATCTACGTCTCTGACGTCGATGCTACACTCATCCAGCACCTCTTTTAAACGGCGGCGAAACCTACCGTACGCCCAAAAGAGGTGAACCTTCTCGTTTACGCGAGTACTCCAATGTGAGGAAAGCTCTCCTAGGTCTCCAACGAGTACCGTTCCAACGCCCTGATGACGGAACCACTCGGCAAGATCGCGAACGAGTGCATCCTGTAGATGATTCCGACGAGCACTGCGATAGCGATAGAGCCGACGGATCCGACGACTCGTCCACTCTCCTGGCCCGAGTGCTGCCTGGAGATCTGCAATCCGTTCCGTCGTTCGATGAAAACGGCGGAACGGGGATCGGCCATCGTAGAGCCGTTGTTTCCCTCGAGACGTCGTAACGGCAACGAGGTTGTTTGCACCGATGTCCAAGGCTGCTACTGAGCCATCGTTGCTTGACTCAACAGCCAGTGATTCGTCCCGCTCTCGAACTGCGTTCGTAACGGGTTGGTATACCCTGAACGAATCAGTGTCTCTTTCGTATACGATCTCGAGACGGCCCTTTTCACCCGCCCATCGCGGACGACCACAAATTTCCACTCGCAGACGTTCGTTGTAACCAAGACCGCACTTCTCCTTCAGATCGAGACCGACCGGGATTTCTAATCGGCTCCGATCACCCCACTCGATGGTGTACTGATCGTTGCGAACGAGTGTCTGTAATTCACGCCGATCGTCGTCTTTCCAGTATCCAGGAGGATTCGCGTCTGCATCTTCCTTGCAAAGTGCAAAGAAACTCCGCCACGCTTCATCGCTGCGACGAGTGATTTGTTGAACGGCTGCGGCTCCGATCGTTCCTTTGTACTTGTCACGGTACGTGTCGGTCTCCGATCGCCAGATATCATCACCGGAAAAGAGCGCACTACGACGGTCGTATGTAATTTCGTTCCAGAGTGATGCGGACGCGTCAAGAATTTCGAGAAGGAGAAGCCTATCTCGTTTCCGAAGCGGACGTATCTCGAACGTATTGACACGTCTCACATAATGGAGCACGTGTTCCATAACTAAAGCGTTTCGGTGATCAGCCGGATATTAGAGCAACTGGTGGCAAGGAAGCAGTATGGTCGAAGGGGACGATTCGGGACGACCGCGTGAAACCACCACAGACGATGTACTCGCGGCGTTCGAAGAGATAAGCGCACCCGTTGCAACGGGGACAGAGCTCGCTCAATTACTAGGTGTCTCACAGCAAACTATCCTTCGCAGACTCGCCGAATTACACGAGGACGAGCGAGTGAAACGGAAGGAAGTCGGCGCTCGAGCTGTCGTTTGGTGGCCGGAGGATGAGGAGTAACACTACGATCGGTATCAGAAAGACGGTGGCTCAGCGAAAGCTCTCATCACAAGGGGCTAAGCTGGGGTAACTCTTCGTCATCGCCACCGCGAGATTCTACGGTCGTCGCGGTCAAAAACCCCACGAACCGGTCGAGCGGTGACCGCCGCTCTGGAGCGTCTCGACTACTGGTCCCTGTCGTCGCACCACTCCTCGAGAAGCAACCCGTACTGAATCGTGTCTCGGTACGCTCCATCGACGAATCGATCCTTCCGGATTCGTCCCTCGTCGAGACAGATCAGAAGACGATCGGCGTCGTCGTCGAGCCAGCGCTCGAGGTCACCGCGGCGCTTCAGCGGCGTTCCGAGCGGGTACCGTATCTCCGGGTTCGCGTACGCCCGCTGGAGGAACGGTCGGTCCTCGTCCTCGAGTGTCCGCAGCGTCACCCGCTCGCCCCGTCGGATCCGTGCTCCGGGCATACGGTTGTCGATACCGACGGTCAGGAAAAGCGTTGTGCGTCGACCGGTGCTACGCGCTCCGCCAGTCCTCGAGTTCGCGCAGCTCCGCGACGACGTCCTCGAGCCCTTCCGGGTCGAGACGGCCGCGCTCGGTTGCGACCTCGCTCACGCAGTCGGCTGGCGTCACGTCGAAGGTCGGGTTCGCCACGTCGAGGTCGGCGTCGCCGTCGTACACGGCCGAACGGTCGCCGGACTCGAGGTTCAGCTCCTCGCGGGTCGAGAGCTTGTCCGCGGCCGCGACGACCGTCACCGGGACGTCCTCCCGCGCGGCGGCGATCGAAAGCGTCCGGGTACCCGTCTTGTTGACGACGGCGCCGTCGGCCCGGATCGCGTCGGCGCCGACGAGGACCCGGTCGACGTCCTCGGTCGCGAGCAGGTGAGCCGCGGCCGCGTCGGTGTGGAGCGTAACGGGGACGTCCCCGGCGAGCGTCTCGGCGACGGCGACGCCCTCCCGGGCGGGGCGGGATTCGGCGACGAACACCCGCGAGGGGGCGCCCGCCTGGATCGCCTCGAGGACGGTGCCCGATCGGGACAGCGTCATAACGGAGCCCTCGAGGACGTCGGCCGCGGTCGCCGCGGCCTCGGTATCGGCCTCGAGGGCACGGTCGACGCCCGCCAGCGCCGCGTCCAGCACCTCGGGAGCGCCGGCTCGGTCCGTGTCGGCCGCGGCCTCGGCGTCGGCCATCGTTCGGTTCACGCGGTTCCGGAGGACAGCCATCGACGGGCGGGCCTCGAGCAGCCAACGGGCGAGTTCGGCGAGTTCGTCCCACTCCTCGTTGGCCGCGGCGTCCTCGCCGACCTTCGCCCGCTCGGCGACGAGCAGCCCGGCGCGGTCGCGAACGACCTCGAGCGCCCGGACCGACAGGGCGGCCGCGCCGCGTTCGTCGTCGGCCGCGATCGATCGCACCGTCGGTGCGACCCGTTCGTAGGCCGTCCAGAGCTTCGGGACCGTCTCGTACTCTGAGTTGGGGACCGCGATATCGGTCGGGGGAACCCACTCGAAGGCGTCGTGTTCCTCGCTCAGTTCGACCTCGCGGTCCTCGCAGTCGAAGAGGTAAGGGTGGACGACCCACTCCCGATCGAGGTCCGCGTCGGCGAACTCGACGGGCCGACCCGAACTGACGAGCGAAACCGCGCCCTCGAGTCCCGTCTCCTCGCGGATCTCCACGCGGACCTGTTCGTCTGGGTCGCCCTCCGCGAACCCCGAGACGGCGCCCCACCGGCCCGCGTAGGTTCCGACGGCGTCGCTGCGGCACAATAAGAGCACGTCGCCGCGGTGGCGCAGAAAAGCGGTGACGACGTGGGATCGGTCGCGGTCGTCGGTAGTCGCGGTCATGCTCGGACGGACGGCGGGCCCCCTGGAGTCGCTTTCGGAGCGTTGTGCTCGAGGGGGCGGTCGAAAGCTCCGGTGACGGTGCGCTTTTGGCGGCGCTCGCCCACCCTCCGGTATGGAACTGACAGCGGTCACGGACCTGCCCGAGGTCCGTCCCGGCGACGACCTCGCCGAACTCGTCGCCGATCGGGCCGCCCTCGAGCCCGGGGACGTACTCACCGTCGCGAGCACGGTCGTCTCGAAGGCCGAGGGACGGACGGCGGACCTCGAGGAGTTTCCAGTCAGCGGCCGCGCGACGGAACTCGCCGAGCGAATCGGGTCGGTCGCGGGCGAGCAGAAAGATCCCCGGTTCGCCCAGGCGGTCCTCGAGGAGAGCACCGAACTCCTGATCGAGTGTCCGTTCATGCTGACCGAGACGCGGTTCGGACACATCTGTGTCAACGCGGGGATCGATCGCTCGAACGTCCCGGACCACGATCTCCTCTTGCTTCCGCGAAAACCGACGGAAAGCGCCGAGCGCATCCGGGCGGGGCTCGCGGAGCGGGGCCACGAGGACGTCGCCGTGATCGTCACCGACACCTGCGGGCGCCCGTTCCGTCACGGCCAGCGCGGCGTCGCGCTCGGCTGGGCGGGGCTGCCCGCGAGCCGCGACTGGCGCGGCGAGCCCGACCGCGACGGCCGCGAACTGGGCGTCACCGTCCAGTCGGTGGTCGACGAGCTGGCAAGCGCCGCGAACCTCGTCACCGGAGAGGGCGCGGACGGCACCCCCGCCGTCGTCGTTCGCGACTGGGCGTTCGGCGACCTCGAGGGGAGCGACGAGCTGTTTCGAGACGTCGAGGACGACCTGGTTCGCCAGGCGCTGCGGGGATGGGACTTCGAACCATGACTGATTACGACACACCGACGGAGGAGACGACTCGAGGCATCGAGCTCACGCCGGAACACGCGCCCGAACGAATGGGCGAGCTCGCCGCGACGGCCGAACGCGAGGGGTTCGACGTCGCGTTCGCGAGCAGTCACTACTTCAACCGCGACCCGTTCGTCGCGCTCACGAAGATGGCCGAGGCGACCGAGACGATCCGGCTGGGGCCGGGGATCGTCAATCCCTACGACACCCACCCGGTGCGGCTCGCGAGCCAGGCCGCGACGATCGACGAGGTCAGCGACGGTCGCGGCGTCTTCGGGATCGGCGCGGGCGATCGCTCCGCGCTCTCGAACCTGGGCTACGATCACGAGCGACCGCTGCGGCGCGTCCTCGAATCGTTCGACGTCGCTCGTGACCTCTGGGCCGGCGAGACGATCACCCACGAGGGAACGTTCACCGCGCGGGACGCCTCGCTCAACCTCGAGCCCCGGGAGCTTCCCGTCTACGTCGGCGCGCAGGGGCCGCACATGCTCCGAATGAGCGCGAAACACGCCGACGGCGTGCTGATCAACGCGGCCCACCCGGACGACCTCGAGTGGGCCGCGGGACAGCTCGAGAAGGGGCTCGACGAGCGTTCCGACGACCGCGGCGAGTTCGAGTCGCTCGCGTTCGCCAGCACCAGCGTCGCGGCCGACGAGGACGCGGCCCGCGAGGCGGCCCGTCCCCCCGTGGCCTTCATCGTCGGCGGGGCGGCCGATCCCGTCCTCGAGCGCCACGACGTCGATCGCGAGGCGGCGAGCGAGATCAGCGACGCGGTCGAGAACGGCGACCTGGGCGAGGCGTTCGAGCGCGTGACCCCGCGGATGATCGATCGGTTCTGTATCGCCGGTACGACCGACACGGTCGCCGACCGCTTCGCGGCCGCCCTCGAGCACGTCGACGGGATCGTCGTCGGCTCGCCGCTGGGACCGGAACTCGAGGACGCGATCGAACGGGCGAGCGCAGCGCTTGCGGACGCGACGTAGTCCGAAAAGCGGTCGCGGTTAGTTCGGGGTGAAGAGGCTGCCGACGGCGCCGACCGTCAGCGCGCCGAAGACGCCCAGCGAGAAGACGATCAGCAGCGTTCCCGCGAGCACGAGCAGGGGGGCGAGCCCCTCGCCCATCGCGACGTCGGTGAACAGTGTGGTCATCTCTCGAACGTTGTCCACGATAACGTTCATCACTACGGCGGAATCCATGGGCGGGTGTTATCGGGGGTGGTACTTGGCGGTGCCGATCCCGCCGACCGACGAGCGGACTTAATTCGCCCCCGAACGTACGTCCGGGCATGTCCGACGATGCGACGCTGTCTGCCTTCGCCGAATCGACCGACGCCGACGGCGGAGAGGACGGCGAGTCCGAGCCGGATCGCGCCCGCGACACGGGAACCGACCTGTCGACCTACGCCTGGGGATCGTACGCCTGTCGACGCTGCGGGAACGAGGTTGAACGCGTCTGGCGGGACGACGGCGACCTGGTCTGTTCGGACTGCAAGTCCTGGTGAGCGACCGAAAGACGGCCGAAGCGGCGGCACGCCCCCGAACATTTATGTTTCTGTCGCGGCTCTATGAACCTGCAATGGCGAAAGGTACGGTCGCATTCTTCAACGACACTGGCGGTTACGGCTTCATCGAAAGCGAGGACGCGGACGAGGACGTGTTCTTCCACATGGAGGACGTCGGCGGCCCCGATCTGGAGGAGGGCCAGGAGGTCGAGTTCGAGATCGTGGAAGCCGAGAAGGGCCCGCGGGCGAACGACGTCGAACGGCTCTGAGGCGCCACGAGGGAGGTATCGTTCTCTGATCGTAACGTCTCGAGTGGCGACGCCAGCGCGGGAGCGACCGCCGCCCCGCGGCGCTACCCGTAATAAAAAGGATCGCGGGACGGGACGCAGGTCCCGATAGTGTTTAATATGCCCATTCCGTACTTTTGGTCGTAATGTCGGAAGTCTGCTCGACGTGCGGGCTGCCCGAAGAGCTCTGCGTCTGCGAGGACGTAGCCAAGGGACAACAGCAACTCAACATCCGCATTGACGAGCGCAGATACGGGAAAGAGGTAACGATCGTCGAAGGATTCGATCCGAAGGACGTCGACCTGGACAGTCTCTCGTCGGATCTCAAGTCCAAGTTCGCCTGCGGCGGCACCGTCGAGGACGGGCAGATCGAGCTCCAGGGGAACCACACCGGTCGCATCGAGGATTTCCTTCGGGACCGCGGCTTCAACGTCGCCTAACTCAGCCCGCGATGCTCTGAGACGACTTCCGAACCCGCGACCGTCTCGTGCACCGATTCTCTACCACCGTTTTTTGGAAACCGGCAGCCATCGAACGGTCGGTTCGTCGCGCCCCACGCCGAGCGACCGCGTTCAGAACGGCGACTCCGTCGACTCGGCGTCGGCCGCCGGCTCGTCGTCCTCGCCGCGAACGAGGCCGTACTTCATGCCGTACTCCTCGAGCCCGCCGGCCATGCTCTCGACGCGCGCGTCGGCGGTGCCCTCGTAGGAGCCGATGAGCTGGGCGGCCTGGACGCTCGCCTTTCCGTGCGGGCAGACGGTGACGATGCGATCGGCGCCCTCGAGTTCGTCGACGCGGGCGGTGAGTTCCCGAAACGGGAGGTTCTCGCTGCCCGGAATCTGGCTGTGAGCGAAGCTGCGCTCGTCGCGGATGTCGACGATGCGGACGTCGGCGTCGGACTCTACCAGCTCCTGTACCTCCTCCGTCGAGATTTCGCCGTCCATTGCCCCGGGATTAGGACGCGTCGCGAATAAGCGCCACGGGTCACGTCGGCGTCGTCCACGACAGTCGGCGACGCTGACCCCCGGCGTACCCGACTGGCGAGTCCCGGACGCGTCGGTACCGACTGCGATCCGTCTCAGAGCAGGCCCTCTTCTTTCGCGAGCAACAGTGCCGTCAGGGTCGAATCGTTGGCGGGCTGCTCGCGAGCGCGCTCCAGGGCCTCGGCGACCGGAACCGTCCGCACCTCGAGGAACTCGTTGTTGTCGAGTTCGCGCTCGCCGGGTTCGAGACCCTCGGCGTAGACGACCCCGCGGTCGTGACGCAGGACGCCCGTCGCGACGGCGTACTCCTGCAGGAGCGCGGTACTCGAGGGGCGAAATCCGGTCTCCTCCTCGAGCTCGCGGGCGGCCGCGGTCGTGTACGACTCGCCGTCCTCGACGATCCCCGCGGGAAGCTCGAGGTGGGTCTCGCGGATCGTCGGCCGGTACTGTTCGACGAACAGCAGGCGATCCCCGTCCCCGTCGGCCTCGAGGACGTCGGCGTCGATCCGGGCGACGACGACGACCGCGGGCGGGAGGTCGGCCCAGTAGTACCGCTTCTCGGAGCCGTCGGGCTGTCGAAGTCGGTCGTAGCCGCCCTCGTACCAGGGGGTGTCGTACTCGGTCACTTCCGCTACGAGCTCCCAGTCGTCGATATCGGTCATGGAAAACGGCTGCGTGCTCGAGGGGCGAATAGCTATCGTCTCCACGATCGAGGACGCCGTCAGTCCTCGATGACCTCGCGGTAGAGTCGCCCGAACGCCTGGCGGCGCAGCGTCGCGACCGCGGCCTCTTCCTCGTCCTGGAACGTCGCCGCGACGGCCTCGCCGGTCGGTCCGGCGTGCCAGGCGACGCTGTCGACGCGCTCGTGGCCGACCTCGGTCACCTGGCCGTCGTAGCGCTCGCGCCACTCCTCGTACTCCTCGCGGGAGCCGACCCGCACCTCGAGCAGGCTCGCAAACAGCGCGTCGCGGGCGGTCTCGACGACGTCGCCGTCGACGCGCTCGTCGTACTCCTCGCGGTCGAACGCCATCGCCTTCGCGACCTCGCGGACGACCGTCTGTGCCGCAGGGCCGACCGACTCGTAGCGCTCGCGTGCTTCCGCGGCCGACTCGAACGTGAACGTTCCCGTCGTCTCCATACGAGGATCCTCGCGGGTCCGGCAGTTACGCGTTTTCGTTCTCGGTGCCGGACTCACCCTTACCGTCAGCAGCGCCGTCGGTTCCGTCGGCCATCTGCTCGGTCAGTTTCCGGGCCTCCCGAAGCACCTGCTCGGCCTCGGCCGTCATCGAGCCGCGGCCCGGTTGGCGGCTCTGGTGGGCGAGACCGTCCTCGAGTCCGCCCGGTCGGCCGTGATCGGCGTGATCGTGGTCGTCGAAATCGGGCGTCTCGACGGTCTCCGCGTACTCGCTGACGATCGCGCCGAGCTCCTTGG
Organism: Natronococcus jeotgali DSM 18795; assembly: GCF_000337695.1. GTDB lineage: Archaea > Halobacteriota > Halobacteria > Halobacteriales > Natrialbaceae > Natronococcus > Natronococcus jeotgali. The sequence continues at coordinate 14,936 of NZ_AOIA01000026.1, forward strand.
GGCTACAGTCGGCCCACTCCGGGGCGTGATCCTCGAGCCAGGCCTCGTGTTCCGGACGACCGAGCGAGGCGGTGATCGCGAGGTGGTTCGCGAGGTGTTCCGCGTCCGCCTCCTCGGCGTCACAGACCGGACAGCGATATCCCATACTCGAAGGGTACGGTCCTCGGTCCTAAAACGTCCTCGAAGGGGGTTCACTCGAGCTTTCGGACCATCACGATCGCGTCCTCGTCGCCGTAGTAGTCCGGCACTCGCCGGAGCGGTTCGAACCCGAACTGCCGGTAGAGTCGCTTGGCCGCGTCGTTCGATTCCCGAACCTCGAGTTTGACGGAGTCGGCGCCGTGGGAGACCAACACGGCGACGGCCCGCGACAGCAACGCCGAGCCGACGCCGTTTCCCCGATCGTCGGGGAGGACGGCGATGTCCTTGACGTGGCCGCGGTTACGGCCGTACTGGCGGATCACGTTGGCGACGACGTACCCCGCGACCGCACCCGTCGGTCCGACGGCGACCAGAAAGCCGGGCTCGTCGAGAAAGCGTTCGAACGCGTCGTAGGGCCAGGGCTGGGAAAACGACGCCTGCTCGATGCGAACGACTGCGAGCAGGTCAGCGCGCTCGGCGGGACGGATCGAAATCTCGTCGTCTGCGGACGGGACCGACGTCGTCACACTCGGTCTACCGCCTCGAACGATAAAAGAGCTACCGCTCAGATCCGCTCGAGGCGCTCGACTTCCTCGTCCGACCAGTCGTAGAACCGACGGTCGGTTCCCTCGAGCGTCTCGACGCACTCGTTGTGTCGCCGTCGCGCGTCGTCGACGAGCGGGTCGTCGGGGTTGTTCTGGATCCACTCGCGCAGCTCCGCGAGCGCCGTCGGCGAGTAGGTGTCGATCCGATCCTGGCCCTCGAGGAGCTCGATCTTCCGACTCTCCTGGCGCATCGTCCGCACGAGCGCCCAGGACGCCACGCCCCAGAACGCGACCAGTGTGAACGCGAGCATCCCGAGGATATCAGCGGTTAACACCATCAGTCGTCACCCCCCGTCACGTCAGTTGTCCCCGGGTCGCCGCCGCGGCCCTCGAGGACCGACATCACCCCGTAGCCGACGATCGGAAGCAGGACGATGACGAGCATACCGCCGATCATCTCTGCCGACCCAAAATCCTCCCAGGCGTAGTAGGCCATGATGAAGATCATGACGGACGGAATGACGTACTTGATCACGGGATCCCACCACTTCCCGACGTGAACGCCGGCGTTGCGGTTGACCGCGAGCAATCGAAGGCGCTCCGGACCGAGGACCCACCCGATAACGCCGATAATGGCGAGCGTCGCGAGGGGGAGGCCCCAGTTACCAAAGACGAAGTCGAGGTAGTCGAGGATCGCGGGAGAGTAGGCGCTCGGAATCCCGAGCAGCCAGATCGCTCCGCAGACCCCGAGTACCGTCTGGGTTCGGCTCAGGCCGGTCTCCTCGGACAGCGTCGTGACGCTCACTTCGGTGATGACGACACCGGAGGTAAACGTCGCCAGGAAGAAGCCCAAGAAAAACAGGATCGCGACGAGCCCGCCCAGCGGGATCTCGGGGAAGACCTGTACGAGCGAGACGAACGCGAGCCCGGCCCCCGCGTCGGGTTCGACGCCGACCGCGAAGACGACGGGAAAAATCGCCAGCGCCGCCAGGATCGCAATACTCGACTCGCCGATGGCAGTGAAAACCCCTCCGCCGAGGGGGACGTCGTCGTACTCCCGCAGGTAGCTCCCGACGGTCAGTCCGATTCCCCAGCCGAGTCCGGTCGAGAACAGCGCCTGGCCGAGCGCGGCGATCCACGTCGATCCCTGGAGCAGGAACTCCCACTGAACGTCGAACGCAAACGCGATACCCTCGCTCGCGCCGGGCAGGGTGAGCCCGCGGACGGTCATGATCGCGAGCGCGATCACGAGCGCGGGGACGGCGTAGACGACGAGGCGCTCGACGCCCCGCCGAATCCCGAGCAGGAGAACCCCCGCGACCGACGCCATCACGACGGTATGGAGCCCGATCAGCAACGCCGGGTTCGCGAAGAACGAGTCGAGAAACGTCTGGGCTTCGAACCCGGGTGCGGTGAACGTAAACAGCAGCGAGTGGACCGCGTAGTACAGCGTCCAGCCGATCAGCGGGGAGTAGTACGACATCAACGCGACGTTGACCAGCAACACGATCACGCCCAGCCCGACCAGTCCGCCGCGGCCGAGAACGTCGCGGAACGCGCCGATGATGCCCTTTTTCGTGTACCGACCGAGCGCGACCTCGGCCATCAGTCCGGGAACTGCGAGGACGAACAGCAGGGTGAGAAACGCGAGGACGAACGCGCCACCCCCGTTGTTTCCCATCACGTACGGGAACCGCCAGATGTTCCCGGCGCCGACCATGGCGCCGATCATCGCCATCAGGAACCCGAATCTCGTTCCCCACTCCGCTCGAGCCGTCTTGGCGTCTGCCATCCTTGTATCCCTCCGAACGGCACTACCTCGAGCACGACCATATGTGTTGTGTGCCACCACGGGGCATATCGACGAGACGGCCACCCCGAGACGACGCTCTCGCGTGCAGAGAACAGGCGGTCGCAAGCCCGCTCGGCCGGCAAAAGGTCCGATCGAAGCGAGTCGAGGCTACTCCTCGTCGTCCTCGTCGATCGACGTCTCGGGTTCCTCGTCTTCGGTTCCGCCGTACTGGGTCTCCTCGTCGGTTTCGTCGCTCGTATCGTCTGTCATGACAGCTACTCTGCGGGCATGGCGTCCATCTCGAACGACTCGGTCAGCTCCGTCAGTTCGTCGAGCGCCTCCTGTTCCTCCCGCAGGTTCTCCTCGAGGAGATCGGCGGCTTCGTCCATTCCGAGCTGATCCGCGAGCGGAATGAGGTTGCCGTAGGCCGCGATCTCGTAGTGTTCGGTCTTCTCCGCGGCGGCCATGCTGTGGTAATCGAGCACCTCCTGGGAGGGATCCTCGTCGACGAACTCCTCGTACTCCTGGATCAGTCCCTTGATCCCCTCGCACTCCTCTTTCTCCGGCGGCTCGCCGAAGATGTCGAACACCTCCTCGAGACGGTCGATGTGCTCTTCCGTCTCCGACCGGTGCTCGGAAAACGCCGACGAAATCTCCTCCCGTTCGGTGTTCTCCTCGAGGTTCTCGAGCGCGTCGAGCAACTCGTGCTCGGCGTGATAGATGTCCTCGAGACCGTGCTCGAACAGCTTCTGTATCGTATCTACGGTCATCGTACCAGAAGCGACTCCGCCGGTTAGACGAAAAAGCCGACTCCCTGCGAGGGCAGGCGACGAGCCGTCGATCGCTGGCTCGCACGGGCCAGAGCTGCTAACCGCGGCGTCGTCACTTCGATCGTCCGAGGCGAGCAAACCGAGTCGGTCATCTCTCCCGCCGGTTTACCGGCTTCATTTGCCTCCTCTTTCGGTCGTGCCTCCTTCCGAGACGGTTCGAACGGAACCTGCTCGAGGCACCCTGCAACACGACGGGTCGGTCGGAAGGGCCGATTAACCGTCAGTTCCGGTTCGGGAGCCCGACCTATCGGGACCACTCGAGGGGACGCTCGGACGGTTATCAGCTACCAGCTGATCCGAGATACCGGCACCATTCTCCGAGAGGGGTGAGCATGGGTATCCTTTGCGGCTGAAGCGGTACTTATCTCTCCGGCTACCGAATACGGATCCATGCCAAACGTCCCGGATTGCAAGCCAGAACCGACCGAAAAGGACGACGATTTGGACGATTCGCACCTCGACGATATCGAGGAAGGAGCTGGCTGCACCGAAATCTGGGAACATCTCGCCGAAAAGCGAAACGAATGAGAGGATCCGCCCGACGGAACCTCGCTCTTTTTGGCTCTACCGCCCCTCAGTTGTGTCATGACTAACGATCGCACGAGGGACCGCTCTCGAGGCGACAGGGACGGGGACCCGATCCCGACGGATCGGGAATCACCAGTGGGATCGCCGGTTATTCGAGGGGATGAATCGGTCGCCGGATCTCACGCTCGCGAGGCCGTCCAGTTCGATCCCGACGATCCAGCCCGCCTCGCCGACGCCGCGGACACTGTCCGCCAGTTCGCGAGCGGCGACACCAACGACGACCACCTGTACATGCTTCGCGGCGCCGCCGCCTGTGCGGCGCTCGTTCGCGGCGAAGGATCCTACAAGGCCGCAGCCGAACGCGCTGGCGGGACCGCGACCGTCTCGTTCATCCGCAAGTGGGCCCGCGTCCACGACCTTCCGCGGTCGGTTCGGAAACAGGTTGCGCTCGGCCGTATCGCGCCGACGGCCGCCAAGCACATCGCCCGGGTCGGCGGCGAGGCACGCCTCCTCCTCGCCTGGGCGACACTCGACGGCAGCCTCACCGTCCGGGAGGTCCGCAGCGTCGCCAGTGCCGTCAACGACGGCGTCCCGATCGCCCAGGCGCTCGAAGAGCATGACGTCGAACTCGGCCGTATCGAACTCGTGCTCCCCCCCGAAACCTACCGCGATCTGCGCCGTACCGCATCGATCGACGACGCCGAACCCGGCGAACTCGTCGCGGCCGCGCTCGAGGAATTCCTCAACTGAGGTGTGCGCGCTGCCACGGCTCGAGAGAGAAACGTTTAACCGGTACTCCCCAAAAGTAGAAACCGAAGGGCCGGTAGCTCAGTCTGGCAGAGCGTCTGGCTTTTAACCAGACGGTCGCGTGTTCAAATCGCGCCCGGCCCGCTTCTCGCCGCGAGCAAATTCGCGAGCGGCGAGCATCGGAACCGGCGGGATCTGAACGCAGGGAGATCGCGCGCAACGGAGTGAGCACGTCCGACCGTGTGTTCAAATCACGTCCGGACCATTCATGAGCGATAGGTAGGGATTTGAACGCAGGATAGAAGGATGGGAAACCGGACCCATCTCAAGTGGTAACGCGTAAGAAGCCAAGGGCCGGATTTGAACCGGCGGTGGGCGGCTCTGCAGGCCGCTGCGTTCGGCCGGACTCTGCCACCTTGGCGCGGTTCTCAGTTATCACTGCGGTCGTTTAAATATAGCGGTACGAGCCGACACAGGTTCGACTGCTATTCGAATCCACGTCTCGAGCTGTTACCATGGAACGAGTAGATGCTTAATCGTCGAGTCTTCACGACTACACCTTAACGTTCTTCAATAAATACGGAAAGCCCACACAGCGGGCGCTGTGCGGGCTGAAACTGAGTATGAGTGGTGGCGGCGAATCGGTGTTTCCAGAGGGTCTCCNCAGGCGAGCTTATCTTCCGTGTTCGGGATGGGTACGGGAGGCACCTCGCCGCTGTGGCCGCCTGAATGCCGATCGACGGAATCGAACCGTCGCCTAACTCCAGTATCGGTCTCGAAGACCAGTGTGTACGTGTAGTCCAGTTTGCGTCCGGACCCGTTTCCGGGCACTGTGATCCGAATGCGTTGATGAATGTGTGGCTCGATCAGTTAGTGCTCGCGGGCTCAANCCCCGAGTCTATCGACCTCGTCTTCTACGAGTGATCTCGGTGGTTCCTCTTTTCCAGGTGGGTTTCGAGCTTAGATGCGTTCAGCTCTTACCCCGTGGTGCGTGGCTGCCCGGCACGTGCTCTTTCGAACAGCCGGTACACCAGTGGCACCCATTCGTAGTTCCTCTCGTACTATACGAACGTTCCCGTCAGGAACCATAACCCCCCCAATAGATAGCAGCCGACCTGTCTCACGACGGTCTAAACCCAGCTCACGACCTCCTTTAATAGGCGAACAACCTCACCCTTGCCCGCTTCTGCACGGGCAGGATGGAGGGAACCGACATCGAGGTAGCAAGCCACNACGACCTCCTTTAATAGGCGAACAACCTCACCCTTGCCCGCTTCTGCACGGGCAGGATGGAGGGAACCGACATCGAGGTAGCAAGCCACTCGGTCGATATGTGCTCTTGCGAGTGACGACTCTGTTATCCCTAAGGTAGCTTTTCTGTCAGCAATCTCCCGCATCAAGCAGGATGATTGGTTCGCTAGACCACGCTTTCGCGTCAGCGTCCGTCGTTGTGCCGGACACTGTCAGGCTTCCGTTTGCTCTTGCGCTCTTTCCCGCGTCTCCGACGCGGGGGAGGAAACCTTGGGGCGCGCTCGATATCTTTTCAAGCGCGTACCGCCCCAGTCAAACTGCCCGGCTACCAGTGTCCTCCGCCAGGAGTGAGAGTCGCAGTCACCATCGGGTAGTATTTCAATGNCGCCTCCTACCTATGCTGCACAATGGCGACCACGTCTCAGTGACAGCCTGCAGTAAAGCTCTATAGGGTCTTCGCTTCCCCTTGGGGGTCTCCAGACTCCGCACTGGAACGTACAGTTCACCGGGCCCAACGTTGGGACAGTGGCGCTCTCGTTGATCCATTCATGCAAGCCGCTACTGAAGCGGCAAGGTACTACGCTACCTTAAGAGGGTCATAGTTACCCCCGCCGTTAACGGGTCCTTCGTCCCCTTGTAAGGGGTGTTCAGATACCCGCACTGGGCAGGATTCAGTGACCGTACGAGTCCTTGCGGATTTGCGGTCACCTATGTTGTTACTAGACAGTCGGAGCGCCCGAGTCACTGCGACCTGCCCCATTGCGGGGCAGGCATCCCTTCTTCCGAAGGTACGGGACTAACTTGCCGAATTCCCTAACGTCGGTTACTCCCGACGGGCCTTGGCTTTCGCTGCCATGAGTACCTGTGTCGGATCTCGGTACGGACAGTGTGATTGCTTTTTCACGGGCTCTGGGTNTTCGACTGTTCGACCGGGCGAAGGCCCGGCAGCGGCGGCCCCAAAGCGTCAGCTTTGAGTTCACACTGGTACAGGAATATTAACCTGTTTCCCTGTTGTCTCAGTCGAGTTACGGTGAGACTTAGGACCGACTAACCCTCAGCTGATCAGCATTGCTGAGGAACCCTTACTCGTTCGGCCGTCGGGGGTTCAACCCGACTAACGCTGCTACTATGACCAGGATTGTCGTTACTGAACGGTCCACACGAACTCTCGTCCGTGCTTCCACCCGAACAGAACGCCGACCTACGCAATCACTCCATCAAGAGTGTGGCCAGGTCTCGGTGGTGAATTTGAGCCCCGATCATTTTGGGCGCCTCAAACCTCGGCCGGTAAGCTGTTACGCTTTTCTTAGAGGGTAGCTGCTTCTAAGCTCACCTCCCGGCTGTCTAGGGCTTGAGACCACCTTCGATCGCACTTAATTCACACTTGGGGACCTTAACCCGGCGCTGGGTT
>NZ_AOIA01000027.1 GCF_000337695.1 Natronococcus jeotgali DSM 18795
GCGGTCCCCCAATCCGTCGCTCTACCTCACGAACTACCTCGGCGGAGGTGATGCTTCGACATCTTTCGGTCGGAACCAGCTGTCTCCGGATTCGATGGGCCTTTCACCCCTAGACATAGGTCACGCGAGGGTATTGTAGGACACCAACGCTAACAGGCCTCCACGTGCCTTTCGGCACGCTTCGCCTTGCCCATGTCTAGATCATCCGGTTTCGGGTCGTGCCCGTTTGACTCCCCGCGCTTGAACACGGCGGCCCTCACGCAAAGCGCTGCGGCCCTGTCGGTTTCCCTACGCCTTCCCCGATNGTCGTGCCCGTTTGACTCCCCGCGCTTGAACACGGCGGCCCTCACGCAAAGCGCTGCGGCCCTGTCGGTTTCCCTACGCCTTCCCCGATGATCGGGTTAGACTCGTCAAACAGGCACACTCCCTGGTTCGTTTTTCAAAACGCACGACGGAACTTCGGCTTCCCCCGCTTCTTACTGCGGGTTTACACCCGGTTCATTGTGCGGGGGACCTTCTAAGCCCCGTCGCTCGATCGCCAACTGATTTCACGCCCTATTGCACCTCCCTTCTCGGGGTG
>NZ_AOIA01000028.1 GCF_000337695.1 Natronococcus jeotgali DSM 18795
ATTCACGAGGGATATCCAACCCCCGATACTCTGGAGCTGACTCGTCTCTTACTCGGTAACAGTACGGGACTGTCACCCTGTTTCGTGCTCCGTTCCAGGAGACTTCGTCTTACCTTTCGGAGAGTGATCGTCAGTCCGAACACCACATTGCCCGTGAAGGCTTCGGTTTGGACTGGTATCGCGTTCCTTCGCCAGTACTAACGACATCACGTTGCGTTTTCTTTTCCTGCCGGTACTAAGATGTTTCAATTCCCGGCGTTCCCCATTGCGCGAGGCAATTGCGGTGGGGATTCCCATTCGGAGATCCTGAGTTCTTCGCCTCCGTGCGGCTCCCTCAGGCTTATCGCAGCTTGGCACGTCCGTCTTCAGCTCTCAAGCCGAGCGATCCACCAGCTGGCACAGTAGCCACGTTCGTCGGATCAGGGTTGCAAANAAAGCAACCTTGTAGTGACCCGGGAACGGGTCCAGTGGACGCCTGGACTACACGTACACACGGTCTCATTTGCACGCCGGTAGACGGCCGGCCTGCATTGACCCTTCCCAGCCACACTTGCGCGGGCTGGTGCATCGGTTCGTTCGGATTCAATCCTCGGAATCGCTCCCACTTAAGGGGCACGATCCGGGGATCTCTTCCGAGTCATGGACCCACAGGGATTCGAACCCTGGGCATCCTCCTTGCAAAGGAGGCACTCTCCCACTGAGCTATGGGCCCACTCTCNTTCCGAGTCATGGACCCACAGGGATTCGAACCCTGGGCATCCTCCTTGCAAAGGAGGCACTCTCCCACTGAGCTATGGGCCCACTCTCTACAGCTGAGATCGGCTGTAGAGAGCGTAGATATGGTGTGAGCCTCGGTAGTTCTAGGGTGCCCGGTCGGCCCGTGATGGGCGTGACCGAACGTGGACCGCGTGTGGGTCAGGCGCGACGGCCTGATCCCGGTCTGTGGAGG
>NZ_AOIA01000029.1 GCF_000337695.1 Natronococcus jeotgali DSM 18795
GCTTTGACGGGCGGTGTGTGCAAGGAGCAGGGACGTATTCACCGCCGTCTTCTGAACGGCGATTACTACCGAATCCAGCTTCATGCGGACGAGTTTCAGTCCGCAATCCGAACTACGATCGAGTTTCGGAGATTAGCGCCCCCTCTCGGGGTTGCATCCCACTGTCTCGACCATTGTAGCCCGCGTGTTGCCCAGCACATTCGGGGCATACTGACCTACCGTTGCCCGTTCCTTCCTCCAGTTTGGCACTGGCAGTCCTCCTAATGTACCCAACCACCACAAGGGTGTTGCTGGCAATTAGGAGTGCGGGTCTCGCTCGTTGCCTGACTTAACAGGACGCCTCACGGTACGAGCTGACGGCGGCCATGCACCTCCTCTCAGTAGGTCTGGTAAGCTCATCACACTGACCGTCACTCCTACTGTCGATGCTGGTGAGATGTCCGGCGTTGAGTCCAATTAACCCGCAGGCTCCTCCGGTTGTAGTGCTCCCCCGCCAATTCCTTTAAGTTTCATCCTTGCGGACGTACTTCCCAGGCGGTCTGCTTCACGGCTTCCCTACGGCACACCACAGGCTCGTAGCCTGTGGCGCACCTAGCAGACATCGTTTACAGCTCGGACTACCCGGGGATCTAATCCGGTTCGTGACCCGAGCTTTCGTCCCTCACCGTCGGATCCGTCTTTCCAGAGCGCTTTCGCCACCGGTGGTCCGTCCAGGATTACAGGATTTCACTCCTACCCCGGACGTACCCTCTGGATCTTCCGGTCCCAAGCCAGGCAGTTTCCACCGGACGCCTCCCCGTTAAGCGGGGAGATTTCCCGATAGACTTGCCTGGCCAGCTACGGACGCTTTAGGCCCAATAACAGCGGCCATCACTCGTGCTGCCGGTATTACCGCGGCGGCTGGCACCGGTCTTGCCCAGCACTTGTTCCTGCACCACCTTACGGTGCAGAAAAGCGAGGGCGCTATGCCCTCGCACTTGGAGTCCCCTTATCGCACTGGCGTGCAGTGTAAAGGTTTCGCGCCTGCTGCGCCCCGTAGGGCCCGGTATCTTGTCTCAGATACCGTCTCCGGGCTCTTGCTCTCACAACCCGTACCGATTACTGGCACGGTGGGCCGTTACCCCACCGTCTACCTAATCGGCCGCAGCCACATCCTGTCGCGCCGG
>NZ_AOIA01000030.1 GCF_000337695.1 Natronococcus jeotgali DSM 18795
TCGGACTCCAATAGCAATGGCCTCCGGCAGGATCAACCGGAGTGCTGTTCCCCCATGATGGGGGAGGTTGGCGGAGTATGAATCGAATCGAATCACACTCACTTGAATGGGTCCACGTTCGGTTCGGCCACGATCGCGGACCGATCGGGCGTCACCGAACTACCAAGGCTCACATCAGATCCCATCTGTACGGCGGACCGCAGGGGTAGGATCCTCATTNTCGGGCGTCACCGAACTACCAAGGCTCACATCAGATCCCATCTGTACGGCGGACCGCAGGGGTAGGATCCTCATTTCCTTCGGACGTACTTGTAATCCCCGAGGAGTACTTAACCCCTTCGAAGGTGAGTCGTCCGATCCGACGAGCCGTCGAACGGCGACGTCGGGTTTCGAATGCGTTCCATCCGAATCCTCGTATGTACTTAAGGCCGTCGGATCGACCACGGCCGTCGAAGGACATACCGTTCGACGAAGAACGGCTGAGTATTCGGATGGAGTGCCTGCCTTCGCGCCGAAATCGGCCGAAGGGGACGCGACGAGGACGTCACGTCGTTCGCATTAGTGACGAGGGCCCGGTCCATACATAAGGCCGTCGAAGATCAGATAGTTCGAACCGAATCCACATACCACGGTTTTCCGACATCTAGAAGAATGTTTGACACTATTCAGTACAGAATATTACGCGGGCGGAGGTCGGCCGGTCATCCTCCCCTCGAAGGGACAGTCGAACCGAATGATACCCGCGCAGTTTCGCTCTCGAGCGCGCACGCGCAAGAAGCCTTCGACCGACGGCGTCTGCGACGAAGTCATGCATCGATGCGAATAAACCCGGCGCGTTGCAAGGAGTAGACGAATGGTCCAGGATCCGATCACTTCGGAACCACCGCCGTCACCGGAAGTGATCTGTTCTGCGCTCGACGACCCCGACTGCCGGGAGATCATCCGGAAACTCGAGGAGCCGATGACGGCGGCCGAGCTCAACGCGCAGTGTGAGATCCCACAGTCCACGCTGTACCGAAAGCTCGAGCTGCTAACTGATTCGACGCTCCTCGAGGAGTCGACCGAAATCCGTCAGGACGGCCACCACGCGAGCAAGTACTCCGTGGCGTTCGACGAGATTACGCTCTCCCTCGAAGACGACCGATCGCTGTCGGTACAGATCGAGCGTCCGGCCAGGACAGCCGACGAACGACTCGCCGAACTGTGGTCTGAGGTGCGAAAGGAGACATGACTGGAACCGAACTTGCGCTTGTACTGGCAGTTGTCAAAACGCTCGTTCTCGTCGTGGGTGGGGTGATCACCTACTTCGCGCTCAAGGCGTACCGTCGAACGCGTCAACCCGCGCTGGGATATCTCGCGAGCGGATTCGGAATCGTCACGCTCGGGTTCGTACTTGCGGGCGTTCTCCACGAGATACTCGGCGTCGAGCTCGTAATGGGGGTGTTGCTCGAGAGTTTGCTCGTGCTCGCGGGCTTTTTGGTGATCGCGTACTCGCTGTACGTCCAGTAGTACCGGAACGTTCGATCACGCTCGCTCGCCGGGTCGAACGCGACACCGTCGAACTCTTCGATTCTCGTCGTGTCCGGGACCGTTCGTCTACCGTTCCCGACCTCGGGCCAGCCCGGCGAGGGGCGCTCGAGTCCCGGTTTCGCGCTAGCGGTTCAGCGTGTGGATCGCGTGACCGAGTGCGTTCTCGGCCGCTTCCATCACCGATTCCGAGAGCGTCGGGTGCGTGTGAACCGTCGAGGCGACGTCCTCGAGTGTCGCGCCGAGTTCGATCGCGAGTCCGAGTTCGGCGATCAGCTCGGAGGCCTCGGGACCGACGGTCTGGGCGCCCAGAACGTACCCCTGTTCCTCGTCGGCGACGATCTTGACGAACCCGTCGGTTTCGCCGGTCGTCAGCGCTCGGCCGCTGGCCCGGAACGGGAACTTCCCGACGGCGGTCTCGAAGCCGGCCTCTTCGGCCTCTGACTCGGACATCCCGACGGTGCCGATCTCGGGTTCGGTAAACACCGCCGCGGGCATCGCCTGGTAGTCGATCGCCGACGGCTCGCCGGCGATCACTTCGGCGGCGACCTGGCCCTCCATGCTTCCCTTGTGGGCGAGCATCGGCTCGCCGGCGACGTCGCCGACGGCGAAGACGTGCTCGACGTTCGAGCGCGCCCGCGAGTCGGTCTGGATGAAGCCGCGGTCGTCGGTCTCGACGCCGGCGTTCTCGAGTTCGAGCGTGTCCGACACCGGCTCGCGGCCGACGGCGACGAGAACCTTCTCGGCGTCGAGCTCGAGGGTGTCGTCCTCGACGGGCTCGGCGCTCGCCTCGCTCCCGCCGTCGGCTGCGGCCTCCTCGGTCGGTTCGGCGACGACGCGGATACCGTCGCCCGTCTCGGTCCACTCCGAGGCCGCGTACCCGAAGTGGAACTCGATCCCGAGGTCGGTCGCCCGCTGCTTGACGGGACGTTTGAGGTCGTCGTCGTACCCCGGCAGGATCGAATCGAGCATCTCGATGACGGTGACGTCGGTGCCGAGCTTGGCGTAGACGCCCGCGAGCTCCATTCCGATGTAGCCGGCGCCGACGATCACCATCGAGTCCGGCACCGACTCGAGCGCGAGCGCCTGCGTCGAGTCGAGGACGGGCTCGTCGTCGTACTCGAACCCGGGGATCTCGATCGGCCGCGACCCCGTCGCGACGATGGCGTGTTCGAACTCCAGCGTCTCCGACCCCTGGCCCTCCCCGCTGTGAGAGACCCGGACGGTGTTCTCGTCGGCGAAGGTAGCGGTCCCCTCGAGCAGGTTGACGCCGTTTGCCTTGCACAGTTTCTCGACGCCGCCGGTGAGCTGGTCGACGACGTCGTCCTTCCAGCCCATCATTCCCGCGAGATCGACCGCGGGGTCGGCGTGGATCCCCATCTCCTCGGCGTTGCCCGCGTCGTGGGCGACGTCCGTTGCGGTGATCAGCGCCTTCGAGGGGATGCAGCCGTCGTTCAGGCAGGTTCCCCCGTACGCGTCCTTTTCGACGAGCGTTACGTCCAGATCGAGCTGTCCGGCCCGGATCGCGGCCACGTAGCCCGCAGGTCCGGCGCCGACTACCAGCACGTCCGTTCCGGTGGTGACGTCTCCAACGACCATCAGTTAGTTCCCTCTCGGGGCAGCGTAGTAAGGTTCATCATTCGAGCAGTAGCAGTTCCGGATTCTCGAGGTACTCCATCACTTCGTTGGTGAACCGCGCGCCGACCGCCCCGTCGATCAGTCGGTGATCGAACGACAGCGACAGCGTCATCACCGACCGCGGTTCGATCGATTCCGCTCCATCGTCGTCGGTGACGACGCGGGGTTTGCGCTTGATTTCGCCGACTGCGAGGATTCCCGACTCGGGGTAGTTCAAGATCGGCGTCGCGTACTCGCCGCCGATGCCGCCGACGTTCGTGATCGTAAAGGTCGAGCCCCGGAGTTCGTCGGGGCTGATCGAGCGCTCGCGGGCCTTCGTGACGAGTTCGTTCATCTCCGAGGACAGCTGCAGGAGTCCCTTTCGGTCGGTGTCCTCGAGGACCGGAACCATCAGGCCGACGTCGGTCGCCGTGGCAATGCCGACGTTGTAGTAGTCGCGGTAGACGATCTCCTCGTTGTCCTCGTCGATCACCGCGTTCATCTCGGGGAACTCCTTCAGCGCCGCCGTCACGGCCTTCGTGATAAAGGGCATGTAGGTGAGGCCGATCCCCTGCTCCTCGGCCCGTGGTTTGAGCCGCTCTCGAGCCGCGACGAGTTCCGTGACGTCGACCTCGTCGTGGTGGGTGACGTGGGGCGCGGAGTACTTCGACTCGACCATCGCGTCGGCGATCGTCTTGCGAACGCCCGTGAACGGCTCCCGGCGCTCGCGCTCGCCCTCGGCGAACGCCGTCCCCTTCGAGCCGACGGGTTCGCCCGCCGAAACCGCCTCGGCGTCTGCCTCCTGTGCCCGCTGCTGGGCCTCCGCGTACTCCCGGACGGCTTCGGGCGTGACGAACGCCTCGCCGTCGCGTTCCTCGTCGGTCGGAACGGCGTCGATGTCGACGCCCTGCTCCTCGGCGAGTTTGCGCGTCGCGGGCGCCGCCAGGGTCCGATCGCGGTCGGCGGACTCGGTCGGTGCCGGAGTGGCCGTCGCCTGCGTCGTCTGCGCTCCGGCCGCCCCGGTGTCGGTCGCGGCGGTATCGGCCGTATCGGAACTCGAGTCCGCTCCCGTGTCAGACGCGGATTCCTCGGACGGCGTCTCGACTTCCGCCGACTCCGAGGTGCGGTCCGAGTCGCCCGCAGCGGCCTCCACGTCGGCCGCGGTGATCCGACCGCCGGGACCGCTGCCCTCGAGCGTCGAGAGGTCGATACCCTCCTCGCGGGCCAGCCGTCGCACGCGCGGCGGCGCGAAGACGCGATCCTCGGGCGGTGCAGCCTCGCCGGTTTCGGCGCCGGTCGCGCCGGCATCCCCCGCGGGTTCGTCCTTGGCGTCCGTCCGAGCCTCCTCTGACGAGTCGACGCCCGAGGGTTCGCTGGCTTGCTCTGCTTCCGAGGTCGTCGGTTCGTCGGCGCTCTCCTCGCCCTCGACGTCGTACGTGACGAACAGGTCGCCGACGGGGACCGTCTCGCCTTCCTCCCAGTGGAGTTCGCTGACGGTGCCGTCGACCGGCGAGGGGACCTCGACGAGGGCCTTGTCGGTTTCGACCTCCGCGACCGGCTGGTCCTCGCTGATCGTATCGCCCTCCTCGACCAGCCAGCTCACCAGTTCGCCCTCGGCGACCCCTTCGCCGACGTCGGGCAGTTTGAACTCTCGGACCATGTTAGAACTCCATCGTGTCTCGAATGCCGTCCTCGATGCGGGCCGGCTCGGGAAGGTAGTAGTCCTCGAGCGCGTACAGCGGGAACGGCGTGTCGAACCCGGTGATGCGCTCGACCGGCGCCTCCTGGTACAGCAGCGCCTCCTCCTGGATCGTCGCGGCGATCTCGGCGCCGAGGCCACCCGTCTTGGGGGCCTCGTGGACGACCGCCGCGCGACCGGTCTTCTTGAACGACTCGACGATCGTCTCCTCGTCCAGCGGCGACAGCGTCCGCAGGTCGACGACCTCGACGTCTACCTCGCCCGCGAGGTTCTCGGCGGCCTCGAGGGTCGGTCGGGTCATCGCACCCCAGGTGAACACGGAGATGTCCGATCCCTCGCGACGGACGGCCGCCTCGCCCAGCGGCACCTCGTACGGTTCGTCCGGCACCTCCTCGCGGAACGCCCGGTAGATGAGTTTGGGCTCGAGGAAGACGACCGGGTCCGGCGAGCGGATCGCGCTCGCGAGTAGCCCCTTCGTGTCGTAGGGGGTCGAGGGGACGACGACCTTCAGTCCGGGCTGGTGGACGAACATCGCCTCCGAGGACTCGGAGTGGTGTTCGGGCGCTCGGATTCCCCCGCCGTAGGGGGCGCGGATGACCATCGGACAGGTGTACCGGCCCCGCGATCGCGTCCGCAGGCGCGCGGCGTGGGAGACGATCTGGTCGAACGCGGGGTAGATGAAGCCGAGGAACTGCATTTCCGGGACCGGGCGAAGCCCGTAGGCGGCCATGCCGACCGCCGTACCGACGATCCCCGACTCCGCGAGGGGGGTGTCGACGACGCGCTCGGCGCCGAACTCGTCGTACAGTCCCTCGGTCGCGCGAAAGACGCCGCCGTTTTTCCCCACGTCCTCGCCCATGACGACGACGTCGTCGTCCCGTTCCATCTCGCTGTGCAACCCGTCTCGTACCGCCTGTACCAGCGTGAGGTTTTCCGATTCTGCAGCCATGTTATCCCTCCAGCAGGGCGTCGTCGCCGTGTCGCTCCCGAATCGATTCGAACCACTCGAGCTGTTCCTGTAATCGTCTGGGCATCCCCTCGTAGCTGTCTCTTATACACA
>NZ_AOIA01000031.1 GCF_000337695.1 Natronococcus jeotgali DSM 18795
GATGTGTATAAGAGACAGGCGCTCGACCTCGTCGTCGTCGCGGTAGACCGAGGGGTCGTCCGCGGTCGTGTGTGCGCCAAAGCGGTACTGGACGGCCTCGATGAGCGTCGGCCGGGTCGCGCTACCGGGCGACTCGTCCTCGACGGCGTCGGGATCTTTGGCCTTCTCGACGGCGTCGCGGGTGACCGCGTACACCGCCAGCGGATCCATCCCGTCGACCTGGACGCCCTCGAATCCGTAGGCCGTCGCCTTCTGGGCGAGGGTCTCGCTCGCGGTCTGGCGCTCTCGAGGCACCGAGATCGCCCACTGGTTGTTGTTACAGAAGAAGACGTTCGGCGTGTCGAAGACGCCGGCGAAGTTCAACCCCTCGTGGAAGTCGCCCTCGCTCGTGGCGCCGTCGCCGAAGTAACACAGGAACGCCTTCTCCTCGCCCTTGAGCTTCGAGGCCCACGCTGCACCCGTCGCGTGTGGGATCTGGGTGGCGATCGGAACGGCCACGGTGAAGATGTTGGCGTCGTCGGGGATCCGGTTGCCCCGCTCGTGGCCCATCCAGTACAGCAGGGTCCGCTCGAGCGACATCCCGCGGACGAGCGCCGTCCCGTGCTCGCGGTAGCTCGGAAACACCCAGTCTTCGGCTTCGAGCGCGTGTGCGCTGCCGATCTGGGAGGCCTCCTGTCCGGACAGGGGTGGATACGTTCCCATCCGGCCCTGGCGCTGGAGGCTCACCGCCCGCTCGTCGAAGTGACGAACGAGTCGCATCTGCTCGTACATCTCGACGAGTTCCTCCTCGGCGAGGTCGGGTACCTCGGCGCCCTCGAGGACGCGGCCGGCGTCGTCGAGCACCTGTACGCGGTCCTGGGGGTCTCGCTGTATCGTACTCACGGGTGTACCCACCTGTGCATACCCTAACGAATTATCGCTCGCGTTAAAGGATTTTCGTAAATAGTTTACTATCGATGAGATTCTTGCTCGACACCCGGTGAGTGTTCGGGGAACCGAGGTCGAATCGACCGATCGTCCGTGTCAACGCGGAGAACAGAGACGTTGCGTGTACGTCGGGAGAACAGCGGGCCCAGTAGTGGACGGACGGTCGGTCTCGGGGACAGACGGGACTACAGTTCGGCGATTACTCGGCGAACTCGGCCGACTCCGACGTCGCTCGCGCGTCCCGCCGCGCCTCGGCGACGTCTTTCCCCTCGCGGAGGACCGCGTCGACGAACAGTTCGCCGGCCTTGTACGACGAGCGGACCATCGGCCCGCTGGCGCAGTACAGAAAGTCGAGTTCGTCCTCGGCGACCCGGCGCCAGGTCTCGTACTTGTCGGGGTGGTCGTAGCGTTGCACCTCGAGGTGGTCCCGCGAGGGGCGGAGGTACTGACCGAGGGTGACGATGTCGACGCCGCGCTCGCGGAGGTCCGCCAGGGTCCGGTAGACCTCGTGGTCGTACTCGCCGTGGCCGAGCATGATCGACGTCTTCGTGTAGATGTCGGACTCCCGGTCGACCTGCTCGAGCACGCCCAGGCTCTGTTCGTAGCCGGCGCGGCGATCCCGGACGGGAAACTGCAGGCGCTCGACGGTCTCGACGTTGTGGGCGATGACGTCCGGGTCGGCGTCGATGATCTTGCGCACGAGGCGCTCCTCCCCCTGGAAATCCGGAATGAGGACCTCGACGAGGATACCGGGGTGGCGCCGTTTGATTTCGCGGATGGTCTCGGCGAAGTGACCCGCACCCTGATCGGGGAGGTCGTCCCGATCGACGCTCGTGAGCACGACGTAGTCGAGACCGATCTCGGCGATCGCCTCCGCAACGTTTTCGGGCTCGTCGGGATCGAGCGGATCCATCCCGCCCGTTCGGACGTCACAGAAGTTGCAGGCTCGAGAGCAGCGATCGCCCATCAGCATGAACGTGGCCGTTCCTCCCTGTCCGTCTCCGGTTCCGGCGCCGCCGGACCAGCACTCCCCGAGGTTCGGACAGTTCGCCTCCTCACAGACGGTGTGGAGGTTCCGATCGCGGAGGTGCTCCCGGATGTCGGTAAACTCCTGACCCGACGGCGGACGCATCTTGAGCCAGTCGGGCTTGCGGGCGCTACTCATACCCCTACCGTGGCGGGCCAGGGAGAAAAACGGTTGTGATCGGGAGTTCATCTCAGTGTGAGTACAACAGAAATATTTATTTTACTCAAATATATCCGTATATATAGAATGCTCGACCTCGAGCGGGAGGAGATCACGACGGGCTCGATACCGCGGGTGCTCGCCGTTCTGGCCGCGCCGTTGCTCGTCCAGAACCTCGTCCAGGTCCTCCAGCAGGTCGCCGACACCCTCTGGCTCGGCCGCCACAGCCTCGAGGGCGTCGCCGCCGTCGGACTGACGTTTCCGCTGATGGGGGTGCTCGCGGCCGTTTCGGTCGGAGCGGGCGTCGGGACGCAGGTACTGGTCTCCCAGCGCGTCGGCGCCGACGAGGACGATCGAGCCCGTCGGGCGACGGGCAACGGGATCCTCGTCGGAGTCCTCGCCGGCGGTCTCGCGGGCCTCGCCGTCGCGGCGTTCGCCCCGGAGATCGTCGGCGTCTTCGGCGCGGACGAGCTGGTCACCCGGTACGCCGCGGCCTACCTCGGCGTCGCCGCGCTCGTCTTCCCCCTTCTGAGCGCGAGCGAGGCCCTCGAGTCGAGTTTCATCGGCTGGGGCGACACCCGCGCCGCGTTGTACATCAACGCGGTCGCCGTCGCGGTCAACGTCGTCGCCGACCCGTTCCTGATCTTCGGCTGGTGGCTGTTCCCCGAGCTAGGCGTTCCCGGCGCGGCGCTGGCGACCGGGGTCGGCTACGGGGTCGGCTTGCTGTTCGGACTCGGAATGGCCGTCCGGGGGCGAGACGAATTCGTCCTCTCGCGGGACGTGGTGGCGTTCGAACTCGAGGACTGTCGCGAGATCGTCGACATCGGCTGGCCGACCGCGGGCCAGTACCTCTCGAGCCAGTCGGCCCGCGTCGGGATGGTCTGGCTGGTCGCGATCGTCGGCGGCGCGGCGGGGCTGGCGGCGTACACCATCGGCGCTCGGGTGGCGGCGATCGCGTTCGTCCCCGCGATCGGACTGCAGCAGGCCGCCCAGAGCATGGTCGGCCAGAACCTCGGCGCCGAACTGCCCGGGCGCGCGCGACGAACGACGTGGGTCGGCGTTGCCATCGCGGGCAGCGCCCTCTCCCTCGTCGGCGCGGTCCAGTGGGCGGTCCCGGGGACGCTGTCGGTACTGTTCGTCCCCGACGCCAGCCCCGCCGAGGTCGAGCTCGCCACGGCGTACCTGCGGATCCTCGCGTACGGGTACTGGGCGATCGGCGCGACGTACCTCCTGCAGGGCGGGTTCAACGGCGCCCGACGAACCCGAACGAGCCTGGTCGCGACCCTGCTGCAGTACTGGATCGTCCGGCTCCCGGTCGCGCTCGCGGGCGCGTACCTGCTCGAGCTGGGGGTCGTCGGGATCTTCTGGGGCGTCACCGTCTCGAACGTCGTCGCCGCGCTGGGACTCGGCGCGTACTACTGGTACGAGACCGAGACCGGGATGAACGCCCACGCGGCCGAAACCGCGGCTGCGGAGGCCGCCGACTGAGTTGCGGGAAGTCCCCTCGCCGCCCGCGCCGCGACCGTCGGCGCGAGCGGCCGAAGGAAACGCCTTTGGCCCGTCACCCCCCGTTTCCGCGTGATGGAGGTCGCCGAGGTTCTACCCGAGTTCGCCGACGCCTTCGCCTTCGAGGAGTTCAACCGGATGCAGCGGGAGGCCCTGCCCGCGTTGCTCGAGTCCGACGAGAACGTCGTCGCGAGCGCGCCCACGGCCTCGGGCAAGACCGCCCTCGCGGAGCTGGCGATCTGCAAGACGCTCTCCGAGGGGGGAACCGCACTGTTTATCGCGCCGATGCGGGCCCTGACCAACGAGAAAGAAGACGACTGGGACCGCTTCGAGGGGCTCGGCTACTCGGTGTACGTCGTCACCGGCGAGCGCGAGCTCAACCCGCGGCGGGCCCGCCGCGCCGACATCCTCGTGATGACTCCCGAGAAGCTCGACTCGGCGACCCGCAAACACGACTCCCGGCGGTACGACTTCGTCACCGACGTCGACGTCTGCGTCATCGA
Source organism: Natronococcus jeotgali DSM 18795 (assembly GCF_000337695.1). GTDB lineage: Archaea > Halobacteriota > Halobacteria > Halobacteriales > Natrialbaceae > Natronococcus > Natronococcus jeotgali. The sequence goes on from NZ_AOIA01000031.1 coordinate 4,123, forward strand.
CGAGGTCCACCTGCTCGACGCCGACCGACGAGGGTCGGTCCTCGAGGTAACGATCTCCCGGTTGCGCCGGCTCTGTGACCCGCGGATCGTCGCGCTCTCGGCGACGATGCCCAACGTCGACGACGTCGCGGCCTGGCTCGACGCCCCCGAGGACGCGACCTTCGAGTTCGGCTCGGAGTACCGGCCCGTCGAGCTCAACGCCGGCGTCAAGACCTACACCCACGGCGAGAACTCCTTCGCCGACAAGTACCGCCGGCTCTACCGGGCGCTGGACCTCGCCGAACCCCACCTCCGCGAGGACGGCCAGTCGCTCGTGTTCGTCTCCTCCCGGCAGGACACGGTCCGGGCGGCCGAGAAGGCCAGAGACGAGATCGCCGAACGCGATATCCCGATGGGCGCCCGCGGCGACTACGACTTCCACACCGACGCCCAGGAGCTGGAAAACGACACGCTCCGGAACTCGGTGCTCGACGGCGTCGCCTTCCACCACGCCGGGCTCTCGAAGAACGACCGCGACCTCGTCGAGGCGTGGTTCAAGGAGGGACTGGTCGAGTTGCTGTTCTCGACCTCGACGCTCGCGTGGGGCGTCAACCTCCCCGCCCGCTGCGTCGTCATCCGGGACACGAAGCTCCACGACCCCCTCGAGGGCGAGATCGACATGAGCCCCCTCGACGTCCTCCAGATGCTCGGCCGGGCCGGGAGGCCGGGGTACGACGACGTCGGCTACGGCTGGGTCGTCTGCGACAGTGCCGAAGCCGACAAGTACCGCCGGCTGCTCCGGGACGGCAAGGAGATCGAGTCCCGGCTCGCCGAGACCCTCGGCACCCACCTCAACGCCGAGATCGCGATGGGGACGATCACCGACCTCGAGGACGTGATGGACTGGCTCGAGACGACCTTCTACTACGTTCGCGGGCAGTCCAAACCCGAGGCGTACGACTTCCCGAACCTCCGGGGACGCGTCCGGGACTGCCTCGAGAACCTGGTCGATCGGGGGTTCGTCGCGATGGACGAGACGGACCTCTCGATCGAGGCCACCCCGCGGGGCGTGCTGGCCTCGAAGTACTACCTCCGGCTCGAGACGGCCGCCCGGTTCGCGGCGCTGTGTGACCGCATCGAGGGGGGAGCGTCGGCCGAAACCGACGACCTCCTCGAGGTCGTCGCGACCGCCGCGGAGTTCGACTCGGTGTCGGCCCGCCAGGCCGAACGCGACGCGATCGACGCGGTGCTGGTGGGTCAGGAGACGGGCGACCTCGAGCCCGGCCAGCGGAAGGTGCTCGCAATCTTGCGCGGCGCCGCCAGCGGTTCGATCCCTCCCGAACTCCGGAGCGACGCCTGGGTCATCCGTCGGAACGCGACCCGGTTGCTCTCCGCGCTGGGCGCGTTTCTCGATCGGCTGGTCGGCCCCCACGCCGCGAACCTCGCCGGGCGCGTCGAGGCCCGGATCGAGAACGGCGTCGCCGAGGACGCCGTCGGCCTCACGGCGGTCGACGGGATCGGCCCCGGACGAGCGAGTAAACTCTCGACGGAGGGGCTGTCGACGCCCGGCGACGTCGTCGACGCCGGCGTCGCCGGACTGGTCGACGCCGGCCTCTCGGAGGGGGTCGCCGAGCGGGTCTACGAGGGGGCTCAGTCGCTGCCCGCGGCCGAACTCGAGTGGGGGCCGTTCCCCGATACGATCGCTGCCGGGGAGAACGACGTCTCCGAGGTTACCGTGCGAAACGTCGGCGAGCCCGCGCGGGCCGGAATTCGGGTGACGGTAAACGTTCGAGAGCGTGATGCGCTCTCGAGCCAGTCGGGAACGAACGTTCCCGACGACGGCGTCGAGATGACGAGCACGAGCACCTACCTCCGGGACGAGGAGACGGTTCCCGTCGGCGTCTTCGGCGCCGACGCCGACGAGCTCGAGTTCCGCGTCAGCGTCGCCTTCCCCGAACAGCCCCTGGTTCCCCTCGAAGAGCGCCGAACGGTCGAGGTTCGCTGAACGTTACTTCTTGTGGGTGAAAATGACCGCCTGCCCGTCGGCCGAGCCGACGCAGAGATCGAGCTGGCGCGAGAGGTTGAGACTCGCCGGGTTCTCCTTGCAGACGACGAGGTCGTCGAACGTCGTGTCGCAGGCCGGACAGGAGACCGCCACCGTGTTCTGGTAGCTCTTGATCGCCTGGTTTTCCTCGCGAAGCGTCAACGATGCGGCGAGTTCGTCGAGATCGATATCGCCCATACTCCACCTTGTGAGTGAGTGCCTATAAATTCAGGCGGGAGCCCGGGTTCCGGGCGGCCCGAACTGACGGTCGGACTACGGCTCCGCGCCGCGCTCGAGGCCCTGCACTTCGTCGGCGGGTCGGGAACCCGACTGGTCGACTCGGTATCATTCCCGGAGTCAGCGCGCCGAGAGCACGGCCGGAACCGTCGTGCTCGTCTCCTTCGGGCGGTCTCCGCGTTCACCGAAACAGTTGCCGAATGGATAATTCGGCTATAATTATCGGATAGTTATAGTACTACACGTTTCTTCTCCCGGTATGGAAGAGTGGCGCCGCCGCTCGGTGCTGGCGACTGGTGCAGCGCTGTCGATCGGGACCGGACTCGCTTCGGTGGGGGCCGAAGCGTCCGAGGTCGACGTCGACGAACTTCCGGATCCGGATCGCGATCCGAGTCCGGGCGAGGACTGGCCCTCACACCGGGGCGGCCCCGGTCACGCCAGATACATCCCCGACGGCCACGAGTTCGACGGGGGCGAACTCGAGGCCGCGTGGTCCCTCGAGGGTGCGGGGACGGGCGCGGGTTCCGTCGCCGTCGCCGACGACACCGTGTACACGTCGACCGACGACGGCGTCCTCGCCCTGGATGCGGCGGACGGCACGGTCCGCTGGGAGAACACGGATATCGAGGCGGGAACGCCGTCGGTCGCCGACGAGAGCGTCTACCTCAGCGGAACCGAGGTCGTCGCACTCGACCGATCCGACGGGACCGTTCGCTGGGAGAGCGAGTTCGATCCCGAGGAGGAGCTCGTCTGGCAGACGGTCGCCTACGGCGGCGTGTACGCCGTCGCCGACGGCACGCTGTACGCGCTCGAGGCCGACGACGGCTCGGTTCGGTGGGCGAAGGAATCGATCACCGCCGCACCGCACGGTGACGGAGAGGACGAGTACGAGTTCGTTACGGCGCCCGCGGCGGCGAACGGCGTGATCTACAGCGTGACGGGCGCCGGTCCGATCGCGCTCGAGCCCGAAACCGGTGCCGAGGTCTGGCAGGTAGGAACCTATGTCGACTCCCGCGTCAGTACCACCTACGCGACGTCGGCAGCGATCGCTTACGACGGCGCGTCCTACGAGGAGTGGCCGTTGTACGACGCCCAGACGGGCGAGTCTGCGACCATGGCTTCCGGAACCCGCGAAATAGCGTTCGGCGAGGAGATCTACGTCGGTGGCGGCACCGACTACGGGTACTCCGGGGGCTCGATTCACGGTGACGAATACGACTGGAATCTCGACATGACGTACACCTACGGGCAGGCCGTCGTCAGCGGCGACACGGTGTACGCGTACTTCTATCTGGACGGATACAATTACGGGGAGCGGGAGTACGACGAGGACCTCGTCGCCCTGAACAAGTACGACGGCTCCGAGAAGTGGGTGCTCTCGAGGGACGATGCGCCTGTCGGACACGTTCGCGCGATCAGCGGCGAGACGATCTACGTCGACCACGACGGCGATCTCGTGGCGCTCCGTGACGGGGTCGCCGAGGACGGCGAGCAATCCGCCGACGACGAAGAAGGCGAGCAGGACGATCAGTCTGCCGACGGGGAGGAAGACGGTCAGAGCGACCACCCCGCTGACGGCGAGGAAGGCGAAGGAAACGACCAGTCTACCGACGACGGGGAGGACGACCAACCTGCCGAAGGCGAAGGAGACGGGGGGAACGGCGATCGCCCCGACGACGGTGCCGAGGCGGAGAACGACGAGAATGACTACGCCGGCGAAGACGAAAACGGCGGAGCCGAATCTGACGACGGCGGCAACGAGGCCGTCGACGACGGTACTGACGACGGCGGTACCGAAGCCGTCGACGACGGCGGTACCGAGAGCGACGGCGAAAGTGACGAAAACGGTACCGACGACGGTGAGAGGAGAAGCGACGATGACGCGGTGACCGATAACGACGACGAGGACTCCGGAACCGACGGGACGCCCGGATTTACGACCGGCGCGGGGCTCCTCGGCGGTGCGCTCGGCCTCGAGTGGCTGCGCCGGCGGGCCGATCCGGACGAGCGGATCGGCCCGGACGAGCAAACCGACTGACGGATCCTCGGGAGAGACGGCCGACGGAGAAACAGCGCGAACGCCCGCGACTCGAGTCGTGGGAGGACGTCAGTCGACGAGTTCGAGGACCGCCTCCCGGACCTCGGCCGGCGAGTCGGCGACCCGGTCGGCCGGCGAGTAGTCGATGTCGCCGTGGGCGTCGATGCGGTAGGCGACGACGATCGTTCCGGCGCGGTCGGCCGCCTCGATGCCGTTCTCGGAGTCCTCGACGACGACGCAGTCGGCGGCGGGGACGCCGACCTCCTCGGCCGCGTACTCGAAGACGTCCGGCTCGGGCTTGCCGTCCCCGTCGATTTCCTCGGCGCTGATCACGCGGTCGAACGCGTCCTCGAGTTCGAAGCGCTCGAGGACCATCCCGATCCAGTCGTGGGGCGACGAGGAGACGACGGCCGTCGTCACGCCTCGCTCGTCGAGTTCGGCGAGCAGGTCGTGGGTCCCTTCGAGCAACTCGACGCGTTCGGTGTACAGCGTCTCGGCGGTCTCCTCGAACTTCCGGAGGTACTCCTCGCGGGTGATCGCCGTGCCGTACTCCGCCTCGAGGTAGTCGTAGATCTCCGCGTAGTTCATGCCGCTGACCTCGGCGACGTCGACGTCCTCGTCGGGGACGGCCGCGGGGAGGATCTCCTCGCGTTCGAACTCGACCCAGTAGTCCTCGCTGTCGACGAGCACGCCGTCCATGTCGAACAAGACTGCACTCATGTACGTCGGCCTACCGGGGACGGACGTATAGCCGTTTGGCCATCACGCGACGCCGTCCGCCGGCGTGGCGAGACCGGTCGTCGAGGGGCGAACGCCGGGCGGTACCCGCTCGGCTAGCCGAACACGTCGCCGCGGCGCTCGTGTTCGATCTCGGCCGCGACCGCCTCGGCGACGTCGGCGCCGAACTCCCGCTCGAGCAGCCACAGCGCCAGGTCGATCCCCGCGGTGACCCCGCCGGCGGTGAGGACGTCGCCATCATCTACAACGCGTTCCTCGACGACGGTCGCGGCCGAGTCGCCGAGGTCCGCGAGCGCGTCGTGGTGGGTCGTCGCGGGGCGTCCCTCGAGCAGCCCCGCCTCGGCGAGGATCATCGCGCCGGTACAGACCGAGGCGACCGTCGCGCCCGCGGCGAAGCGGTCGTCGACGGCGGCCGGGATCGCACCGTCGTCGACGACGGCTCGCACGCCGCCGTCGGCGCTCGTCCAGCCGCCGCCGGGGACGACGAGCAGATCGGGGTCGCCGAGCGTGCCGTCGGGTTCCACCCGGAGTCCGTGGCTCGCCTCGACGAGCCCGTCGTCGGTTCCGTCCTCGAGCGTCACCAGTCGTGCCTCGAGGTCGGCCCCCGCTTCGCGGCCGTTCTCGAGCACCTCGTAGGGACCGACGGCGTCGAGTTCGTCGAAGCCGTCGAACAGGAGGAGTTCCGCGGTAACGTTAGCCATGTGAATGCGTTTCCGTCGGCGCGGAAACGCGTTTCGCCGACTCCCGCGGTTCCCGCCGCGGCGATCGCCCGCGGAAGCGACTCGGCCGGGTTCACCGGGCCGTTTCCTCGTCCCGCGAGCGGGTCCCGCCGGGCCCGAAGAAGAGGCTGAGATAGAGCAACAGCACGATCATCCACGAGACGGCGACGAGCACTGCGACGGGAGCGCTCATCGGCGGAACCCGGCCGTTCGGTAGCCGTGGACACCGAACGCGCGTCGGTTGTCGGCCGTCGGGCGAACCGTCCCGTCGGTCGTCGAACGAGTCGTACCCGTTCCGTTGTGGTCCTCGCGGATCGCGACCGTCTTCGGACGCTCGTGTAACGGAGCCATCGTCCCGTTCGGAAGTCCCACGACGCGGGTCATGAACGCTGCTAGGAGGGGACAACACGTCTCCGGAGTCCTCCGTCGTTCTCGGTAGGTCGCCGGGCGCCGCTCTCGGATCGCGCGCTCGAGCCTGCAGCAGTTACTTGCCGTTCGAAATCGACCTCACGGAGCAGATGCGACGACGAGTTCGGCACCGACCGAGCGGATCGGCACGGACCCCTTCGGGTACACACGAGGCGATCCGGACGCGGCATCGATCCCAACCCGGAGAACGGCAAACGGCGACCGCGCCGGGTTCGAGAGCGCGATGAATCGGCGCCATCTCCTGCTGGTCGGGCTGTTCGTCCTCGCCGCCAGCTACCTGGTCGCCGGTGGGGCGATCGATCCGATTACGGGGTCGTCAGAGCCCGAGACGCTCGATCGCGATCGGCTGATACAGCCCGCGGAGAACGGCAGCTACGTCTGGCCGTACACCAGCCGCAGCCGGTCGAACGACGAACGGACGCTCGCGCTCAACCTGATCGTCCACGGCGACGACGATCGGGTCAGGCGGTCGCTGGTCGCCCAGGACGAACTCGAGTGGGAGGAAGTCGACGAGGAGAACCGAACCGAGGCCGACGCGGACGCCGATGACTCGACCCAGTGGGACGACGCGCACGGCTCGACCCGGTACACCTACGTCGACACCGAACCCCACGGCGGCGGGGGCGTCTGGATCGAGGAGAGCTACCAGCTCCACGCGGGAACGTACCTCGGGAGTCGGCACCACATTCGGGCGTACACCACCGAAAACGACGACTGGACGGTGATCCAGGCTCACCGCGAGCACTTCGACTTCTTCCGGTTACGGCACACGGTAACCGACATCCAGCACTCCCAGAACGCGCTCGAGGCCGAGTACCTCGACGAGCCGTTCGTCGAGGAGGTGCGACGCGAGTACCACGGAACCCACGGCGGCTGGAACGACGGCTGGCTCTCGGCGATCGAACTGGCGACCCTCGTCTCCCTCGGAGCGGGGACCGTCCTCGGACTGTTCGGGACCGAGACGGCGGGTGGGATCGCCCGCGGCGCTCGGCGACTGCTCGGCTGGACGTACCGGAACGTCCGCGGCTTCGTCCTCCTCGGAACGCTCGCGGGGCTGGTCGTCGGCGTTCGAAGCGCCGGGTTGGCCGTCGAGGCGGCGATCCCCTGGATCACGCCGCAGGCGTTCGTCGTGGTTCTGTACCCGATACTGGCGGTCGGTCCGCCGGTGGCGGCGATCGTGCTCACCCAGTCCCTCGAGCGGGCGGGCCGACTGTTGCGCCTGCAACGCGTCGTGAACTGGCTGGGTCGCCCGCTCGAGCCACAGCCGGCGTTCGCGTTCGCCGCCGTCGGGCTCGGGCTGGGATTCGTCCTCGATTTCGCCTCGATCGGCGTAACGGCGCTCCCGCTCGAGCTGTTGCTCCACCGGACGGGGCTGCTCGTCACGCTCGGCTTGCTCGCGGCGGGCGCCGCGCGAAACGACGCCGAGGGCGCCGCACTGTTCGGCATCGGCCTCCTGGGATGGATCGTCGGCCTCGCGATGCCGCTGTTGGGCTACCTGTAGCGGCGTTCGAATCCGCCGTCCCGTCGCCGACCCGAGATCGAAGCCGTCGCGCCGTCACCGGCGGGGATCGGCCCCGGATTTAAGTAGCGAAACGCGGCCAACGGCGTCCATGATCGACGACGCAATCCGCGTGCTCGCGGGCGACTGTACCGTCATCGCCGAGGACGCGGATCGATCGGAGTACCGCGGCCGCGTGACGACGATCGTCAAGCCCGACAACACCGTGCTCGTCCACGACGTCGACGGCTACCAGCCCGTCGCCTGGCTCACCCGGGCCGACAGCGTCTCGAGCGATCGGGCGAACGACTTCACGCTCGTCGCGAAGAAGGGGACCCAGACCCTGCGGATCGCGGCTCACGACCAGGACGGGTTCGCCCACTACCCGGCCTCGGCGGCGGGAACGCCCGTCGGCGCCTGTCCGGACTGCGGCGGCGCGCTCGTTCGCTCCTCCGGAGTGCACTGCGTCGGCTGCGGGGACCGCTACGGGATTCCCTCGGACGCGACGATCCGAGAGGAGCGCTGTGACTGTGGCCTCCCGCGAATGCGCGTCGAGCGCGGGCTCGCGTTCGACGTCTGTCTCGATCGAAGCTGCGAGTCGCTGGACGACGCCGTCCGCGAGGCGTTCGACCGCGAGTGGGACTGTCCGGAACCGGACTGCGACGGCGAGTTGCGGATCCTCCGTCGAGGCGGCCTGATCGCCGGCTGCGAGCACTACCCGGACTGCGACACCGGGTTCGCTCTCCCCGCCGGCGTCGTCGACGGCGACTGCGGCTGCGGGCTGCCGACCTTCGAGACCGGGACCGGCGCGCGGTGTCTCGACGCGACCTGCGGACGGGTCGGCGAGTACCGCGTGGAAGCAGGCGTCGACGACTGAAACGCGATCCACAGCCACTTAGTGATTCCCGGCGAAGGGACGGGTATGTCACTCGAGGGGCGGTTCGAGGACGGCGTCGTCCGCGTCGGCGGCGACGCCCGCCAGCGCTATCACGACTCGCGAGGATACGGCTATCCGCTCGAGGGCAACGAGATCGCCCTCGCGCCGGTCGAGGCGGCCCACCTGCTCTACCGTGGCGACCTCGCGGCCGTCGTCGACGGCGACGAGCGCCTCGATTTCCGCTCGTTTCTGGCCCGCGAACCCGGCCCCGACTTCGGCGTTCGGTTCCTGGTGTACGCCGACCTCCGCGAGCGGGGCTTCTATCTCGCGCCGGCGGCCGAGCCGTGGCTCGAGGACCCGCCGGAGACGGAGTTCGCCGTCTTTCCGCGGGGCAAAGGGCCCGGAGACGGCGAGATCGCCTACGCGCTGCGGGTGCTGGGGGAACGAACCGACGTCGCCGGCCGGGACCTCGAGGCGGGCGTCCTCGCGGTCGTCGACGAGGAAAGCGAGATCACGTACTTCGAGGTGGCCCGGCGGGAACCGACGGGGAGTTCGGCGTCGGGACTGCCCGAGGGCTGCGAGGCGGACCTGCTCGCCGACCGGGTGGTCGTCTGGGAGCCGCCCCTGGAACTCTACGAGGAGACCTTCTACGGCCAGCCTCTCGAGGGTCGAGAGTACGACGAGCCGACGCTGCAGTGCTCGCTGCTCGAGGCGGCCTACCTCGCCGAGGGAGGGGCGATCGACCTCGATCCGGCGACCGTCCGGGAACGGGGCCGCGAGGTCGAAGGCGAGCGGTTCGACCGCCGGTTCCGGGTGTATACGGAACTGCGAGAGCGCGGCGTCGTCCCCAAGACGGGCTACAAGTTCGGCGCGGACTTCCGGACCTACGCCGACGTCGAGAGCGTCGACGATCTGGGTCACTCCGAACTGCTCGTTCGGGTCCACCCGGCCGACCACGTCTTCGAGCCCCGCGACGTCGCACTCGACGTCAGACTCGCCCACGGCGTCCGGAAGACGATGGTGGTCGCGCTCGTCGGCGAGAACGGGATCGACTGGTGGTCCCTCGAGCGGCTGACGCCCTGACGGAACGAAGGCGAAGGTTTTTGCGTGCCTGAGCGCCAAAGCGGTGATGATGACCGGAGACGACCCACTCGAGGAGTCCGAGTCAGGGAAACCAGTGACCGATGGCGGAGCAGCGGGCGCCGACGACGTCGCGCTGGACCCGTGGGGCTCCTCGGCCGTCTCCGACTACCGCAAGCTGTTCGAGGAGTTCGGTATCGAGCGCTTCGACGAGGTCCTCGAGGAGGTGCCCGACCCCCACTACCTGATGCGCCGCGGCGTCATCTTCGGCCACCGGGACTACCGTCCCGTCGCCGAGGCGCTGCGGGAGGGCGAGGACGCCGCGGTCCTCTCGGGCTTTATGCCCACCGGGGATCCCCACATCGGACACAAGCTCGTGTTCGACGAGATTATCTGGCACCAGCAGCGGGGCGCCGACGCCTACGGGCTGATCGCCGACCTCGAGGCCAACTCGGCCCGCGGGATGAGCTGGGACGAGATCGACGAGCACGCCCGCGATTACCTGCTCTCCTTGCTCGCGCTCGGGTTCGATCCCGAGGAGGGGACGCTGTACCGACAGTCGACGAACCGCGAGCTACAGGACCTGGCCTTCGAGCTGGGCGCCGACGCCAACTTCTCGGAGCTGGAGGCGATCTACGGCTTCGACGGCGGGACCGACGTCTCGCACATGCAGTCGGTCGTCACCCAGATGGCCGACATCCTCTATCCCCAGCTCGAGGAGCCGAAACCGACCGTCATCCCGGTCGGTCCCGACCAGGACCCACACGTTCGCCTGGCGCGGGATCTGGCCGAACGAACGCGTTTCTTCAAGGTCTCGAAGGCCTACGCGAGCTTCGAACTCGAGCCCGCGGAACGCGACCTCGTCGCCGATCTCTACGAACAGCTCGATCCGGCCGAGTTCGACGACGACTCGCTTCGCTGCGTCCACGTCGCCGAGGCGATCGAGGAGACACCCCTCGAGGAACTGGGCGTCCCCGCCGACACGCTGGGTTCGGTTCTGACGAAACTCGAGGAAGCCGGCATGGAGCCCGTCCGTCCGCGAACCCGATTTTTCGATCGGCGGGCGACCGACGAGGCCTTCGACGCGCTTATCGACGCGATCGACGGCGAGAAGCGCGTCTACGAGAACCACGTCGACGCCTTCGAGCTCGAGGTCGGCGAGGCCGAGGAGCTGGCCCGCGAGGTCGAGGTCGACAACGGCGGCTACGGGTTCCGCCCGCCGTCCTCGATCTACCACCGCTTCATGACCGGGCTCACGGGCGGGAAGATGTCCTCGTCGGTTCCCGCGTCGCACATCTCACTGCTCGACGACCCCGAAGACGGCTACGACAAGGTCAAGGCCGCGACCACGGGCGGTCGCGAGACCGCCGCGGAACAACGCGAGAAGGGCGGCAAGGCCGACGAGTGTCCCGTCTACGAGCTGTACGCCTACCTGCTCGCGGGCGACGACGACGAGTTCGCCAAGCGAGTGTACGACGAGTGCGTCGGCGGCGAGCGGCTCTGTGGCGACTGCAAGGAACAGGCCGCCCAGCTCATACGGGAGTTCCTCGCCGAACACCAGGAGAAACGCGCCGAGGTCGAGGGGCTGCTCGAGGACGCCGACATCGAACTCGAGTCGCCCCGAGCCTGATCGGGATCGCGGTCAGCGGTTCCGGATGCGCATTCCGCCGCAGTCGAGTTCGACGCGGTCGCGCTGTCGAATGTCCTCGTAACGGCTCTCACCGACGCCGATCGCCGCCGGGATCGAAAACTCCGCGGCCCGGACGGCCATATGCGAGTTCACGCCGCCGTACATCGTGACGAAGCCGGCGATGTCGTGCCCGAAGAGCCAGTCGTAGCCGGGGTCGGCCTGCGGAACGATGGCGATCTTGTCCGCCAGCGAGAGCTCCGTCACGTCCGCGTCCTCGATCGGTACGACCTCGCCGGAGACCGTACGGTCCGTCACGAACGTCGGATCCCTGGCGGGGCGGTCGAACGCGAGGAAGTCGGATTCGGAGGTCAGCAGCGGGGGCAACTCGACCGCGTTCGCCAGCTCCCGGGTTCGCCTCCCGTCCTCGCCACGGGAGAGAAGCCACGCCGCAGCGTCCGTCCGCGGCCCGCCGTCCGCGATCCGGAACAGATCCGAGATCGGGACGTGGGAGAGCTCCTCGCGCGAGAGTCCGCGCTCCTCGCCGAAGGCGGCGATCTCCTCGAGCGCGGCGCTGAGGTTGCGCGAGAAGACGAACTTCGCGTACTCGCGGCCCTCGATCGCCGTTTTAAGAAACGAGACGAACGCCGGGACGTCTGCCGGCAGTCCGATCGACCCTCGCCGTCTCGCTCGAGGACGGCGGAGTCGACGAGCGGCGGTACTGGAAACCGAGCTACGATCCGCGGAGTCGGTCGCCGACCTACTTCGCGAAGCGGATCGCCGAACGGCTGCGGGAGGTCGCCGAGGAACGAACGCGACCGGACGGCGAGTACGCGCTCATGCTGAGCGGCGGCAGCGATTCGCGGCTAATTCTCGCCGCGCTGACCGCCGCCGACCGCGGCGTTCGGGCCTTCCACATGAACGACTGGCACAACGTGGAGGCCGAGATCACGCGCCGAGTCGCCGAGACGGCGGGCGTTCCGATCACGTTCCTGCGACGCGACCGCGACTACCAGGCGCGCGCTCTCGTCGGTACCGCGGATCGCGACGTTCGACGGCTACTTCAACCGGCTCCACGCCGGCGGGTTCGAGGATCGCCTCTCCGACGCCGTTGACGTCCTGTTCACGGGTCACTACGGCGACATCCTGTTCAAGGGCGATCACCTGCCGACCCGAACGGTCGACCTCGGCCCGGTCGGTTCGTTCGAGGTCCCGTTCGAACGGACGCTGTCGTCTATCGACGAGTTCGCCGACTACCGCACCACCGAGGCCCCCGCGTACATCTCCGGGGCGCTCGATCGATCGGTACGGGACATCTACCGCGCGAACGTGACGCCTCGAGGCGACGGACTCGTCGATCACGGGATCGAGTACGACACCCTCGGAGGGCCTGCTGTTCGGTCGGTGTCCGTTCACCAACAGCTCGTCGCATTTCTTCTACTACGGCACGCTCCAGATGATGCCGTCCGGAACGCTCTTTCTCGACAACCGGCTGCTGGAGCTCTTCCAGCGCGTTCCGCGACGGTACTTCCACCGGGGGAACCTCATCGGTCGCGCGATCGAGATGCTCGATCCCGACCTTGCGGCCATCCCGCACGCGTCGACCGGAACGTCGCTCTCGTCGCCGGTTCCCGTCCAGTGGGCCGGCGAGGTCGCGACCGCGTTCAAGCGCCGGTACGTCGATCGGTCGCCGGCGAAAGCCCACTGGACCCACGGCGCCTGGCCCGACCACAACGAACTCATTCGCACGCACCCGTTCGTCCGCGACACCCTCGAGGAACACGAGTCGACGATCCGCGCTCTCCCCTTCCTCGACGCGGCGGGGGTCGATCGGTGTTACGAGGAGCACCTCGACGGCGGGGCGAACCTGGGACCGCTGTACACGCTGGCGACGTTTCTCAACATGCCCGTCACGCAGTATATCGGGGACCGAACGACCTGATCGGTCCTCGGCGTCGCGTAACGCTTTTGGAACCGCGTTGCGATCGTTGGCACATGGCATCCGAGTCCCACCGCCGGTGTGTCGCCCGCCAGCCAGCGCCGCGTCCGGGGTTCGGTTTCTTCTTCGCCCGGTAACCGGGCCGGTGGACTCGAGGGCGATACCACCGATCGGCCTCGTCGAAACCGTCCGCGACGTCGTCCTCGAGGTCGCTCGAGTCGAGCGACTCGGATCGGGGACGCGTCGAACGGAGTCGGAACCGCTAACTGACCGACCGACAGCCATTCAGACAAGCGAATGCAACTACCAGAATCACAGATCGCGGTCCTCGAGACCGCGAGCGCAGACGAGGCGACGCCCGTCGACGCCCTCGCTGCGGCGACCGACCTGCCGCCCGAAACCGTCACCGGGGCGGCGTTCGAACTCGAGGAGGAAGGACTGGTCGCCGTCGCCGAGCGGGTCGACGAAACGGTCTCGCTCACCGAAGAGGGCGAGGAGTACGCCGAGCGCGGGCTGCCCGAGGTTCGGCTCTACGAGGCCGCGCTCGAGGCCGGCGCCGACGCCGACCCCGCCCCGATGGGGCAGGTTATCGGGAATTCCGGGCTCGAGGGTGCGGCGGTCGACATCGCGCTCTCGAACTACGCCCGAAAGGGGTACGGCTCCATCGAGGGCGGCGAGATCACGGCCGACCCCGACGCAGAGCCCGCCGCGGACGCGGAGGCGACCGCCCTCGACGAGCTCGCGGGCGAGGGAACGCTCGAGGAGGGCGACGTTTTGGACCAGCTCGAGCGCCGCGGGCTCGTCGAGGTCGCCGAATCGACCGTCCGCGAGGTAGAACTCACCGAGCAAGGCGTCACGGAGCTGATGGCCGGCGTCGAGACCGCCGAGACGGTCGGGCAGGTGACGCCGGAACTGCTGACCAGCGGCGACTGGGAGGACGTCGAGTTCGCCGAGTACAACGTCGAGGCCGACGCCGAGACCGTCGAGGGCGGACGCGTCCACGTCCTGCGGGAGATGTCCGAGCGCGTTAAGGACGTCCTCGTCGGGATGGGGTTCGAGGAGATGGACGGCCCCCACGCCGACGCGGACTTCTGGATCAACGACTGCCTGTTCATGCCCCAGGACCACCCCGCCAGAACGCACTGGGACCGCTTCGCCCTGGAGCAGCCGACTCACATCGACGAACTCCCGGAGGATCTGGTCGAGCGCGTCGAGCGCGCCCACCGGGAGGGCGTCGGCGACGACGGCGAGGGCTACCACTCCCCCTGGGACGAGGACTTCGCGCGGGCGCTCGCGCTGCGCGGGCACACGACCTCGCTGTCGACGCGGTACCTCTCCGGCGAGCAGATCGGCGAGATCGAACCGCCAGCGCGCTTCTTCAGCGTCGAGAAGGCCTACCGCAACGACACCTTAGACGCGACCCACCTGCTCGAGTTCTACCAGATCGAGGGTTGGGTGATGGCCGAGGACCTCTCGGTGCGCGATCTGATGGGCACCTTCGAGGAGTTCTACGCCCAGTTCGGCATCACCGATATCCAGTTCAAACCCCACTACAACCCCTACACGGAGCCGAGCTTCGAGCTCTTTGGCACCCACCCGACGACGGGCGAACTGATCGAGATCGGCAACTCGGGCATCTTCCGCGAGGAGATGCTCGAGCCCCTCGGAGTAGAGTGCGACGTCATGGCCTGGGGCCTGGCCTTAGAGCGCCTTGCCATGCTGACGACGGGCGCGGAGGACATCCGCGACCTCCACGGCACCCTCGCCGACCTCGAGTTCCTGCGGAACGCGGAGGTGACCTACTGATGCCAACCGTCGACATCGACCCCGACGAACTGCGCGAACTGACCGGCCACGAGGAGAAAAGCGACGAGGAACTGCAGGAGGACCTGTTCGGGCTCGGCCTCGAGTTCGAAGGCTGGACCGACGACGACGCGTTCGAACTCGAGTTCGCGCCCGACCGTCTCGACCGGCTTTCGGTCGAGGGCGTCGCACGCTCGATGCGCTACCAGTACGGCGATTCTCGGGGGGTGCACGTCCCCTCGACGAACGGCGCCGACTGGACCATCGAGGTCGACGACTCGGTTCCCGACGAACGACCCTACGTCACGGGCGCGGTGATCCGCGACGTCGACTTAGACGAGGACGGTCTCGACTCGCTCATCCAGCTCCAGGAGAAACTCCACGCGACGATGGGCCGCAAGCGCGCGAAGGGTGCGATCGGGATCCACGATCTGACGATGCTGAAGGGTCGCGATGCGCTACGCGCATCGGAAAACGCGAGCGGCGACGAGCCGCGAGCGAGCGCTGCGACGGAGGGGAACCCCACGATCCGGTACGTCGGCGTCGAACCCGACGAGGACCGGTTCGTCCCGCTCGATTCCGACGCCGAACTGACGCCCGCGGAGGTGCTCGAGGAGCACCAGACGGGTCGGGAGTACGCCGACCTCGTCAGCGGGTACGAGCGCTACCCGGCGATCTACGACGATATCGGGCTGTTCTCGTTCCCGCCGGTGATCAACGGTCGGCGGACGGAGGTCTCGACGGACTCCCGTGACCTGTTCGTCGAGATGACCGGCACCGACCAGTGGACGATCGACAAGATGCTGAACATCGTCTGTTACGCGCTCGCGGCGCGGGGCGCGACCCTCGAGGACGTCCGGGTCGAGTACCCCGACGGCGAGTTGGTGCGCCCCGATCTCTCGACGAAGACGAAGCGGGTCGCCCACGACCGCATCGAGACCCTCCTCGGAATCGATCTCGACCCCGACGACGTGATCGATCTGGCCGAGCGCTCGGGGCTCGACGCCACGAGAATCGAGGACGGGGCGACGGCTAACAACGAGAGTACCATCACGCCCCTGGAGGAGCGAGACGGACTCGAGGAACGGGGCGGCGCGGAGGGTTCGAGCGAGTCGAACGCCAATGACGCCGCGTCGACGGGCGAACTCGTCTACGAGGTGACGATCCCGCCCTACCGCGTCGACGTGCTCCACCCGCTGGACGTCATCGACGACCTCGGCCGAGCCTACGGCTTCAACGACCTCGAGCCCCGGTACCCCGAGGTCGGCACCGTCGGCGGCCGCCACGAACGGTCCCGGCTCGAGCGCGCGGCTCGAACCCAACTCGTCGGGCTGGGCTTCGAGGACCTGCTCAACTTCCACATGATAGACGAGGCGCAGAACTACGAGCGCCTCGACGTCGAACCCGGCGAGGACGCCTACGGCGCGGGCGAGCCCGCGACGATCAAGGAGCCCTACAGCGAGGACTACACGATGTTGCGAACCTGGACGCTGCCCTCACTGTTGCAGGTCCTCGAGAACAACACCCACCGCGCGTACCCGCAGCACCTCTCGGAGGTCGGGTTCGCGGCCGAACTCGACGACCGGGAGAACACCGGCGTCGCCGAGGGACGCCACGTCGGTGCGGTCCTCGCCGACCACGAGGCCGGCTACGAGGACGCCAAGGCGCGCCTGCAGGCGCTCGCCCGCGACTTCGATGTCGACCTCGAGACGCCCGCGGCCGACCATCCGAGCTTCATCCCCGGCCGAGCGGCCGACGTCGTCCTCGACGGCGAGAACGTCGGCGTCGTCGGCGAGGTCCACCCGAAGGTGCTCGTCGAACACGACCTCGAGGTGCCCGTCGCGGCCTTCGAGTTCGACCTCGAGGCGCTGCGCTGAGCGTCTGGAACTCCGTAGTAATCCGCTTTCGTGCGGTCCAGCGATCGTCCCGCAAGCAGGTCTTCAGGTTCAGATGCCTGGGTCAGGTGGTTCGCGCGGACGGCGAGCGAATCTCGGCCGATAACAAGCGCCCTCAGAACTCGTGTTCTACCTCTTCCTCGTTGGCCTTCTGGATGATGATCTTCCCGTCCCGAACGCGAACGAAAACTTCGTCGCCGATATCCATACCCGCGACTGCGAGTTCGTCCTCGTGGAGGTTCAGATGGACGTTGTGATAGTTGCCGTCTTCGTCTTTCGCACCGCTTGGACTCAACTTCTTTTTCCGGACCATCGCGGGATTCTAGCTCGCACTTCGCCGTAGGATATACTTAAGTGTTTTCTACGACATAGCGAACGACTCGTTTCGGCCCACGACGGGATCCGTTCGGAGACGAACCCGATTCCGTCGATCGAACGACGTCGAGATCGTCCCTCACGATCACTTAAAGATACTGGCGCAGTCCGTCGATTTTGGGGATATCTTTATGTCGGATCGTGTGCAGAACTGACATGGAGGCCGAAACTATGGTACGTGAAGACGGAAAACGAAACTTCGCACTGCGAGAATCGGGCGGCGACGAGACCAGCGTCTTCTCGGGAAACACGCCCCGCCAGGCGGCGCTCAAAGCGGCCCGTCGACTCGAGCCGGGCTCGAGCGAGGACGCGGCGGATCGCGTCGAGCTCCGGCTCCGCGAGAAGGGGACCGACAAGGTCCACATCTACGACGGCTGGGCTTGGGAGGAGACCGCTCCCGACGACAAACCCGGCTGGATGCCCGACGAGATCACGGAAGCCAACGTCTCGAAGAAGGGGATCGACCACCTCGACGAGTAGTCGTCCCCGACACCGACCGTTTTGGAGAGTCGCCGTCCGAACCGCGAGTCGAGCGATCGACGCCGAATCGGTTTCCGTCCGCGCGGCGGACCGCGCTCGGCCGGGCCGAACGCGGATGCTCCGACGCCCTTTTGGCGCGGTCCGGCCAAGACTCGGCCGATGCGTACAGTCACGCTCGGTCCCGAAGGGACCTACTCGCACCGAGCAGCGAGCGCGATCGCCGACGACGACGAGATCGGGTTCCGACAGTCGGTGACCTCGATCGTCGAGGCCGTCGCGACCGGCGAGTACGACCGCGGCATCGTCCCCATCGAGAACAGCATCGAAGGGAGCGTCACCGAGAGCTTAGACGCCGTCGCGGAGTACGACGTCGCGATCGTCCGCGAGATCGTCACGCCGATCCGCCACGCGCTGCTCGCCCAGGGACCGGAGTTCGACACGATCGCCAGCCACTCCCAGGCGCTGGCCCAGTGTCGATCCTACCTCGAGCGCGAGTACCCCGACGCGACCCTCGAGGCCGTCGCCAGCACCGCCCAGGGCGTCGAGTTCGCCCGCGAGGATCCGTCGGTCGCGGGGATCGGCCACCCCGCCAACGCCGACATCGAGAACGGCCTCGAGGTGCTCGCCGAAGACATCCAGGACCAGGATTCGAACGCGACGCGGTTTTTCGCGCTCGCGCCCGCCGACGAGCGCTCGACCGGCGGCGGGAAGTCGACGTTCGTCGTCTACCCGAACGCGAACTACCCCGGACTCCTGCTCGAGTTGCTCGAGCCCTTCGCCGAGCGGGACATCAACCTCTCGCGGGTCGAGTCCCGACCCAGCGGCCAGCGACTCGGGGACTACGTCTTCCACATCGACGTCGAGGCGGGGCTGTACGAGTCCCGGACGATCGAGGCCCTCGAGGACATCGAGGAGTTGGCCGAGAAGGGATGGGTGCGACGGCTCGGGTCGTACGATCTCGAGCACGTCGTCGAGTAATCAACGGTCCCCGCTTCTCTGCTCGCAACCCGGTCAGCGACGATCAGTAGTGTCCCATGACGCCGGCCGCTCGAGCGCGGTCGGTACAGTACCGGAAGAGAGCGTAGCCGAGAGCGAAGTACGCGATCCCCACGAGCGCGAGCACCGAGAGTTCCGCGGGCTCGAGCTCCCAGAGCCGGACACCCTCGTTCATCATCCGTTGGAGCAGGTAGCTCCCCTGGGTGAGCGGGAGCAGTTTCAGCGCGACGAACTCCGTCGAAGTGGGCCCGAGGGTGATACAGGCGACGAGCGCGAACTTGACGAGACCGAAGACCGCACTGACGTTCTTGTAACGAACTGTCGCGCCGCCGAACAGCAGCCCGAGTCCGATCGTCGACAGGAGCGTGAGGGCGACGATTGGAACGATACTGAGGAGATCGAGCGAGATCGACTCCCCCGTCGTCAGGAGCATCAGTGCGAGCATCGCGAACCCGATCGAGAACGTCACCAGCAGCGAGCTGAGCGACAGCAACACCGCGATAGGGCCGAAGCCGATCGGCGAGAGATAGAGCTGCTCTAAGGTCCCCCACTTCGCCTCCGTCGCGAACAGTCCCGCGAGCGACTGGTAAGAGGCGTTTGCCATGACGAACAGGAAGAATCCGACGATCAGCGCGCCGAGCGTCTCGCCGAAACTCGGGCCGACGAGCGAGCGCCCGCCGACGTAGACGAGAAGAAACAGTGCGTACAGACCCAGTACCGCGCCAGCGGTGTTCAGCGGGTACCGTCGCATGATGAGCAGGTCCCGCCGCACCAGCGCGGACAGCGCCGAGGCGAGCGCTGACAGCGTCCTTGGGTCGCCTCCACTCATAGCGCACTCCGAGGGTGACATCGATCCTCGGTCGGTGACCGATCGAACGCGAACGAGTCGAGGACGGTTTCGAGGCTTCCCTCGAGAGTCCGTACCGACTCGATCTGCGAGCCGTGCGCCACAACCGTTCCGGTTAGCTCGTGGATGCGGCCGGCGTCCGGAACGGCGACTTCCAGCGTCGTTCGATCCCGACGCTCGGTGCAGGAGACGAGATCGTACGTCTGATCGATCTCGCTTCGCGCTGCCGGTGAGAGCTGTCCCTCGACGACCAGTTCGTACACCTCCGTCCGGAAGACGTCGACCAAGTTTTCGATGTCGTCGTCCGCCACGATACGGCCGTCGTCGAGAATGATACCTCGATCACAGACCGACTCGATCGCGTCGAGGTCGTGACTCGAGAGGACGATCGTCATCCCCCGTTGCTCCGCGAGGTCGACGAGCAACGCCTGAAGCTCAAGGGACCCCTCGGTATCGAGTCCGAGCGTCGGTTCGTCGAGAAACAGCACGTCGACGTTCTGTACCAGCGCTGCGGCAATCGAGACTCGCTGTTTCTGTCCTCGAGAGAGGTCGTTCACCACTTCGGTCGAGAGATCAGTGAGGTTCAGTTGGTCGATGGTCGCGCGAATTCGCTCGTCATTACACTCGGCGGCGTTCAGTCGGCTGAAAAACTCGAGGTTCTCACGGACCGTCAGTCGCCAGTACGTGCTCCGGGCTCCCTCGAGTACCGCGGCCATCTTCGCGTGAGCGCGATGCGGATGCTCCGCGATGTCGGTTCCGTCGACTTGAACATGTCCTCCCGTTGGAGAGACCAACCCGAGCAACGTTTTGAGCAGCGTCGTCTTTCCGGCCCCGTTCGGTCCGATCAGTCCGGCGATCGTTCCCGGTTCGATCTGCAGATTGACACCGTCGACTGCACGAACCGTCTCTTCGCTTCGTTCGTACGCCACGACTAGATTTTCGACGGAGATGATCGGGCACGTCGTCGGATCACCGTTCTCGGTCATACAGCGAAGCGTGGGCCTCGTGATCGTACATATAATCTCGCATACAACCGAGACGAGTGTGTACTCTCGGTACCACGTCCTCTTTCAGATTTATAACCGAAAGCGAGACCATTCAGACTCGGGTGACATACCCATGCTCCAATACATCGAAGCGGGATACGATGGCGATACGCTGAGCGGCAGTCTCAGCGTCGAAATCGGATCCTTCTAGAGGCGACGCTCGGAGGAACAGCCCTATCACCAACCCGTTTTGGCCGTGACGAGATGCTGCCGAATCGAGTCGAACGGGCGGTTGACCCCCAGAGGCCGGCCGTGAGAATACTGTGCCTATGAGTCCGGATCGCAACAGTCCCGTCGAAGCCGTCGAGGAGTGGAGAGTCGCGACCCTGTCATTGGTTCTGCTCGCAGTCATGTTCACAGTACTGATCGGCTCCCACATCGTCGCAAACAGCCTCCTTTCGATTCCCTGGCTCCTCCCGGAAGCAGAAGGGGCATTGATCGGCATCCCGGTCGCACTGGCCGTCTATCTCCTCGTCCCGAGGCTCGTCGGAATTCTACGCGAGGCGCTGTTTATTACGGTCCCCAGCCGATCGGTCCTTCGGTGGGCCGGAGTTGCGGTCGTCCTCGTCGGAGTTGTCACCGTCGGTAGCGTCGCGGGTCTCTCGGGGACGCTCGAGGTACACGTCAGCGACGGCCGGTTTCTCCGGAGAGTCCTGCTCAGTGCGGTGCTGTTGGGACTGCTCGCCGCAATAACGGAGGAGTTCGTATTTCGCGGATATCTGCTCTCGTTTATCGGCCACAACTGGGGATGGCCGGCGGCGATCGTGTTGACGTCGATACTGTTTGGATTGCTGCACAATAGCAAGGTCGCGGGCACCGGCGCATCGGGACTCTACGTGCTGGTCGCAACCTCAGCAGGACTGCTGTACGCGCTCGTCACCTACTACACCGAAAGCGTCTGGAACGCGGTCGTGCTCCACACCGTCTGGAACACCGTGTTTCACACTCAGGTAATCTCGATCGAGCCCGCCGAAACGCAATCGGAACGAGCGATAGTTAGCTACGAGTACGCCGAGGCCGGTTTCCTGTTCGGCGGAAACTGGGCGACTGCTACCGTGTCTCCGTTCGTGCTGCTCGTACTAGTAGTCGCATCGGCCACCGTATTACTCGACTACCGATCAAATTCCGTCGAGTAATGATCCGATAGTAATAACTTTCACAAATAAGTACTATAGGGCAGCTAGTGAGAAGCCGATGAGCGCAATACGGACGAACGACCTGACGAAGCAGTATGGATCGCAGACCGTGGTCTCGAAGATCGATATCGAGGTAGAATCCGGCGAGGTGTACGGGTTTCTCGGTCCGAACGGCGCCGGCAAGTCGACGACGATCGCGATGTTGCTGTCGTACGTACACCCGACCGACGGGACTGCTCAAGTCCTTGGCAGAGACGTCCGCGAAGGATCTGCCGAGATCAAACATCGAATCGGCGTGTTGCCGGAACAGTACCAGCTGTACGATCGACTAACGGGTCGAAAGCACCTCCGCTTCGCCATCGATTCAATGGGAGCAGGCGACGATCCGGACGCGTTGGCCGATCGCGTTGGGCTTGCGGCGACCGCAGTTCGGCGCCCGGTAGGCGAGTACTCGACGGGGATGAAACAGCGACTACGGATCGCATTAGCACTGGTCAATGAGCCAGATCTACTCGTGCTCGACGAACCTTCGAGCGGACTCGATCCGGCCGGGATTCAACTTCTCAAGGAAATCGTTCTCGAGGAGAGAGATCGCGGTGCAGCCGTGTTCTTTTCCAGTCACGTTCTCGAGCAGGTCGAGGAAGTCAGCGATCGTATCGGAATTCTCGTCGACGGTGAACTCCGAATGAGCGGAGATCTCAAGGAGCTCAAATCCGGTATCGGTGCTGCGGTCGAACTCGAAGTAGAAATCGACGCCGTTTCGCAGGAACTTCTAACCGCAGTCGAATCACTCGAAGCGGTCACGGGATGTACTGCCATCGATAGCGACTATGGAGGGCCCTCACTCTCCATCTCACTCTCGAGTGGCACCGCGAAAGCGGAGGTTCTCCGAACGGTCGAGGCACACTCGACGGTCGAGGATTTCACCGCTGAAGAGCAGTCGCTCGAGTCCCTGTTCGAGGAGGGCGTCGCGGAGGCGAACCGATGACGGTCGTCGACATCGCGCGCAAGGACGTCGCCGACGCCGTTCGCTCGAGAGCGCTGTGGGTCGCCACCGCGATCTTCCTCGGGTTTATCCTCCTGGCACAGGGGATCGTGCTGGCGGTCGTCGAGAATCCGGATCCCGAACTCGCAGCGCGCTTTCTCGAGGGCCCGGCGACGGAGGTCGTGCTCCCGATACTCGGCCTCCTCGTTGGGTATCAGGCGATCGTCGGCGAGCGCGAGACGGGCAACATGAAGTTCCTGCTCGGCCTTCCCCACTCCCGGCTTGACGTTCTGCTGGGCAAGTTCGTCGGACGGACGGCCGTCCTTTCGGTTGCTGTCCTAGGCGGGTTTCTGGCGGCGATCGGGATGATCGCGGCGACGATCGGACTCCCGCCGCTCGCCCCGATCGCGGCGTACGTGCTGTTCGTCGTCCTTTCGGTGGCCGCGATCGTCTCGATCGCGGTCGGAATTTCGGCCGTCGCCGAGACGAGGACCAGGGCGATCAGCGTCGCCATCGGAGGATACCTCCTCGCGACCGTTCTCTGGTCGTACGTCGTCGACGGGCTCTACTACGCGGTCACCCGAAGCCTTCCGGGTACCGATCCGCCGACGTGGCTCGCGATCGTCGATCACCTCAATCCCCTCACGGCGATGAGTACGAGTGCGGACGTGTTCCTCCCCGAGGCGAGCCAGATCGCGATCACGGCGACGGAAGAGGGAGTCAGTGCGACTCAGACCGAACAGACCCCGTCCGGCACGGCGGAGACGCTCGTGCACGAGCCGCTGTTCCTGGTCGCGGTACTGGTGTTCTGGATCGCTCTCCCGCTCGCGGTCGGTTACCTCCGCTTCCGGGACGCCGACCTCTCGTAGCTCTTACGAGTCGCTGTCCAAATCGTTTTTCACCCGCCCACCGTATTGCGGGTATGGCACTTACCGCAGGCGACGACGCGCCGACCGTCACCGCGCGCAACCAGGACGGCGAGGAAATCGTCCTCGAGTTCGACCACCCCACGGTTCTGTACTTCTACCCGCGGGACGAGACCCCCGGGTGTACGACCGAGGCGACCCAGTTCCAGCGCGAACTCGAGACCTACCACGAGGCGGGCGTCGACGTCTACGGCGTGTCGACCGACGACGTCGACTCCCACCAGTCCTTCTGCGAGTCCGAGGGACTGGAGTTCGACCTGCTGGCTGATCCCGACGCCGAACTCGCCGAGGCGTTCGACGTCGAGGTCCGAAACGGAGCGACCGCGCGAACGACGTTTTTCATCGGTGACAGCGAGGTCAAGGCCGCCTACGAGGACGTCGACCCGGACGGCCACGCCCGACAGGTGCTGCTCGACGCGCTCGAGGACGGCCGGGTCTCGCTTCCGGAGTAGTCGGCGCTCGCCGTTGTCTCCGCGTTCCGGAAGCGGTCGCCGACGAGCGACTCGAGTGCGTGTGGATAACAAGCACATGATTTATGGGAACGGACGATCAACGGGAAGACGTCGCTGGACGATAGCAAGTCCGGTGATCGGCTGGACGACGTATCGCGTGTGAAAACCACGACGATACGGGCCACGCCTCCTCGAGAACGAGGGTAAAAGAGGAGTCGAGCCACCTGTTCGCGTGGCCCCTTCCGAGCTGTTCGTCGATTTCGGTTCGTTCCGAGCAGAACTTATCCCTGTCGAGAACGTACGGTGGCGTATGCGCCGAAATCCGTTCGAGGATATCGAGGAGATGCTCGACCGCGTCAGCAAGCAGGTCGAGGGCGGGATGACGAGCGGTGGTCTCCAGGTACCGGGATCGGTTCCCGTCGACGTCGCCGACAGGGCCGAGGAGTACGTCGTCACGGTCGACCTGCCCGGCTACGACACCGACGACGTCGAGTTGACCCTCGCCGAGGGGACGCTGCGCCTCGAGGCCGAGCGGACCGACGAACTCGAGCACGCCTCCGAACGGTATATCCGACGCGAACGGACGCGTACATCGGTCAACCGTCGGATCCGACTGCCCGAACCCGTCGAGGAGGAATCGGTGTCGGCGAGTTACGAGAACGGCGTGTTGACGGTTCGACTGCCGAAGCTCGAGGGCGGCGACGACTCGAAGGCGATCGACATCGAGTAGTCGAGCGCGGCGTTCCGCCGACTCGAGGCGTCGGTATCGGCGGCTCGCGAAGTCGAACGCTCCGTTTTGACCGGACACCCGTCCGAAGAACGTTCAATGGGCTGTATAGAAAGTTATAGGACGCCGACGGTGCCTACACGTATATAAACAGATGAGCGACGCGGAATACGACCACGCGGCGGTCGAACGACGCTGGCAGGAGGCGTGGGACGAGGCGGAGGTCTATCGGACCCCCGACGACGTCGAGGATCCGACGTACGTCCTCGGGATGTATCCCTACCCCTCGGGAAAGCTCCACATGGGTCACGTCCGTAACTACACGATCACGGACGCCTACGCGCGGTACCGACGGCTGCGCGGCGACGACGTGCTCCACCCGATGGGGTGGGACGCGTTCGGTCTCCCCGCCGAGAACGCCGCGAAGGAACGGGACACCAATCCGCGGGACTGGACGTTCGACTGCATCGAGACGATGCGTGACCAGATGGAGTCGATGGGCTTCGGCTACGACTGGGAGCGAGAGATCGCTACCTGCACGCCCGACTACTACGAGTGGAACCAGTGGCTCTTCTCCCGGTTCCACGAGGAGGGACTCGTCGATCGACGCGACGCCGAGGTCAACTGGTGTCCCCACTGCGAGACCGTCCTGGCCGACGAGCAGGTCGAGGGCGAGGCCGAACTCTGCTGGCGCTGCGATACGCCGGTCGAGCAGCGCGAGCTCGAGCAGTGGTTCCTGAAGATCACCGAGTACGCCGACGAACTGCTCGAGGACATCGACGACCTCGAGGGGTGGCCCAACTCGGTGCGCCAGATGCAGCGCAACTGGATCGGTCGCCAGGAGGGGACCGAACTCGAGTTCTCCATAGACGGGTACGGCAGCGTCGAGGCCTTCACGACCCGCGTCGACACCATCCACGGCGCGACGTTTTTCGCGCTGGCGCCGGACCACCCGATCAGCGAGGAGCTGGCCGAGACCGACGAGGACGTTCGTCGCTTCATCGAGGAGGAGGCCGACCCCGAGGGCGACGAGCCCAACGGCGTCGCGACCGACCTGACCGCCACGAACCCCGTCACGGGCGAGGAGATTCCGGTCTACGTCGCCGACTTCGTCCTCTCGGACGTCGGGACGGGCGCGCTGATGGCCGTGCCGGGCCACGACGAGCGCGACCACGCCTTCGCGACGAAGATGGACGAGGAGATCGTCCCCGTCGTCGCCCCCGAGCCGGAGGACTGGGACGGCGAGACCGTTCCCGAAGCACCCGACGTCAGCGAGGAGGCCTATACCGAGGACGGCGTCCTCGTCAACTCCGGGGAGTACTCCGGCCTCGAGAGCGACGTCGCCCGCGAACGGCTGACCGACGAGATCGACACCGCCGAGTGGACCACCCAGTACCAGCTTCGGGACTGGGGGATCTCCCGGCAGCGCTACTGGGGGACGCCGATCCCGGTCGTCCACTGTCACGACGGCTGTGGATCGGTCGTCCTCCCCGAGGAGGACCTGCCCGTCGAGCTGCCAGAGTTCATCAACACCACCGGAAATCCCCTCGACGCCGCCGAGGAGTGGAAGGAGACGACCTGCCCCGACTGCGGTGGAGACGCCACCCGCGAGACGGACACGATGGATACGTTCGTCGACTCCTCGTGGTACTTCCTGCGGTACGTCTCGCCGGACCTCGCCGAGGCCCCGTTCGACCTCGAGCGAGCCAACGACTGGATGCCCGTCGACCAGTACGTCGGCGGGATCGAGCACGCCGTGATGCACCTGCTGTACTCCCGGTTTTTCACCAAGGTGCTGGCCGACCACGAGGGACTCGAGCACCGCGAACCCTTCGCCAATCTGCTGGCCCAGGGGATGGTCCAGCTCGAGGGCGAGAAGATGTCCAAGTCCAAGGGCAACGTCGTCTCGCCCCAGCGCATCGTCGAGGAGTACGGCGCGGACACCGCCCGCCTCTTTATGATGCAGGCCGCCCAGCCCGAGCGGGACTTCGACTGGAGCGAGGAGGGGGTGCGCTCGACGTACGCCTTCCTGAACCGGTTGAAGGGGATGGTCGAGGACTACACAACGAACGAGCCCAACGGGAAGGACGACGCCGTCGCGAGCTACGTCGACGGCGAGATCGACGCCACCGTCGCCATCGCGACCGAGAAGTACGACGAGCTGACGTTCAATCGTGCGCTGCGACAGACCCAGGATCTGGTGCGGACGCTCCGGCAGTACGCGGACTACGCCGAACCCCACGCCACCACCTACGAGCGCGGACTGTCGGCCGTCGTCCGACTGCTGGCGCCCGTCGCACCCCACATCGCCGAGGAGCTGTACGACGAGCTCGGCTACGACGGGTTCGCCGCCGCCGCCGAGTGGCCGACCGCCGAGGTCGACCGCGATCACGTCCGGAAGCGCCGCCAGCTGGTCGAAAATACCCGCGAGGACGTCCGCGACATCGTCGACGTCGCCGGCATCGAGGACCCGACTGAGATCGACGTCGTCGTCGCGCCCGACTGGAAGTACGACGCCCTGGAGATCGCCGTCGAGAGCGACGCCGACAACCTGATCGGCGAGCTGATGGGGGAGGACCACATCCGCGAGCAGGGTGACGCCGCGGCCGACTACGGCCAGGACCTGCAGGCCGAACGGGAGGCGCTGTCGACGACGCTCGAGCCCGAGGCCGAGTACGACGCCCTCGAGTCGGCCGCGTGGCTGCTCGAGCGCGAGTTCGAGGCACCGGTCAACGTTCGCCGCGCCGAGGAGGCCGACGAGAGCGTGCTGAAAAACGCCGAGCCCGGACGGCCGGCGATCGAGATCGAGGACGGGGACTGACCTCGAGCCGGCGGTACCGACCGCGTGGAACTCGTGGAACGGGCAGGCTGTTCTTTTATTTCCGCGCCCGTCGGTAGTGGCGATACCGGATGAGAAACGACGGCCGAGAGCGGTCGGACTCCGCGCGGTGGCCGGTCGCCGACGTTGCGAGCCCGAAAGCCCCGTACGTCGGCGCGATGACGTGGCGGAAGGGACTGTTCGTCCACTGGCCGATCGATCCCGAGGCGCTCCGTCCCCACGTTCCCGACCAGCTCACCCTCGAGACCAGAAACGGACGGGCCTGGCTGAGCGTGTTGCCGTTCGTCCTCGCGGACGCCGGCCTGCGAGGGACGCCCTCGCTCGCGCGGATCAGCATCACCGAACTCAACGTTTGAACCTACGTGCGCAACCGCGGCGATCCCGCACTGTACTTCTTCAGCGTCGACGTCGACAACACGGCGATCGGCGAAGCGATCGGGCGGGCGACCAGGCTCCCGGTTTACACCGCCCGGATGTCCCTCGAGGACGACGGCGATCGGATCGAGTTCTCGAGCGAGCGTCGGCGTTCGGCGACCGGCGATCCGGCCCGATTCGTCGCGTCGTACCGTCCGGCGGGCGAGACCTTCACCCCCCGAACGGGCTCGCTGGCGTGCTGGTTGCTCGAGCGCCGACGGTTCTACGCGCCGTCGGGACGGGGCGTCGTGGCGGCCGAGATCGCGCACGGTCCGTGGCCGCTCCGGCCGGCCGACGCGACGATCCGCGAAAACACGATGTTTGCGGCCAACGAGTTGCCGACACCGTCGGACGATCCCGTCGTCCACTACTGCGGCCGGCTGCCGATCTGGGGATCGATTCCGCGGCGGTTGCCCGACGCGTGACCGCTCGAGCGAGTCCCGTCGCGGTCGTTCCGTCGGAACGCACGATCGATCGTCGCCTCGAGGGATATAACGAATAATACGAACAGACGATAAATATCCGTTCAACACCCATATCTTTCATTATATATCCCGGAAACCGTCAGGTTTGTTTACCGAGGATCGAAATAATTCTTCAGCGGTAGTCCGCATGTCAACAGAACACGCAAACCACGACGGTTCCGGACGGAACTCGTTTATCTACGTGGTCGCCGCGCTCGCGGCGCTGAACGGGTTGCTGTTCGGATTCGACACTGGAGTCATCTCCGGTGCGATGCTGTACATTCGGGAGACGTTCGAACTGGCGACCGTTCTCGGGTTCGCGATAGATCCCTCGCTAATCGAGGGGATCATCGTGAGCGGCGCCATGATCGGCGCGATCGTCGGCGCGGCGTTCGGCGGCCGTCTCGCCGATCGCCTCGGCCGGCGCCGCCTCATTCTGGTCGGCGCGGTCATCTTCTTCGTGGGATCGCTCATCATGGCGGTCGCCCCGAACGTCGAGGTGCTGATCGTTGGGCGGATCGTCGACGGGGTCGGCGTCGGGTTCGCCTCGGTCGTCGGGCCGCTGTACCTCTCGGAGATCTCACCGCCGAAGATCCGCGGCTCGCTGGTCTCGCTGAACCAGTTGACGATCACCAGCGGGATCCTCATTGCCTACCTCGTGAACTACGCGTTCTCGAACGGGGGCGAGTGGCGCTGGATGCTCGGCCTGGGGATGGTTCCCGCGGCCGTCCTCTTCGCCGGAATGGTGTTCATGCCCGAGAGTCCCCGATGGCTCTACGAACAGGGACGGGAGGCCGACGCCCGCGAGGTGTTGGCCAGAACCCGTTCCGAGAACCAGGTCGCCGAGGAGCTCGGCGAGATCAAAGAGACCATCCGGAGCGAGTCCGGAACGCTGCGGGACCTGTTCCAGTCCTGGGTGCGCCCGATGCTCATCGTCGGCGTCGGACTGGCCCTATTCCAGCAGGTAACCGGCATCAACACCGTGATGTACTACGCGCCGACGATCCTCGAGTCGACCGGGTTCCAGGACACCGCCTCGCTTCTGGCGACGGTCGGCATCGGCGTCGTAAACGTCGTAATGACCGTCGTCGCGGTCCTGCTGATCGATCGGACCGGACGTCGGCCCCTGCTGCTCGCGGGACTGGGCGGCATGACCGTCATGCTCGGGATCCTGGGGGCGGTCTTCTTCTTACCCGGCCTCTCGGGAGGGCTCGGCTGGCTCGCGACCGGGAGCCTGATGCTGTACGTCGCGTTCTTCGCGATCGGTCTCGGTCCGGTGTTCTGGTTGATGATCTCCGAGATCTACCCGATGGAGATCCGCGGAACGGCGATGGGCGTCGTCACCGTCCTCAACTGGGCCGGCAACCTGCTCGTCTCCCTGACGTTCCTCCGGCTCGTCGACGTCTTCGGGCAGTCCGGAACGTTCTGGCTGTACGGCGTGTTGACCCTGCTGGCGCTGGTCTTCTGTTACCAGCTCGTCCCCGAGACGAAGGGACGCTCCCTCGAGGAGATCGAGGACGACCTGCGCGAGAAGGCGCTCGTCGGCGACGCGGAACGGGGCGACGCCGTCAGTAGCGGAAGCGACGACTGACCGCTCCGTCTTTTCGCGGCGATTTCGACCGTCGCTACCGGTCGGTGTGAATCAGTCCGAAGTCGAATCCGGCCTCGTGTTCCCGGGCGTCCTGGTAGACGACGCGGGCCGCCGCGACGTCCTGGATCGCGAGCCCGGTCGAGTCGAAGACCGTGACGCCGGTGTCGTCCTCGCGGGCCGCCTTCTTTTCGGTGACGAGCTCGCCGATCTCGCCGTAGATGTCCTCGTCCGAGAGCGTCCCCTCGCTGTAGGGGACGTTGACCTCGCCGGAGTGGGTACACTGCTCGTGGTCGTCGATGACGACGCGGGCCTCGAGCAACAGCTCGTCGGTCAGCTCGTGTTTGCCCTCGGCGTCGGCGCCGATCGCGTTGACGTGGGTGCGCTCGCCGACGTCCTCGAGGCCGACGACGGGATCTCTAACGGGCGTCACCGTCGAGAGGACGTCGCAGTGGCCCGCCTCCGAGATCGAGCCCGCGCGGACGTCGAACTCGTCGTCGTAGGCGTCGATAAACCGCTCGACGCGCTCGTCGTCGAGGTCGCTGACGACGACCTCCTCGATCGGACGGACCTCGCTGATCGCGTCGAGTTGCGTGTAGGCCTGGACACCGGCCCCGACGATCCCCATCGACGTGGCGTCGGGAACGGCCAGGTAGTCGGTTGCGACGGCCGCCGCTGCCCCCGTCCGCTTCATCGTCAGCGCGGTCCCGTCCATGATCGCCAGCGGGTAGGCGGTCTCGGGATCGGAGTAGATCATCGTCCCGAGTACGGTCGGCAGGTCGTGGTCCGCGGGGTTGTCGGGGTGGACGTTGACCCACTTGACCCCCGCCGCGTCCCACTCGCCCGCGTCCAGATACGCGGGCATCGACCGGAAGTCGCCGTTGTACTGGGGGAGGTCGATGTAGGATTTGGCGGGCATCTGCGCGTCGCCGCGTTCGTAGGCGCCGAAGGCGTCCTCGACTGCACCGATGACGTCCGCCATCCGCGCGTGCTCGTCGACGTCGTCGCTGTCCAGGAGAAGCGTCTGCATATCGGCGAATATTGCGGGCGGGTACTTAAGTGGTGCTAAGTAACGAGCAGCGGGCACTCTCGAGCGAGTCAGCGAAAGAAATCGGCGTGTGGGCCGACGAATCGATCGAAGACGATACGCGAGTGGACGGGTGGGTGGCCGAGCGGGCCGGGCTGACCCCCGTGGGTCGGGCCTTCCCGCTCGAGTAGTCGAGGTTCTTCGAACCTCGCTTACATCATGCCGCCCATACCGCCACCCATGCCGCCCATGCCGCCCATACCGCCGCCCATGCCGCCGCCTGGCGGCATCTCCTCGTCGTCCTCGTCGTCGGCGACCGCGAGGTCGCCAGCGGCGATGACGTCGTCGATGCGCAGCAGCATGACCGCGGCCTCGGTGGCGGACTCGATCGCCTGGGTCTTCACGCGAAGCGGCTCGTAGACGCCCTCCTCGCCCATGTCGATCGTGTCGCCCGTGAACGCGTCCAGTCCGGAGGCCTCGTTACCGCCGTCGTGGGCGGCGCGAAGCTCGACCAGCGAGTCGATGGGGTCGAGTCCGGCGTTCTCGGCCAGGGTGCGCGGGATGACCTCGAGCGCGTCGGCGAAGGCCTCGACGGCGAGCTGTTCGCGCCCGCCGACGGAGTCGGCGTAGTCCCGCAGGGCCAGCGAGAGCTCGATCTCGGGGGCGCCGCCGCCGGCGACGACCTTGCCGTCCTCGAGGGTCGTGCGGACGACGCCCAGCGAGTCCTCGATCGCCCGGTCGACCTCGTCGATGACGTGCTCGGTGCCGCCGCGCAGGATCAGCGTGACGGCCTTGGCGTCGTCGACGTCCTCGACGAAGATGCGCTGGTCGCCCGCGATCTCCTTCTGGGCGACGCTACCGGCGAAGCCCAGATCGTCCTCGGTCAGGTCGTCGACGCTCGAGACCGGCGTCGCGCCGGTCGCACGGGCCAGCTGGCTCTGGTCGCTGGACTTGACGCGGCGGACGGCGATGATGCCTTCCTGGGCCAGGTAGTGCTGGGCCATGTCGTCGATACCGCCGTCGACGAAGACGACGTCGGCGCCGGCGTCGGCGACCTTCTGGGCCATCTCCTGGAGCTGGGCCTCCTCCTGCTCGAGGAACTGCTCGAGCTGGTCGGGGTCGGTGACGTTGACCTCGGCGTCGATCTCGGTCTCCTGAATCTCGAGGTCGCCGTCGACGATCGCGACGGAGGCGTCCTCGGCGAAGTACGGCATGTTCTCGGAGACCCGTTCCTTGTCGACGATGACGCCCTCGACGAGCTCGGAGTTCTCGATCGAGCCGCCGACGACCTTCTCGACTTTGATGTTGTCCGTATCGACCTCGTCGTCGTCGGCGACCGACTGGACGGCGCTGACGACGAGCTCGGCGAGCAGGTCGCGGGCGCTCTCGGCGCCCTTGCCCGTCATCGCCGTGGCGGCGATCTGGTGGAGGATCTCCTCGTCGTCCTCGTCGACGTCGATGGCGACGTCCTCGAGGGCTTCCGTGGCCTCCTCGGCGGCCTGGCGGTACCCCTGGGCGAGGGTGGTGGCGTGGATGTCCTGGTCGAGGAGGTCCTCGGCCTGGCTGAGCAACTCGCCGGCGACGACGACGGCGCTCGTGGTGCCGTCGCCGACCTCGTCCTCCTGTGTCTCGGCGACTTCGACGATCATGTCCGCCGCGGGGTGGTCGATCTCCATCTCCGAGAGCAGCGTTACGCCGTCGTTAGTGACGATAACGTTGCCCGAGGAGTCGACGAGCATCTTGTCCATCCCCTTCGGACCGAGCGTAGTCCGTACCGACTCGGCGACGGCCTTGCCGGCCTGGACGTTCATCGACTGCGCGTCCTTACCGGACGTTCGCTGGCTGTCCTCCGAGAGAACGATAAGCGGCTGGTTGCCCATCTGTTGTGCCATAGTCAGCCGAAGGATTGATTGCTATTCTATATAACTCTTTTGGTGTCCAGCGCTCGCGATCGCCGGACTCGAGCGGGGCGACGTGACGCAGAATCGAAGAACGCGGTCGAAAGGTGACCGCTCCGGGACGAGAGACGGCGCCGTTACCGAGAGCGAAACCGGGTGGATAGCCGCCGGGACTGCATCGAACGCCTTCGAACGGAACCGTTCGAAAGCGAGCGAGCGCTCGAGTCGCGACGCGGCATCGCTATCGAGCCCGGGAGAAAAACAGGTGCGATCCCGGCGAGACGGGCAGGATCGCCCGTGCCAACGCTCGGGTGCGATCAGGACTCGCCGCCCGGGTAGCGGTGGTACTGCATCCCCTGGTGTTTCATCTCGTTGTGGCGCTCCTCGAGGAACGAGTAAACCGATCCGTGGGGCGCGCCCTCGAGTAGCATCTCCGCGGCGGTACGAACGGCGTCGACCTGCTGGGGCGTGCCGATCGCGCCGAGGGTCGAGCCGTAGATGACGACGTCGGCGCCCGAGAGCTCCTCCATGAGTTCGCGGGTGCGGCCGTCCTCGCCGATGAGCCGACCCTTCTTGCGTTTCATGTCGTTTTTGTTGCGCGCGGCGGCGTCGATGTCGACGACGTCGAACTGCATCATGTCGTCCTCGAGCAGCTGCAGCGCCTCCTCGGGCGGGAAGCCGCGGCCGATCGCGCGGACGATCTCGGGACCCTTGAGGCCGCGAACGGGATCGCCGACCGTCTCGACGGCCACGGAACCGTTCTCCGAGTCGATGTCCAGCCGGACTTCGGCTGCCGCCTCGATCTCGCGCATCGTCTCGCCGCCCTCGCCGATGAGGACGCCGATGCGGTCCTGCGGAATCTTCACGTGTTTCATGCTCTCCGGTACTCGCTCGGCGAGTTTAAGCGCTTGGTCCGCTATCGACGGTGGAACCACTATATCCCATTTCGACGTACCCCGTCGTATGGCGAGCGACCCACGGTACGAGATCGTCGTTTCGGACGACCGCGAGCTCGAGGGCCCCCTCCTCGTCGGCCTCTCGAACTTCGGGCTGGCGGGGCTGACCGCCGTCGACCACCTGATCACCCAGCTCGAGTTCGAGCAGGTCGGCCACGTTCGCATCCGGAACGCTCCGAGCGTCGCGCCGTTCGAGGACGGAACCCCCAGACACCCGATGCGGCTCTACGCGGCGCCGGACCGCGAGCTCTGCGTTCTCCTCGGCGAGATCGTGGTTCCGGTGTGGGCCGGGCCGGCGCTGGCCGACGCGGTCGAGAACCTCGCCGCCTCGAGCGAACTCGAGGAGGTCACGCTGCTCCACGGCGTTCCGTTCCCGCACGGTCCCGACGAGCACGCGCTCTTTTTCGTCGCGACCCCCGAGTACCGCGATCGACGGCTCGAGGGGACCGACCTCGGCCCGCTCCGGGGCGGTGTCCTCGACGGCGTTCCCGGCGAGTTCACGAGCCGAAGCCTCGCCGGCGAACTCCCGCCGACGGGGACCGTCGTGACGCCGATCCATCCCCCGGGCCCCGACTTCGAGGCGGCCATCCGGTACCTGGCCTTTCTCCGGGAGGAGTACGGCCTCGAGGTCGAGGACGAACGACTCCGGGAGCGCTCGGAGTCGATGAACCGGTACTACGGCGAACTGGCCGATCGCATGGAAGCGATCGAGGCCGGCGGCGCGGACGAGCGCCACCTTCCGATCGATCGAATGTTCATGTGAGTCGCGGTATCACGCGCGTCGGGAACGGGCGACCGCCCCGCCGAGCGCCGGAAAGGCGAGCATCGATCCCGCCGCGATCCCGACGGCCGCGACGAGGGCGAACCACGGCACCCCGAGGACGGTCCCGACCAGTGCGCCGCCGTAGCCCGCCAACAGGAGAACGGCGTTGTAGTAGCCCAGACGGAGCGCAACCAGCGCGGCCGAGAAGGTCACCCAGCCGAGCGTCTCCGTCCCGGGCGGACGGACCCAGCCGCCCCGAACCAACGCCCCGACGAGCACCATCGTCAGCCACGCGCCGAACGCGGCGCCCGTGACGTCGGCGCCGCCGGCGGAGTCCGTCGCCGCGACGAGCAACAGCGCCGGCAGCCCGAGGATCGATACCTCGCCGAAGACGGAGGTGACGTCGTGAAGAAAGCAGCCGACGCCGCTCTTCTCGACGGTCGCCAGCTTCCCGTACCCGTACCAGGAGCGTCGCGTCCGGGTTTCGGCGGGGCGGGTCAGTCGGCCCGGCGGACGATCGCGACGATCTCGACCCATACTCGTCGCAACGGCGGGTCTCGACAAATACCCCGGTGACTCGTCGTCGCGAGCGCGGCTACTCGAGGACCGAGCGGAACCGAACCGTCTCCGAGAGCGTATCGAGGATCGCGACCGTGCGGTGGTCGTCCGCGACGGCGGGAAAGTGCGCGCCCGGGTTGAGCAGCGTCGTCCGCCCCTCCTCGCGGTGCTCGCGGCGGTGGTGGTGGCCGTAGCAGACGTAGTCGTAGGTCTCGGCCGCGGCCAGGGTCTCGACCTCGGCCATCGACTCCCCGTGCAACACTGCGAAGGAGAGCCCGTCGAACTCGAGGTCGGCGAACCGGCCGTGGAGCGCGCTCCCTTCGCCGAGGGAGTCGAACGCCGCCTCGAGGCCGGATACTTCGCCGTCGTTGTTCCCGAGGACGCCGTGGAGTTCGAGCCCCTCGAAGGCCGCCAGCAGGGGCGGCGCGACGAAGTCGCCGCAGTGGAGGACGACCTCGACGCCCTCGGACTGGAAGATCTCGGCCGCGCGCTCGGCCGCCTCGAGGTTGTCGTGGGTGTCCGAGACGATCCCGATGTTCATACCGAGTCGGGCGACGGCGAGTCACTAAGGCGTTCGGGCGAGTCCGTCCAGCGACGTCCCGCCGAACCGATAGAGTAACCGAACGTGGTTTCTCACAGCGAGTTTCGAACCCTATAGTGATTTATGCGTGCCCCTCGGTAGCGGGTGGCATGAAAGGCATGGCTCTCGTGAGCTGGCAACCCCGCCAGGCCAGGCTACGGGCGATCGTCAAGACCGTCCTCTATCGGATCGTGATGGTGCTCGTGACGGTTGCGATCGCCCTGTTGGTCACCGGGAACGCGGGCGAGGCCCTCAGCATCGGGATCGCGACGAACGCCCTGAAAACGGGCACGTACTACGTCTACGAGCGGATCTGGGATCGGATCGCGTGGGGGCTACCCCGTCCGGGCTCGGAGTCGCGGTGATCGACCTACCCGCGGGACGGGTCCGGTTCCGGACTCGTGACGAACTCCAGTAACTCGTCGGGATCGGTCTCGAGGCCCTGCCGGGAGAAGAAGCTCGCGACGTTCTCGCAGTCTCGTTCCAGAAAGTCGCGGCTGTTGGGGTGGTGAACGGTGACGGCCTGCCCGAGGTCGATGACGACGAGCTGGCCCTCGTGGAAGACGACGTTGTACTCGCTCAGATCGCCGTGGACGATCCCCGCCGCATAGAGCCGGCGCATGTACTCGCGCATGACCTCGTAGGCCGTCTGCGGGTTCTCGATGTGGACCTCGCCCAGCCGCTTGGCGCGGCCGTCCTCGCCGCCGATGTACTCCATCACGAGGACGTTGCGCTCGGTCGCGATCGGCTCCGGGACGCGAACGCCGGCCTTTTTCGCCCGCCGGAGGTTCGCCAGCTCCTTTTTCGTCCAGGCGAGGACGACGTCCTTTTTCTTTCCGCCGAGGCCCTCGAAGCGCGGGTCCCCCTCGAGGTAGTCGCGCATCTGACGGAAGTTCGAGGAGTTGATCCGGTAGATCTTCACCGCGACCTCGCGGTCGTCGCCCAGCGCGTGGTAGACGTTGGCCTCCTTGCCCGTCGAGAGCGGTCCCCCGAACGCCTCGACGTAGCCGTCCTGGACCAGTTTGTACAGCGCGGCGAAGGTCGCGTCGTCGAACACCGACTGTTCGACCTTGAACTGGTCGGCGTCCTTGATCCGCTCCTCGAACTGCTCGAACTCCCGATCCCGCTCGCGGGCGATCCGGTCGGCCTCGGTGTCGGCGACGTCGATCTCCTCCCACTCGTCGCCCGGCGTGTCGGCCTCCTCGAGGTCGACCAGTCCGAACTCCCCGTCCGTTCCCTGTCCCATCTACACGCTCGTAGCGGGTGCAGGCAGGTAAAGGATCGGGTACTGGCCGGCGCTGGCGTGCGAGCCCGAATGGTGGTGTTATTTGGGAGTACCGCCGAAACCGGGCCCCGTTCGACGACATGGCGCTGGAGTACACACCGCGAACGTACGACGAAATACCCGAGGAGAAGCGACCCTCCACGGCGGAGGCGCTCGTCCCGATCGCGGGGATGATCCTGTTCCTCTCGGTCGGAATGATCTGGCTAGGCATGGACCCGCAGATGCCGCTGTTGTGGGGGATCGCCTTCGCCGGGCTGCTCGGTCGCTACTACTTCGGGTACACCTGGGCAGAGCTCTACGACGGGATCGGGCGCAGCATCCTGACGGGACTGCAGGCCATCCTGATCCTGTTCGTGATCTACATGCTCATCGCCGCCTGGATCGACTCCGGGACGATTCCCACGCTGATGTACTACGGACTCGAGTTCCTCTCGCCGGGGATCTTCCTCCCGTTCACCGTCGCCCTCTCGGCGATCGTCGCCTTCGCGATCGGCTCGTCCTGGACGACCGCGGGAACCCTCGGCGTGGCGATGATCGGGATCGGCTCCGGTCTCGGGATTCCGGAGCCGATGACCGCCGGTGCCGTCCTGTCGGGCGCCTACACCGGGGACAAGAACTCGCCGCTGTCCGATACCACGAACCTCGCCGCCGCGGTGACGAACACGGAACTGATGGACCACATCCGCGCGATGCGCCCCGGGACGTTGATCGCGTTTACCGTCTCGCTGCTGCTGTTCGTCGTGCTGGGACTGAACGCGAGCGGGTCGATCCCCGCCGGTCGGATCGCCGAGATCCAGGGCGGACTCGAGGGGAGCTACGTCATCTCGCCGCTTACCTTCGTGCCGCTCCTCGTCACGTTCGCGCTCGCGTTCTACGGGTTCCCGGCGCTGCCGTCGCTGGGGGCCGGGATCTTCGTCGGCGTCGGCATCACCATGACGGTCCAGGGTGCGGGCTTCGCCGCCGCCTGGGACGTCGTCCACAACGGAACGAGCCCCGAGACGGGCGTCGAACTCACGAACGAACTGCTCGCGGTCGACGGGCTCACGGGTTCGGTGTGGGTCGTGACGATCGTCGTCGCAGCGCTCGCGCTGGGCGGGATCCTCCAGGAAACCGGCGTGCTGGCGACGATCGCGTACGCCATCGGACGGGCAGTCGGCAGCGTCGCCGGACTCACCGCCGGCACGGCCGCGGGAACCGTCGCGATGAACTTCCTCGCCGCGGAACAGTACATGGCGATCGTCGTCCCCGGAATGACGCTCCAGAACCTCTACGACGAGTACGGCCTCGAGAGCCGGAACCTCTCGCGGGCGGTCGAGGCCTCCGGGACGACGACCTCGGCGTTCGTCCCCTGGGGCTCGGGCGGGGTCTTCATGGCCTCGGCGCTCGGCGTCTCGGTGATCGAGTACGCCCCGTACTACTTCTTCGGGATCCTCTCGCCGCTCGTGTTGCTCCTGATGGGCGCGACGGGCTGGGGGATCTTCTACAAGGACGACGCCGACCGGGAGTCGACGCCGGAAGGAACCGCGCCATCGACCGTCGACTGAGACCGCGCGTTACCTCCTCGCCGCCCGACCGCCTTTTTCGCTGTCGCGCCCGCGCGGAGCTTTTCCCGCCGGACGACGTACCGACGCGTATGGCCGAACTGCGCGACCGACCGGCGGCGAGCGAGGGGCGACGATGACGGAAGCGGAGTACGACGTTACCCTCGAGTGGCCCGACGGCCGAACCGAGACGGTGGCCGTCGAGCCCCGGGAAACGGTACTCGATGCGGCCCTGCGCGAGGGGATTCGCCTTCCCTCCGACTGCCGGAAGGGAACCTGCACGGCCTGCGTCGGGCGGGTGATCGCGATCGAGGACCAAGCGGGCGACGGACAGCCACACGCCGCGGACGCCGTCGACTACCGACGTGTCCCGCGGGCGCTCGAGGACTCCGATCGAGCCGACGGCTACGCGCTGTTGTGTATCGCCCACCCCCGGGCCGACTGCCGCATCGAGGTCGGGCCGACGGTTCGCAGCGAACTGGGCGACAGTCCCTGGGGGTAGCTCCCCCGACCGAGTCGCTGGGGCAGACTTATGCCCGTGCTCGAGGTAGCCTCTCTCATGAGTGATGCTGACACACCTGGCGACGTCGAGCCGAGCCGCGACCACGAGCATCACGGCCACGAGGGACCGGGCTATGCGACCCCGCAGGCCGCCCTCGAGGAGGGCGAGCGGGAGGAACTCGCCTACGTGATGAGTCTCTACACGGGAACCGACGTCGACGAACCCGACTTCGTGGCCGTCGTCGACCTCGATCCCGACTCCGAGACCTACTCCGAGATCGTCGACCGCGTCGAGATGCCCGAAAAGGGCGACGAGCTCCACCACTTCGGGTGGAACGCCTGCTCCTCGTCGTGTCACGTCGAGGGCCTCGAGCGACGACACCTGATCGTCCCCGGACAGCGATCCTCCCGGATCCACGTCGTCGACACGAAGGATCGGCGCAACCCCGAGCTGGTCGAGGTGATCGAACCCGAGGACGTCTTCGAGTACGACCTCTCGGCGCCCCACACCGTTCACTGCGTGCCGGAGGGCAAGATCATCATCAGCATGCTCGGCGACGCCGACGGCGAGCTGCCGGGCGGCTTTCTCGAACTGAACCACGACTTCGAGATCGAGGGGCGCTGGGAGCCGCCGGGCGAGATCGAGATGAACTACGACTACTGGTACCAGCCCCGGCAGAACGTGATGGTCTCGACGGAGTGGGCCGCCCCGAAGACCTACTACCCGGGGTTCGACCTCGAGGACGTCGAGGACGGTAAGTACGGCCGACGGATACACTTCTGGGACTGGGAGAACGGAACCGTCGAGCAGACGATCGACCTGGGCGAGGAGGGCCAGATCCCCCTGGAGGTCCGCTTTCTCCACACGCCCGAGTCGACCCACGGCTTCGTCGGCGCCGCGCTCTCCTCGAACATTTTCCACTTCTGGTACGACGCGGACGCGGGCGAGTACCGCGCCGAGAAGGCGATCGACTTCGAGGCCCGCGAGCACGAGGACTGGGAGATGCCCGTGCCGGGGCTGACGACCGACATCCTGCTCTCGATGGACGACCGCTACCTGTTCGGCTCGAACTGGCTCCACGGCGAGCTGTGGATGTACGACGTCTCGGATCCGTCGAACCCCCGGCGGGCCGACTCGCTGTCGGTCGGCGGAACCTTCGGCGAGGTCCGGGAGGTCCAGGGTCGCGAGCTGGCAGCCGGGCCGCAGATGATCCAGCTCAGCCTCGACGGCGAGCGCCTGTACTGGACGACCTCGCTGTTCTCGACGTGGGACGACCAGTTCTACCCAGAGGAGTCAGAGCGAGGCTCGGTGATGCTGAAGGCCGACGTCGATCCGCGCAACGGCACCCTCGAGCTCGACGAGGACTTCCTGGTCGACTGGGGCGAGTGTCCGGCCGGCCCGGCCCGCGCCCACGAGATCCGCTGGCCCGACGGCGACTGCACCAGCGACGTCTGGCAGTGACCGAGACGTACGCGGTCGTCCTCGAGGAGCCCGACGGCTCCAGCAGAACGGTCGAAGTCGAGCCCGACGAGACGGTACTCGAGGCCAGCGAACGGACCGACCGAACGGTTCCGTTCGGCTGTCGAACCGGGGCCTGCGGAACCTGCGCGGGACGCCTGCTCGAGGCCGACCGAGCGGAAGCGGAGAGCGACGACGAGTCGGCAGCCGAACCGACCGACGATCCCGACGTCGCAGCCGCCTTCGCGTACCGCCGCGAACCGCGGGCGCTGAAACCGCGCCACCGCGAGGACGGTTACGTCCTGCTCTGTATCGCGACCCCCCGGATGGACTGCCGGGTC
Source organism: Natronococcus jeotgali DSM 18795 (assembly GCF_000337695.1). GTDB lineage: Archaea > Halobacteriota > Halobacteria > Halobacteriales > Natrialbaceae > Natronococcus > Natronococcus jeotgali. The sequence goes on from NZ_AOIA01000031.1 coordinate 45,210, forward strand.
GCCGTCGGCTCGCGAGCCCGAAGCGGCCTCGTCGACAACCCCTGGAAGTGACAGGACTCGCCCCCGTTCGAGTGCGCTCTGCGAACGACGTTAGTAACGTTAACGGAGCCGCGACGCAACCCTCGAGCAACGAATGCCCCTCGCCGACGAGAACGCGGACAACCCCTACCTCCGGGAGCCGCCGACCGACTTCGAACCGATCGAGGAACTCTCCGAAGCGGAGGCGGAGCGACAGGTCGAACTGCTCCGCGAGGCCGTCCGCGAGCACGACCGCCGGTACTACGTCGAGAACGAGCCCCTCGTCGCCGACCGAACGTACGACGCGCTGTTCGCCCGCCTGCGGGAGCTCGAGGACGCCTTCGACCTCGCCAGTCCCGACAGCCCGACCAGAGGCGTCGGCGGCGAGCCCATCGAGGCGTTCGAGACGGTCGAGCACGTCGCACCGATGCTCTCGATCGACCAGAGCGGCGAGGAGGCGGACGTCAGCGAGTTCGACGACCGCGTCCGCCGCGAGGTCGGCGAGGTCGAGTACGTCTGCGAACCCAAGTTCGACGGCGTCTCGATGGAGTTCGTCTACGAGGACGGCCGCCTCGAGCGCGCCGTGACCCGCGGCGACGGCCGCGAGGGCGACGACGTGACGAAAAACGCCCGCACCATCGGTTCGGTCCCCCAGCGACTCCACGGCGACCACCCCGACTTCCTGGCGGTGCGAGGCGAGGTCTACATGCCGAAACCGGCCTTCCAGGCCCACAACCGCGAGCGGATCGAGCGCGGCGAGGAACCGTTCGCCAACCCCCGCAACGCGACCGCGGGGACGATCCGCCAGCTCGATCCCTCGGTGGTCGCCGATCGGCCCCTCGAGGTGTTCTACTTCGACGTGCTCGAGGCCAGCGAGCTCGCCGAGAGCCACCTCGAGGAGCTCGAGCGCTTTCCCGACTGGGGGCTCCGCGTGAACGATCGCGTGGAGGTCGTCGACGATATCGACGGAGCCATCGAGTACCGCGACCGTCTGCTCGAGGCCCGCGACGATCTGGACTACGAGATCGACGGCACCGTGATCAAGGTCGACGACCGCGAGGCCCGCGAGGAACTCGGTCGAACCGCGCGACACGACCGCTACGCCTTCGCCTACAAGTTCCCCGCCCGCGCGGAGGTGACCCCGATCGTCGACGTGGCGGTCCAGATCGGTCGCACCGGTCGGGTCACGCCCGTCGCCCTGCTCGAGCCCGTCGACGTCGGCGGCGTCACGGTCTCGCGGGCGAGCCTGCACAACCCCGAGGAGATCGCCGAAAAGAACGTCGACGTCGGCGACACGGTCCGCGTGCAACGGGCGGGCGACGTCATCCCCTACGTCGAGGAGGTCGTCGAGAACGGAGCGGAGAACGAACCCGGGAGCCACTACGAACTTCCCGATCACTGTCCAGTCTGCGGAAGCGCGATCGAGCGCGACGGACCGATGGCCTTCTGTACGGGCGGGCTGGCCTGTGACGCCCAGCTGCGCCGATCCATCGAGTACTACGCGAGCGACGACGGACTCGACCTCGAGGGGCTGGGCGAGAAGAGCGTCCGCCAGCTCGTCGACGCCGGCCTCCTGGAATCGGTCGCCGACCTCTACGAGCTCGAGCGCGAGGCTCTCACGGGGCTCGAGGGATGGGGCGAAACGAGCGCCGAAAATCTGCTCGCCGAAATCAACTCGAGTCGGGAGCCCCCGCTCGCCGACTTCCTCTCGGCGCTCGGCATCCCCCACGTCGGCCCGACGACCGCCCGCGAGCTGGCCCGCGAGTTCGGCACCTTCGAGGCCGTCCGCGAGGCCGCGGAAGACGACCCCGAGTCGCTCGAGGACGTCGACGACGTCGGGACGACCGTCGCCGACCAGATTCACGACTTCTTCGCCAGCGAGGCCAACGCCGCTGCCGTCGACGCCGTCCTCGAGCACGTCTCGCCTCGAGAAACGGAACTCGAGTCCGGCGGCGACGAACTCGAGGGGCTGACGTTCGTCTTCACGGGCTCGCTCGAGGACCTGACCCGCAGCGAGGCCCGGGAAACCGTCGAGGCCCACGGCGGGTCGGCGACGGGCAGCGTCTCGGGGAACACGGATTACCTCGTCATCGGCGGCAGTCCGGGACAGACGAAACTGGACGACGCCGAGACCGAGGACGTGCCGGTGCTCGACGAGGCGGCGTTCCGGGACCTGCTCGCGGAGCGGGGAATCGAGCCCGAGTAGCGTTACGCCTCCGCGGGGAGCCGTTCTGCGATTGACCGCACCGCCTCGAGACCTTGCACCTCGCCCTCCCGTTCCGGAAGCGTGACGACCTCGAGGTCGGGGAACGTCTCGCGGATCTCGGCCACGCGCTCGGTGTGTCGCTCGTACCGCGACCGACAGCGCGAACAGTCCTCGTCGGGATCCTCGAAGACGCGGTTCACGACGAGGCGATCGACCCGAACTCCCGCCTCCCGGAGCTTCTCGACGAGGCGCTCGGATTCGGCGATGGCCATCCCCTCGGGCGCGAGGACGACCCGGAATTCCGTGCGCTCGGCGTCGAGCAGCACCTCTCGAGCGCGCTCGAGGCGGTCCCGGAACGCCTCGAGGTCGGCCCCGCCGTCGCTCCCGCCGAACATCGACATCGGGCCCAGCACCGCCGAGCGGGCCGCGGTGCCGATCCGCCGGGCCTGTCCGCGCAACGAGCCAAGCGTCTCGAAGACCGGTCCGGCGATCTCGGGCGTATCGAACAGCCGCAGGGTGTGGCCCGTCGGCGCGGTGTCGAAGACGACGACGTCCCACTCGCCGGAGTCGACGTACTCGACGAGCAGGTCGAGTGCGGCGATCTCGTCGCCGCCCGCGGGCGTCCCCGCGGCGAAGATCCGCTCGACCTCCTCGTCGTCGAGCCGTATGCCGGCGCTGCGCAGATCGGCCGCGAGCGCCCGCGCGAGCGCCTCGTAGCGCTCCCTGCGCGTCTCGGGGTCGATCTCGGCGGCCCAGAGGGCGGACGCTCCCGCCGAGTCGGTCTCGAGGGCGGGGTCGCCCCCCAGTTCGAGCTTGCGGGGCTCGGGACCGAGGTCGGCCTCGAGGGAGTCCGACAGCGAGTGGGCGGGGTCGGTCGAGACAAGCAGCGTCCGCCGCCCCGAATCGGCGAGGCGGACGCCCGTCGCGGCCGCACAGGTGGTCTTGCCGACACCGCCCTTGCCGCCGTAGAAGATACAGTCGGTCATTCGATCTCAGTGACGGGTATCGGCGACGGATACCTAAGTTTCCCGCCACGGCGCCGTGACGGTCTCGAGATCGAACAGCTTCGGCGGCCGCGGTTCGTCTCAGAGGTCGACGCGATCGAACCGGTAGAGCGCGACGGCGACGGGGACGACGGTCCAGAACACGAGAATCAAGAGTGCGAACCAGTCCTGCAGGAAGAAGGGGAGCTCGCCGCCGAACATCTGCGCGTCGAGTTCGGACTGGAGCTGGATGGTGTCGACGTCGGTGACCAGCGTCAGAACCCGTCCGTACGCCTCGCCGGGATCGAGGTTGATGACGAAGTACGCCCACTCCGGGAGGCGCTCGACGGTAACCTCCTGGCCCTGAAACTCCGTCGTGTAGGAGACGGTGTCGAAGAAGAGGACCTCCCTGTCGGCCAGCAGCCTGAACGCCGTCGAGAGGGAGTTCCAGACGACGTAGAACAGCACGAACACGCCGAACATGGCCGCGCCGGCGATCGTCGTCGAGCGGGTCAGCGAGGACAGCGCGACGGCGATGCTGGTGTAGGCGATCCCGTAGACGATCGAGACGCCAAGCAGTCCGACGTAGTCGGCGACGTCGAACCCGCCCATCAGGACGGCGACCACGACGGCCGCGAGAGCGAACCCGAGGGTCAGCGACAGCGACAGCACCGCGGAGCGCCCGATCAGCTTTCCGAGCAGGACGTCCTTCCGGGAGTGGGGCAGCGAGAGCAGGATCTTGATGCTGCCGCTCTCGCGCTCGCCGGCGATAGCCTTCCAGCCAAGCACCAGCGCGATCAGCGGGATGATCAGCCGCGTGATCTCGCTGACGAAGCCGACGAGGACGTCCGTCGTCGCGCCCTGGGCCGCGAGGTCCTCGCCGAAGTAGGCGACGGCCCCGGTGGTCGCGACGAGGAGGGTGAAAAAGAAGACGCTCAGTCCCCAGAACAGCCACGATCGAACCGCGTCCTGGAAGTCCTTCTTCGCGACGGCGCCGACGCTTTCGGGGTTGATCGAACTCGAGGGCGCGCTCGTGCCGCGGTCGACCGTTTCGGCGCTCATCTGGCGTTCACCTCCGTCGTGTACGACCGGAAGACGTCGTCGAGCGACGCCTCCGACGTCGAGAAGTCACGCACCTCGAGTCCCTGTCGCTCGAGCGCCGAGAGGACATCGGTCTTCGAGCCGTCGACGCGGATCACGAGCGTCGGGGGCGCCTCGTTCTCGACGGTCGCCTCGGAGACGTCGGGCAGCGACCGCACGGAACGAATCGCCTCGTCGTCGAGCCGATCGACGGTCACGCGCAACACGGTACCGTCGCTGACCGACTCTCGCAGGCCCGCGACGGAGTCGACGGCGACCATCTCGCCGTCCCGGAGGATGCCGACCCGATCGCAGACCGACTCGACCTGCTCCATGATGTGGCTCGAGAAGAAAACCGTCGCGCCGCGTTCGTTCTCCTCGCGGACGATCTCGCGCATTTCGCGGGCGCCGTTCGGATCGAGTCCCGTCGAGGGTTCGTCCAAGATCAACAGGTCGGGCTCGCCGACCAGGGCCATCGCGAGCATGAGCCGCTGGGCCATCCCCTTCGAGTAGCCGCCGGCCTTCTTGTCGATCGCGTCGGCGATCCCGACGCGCTCGAGCAGCCGTTCGGGGTCGGCGTCGACCCCCTTCGAGTCGATCGCGAACTCGAGGTGCTGGCGGGCGGTGAGCCGGTCGTAGGTCCGATACCCCTCGGGAAGGACCCCGGTTCGCGCCCGGATCTCGCGGCTGTGGGTCTGTGCGTCGAGTCCGAGCACCTCGACCCGTCCCGCCGTCGGGCGGACGAAGTCCAGGAGGACGTTGATCGTCGTCGACTTGCCGGCCCCGTTCGGACCGAGAAAGCCGAACACCTCGCCGTCCCCGACCTCGAAGGAGAGGTCGTCGAGCGCGAGGGTCTGACCGTAGGACTTGGTCAGCCCGTCGACCGTGATAGCGGGCATGGTTGGTGGCGGTGTGAAGACACCGTCGACCGATAAGGATTGCCACTCGGGTGTAATATCTAAACGTATTTTTGTGGAAAATAGGTTCCCTATATCGGATCGTCGGGATCGTACCGGTCCGCGGTTCGATCGACCTCCGTCGCGTACCGCTCGCGGGTCTCCTCGTCGGGGACGGCCTCGAGCTGGTCGGGCGAGAGTTCCTTCGCGGCCGTTACTCCCGACGCGGCCGACGCCGCCAGCTCCCGGCGGTAGACCGACTCGCCGTCGGGCGTCGCGTACGTCAGCGTCACCAGTCCCTTGTCGTCGTACTCGCGTTCGACCAGCCAGCAGCGGATCGTCTCGGTCATACTCCGATCTGGCGGGCCCACCACCGAGAATGTACCGCGTTCGAGCCGACCGTCGGCTCGGGGTGACCGCGGACCGGAGCGACGGGTGCGCCCGTCCGCGAGGAGTCAACCTGAAACCCCTCGCCGCCGTAGGCCCACCGATGAACGCCGAGGGGGTTCGCGAGCGCGCGACGTCGCTGCCGCGTGAGCCGGGCGTCTACCAGTTCCGAGCCGACGGAACGACGCTGTACGTCGGGAAGGCGGTCGACCTCCGGGACCGGGTTCGATCCTACGCCGACCCGCGTAGCGCCCGCATCCGTCGAATGGTCGACCGCGCCGACGAGATCGAAATCGCCGTCACCGACACCGAGACGCAGGCCCTGTTGCTCGAGGCGAACCTCATCAAGCGCCACCAGCCCCGGTACAACGTCCGGCTGAAGGACGACAAATCGTACCCGATGGTCCAGCTGACCGACCACCCGGCGCCGCGGATCGAGATCACCCGCGACCCCGCCGAGTCCGCGACCGTCTTCGGTCCCTACACGAACAAACGACAGGTCGAGACGGTCGTGAAGGCCCTGCGGGAGACCTACGGCGTCCGTGGCTGTTCGGACCACAAGTACTCCGGCCGGGACCGACCCTGCCTCGACTACGAGATGGGGCTCTGTACGGCGCCGTGTACCCGCGAGATCGACCTCGAGAGCTACGCCGAGGACGTCACCGCCGTCGAGCGCTTTCTCGAGGGCGAGACGGGGATTCTCGCGGACCCGCTGCGCCGCGAGATGGAGGCCGCCGCCCAGGACAAGAACTTCGAGCGCGCGGCGAACCTGCGGGACCGCCTCGAGACCGTCGAGGCGTTCCACGGCGAGGGCGGCGAGGCCGTCCAGTCGACGGGCGACGAGCGGGCCGTCGACGTCCTCGGGGTGGCGATCGAAGGCGAGGACGCGACGGTCGCCCGTCTGCGGGCCGAGAGCGGGAAGCTCGTCGACCGGGACCGACACACCCTCGAGGCGCCCACCGGTGACCCCGCCGCGGACGCCCCCGAGTCGGGCGGGGTCCCCGCCGTCCTCGCGGCCTTCCTCGTCCAGTACTACGCCGAGCGGGAGCTGCCCGACGCCCTCCTCCTTCCCGAGCGCCACGGCGACGGGGAGGTCGCGGCCTGGCTCGAGACCGAGGGCGTCGCCGTGCGGGTTCCCGGCGCGGGTCGCGAGGCGAAACTCGTCGACCTCGCGTTGAAAAACGCCCGGCGCAACGTCGGCGGGCGCGACGAGTGCGCCATGCTCGCCGACGCCCTCGAGATCGAGTCGGCCGAGCGAATCGAGGGGTTCGACGTCAGCCACGCCCAGGGGAAAGCCGCCGTCGGCAGCGACGTCGCCTTCGTCGACGGCAGCGCCGAGACGGCCGACTACCGCCGGAAGAAGCTGACCGACGAGAACGACGACTACGCGAACATGCGGGCGCTGCTCGAGTGGCGGGCCCGTCGGGCCGTCGAGGGCCGGGACGACCGCCCCGACCCCGACCTGCTGTTGATCGACGGCGGCGAGGGCCAGCTCGAGGCCGCCCGCGACGCGCTCGCCGAGGTCGGCTGGGACGTGCCCGCCGTCGCGCTCGCGAAGGCCGAAGAGCGGGTCGTGACGCCCGACCGCGAGTTCTCCTGGCCCGACGACGCGCCCCACCTGCACCTCCTCCAGCGGGTCCGTGACGAGGCCCACCGCTTCGCGGTCCAGTATCACCAGACGATCCGCGACGACGTCTCGACGGTGTTAGACGACGTTCCCGGAATCGGTCCCGAGACCCGAAAGCGGCTGCTCGGTCGCTTCGGCAGCGTCGAGAACGTCCGCGAGGCGAGCCCGGAGGACCTCCGGAGCGTCGCCGGCGTCGGCGAAAAGACCGCCCGAACCATCGCCGAGCGACTGTAATCGATCGCGGCGGACGCCCTCGAGCGGCGAACGGTCCTCCGATCCGACCGATGCACAGGGCTTTCCGTCGCGGCGCCGTCTACACGTCCGTGCCAACCGACGACGAGATCGACGACCTGCTCGAGGACCTCGACAGCCACGGCGACCTCGAGGCGGCGGAACAGCGACTGTCGATCCGCATGGAGAAACGGCGGTACGGGAAACCGGTGACGATCGTCGAGGGGTTCGACCTGCCGCCCTCGGAGGTCACGTCGATCGCCTCCGACCTGAAGTCCTCGCTGGGCACCGGCGGTACCGTCGACGAGGGACGCATCGAACTCCAGGGCGACCACCGCGACCGCGTCCCCGACCTGCTCGACGAGCGCGGCTTCGACGTCGAAGCGTAACCCCAGTTGTCTCGGTCCAACTCGAGTTGCGAGTAACTCTTTGTTCCTTGCTACCGTAGCACGCGCCATGGAGATCCGACCCGCTGCGACCAACGACCGCGAATCGCTTCGCCGGATCGCTCGCGAGACCTGGCACGACACCTACGACGAACTCTCCGAGGAAACCATCGACGAGACCATCGACGACTGGTACGGCGACGAGGAACTCGAGCGAGCGCTCTCGGAGCCGGGAACGGCCGTCCTCGTCGCCGAGGCCGACGGGGAGGTCGTCGGCTTTACTCACGGCGTCGTCCAGGGCGAGGAGGGGGACGTGTTGCGGATGTACGTCCACCCCGACCGCCAGCGCGAGGGGATCGGTACGGCGCTGCACGAGCGACTCCGCGAGGACCTCGAGGACTTCAACATGTCGCTAATGCGGGCGATCGATCTCGCCTCCAACGAGGGCGGCCGCGCGTTCTACGAGGGGCTCGGCTTCGAGCGAACCGGCGACGGCGAGGTGGAGATCGGCGGCGAGTCCCGCCGGGAAGTGGTGTACACGCTCGAGCTGTAGCCGTCCGGCTCGAGTGTTTAAAAGGAGCCTTGCATACTCACCGGACGGATGGAAGTAGCCGGTCAGCATGAGGGTGTGAAGACCTCGCACAATGAGCACGAAAGCGCCCACGGAAGGGGACATCCTCCGACCGATCAAGAACACGACGACGAGGTACTTCATCCTGTTCGGCGTCGCCGGCCTGGCGCTGCTGTTGTTTCTGCTCGGCTGGGGCTACCAGCTCGCGGAGGGGCTGATCGTCACCGGGCTCGCCGACTGGGGGACCGGCGGCGGGGTCACCTGGGGGGTCTACATCGGCGCGTTCATCTGGTGGGTCGGCATCGCCCACGGCGGGATCATCCTCTCCGCGGCGGTCCGGCTGCTCGGCATGGAGCGGTACATGCCCGTCGCCCGGATGGCCGAGCTGCTGACGATCGCGGGCCTCTCGGCGGCCGGCTTTTTCATCCTCGTTCACATGGGCCGTCCCGATCGGATGGTCACGAGCGTGCTGGGCCACTACCACATCACCGTTCACGGCTCGCCGCTGGTGTGGGACGTGACCGTCATCACCGCGTACTTCGTGCTGACCGCGACCTACCTCGGGCTCACCCTCCGGTACGACGTGAGCCGCCTCCGGGAGGACCTTCCCGATCGACTCGGGCCGATCTACACGGTCCTGACGCTTGGCTACTCCGAGCGGGAGGACGAGATCGTCCAGCGGATGGTCTGGTGGCTCGCGCTCGCGATCATCATCATGGCGCCGCTGTTGCTCCACGGGGGCGTGATCCCGTGGCTGTTCGCCGTGTTGCCCACGTATCCCACCTGGTTCGGCGGCGTCCAGGGACCGCAGTTTCTCACGATCGCGCTCACCTCGGCGATCAGCGGCGTGATACTCGTCGCGGCTAGCTTCCGTCGGGCGTACGACTGGGAGCACATCATCACGGACGACGTCTTCCGCGGGCTCCTGCTGTGGCTCGGCTTTTTCTGTCTGCTCTTTCTCTGGCTCCAGCTCCAGCAGAACGTAACCGGGCTGTTCAAACCCCCGGTCGACACGGAGATCGCGGCGGAGGCGCGGCTGCACCACCCCCTCTATCTCGGTGCGTTGGGGCTCGTCTTTCTGGTACTTACGTACATCTTCGCGCAGACGATCCGTCCGGCGCTGTTCTCCAAGGGCCGGGCCATCGTCGCGGGCGTGCTGGTCCTCCTCGCGACGCTGACCGAGAAGGTGCTGTTCGTCGTCGAGGGCTTTTTCCACCCCAGCTTCGAGATCTACGCGGCCACACCCGGAACCTACTTTCCGAGTCTGATCGAGTTCGCCTCGATCGCGGGAACGGTCGGAATGGTGACGCTGTTTTTCCTCGCGGTCGCGAAGGTCGTTCCGGTCGTCGAACTCCACGCGATCGAACACCTGCGGGGCGACGACCACAAGTAGCGTCGACCGTTTTTGCCCGAGACGCCGCCGTCGATTCGCTTCGCGATCGGAGTGAGCAGCCACCAGCAACTATTTACCTGGTCATACTAAATCTCCTTTTAGACATGGCTAAACCTCCGGCCGATCGTCGCCGTCCTGCGAGTGAGATTCCGTGAACGAGTTCCTGCGGGTTCTTCTCGAGTCGCTTCGGGACGGCTACGTGCAGGTGAGCGCGTTCGTCGCCGTCACGGTCCTCGCGTTTGCGCTCGTCCAGTATCGTACCGACGGCGCCCTCCTCGCGGCGATCGAGGACAACGAGCGCCTGCAGGTGCTGTTCGGCGGTCTCCTCGGGCTTACGCCCGGCTGCGGCGGCGCGATCGTCGTCATGCCGCTGTACGTCCGCGGGACGGTCAGCTTCGGAACCGTCGTCGCGACGCTGGGCGCCACCGCGGGCGACTCGGCGTTCGTCATCCTCGCGCTCGCGCCCGAGGCCGCAGCGTACGCCTACGGGGTCGCCTTCGTCGCCTCCGTCGCGACCGGCTACCTCGTCGACTCCGTCGGACTCGGCGTCTCTCGAGTCGACGCCGCCGTCGCGACGCTCTCGCCAGCGCGATCGGACGGTGGCACCGCGGTCGCCGGCGGCGTTCGACCGAACCCGACTCACGACTACGGGGGGCCCGCGCCGACCCACGCTCACGAGTCGGGGCCGGATCGACGCTCTCGAGTGTTGACACCGCTTTCGCACGGGCTCCACCTCGCGTGGTGGGTGACCGCCCTCGCCGGGCTGGTGCTGGGTTCGCTGTACCTGCTGCGGGGCGGCCCCGAGGTCGACGTCGCCGTCGGTCTCGGGTTCGACGGCCTGTTCACCGTCGCGGGCGTCGTCGGCGCCGCGCTGTCCGTGTACCTCTACCTGGTCGGTCGCCACTACGTCGGCGAGGGGGAGATCGCTCGCGCGCGGGACAACTTCGGGTCGGTGTACGACACGCTCACGCACGCGGCGATGGAGACGAGTTTCGTCACGGTCTGGGTGCTCGTCGCCTTCCTCGTCTACGAGTACGCCGTCCTCTTTACCGGGATCAACGTCGCCACGGTCGCCGCGGCCGCGGGCGCGCTGGCGCCGATCGGCGGGGCCGCCGTGGGACTGATCCCCGGCTGCGGTCCGCAGATCCTGCTCGCCAGCGTCTACGCCGAAGGCGGGTTGCCGTTCTCGGCGCTGACGGCCAACGCGATCGCCCAGGACGGCGACGCCCTGTTCCCGCTGCTGGCCGTCGACGCGAAAGCGGCGGTCGTCGCCACGATTTACAACTTCCTGCCCGCGGTCGTCGTCGGCGTTGCACTCCACTTGCTGTGGGGCCCCGTCCTCGGGATGGCGGAGTTCGGATTCGGCGTCCTCTGAGTCGCGGTCGCTCGAGAGTCCGCTCAGAACTCCTCGGCCGGCGGGGCGATCCCCTCGTCGTCGCCGCCCTCGAGGGAGAACTCCTCGCGTACCTCCCGGATCCGGTCCCGGATGTCCGCCGCCAGTTCGAACTCGAGGTTCCCCGCGGCTTCCTCCATGCGATCCTCGAGTTCGGCGACGTAGCGGGCGGCCTCCTCGTCGTCAGCGATCTCGCGGCCCGAGACCTCCGCCGTGTCGGTCTCGCTTCCGGGCAGGTTCGTCTCGCCGATCTCCTTCTCGATGGTCGTCGGCTCGAGCCCGTGTTCCTCGTTGTACTCCCGCTGGATCTCGCGGCGTCGCCGCGTCTCCTCGATGGCCGACTCCATCGCCTCCGAGGGGTCGTCGGCGTAGAGGACGACCTCGCCGTTGACGTTACGGGCGGCCCGTCCCATCGTCTGGACGAGCATCGTCTCCGACCGGAGAAATCCCTCCTGGTCGGCGTCTAAGATCCCCACGAGCGAGACCTCGGGGATGTCCAGCCCCTCCCGCAGGAGGTTGATGCCAACGAGCACGTCGATCTCGCCCAACCGCAGGGAGCGGATGATCTCGTGGCGCTCGAGGGTGTCCGTCTCGTCGTGCATGTAGGCGACGTCGACGCCGGCTTCCTCGAGGTACTCGGTCAGGTCCTCGGCCATCCGCTTGGTGAGCGTCGTCACCAGCGTCCGCTCGTCGCGCGCGATGCGCTCGTCGATGCGGTCCATCAGGTCGTCGATCTGGCCGCTGGCGGGCGAGACTTCGATCTCGGGGTCGACGAGGTGGGTCGGGCGAACGATCTGTTCGACGATCCGCTCCGACTGCTCGCGCTCGTAGTCGCCCGGCGTCGCCGAAACGTACAGCGTCTGGTCGGTCTTCTCCTCGAACTCCTCGAAGGTCAGCGGGCGGTTGTCGTACGCCGTCGGCAGCCGGAACCCGTTCTCGACCAGCGAGTCCTTTCGGGACTTGTCGCCCTCGTACTGGCCCTTGATCTGGGGTAGCGTCTGGTGGGACTCGTCGACGACGGTGAGAAAGTCCTCCGGGAAGTAATCGAGCAAGGTGTAGGGAGCCTCGCCCGACTCCCGGTCGGAGAGGTAGACCGAGTAGTTCTCGATGCCCGAACAGTAGCCCGTCTCCTGCATCATCTCGAGGTCGAAGGTGGTTCGCTCCTCGATGCGCTGGGCCGCGAGCATGTCGCCCTGGCGCTCGAAGTAGGAGATCCGGCTGTCGAGGTCGTCGCGGATCTCGTCCATCGCGCGCTCGAGTTTCGTCTCGGGGATCGAGTAGTGTTCCGCCGGGTGGACGAGGACTGCCCGTTGCTCACCCTGGGTCTTGCCCTCGAGCGGGTCCACTTTGACCATGCGGTCGATCTCGTCGCCCCACAGCTCGACGCGGACGGCGTAGCGGCCGTACATCGGGTAGATCTCGACGGTGTCGCCCCGCACGCGGAAGGTGCCCTGCGTGAAGTCGACGTCGTTGCGCTCGTAGTTCAGGTCGACCAGCCGCGCCAGCAACTCGTCGCGGCCGACCTCCTCGCCGACCTCGAGTCGCATCGACATGTCGACGTAGTTCCGGGGATCGCCGAGTCCGTAGATAGCAGAGACGGAAGCGACGACGATGACGTCCTCGCGGGTCAAAAGCGACCGGGTCGCCGAGTGGCGCAGCCGATCGATCTCGTCGTTGATCGATGCATCCTTGTCGATGTACGTGTCGGTCTGCTCGACGTAGGCCTCGGGCTGGTAGTAATCGTAGTAGGAGACGAAGTACTCGACGGCGTTGTCGGGAAAGAGGTTCCGGAACTCCTCGTAGAGCTGGGCCGCCAGCGTCTTGTTGTGGGCGATGACCAGCGTCGGCTTCTGAATCTCCTCGATCGTCCAGGAGACGGTGTTGGTCTTGCCCGACCCCGTCACCCCGAGCAGGGTCTGTTTGTCCATCCCGGAGCGAAAGCCGTCGGCGAGTTGCTCGATCGCCTCGGGCTGATCGCCCGCGGGGTCGAACGGCGCGTCGACCTCGAACGGTCGGTCGACGTCGGGACGATCCGGCTGGAGGGGCCCTCGAGTGTCACTCATCGTCGGTATCAGGGACTCGAGACACTTGACGCGCTCGCATGCGGTGGCGAGCGCGGGCTCGAATTCACCGGTTCCGGACCGGTCGTTCGCCGCACGCCCGCGAGAGGGGACACGGCGGGCGTCTAAGCGATACCGCCGAGGGTCCGCTCAACAGTCGTCGGTCGTCGCCCCGGCTGTCTGCTTCGTATCGTTTGCCGCCCGTTTTTGCTCCTCGGCCGCGCCCTTCTGGTCGTCCGCTTCCCCTCCGTCGGCCGGCTCGCTCTCGCCGTTCCCGTCGCCGGGTGCGTCCGCCGGGGGTTGGTCTTCCTCCGGCCCGTCGACGGCCAGTTCGACGGTGAAGTCGCGGTCGGTCACCCCCTCGGGGGGTTCGAGGTATCCGATCGCGTACCCGGTGTAGACCGTCTCCGACTCGAGCGAGACGTCGAAGGAGGCGACCTCAGTCTCCTCGCCGGCGGGACGGATCGAGAGCGCGTACTCCCCGGCGGGGACCGCGAGATAATCGGAGACGTCGCCGAAGGAAACGTCCTCGACGAGCGGCGCGTCGTCGGCGTAGACGTCGACCGCGGGGGCGTCGGGGGAGAAGTGCGCGACGCGGACGAACGCCGACTCGTCCGCGGCGTCCTCGGGAAGCGGATCGGCGTCGACGAGCACCTCCGGCCGGAACGTTTCCGCACCGAGTTCCCCGATCGCCGCGACCGTATAGAGCCCCTCCCCGACGTCGACCTCGCCCTCGAACGCGACGGTCTCGGGATCGTCCGCGGCCGCGATGGCGACGGTGTACGTCCCCGGCTCGAGTTCCAGGTACGGGGAGATCGTTCCGTAGGACACGTCCGCGAGCACCTGCTCGCCGTCGACGAGGACATCGACGTTCGGCGCGTCCGGCGAGAAGTGCGCGATGCGAACCGCGGCTGCGGTATCGTCGGAGTCGGTCGCGGCGTCGTCGTCCGCCGGCCGCTCGTCGTCCGCGTGCTCACCCTGCGCGAAGACAGCGCCGCTGGCGATGCTCAACCCACCCGCTACACCGACCGCTTTCAGGGCCGTACGTCGTGATACTGATTCGGACATTGCAACCGTGAATGGGTACTTCCGGCACAAAACTCCGACAGTCAGTAGCCGTGATTCTCCCGTCGTTGCCTCTGGAACCGTTCGGTGTACGGACTTCCTACCAGCGAAACGGTACCGCCCGGTGCGCCGAGCGCGCTCGACCGTCGCCCGCCCTTCATAGCGGGGCGGGTGTCTGGCCAACCGTTATGGGTCGGCTCGTCGTGGCGTCGAATATGGCTCAGGAACTGAAGCAGGTACGCGACGAACTGGAGCAGGCAGCGAAAGTGACCGACGACGACGGCCTCCGAGACGACATCCACGAGCACGTCGACGCCTTCGAAGACTACACCGTCGGCGATCAGAACCCGGATCACGCGCTCATGGACGAGCACCTGAACGGGATGCGACAGCTCAGCGATCGCGCCGAGAACGATACGAAAGACCACCTCGACAGTGCCCTCGAGACCGCCGAGGAGTACCGGGAAGGGATCGACCAGGCCTGACCTACTGTTCTCGCGGCGTTCGGTCCGTGACGTCGGTGTCGATCCCGCCGAGCAGGTCCTCGAACCCGTAGTGTTCGAACTGGTCGACGACGGCGGCGCGCTCGCTCTCGTCGACGGCCTCGAGGACCGTCTCGACCACGGCGGTCGCCTCGTCGTCGCGGTCCTGGATCGACTCGATGACCGGAATCTCGCCGGCGATGTCGACGTACTCCGTGCCGCTACGCAGACAGCCCTCGACCAGCGGCTCGGCCGTGTTCGAGAACGGTCCGGCGCAGTTTGATGCGCAGTCGACGTCCTCGAGGGCCGCGGCGACGACGTCCGGGTCCTCGAGCGAGAACCGTCGGCCCGGCTGCTCGAGGGCGGCAACCTGTTCGCGCAGCTGGTCCCGATCGCGGCCGGCGAGAACCGGATCTAGCCCGCGGTCGATCGCGTCCTCGGCGACCGGACGACCGGCGTATCCGTACGAGCCGTCGATCAGGAGCGGTCCCATACACACGGGACCGCGACGGCGGAGTTAAACGGCAGGCCGGCAGCTGACGCGACGGGCGCGGATCGTCGCTCACTCGAGGCGATCCAGGACGGCGTCTTTCTCGTAGGACAGCGACAGCGACCGCGATCGCCCTCGCCCCTCGATATCGGCGTAATCGGCGTCGATCAGCCCGAGCTGATCGAGCTTGTTTACGATCTCGGAGTAGCGGGTGTAGCCGAGGTCGGTCTCCTCGTGGAAGCGCTCGTAGATCTCGCCAGCCCGTCCGCCGTCATTGGTGGCGATGACCTCGAGCAACGCCCGCTCGGTATCCGACAGGCCGGAGAGGCTCCGGGAGAGGTTGATGTACTTCGACTTCTCGTAGGCCTCCTCGACGTCTTCCAGCTCGACGGTTCGACTGCCACGCATCTCGGCGTTGAGTCCTGCGCGCCGCAGCAGGTCGATCCCGACCCGAAGATCGCCGCCCTCGGCGGTGCGATCGGCGACGCGCTCGAGGGTATCGCGCGAGATGACTCCGTCGCGGAACCCGCGCCGCACTCGTTCGTCGAGAATGTCGACGATCTCGGGCTGGTCGTAGACCGGGAAGTACACCTCTTCGGGCCGAAAGACACTTTGAACCCGTGAGTCGAGTTCGTCGATGACCTCGAGCGTGGGGTCGGAGGAGACGACGACGACGCCGATCTTCGCACCGGGATACTCTTCGTGGGCACGCAACAGCGAGTACAGCGTATCGGAGGCCTCGTTTTCGTAGAAGAGGTAGTTGACGTCGTCGAGCGCGACGATCATGACGCGGTCCTCCTCGACGAGCTTCTCGGCGATCTGGCCGAAGAGCTTCTTGAACGAGATCCCCGAAGACGGGGGCTCGTAGTCGAACGTTCCCTCGAACAGTCGCGAGAACACCGAGTACCGTGTCGAGTTAACCTGGCAGTTGACGCGGATCGTCCGTACGTCGCTGGTCTGGGTCCCAACCTTGTCGAACAGCTTCTGGATCGCCGTCGTCTTCCCCGTTCCCGGTGGACCCCGAACCATGACGTTCAACGGACGGGAGCCGCGAACCGCCGGTCGCAACGCGTACGTGAGGTTTTGTGTCTGCGTTTCGCGGTGTTTGAACGTCTCGGGAACGTAGTCGATCTCGAAGACGTGCTCGTTTCTGAACACGGACTCGTCCCACGACAACATCCCCTCTTCGGGGTCGTCTGCCATCACTTTCACCACGCTGTCGTAGTTACTTAGTTGTTTGCGAGGGAAGCGAAAGCGGATCGAGTCCGCAAACGGACCGTCCGGAAGTCCGGATCTCGTCCGCTGATCGCGAAGAGTCGATCGATCCGGAGAGATAGACGGTTCGTTTAACGGCCGTATAATGAAGCGTCATACGTTACGAATAGCAACCAATGGGAACAGGTATCTCGTCGTGGCACGCGCGAGACCGAGCCGAGCGCCACTGTAGTCTCCCTCTGGGGGCGCATCCGACGAGCCACGGCGCGAAGCGAGCCGCGTCGACCGATCGTCGATTCGACCGGTCCCGCGTCGCTCGCGAGACGCCGGGTTTCACGACATCGGCGTATCGGATAGGACAGGTGTACCGGACCTCAACAGCGCAGTTATCGACGCTCTCAGTATGAGTCACTCGAGCCCACAACAGAACGTACGGTCGGTCTCGACCGGCGCCCAGCTCCTGTTGATCGTCGCCGGAATCGGTTTTCTCGTCGCGGGGATCGCACTCGCCGCAAGCGGGTCGGGTATCGACGACACGATCACTGGCACCGACGACGACGAGATCGACGGGGAGACGAACCCCAACGAGCCGAACACGGAGGGTAGTGGAGAGACCGACGACGGAGGAAACAACGGGACGGACGAGAGCGACAGCGACGGAAGCGCTGATACCGACAGCGGGGAAGACTCCACAGCTGACTCCGGCAACGGCGCTGACGACACCGGTAACGGCGCTGACGACACCGGTAACGGCGCTGACGACACCGGTAACGGCGCTGACGACACCGGTAACGGTGCCGATGATAGCGACGGTGGTAACGGCGATAGCTCACCGTTTGGCGACGGAGATAACGACTCCGAGAGCGGCGATACCGACACCGACAACGGCACTGACAGCGACAACGGCACTGACAGCGACAACGGCACTGACAGCGACAACGGCACTGACAGCGACAACGACACTGACAGCGATAACGACACTGACAGTGACGACGGCGACAACGGCACCGACGGCGATACCGACACCGACAACGATTCCGACAGTGATGACGGCGATGACGACACCTGGTTCGAATAATTCGACATCGTAGCCGTTCCCTTTCTGACCTCCTCCCACGACTGAGGTCGTGGGCTTTCGCGCTGAATCCGTGTAACTGCGGGTCGGTCGAATGTTCTTGGCGCTGTCGGACGTTTCCGCTACGATCGTTCAGGCCGAGGACTCCTCGAGTTGTATCCCGGATTACGCGTTCAGGACGGTCCCTGTAACGAACCGTGTTCGTTGGCGTCGGTAGCAATACGTAGTGACGACAGTGGCCGTGGTTCGAAACGTGTCCCTATCGGTAGTTTCGAGACCGATCGGTGAGCACGCGTTGCGAGATACGGCATCGACAACCCGCATCGCGACGGAACGACGAATCTCTAATCGCTCGAACGACCCGCGTTCGCCGTCGGAGTGTGCCGACGAACGACCTGCATCGAGAACGCGACCCGGATACGATGTCGGTGCGCCGGAGTGGCCGTCGTAACGGATCCGGATGCTCGCGCTTCGGCGTACGAGCCCATCCGCCTTCACGTTGACCGACGACGAACGGGACTCGGGGGTCGAAAGAACGGATCGACACACTGCTCCGAAGAGTCGGATTCGACTCGAGTGGAGGGAGCGACGAGAGAAGGGACTGGGGTGCGCCGAAGGGATCTATCGGACCGTCACTCGACCGTGACGCTCTTTGCCAGATTTCGGGGTTTGTCGATCGGCCGATCGAGCAGATCGGCGGCGTAGTACGAGACGAGTTGCAACTGAACGTTCGCCAGTAACCCGGTCCAGACGGGATGGGTGTCCGGAACGGAGAGGTGGGCGTCGGCAGCGTCGACGACGGGATGGTCGTCCGGCGAGACCGAAACGATCGGTGCCCCTCGTGTCTGGGCCTCGATCGCGTTCGTCTTCGTCTTTCCATCGTCGCCGCCGGTGCAAACGGCGAAGACCGGCGTCTGCTCGGTCACGAGCGCGAGCGGACCGTGCTTGAGCTGGCCGGAGGCGAATCCTTCGGCGTGCTCGTAGGTGATCTCCTTGAATTTCAGCGCGCCCTCGAGAGCGACCGGGTGGCCGAGGCCGTTACCGATGAAGAAAAACGACTGGCTGTCGATGTATCGTTTGGCCAGTCGTTCGGCGTCGGTCGTCTCGAGGATCGACTCGACCTGCTCGGGGAGGTCGGCGAGGCTCTCGAGCATCGCTTCGGCGTCGTCGGGGTGGTCGGCAGCGGGAACGTCCGCGACGATTCGCTGTCCGACCAGCGCGAGCGTTACGGCCTGCGACGAGAACGTCTTCGTCGCGGCGACGCCGACCTCCGGGCCGGCTCGAATGTACACTGCGTCGTCCGCTTCGCGGGCAGCCGTCGAACCGACGACGTTGGTAACCGCGAGCGTTCGCGCACCGCGATCGGCCGCTTCGCGGACGGCACTCAGCGTGTCGGCGGTTTCGCCGCTCTGAGTAACGGCGACGGTCAGCGTCGTCTCGTCGACCGGACCGGCGACGGACTCGTACTCGCTCGCACGGATCACGTCGGCGCGAACGCCGGCCGATTTCAGCAGTTGGGCACCGTACACCGCGGCGTGATAGGACGTGCCGCAGGCGACGAACTGGACCTCCTCGATGTCGGTAAAGGAGCCGGCCGGCAGCGCCTCGAGGGAAACCTCGCCGTCCTCGACGCGGCCCTCGATCGTGTTCGAGAGAGCGGTCGGCTGGCTGTGGATCTCCTTTTTCATGTAGTGGTCGAACTCGCCCTTGCCGGCGTCTTCGGGATCCCAGTCGACCGTATCGATCTCTCGGTGTACCGGCTCGCCGGCCAGGTCGGTAATCGCGTACGAGTCGGGTTCGAGAACGACGACGTCACCGTCCTCGAGGTAGATGACCTCGTCGGTGTAATCGAGGAACGCGGGGACGTCGCTGGCGAGGAACCAGTCGTCGGCTCCGAGACCGAGCACCAGCGGGGACCCCTTTCGGGCCGCGTAGACCCGATCCTCGTCCTCGACGATCGCCGCGATCGCGTAGCTCCCCTCGAGGGTTTCGACCGCCTTGCGAACCGCGGCCTCGGTCGACAGCTCGTCGCGGTACTCGTTGATGAGATGCGGGATGACCTCGGTATCAGTATCGCTCTGGAAGACGTGTCCTTTCTCGGCCAGCTCCGTTCGGAGCTCCACGTAGTTGTCGATGACGCCGTTGTGGACGACGGCGATATCCTCGGCGGAGTCCGTGTGAGGGTGGGCGTTCTCCTCGGTTGGCGGACCGTGGGTACTCCAGCGGGTGTGACCGATCCCGACGTTTCCGGTCGGAAGGTAGTTGAGCTTCGATTTGAGGTCCGATACTTCGCCGGACGTCTTGTGTACCTTTACGCCCGAACCGTTTTGTACCGCGATCCCAGCCGAATCGTAGCCGCGGTACTCGAGATTCTCGAGTCCCGTCAGCAACGTATCGGCGGCGTCGTCGGTACCGATGCGAGCGATAATTCCGCACATCAGCCGAACACCTCCGCCGGATCGAGTGCGGAGAGCGCACAAATAGAGCGGGTCGGATCGGTCAACCGTCGGGTCGGTACGCCAGTGCGGCGCGCAGTCCTGTAACGTGTCATAGATCTCCTTCTTCCGGGTCTTTCGTCCCTAAACGTCGACCCGGCGTTACAGGATACGTAACCCACATGGCCCATTACTATGGGTCGAATAACGAGAAACGGACGATCCGTTCCACTATTCCACCATATATAGTTAGTATAGATACATATTTGTGTAACCAGAACCCACGTTCATTGTTCCGGAGAGGTGCCGTCGACGAGCGATGACGATCGGCGGTCTATCGTGATCGAGGGACCACGTTCTGTTGCAGACGCACGACGCGTCTTTATTCGACCACTAACCGCCATAGCGTGCACGATGGCAACCCGTCGACCACTAACCGCCATAGCGTGCACGATGGCAACCCGTACCCGGTAGCGGGGGCCGTACCCGTACGGCTCGATACCAGTAGCGCGCCGTACGGGAAAAGAGAAGACAGCCAGCGACGTTCAGCGCGATTACTGCGGCGAGTTGGTTACGGTGACGGACGACTCATCGGCACCCGAAGATTCGTCGGGGCCGTGGTCGGCGAGAACGATCGCGTTCTCCCGGCCGACCGAGACCTTTCCGATCTCACCCCGGTCGTGCATCTCCGAGAGGAGGCGGCTGACCTTCGATTTCGACCAGCCGGTTTCTTCGACGATCCGATACTGATACGTTCGTCCGTCGTTTTCGACAAGTATCCGGATGATCTGTCCCCTGTCGCTCAGTAGTTCGTCCGGCGTCTCCGGCGAAATGTACCTTTTGTAGGTGTGGGTCGGGTCATCCGTCGACGCTTCGTCGTCGCGTTCGTCGTCGCCCTCCGTAGCAAATACCGCCGACGGATCGAACGTCACGTCGCGATTCGAGAGCGCCTCGATGAGGCGAGCGCCGATAAGGACGCCGATGATCACCACCGCGGCAGCGACCAAGACGAGTTCCCAGAGTGGCGTTTCACCGATAAGCTGACCGAGTTGAGCGACGACAGCGAAAGACGTCGCCGTTGAATTCACTATTGCGCCGTCAGGCAACGGAACCGACGCGGCTGTAGATACGTCGCCGACGGTAACCAGTACGTCGCTGGAGACGGATTCGGATACGGTATCGATCGTTCTGAACTCCATGGTTGCTAGATTCGGGTCTGACCGAACGTGAGAGAACATATTCACATCGGTCGTATTAGCACACAATATGACATCCAACTTCATTATGTGGTCAAACAGATTCGCTTAACAGCGAAATAAGATCTCACGGACTGAGAGCAGAAACCAAGGCTGAACGAGGGTTGAGAGCCAACGACACTGTTGACGAATCCGAACGGCGCGTGATGGGGCCGTTTATCGGCTATATAGTAAACCGATGCGGTTGTCTCCGTTCGGACGAGGCGTGCCGGCCGTCTCGAGGGCGGCCGGCGCATGTTCCGGCGCGCGTTGTCGGGCGTCGGGTACGTGATACACCACCATGACCCCACCACTCAGCGATACTGAGAGACGAACTGACGGACCGGAGAGCGATGAGCGGGCCGAACAGCTGACCGAGGAGCGCCTTCGAAATACGACGGTCTGCGTCGTCGGTCTCGGTTACGTCGGACTCCCGCTCGCGGTCGGATTCGCGCAGGCTGATTACCGCGTGATCGGCTTCGACGTCGACGATTCGAAGGTCGAAACGCTGCAGAACGGGGTCGACACGACCGGGGATCTCTCGGACTCGGCCGTTCTCGACGGAGATATCACATACACGACTGACGCGGCGGCGGTACGCGATGCCGATTACGTGCTCGTGACGGTTCCCACGCCCGTCGAGGACGAGCGGCCGAACCTCGCGTTCATCGAAAGCGCCGCCGAAACCGTCGGAGAACACCTGACGCGCGACACGACGGTGGTCCTCGAGTCGACGGTGTATCCGGGGGTCACGCGCGAGGAGTTCGCACCGGCGATCGAGGACGCGTCCGGTCTCGAGGCCGGCGAGGACTTCTTCGTCGCGTACTCGCCGGAGCGGGCGACGCCGGGCGACGGCGAGCACTCGCTCGACAGCGTCGTCAAAGTGGTCGGCGGGCAGAACGACGACGTCCTCGAGAACGTCGCGGCGCTGTACGAGTCGGTCGTCGACGCGGGCGTGCACCGCGCGCCGTCGATCGAGGTCGCCGAGGCGTGCAAGGTCGTCGAGAACGTCCAGCGCGACGTCAATATCGCGCTGATGAACGAGCTCTCGATGGCCCTCGAGAAGATGGATATCGACACGCACGACGTCCTCGAGGCCGCGGGCACGAAGTGGAACTTTCACGACTACCGGCCGGGGCTGGTCGGGGGCCACTGCATCCCGGTCGATCCGTACTTCTTCGCCCACCGGGCGAAAGAGTCCGGCGCCGACCCGGAGTTGATCCTCACGAGCCGAGACGTCAACGAGTCGATGCCGGACCACGTCGCCGAGCTGACGATCAAAGCGCTCAACGACGGACATAAGACCCTCTGTGAGAGCCGAGTACTCGTGCTCGGGGTATCCTACAAGCCGAACGTCGGTGACATCCGGAGTTCGAAGGTTTCGAACGTCATCGATCGGCTTCACCAGTACGGTATCGACGTGGTCGGCTACGATCCACACGCCGACGACGACGCGGTCGAGCGGACGTTCGGGATCGACGTACAGGAGTCACTTTCGTTCGCCGACTTCGACGGCGTCATACTGGCGACGCCGCACGCGGAGTTCGACGATCTCGATCTCGGGAACGTGGCGACGGCGCTGGGCGACGATCCCGCGCTGATCGACATCGCGGGGGCGTTCGATGCCGACGATGCGACCGATCACGGGTTCGTCTACCGGAGGGTATAATGTACCGCGGTCACACGGTCGGTGTCATCGTACCGGCGTACAACGAGGAATCTCACGTCGGAGAGGTTCTCGCGACGGTGCCGGAGTTCGTCGATCGGATCTACGCCGTCGACGACCGATCGACCGACGACACCTGGGAGATCATCCGGGAGTGCGCGGCGGCCTCGCGACGGGTGACCGACGACGAACCCCTCGATTCCGAAGGCGAGTTCGGACCCGAAATTCGAGCATCGGTAGCTGACGGGGGACGGGTCGGCGAAACGGAGATCGTCCCGATCCGTCACGAGGAAAATCAAGGCGCCGGCGGGGCGCTCAGGACGGGATACGTCCGCGGGCGCAAAGACGGGATGGATATCGTGGCCACGATGGACGCCGACGGACAGATGGATCCCGAACAGCTTCCGCGTCTCCTCGAGCCGATCGTCGAGGACGTCGCCGATTACGCGAAGGGGAACCGTCTGGGCGATCGGGAGAGTCGACAGGAGATGCCGCCGTTTCGCCTGTTCGGAAACTGGCTGTTGACCCAACTAACGAAGATCGCGAGCGGATACTGGACGCTTCAGGATCCACAGAACGGGTACACCGCGATTTCCCAGGAGGCGCTGTCGGCGGTCGACATCGAGTCGCTCCCCGCCGACCACGAGTACCCGAACGACCTGCTCGTGAGGCTGAATATCGCCGACATGCGCGTCGCCGACGTCTCCATGCCCGCGATGTACGACGACGAGGAGTCGACCATCGAGTACAGGCGGTTCGTCCCCGTTACGTCCGTAACCCTCCTCAGAGGATTCCTTCGACGAATGTACACACAACTTTCCGACGATCGACTCGACCCGGCCGCGATCGGTTACGTAGCCGGACTCGTGTCTCTGGCGGGCGCACTGACCTCCGCGATTGGTATCGGATCGTCCCTCCTGAAGGGCGAGGCCTCGGCGCGTGATCTGTCCGGAATCGCCTCCGCGTTCGCGACGAGCGCGGTCGCGTTCCTGATCGCGATGGGAATCGACGCCGTCAACAACGCGGAGAACGGGGTGCGACGATAGATGCGCGTCATCGTAACGATCCAGCACCCGGCCCACGTCCACTTCTTCAAACACGCTATCGCGGAACTCGAGGCGGACGGACACGACGTCTTCGTCTTCGCGCGCGAGAACGAAGTCGTCTCGGAGCTCCTCGATCGCTACGAGATCGACCACGAGATTCTGGCCGGCGAGTCGAACTCGCTGCTCTCGCTGGCGGCGGTACAGGCGACCTACGAGGCGCGACTACTGGCGCGAGCCCGCCGAATCAAGCCGGACGTCATAACCGCTATCGGCGGCCCCGCAGCGACCCACGTGGCGAAACTCGTGGGCGCCAAAAGCGTCGTCTTCTACG
Organism: Natronococcus jeotgali DSM 18795; assembly: GCF_000337695.1. Lineage (GTDB taxonomy): Archaea > Halobacteriota > Halobacteria > Halobacteriales > Natrialbaceae > Natronococcus > Natronococcus jeotgali. The sequence goes on from NZ_AOIA01000031.1 coordinate 69,481, forward strand.
ACACCGAGCACGCCACGCTGATCAAGATGCTCGCGTACCCGTTCGCCGACACCGTCTGTACCCCCGAGTGTTACGACGGTGATGTCGGCTCGAAGAAAATCGAGTACCCCGGCTACCACGAACTGGCGTACCTCCACCCCGATCGGTTCGAACCCGATCCGTCGGTACTCGAGGCTGCTGGGCTGGAGCCCGACGACACCTTCGTCGTAATGCGTCTAAGCAGCTGGGACTCCTCGCACGATATGGGACAGGGCGGCTTCGACGATCCGATCGAGGCCGTCCGGCGCCTCGAGGATGCCGGAGCGACCGTCCTGATCACCTCGGAGGTTCCGCTGCCGGAGGCGCTCGAATCCAACCGCACCACGACGTCGCCGGAGCAGATGCACCACCTGTTGGCCTACGCGGACTGTTTCGTCGGCGAGGGTGCGACGATGGCCGCCGAAGCGGCGGTGCTTGGCACCCCGGCGGTCTACGTGAACTCGCTCTCGCTCGGCTACATGCGGGAACTCGAGGAGGAGTACGGTCTCGTCTTCAACTTCAACGGCGATGATCGACACGTCCGCTCCTTGGAAAAGGCCGTTTCGATCATCGAGGCCGGCGACGACGGGACCTGGAATCGACGGCGGGAACGGCTCCTGGCCGACCGAATCGACGTCACCGACGTCATCGTCCGGGAGCTCGAGACCGTCGCGGGGATCGACCCGGATCGTTCCGCGCTTGCCGCAAACGCTGACTGACACGACATGCACGTACTACACCTCATCACCACCACGCGTTCGTTCTTCGAACAGCAGATATCCGTCCTCGAGGACCGTGGTGTCGACTGTACCGTTATCGGCGTCCCGGGCGAGTACACCGCCGACTCGCCCCGGACCCCGACGGACTACCTTCGGTTCTACCCGCAGGTGCTCTCCCACGTTCGAACGGGCGACTACGATCTGGTGCACGGACACTACGGACTCGTCGCGCCGTTCGCGCTCGCCCAGCCGACGCGCCCGGTGGTGATGAGTCTCTGGGGAACGGATCTGATGAGCGACATGGGCTGGCTCGAGACGATCAGCCGGTACGGCGCCCGGTTCGCCGACGCGGCGATCGTTCCCAGCCCGGCGATGTCCCGCGAGCTCGACGTCGATCACCTCGAGATCCCGTTCGGTATCGACACGGACCTGTTCAGGCCGATCCCTCGTCGGGACGCTCGCGAGCGCGTCGGCTGGGACGCCGACGAACGGATCGCGCTGTTCCCGTACGATCCCGACAGGGACGAAAAGGACTACCCCCGAGCCGAGCGGATCGCGGATCTTGCGGACGCGGAGCTGGACGTTCGGACGATCGAGGGCGTTCCCTACGAAGAGATGCCGTACTACATGAACGCGAGCGATCTCCTCCTCGTAACCTCGAAGCGCGAGGCGGGACCGATGGCAGTCAAGGAGGCCGCGGCCTGTAACGTTCCCGTCGTCTCGACCGACGTCGGCTTCGTCCGGGAAACCGTCGGCGAAGTGGACAACTGCGTCGTCAGCGACGACGACAGAGAGCTGGCGGCCGGACTCGAGTCCGTTCTCGCGGGCTCTCGTCGATCGAACGGCCGCGAGGCGATCGACGGCCTGAGCCTCGAATCGATGGGCGATCGCCTCATCGAGTGCTATCGGACCGTCCTCGAGCAACGGGGACGCGATACGACGGAATTGTCACCCGAACAGACCGAAGAGAGGGAGGGAACGTACCATGGCATCTAGGTTATCGCTGTCGAACGTGCGGCCGCTGCGGCTGGATACGGCGGCGGCCATCGCCGGGCTGTTGGTCGCGCTGTTGCTGTTTCCGCTCCGATTTTTCGCCTCCCAGATATATATCAACACGATCCCGATCGTCGTCGGGCTCGGCTGTATTCTGTACCTGCTCGCCGTTCACCAGAACGAGGACGAGCGGACGTTGCCGACGCTGTCGACGCCGGCGGCGAGGGTGTTACCGAGCGTGGTCACGGTCGGAATGGCGATCATGGTCCTCGTAACGATCCTGCAGGGCGCTCGCACGCCGCTGTTTTTCGTGATTGCGGGTGCGGTCGGATCCCTGCTGTTCGGACAGATCCTGTTCACGAGCGACCGAGACTTTCACCGCGGCCTGCTCCTGTTTCAGATCGTAGCGTTCGCGTTCGTGTTCCGATTCGCCGCGCTGTACGCGACCCCGGGGTACATCGGAATCGACATCTGGACGCACATCACCGATCTCTCCCGGTCGATCTATCTCGAACAGTCACTGGGAGCGATCGGCGACAACAAACACTTCGCCTCGCCGTTTTTCCACCTGTTCGTCGTCGCCTCCTCGCTGGTCTACGACGCCTCGCTTCGAACGGGAGTCTACCTATCGGTGGGCGTCGTGATGCCGCTCTCGATTCTGGGGGTCTACGCCGGAGCGAACCTGCTCGTTCCGTCGCGGTGGGCGACGTTCGCCGCGGCGCTGTTCTCGGTCGCCAGCTACACCGTCATGTGGGGCGTCCACCTGATTCCGACCAGCATGGGACTCGTCTTCTTCATCGCGATCGTCTACGCGCTGATCCGGGTGATGCGGATCGAGTACACCGGTCGCGACTTCACGTTTCTCGTCTTTCTCTCGATCGCGGTTATCCTGACACACCAGGTGTCGACGTTTATCGTCCTGGTCCTGCTCGGCGCCGCGTTTCTCGCGCAGGTCGTCTTCATGGCCGGGCCGTTGGGGCTCACGAGACTCGATACGAGCGTGTTTCGAACGAAGAAACCGGTCAACCTGATCGGCCTCCTCGTGTTCAACTTCGGGCTCTCGATCTTCGTCTGGTCGCTGACGCCGTTCCGGGGTGACTCGTTCCTGGGAACGGTACTCGAGTGGTTCGGCGAAACCCTCGAAGAGAGCGCCGGGTTCCTGAACCTCGCATCGCCCGGCGCATCGGGTAGCGAAGAAGCCGCCGTCCCCGACACGGGAACGACGCTACTCGATCAGATCGTTCCCTACGTCAACGAGATCGGATTCCTCCTGCTCCTCGGGATTACGCTCGTCGGCTGTCTGTACGTCGTCCACCGCCGACGCGCCGAACAGTCGGTGTTCACCCTGGTGCTCGGAATCGGGATCATGCTGTTTTTCGTCCTCGGACTCCCGATGTTCGGAATCCGAAACTTCGTTCCGACGCGATGGTTCGCCTTCCTCTACGTGCTGATGGCGATCGTCGGCGCGATCGGGCTCCGGACGCTCAGTCGCAACCTCTCGCCGGCTCCGGTCGTCGCCGTCCTCCTGGTCATCGTTTTGCTGTATCCGGGCGGAATGATGCTCGCCGCGGAGAGCAATCCCGACAACCCGGTGTTCTCGAACCAGCACGAGCAGTTGGCTTACGAACAGTCCGAACTCGCGGCGGTGGACACGATCGGTGAAATGACCGGGTCTCCCGAGGGAAGCGACCTCCGCCAGGATCAACGACTGTACACCGATCACCCGTATCAGACCGTGTTCGATCGAACCGGGGCCTACCCGTCGGTTAGCCCGGCGGTCCTCCCCGAAGGCGGGTCCGTAGAACACGACTACGTCGTCTACCGAACGGCGCAGTCGGAGGATGCGACCTTCTTCAGCAGCGGAGACGGGCCAGGGTACATCGCTAATCCGCCCGCGGAACGCGTCTGTCGGACGACCCAGTCGACCGTGTACGACAACGGCGACGTGCGCTTCTGTACGCCCTCGCCCGCACAAGGGTAAGTCCTCGAGTCAAGCTTTTCGTATCCGTCCCCACGGATCGATCGAAGCGAGTCCCTCGAGGGAGACGAAATCGCTACCGCAGCGACGCCGTCGGCCCCCGCGATCGCAGTTCCCTTTCCCTCGAGAGGACGATCGATCGGTCGTTCGAACGGCTCCCACGCCGATTCCGGAGGACGAAATCGCCTCCGAACCGACGAGAGGATCGATTCGACTTCCGTTCGCGGCTCTCCGAATCGAGTTCGGAAAGCCACGCATGCTCGCTCATCGAGCGACGATCGTCGCAGAACTCGACGTCGGCGTTCGATCCAAAGGATCGGAGTTCGCGAACCGAACGCGTGCAGTGATCGTCAAATCGTCCTCGAAACACGTACCGGAACGAATCCGGTTCGGAACTTCCGGCTCGACCGATAGGACGGCCCGCGATCGATCCGAGACGGTACCTGCAGTCGCTCGATCGGGGCAATCGATGCCAAACTGGTCGTGAAACGACGCTGCTATGAGAGTCCCGAGAACGACCGCTCGGCGCGCCGACGTCGAGTCGCTCGATATTTCGCCACGTCACCGAACCGTCTGTACGGGTCGTCCTCGCCGCTGACGCGGGCGACGCTGCCGACGCCGTTCGGGATCGAATCTACCTCGAGCGCGCCGTAAACCGCCTCGAGGACGGCCGCGAACTCGTTGGTGGTCGGCCACGAGGATCACCGAGACGTGACGGTCGCGACCCGCACTCAGACTTCGAGATCGACGGATCGATCCTTGGGGGGCGTCGTGCGCCGGTTCGGGCGGACAGTAACAGTCGAAACTCTACGATAACCGATCAGCCAGAATCTACTGATTGTGAAGGACACAAAGCACGCAGAAACGACGAGAGCTGATCGGTGCTCCTTTCACGACTTCAGTCGCGGGTTCCCGTTACAGACGGGGTCCCACGAGCGGGGAGGTTCGCGGGCCCGCCAGTTCTCTCGGCGACCCGCGTTTTGGACCGGGCCAGTACGACCCCCGGGTGAGATAGCGGGTTTCATCTCCTCCCGTTCAGCTACGAAGCGGTCGAATTCGAAATCGTTCGGGGACTTCTGATCCGAGCGGCCTGAAGCTCGGATCCCGACTCGGTACTACGAGAGCGTTACTGGAAGGGTAATCGTCCGATAGGCACTCTCCTCGTTCGGTTCGTCCGGCGCCTCGCCTTCGTAGAGGAACAGGACTAATCGATGATTCTCGCCGATCGACGCCGGTTCGAACTCGAGGCTTTGTTCGTGAGTCTCGCCGTCGGAGACCGTCACCGATTCGCTTGTGAGTACTTCCTGGCCGTTGACGGTAGCGCTGTCGTTTCCGTAGCTCACGTCCTGGATCGCCACCACGGTGGTGTAGGACCGCTCCTCCTGTTCCTCGTTTGCGATGTAGGCCGTCACCGAATTGGACTCACCGGTAGACAGCGACTCGTTGTAGACGTACTCAGTATCGCCGTCGACCTCCTCGGTTTCGAGGTAGAACTCGGTGTAACTGTCGTGCTCGGGCGGGTTCGCAACGGCGAAACCGGCGATAGCGACCAGCACGAGCAGCGCGACCAGAAACATGATGTTGTACGGTCTGACGCTCGGATCGGATCGGCCGAACGAATCACCCGTACTAGAAAACAGCAGCGTCGAGTCAGATATCGAGGGTGTAAACCGACGTTCCACGGGACAACGGTACCGCTGAACGATTCCGAGGAGAGATAGTACGAGCGTTACGAGCGCCGTCCCGGCGAGGATCGGAAGTAACGTGATTCCCCACGGCGTTACCGTCGAAACGAGTGTTACTGCCGGAACGATCGCGAGGCTTGCGACGACCGAGAGGGCGAACCGCTCGGTCGGTTGGAGCCCACCGTTGTTCAGCACGGATCGCTCGGATCCAGGGCTCTCGTCGTCGAACGCCTGATACTCGGTTTCCGGTGCATCCGGGTACAACACTGAAACGAACGCGTAGCCGGGAAGAAAGAGTAACAGTGGAAGTCCCAGAAGGATTCGAATCGGACCGGAAATGGAAGTAAATAATCCGAACGTGACGAACCCGGTAACTGCGATAACGAGCGTCAGATCGAAAAACCACCAGTCGGAGTCACTCATTACTGGAGAGTCGAATCTCGAGCGTTTAGTTATCGGTCATATAACGGTCGCTCGCGGCGTCGGGCTTCGGATCGCCGTTCGACTCGCTACCGGGTGAACGGTGCTGGATACGCGCCGACCGGCCGGGCCGTTCGAAGAGAGATGGTCGATATTCGGCGTTCGTTCCGAATAGCAGAACGTTCTATATCGAAAATAACCGTATCGATAGTTATCATAGTCACATTATTCTCCCTATATGAAAATGTAGAAAATAGTCTTCTAGATCGCTCTCTCACCACAATACGATATTTGAAACTGTCTGAACGGGTAGGTTAGTACGGATTTCACCGAAGTCAAACCGTTCATCTGTGGACGATTTTCAGTCTTTAATACCGGTCCGTGAGTGCGATCGAGCAACTCGATGAGTTCCACAGAGACCGTTACGGCGGGTGAAAACAGGGGTGAGAACCGGGACGACGAGATCGCATCTGACAACGACGAACTCCCGGTCGACGAGATATTTCATATTCTTCAGAACGAGCGCCGTCGAATGGTGCTGGAGTACTTACAGGGCACGGACGAGTCCGTACGGATGCGCGACGTCGCCGAGCAGGTGGCGGCCTGGGAAAACGATACCACGGTCGAGGAATTGACTTCCGATCAGCGACAGCGCGTCTACATCCCGCTCTACCAGTCGCATCTTCCGAAGCTGGACAAGGCCGGCATCATCGACTACCAGCAGAACCGCGGCGTCGTCGAACGGCGACCGCTCGCACGTCAGCTCGATTACTACCTCAACGCGGATTCGAACAACAGTACGAGCAACGACGCTGGAACGAAGGGAGCGGATTGGGACGATTACTATATCGGGGCTGCGGGCACCGGTGCAGTCTTGCTCCTGGGAGCGTTCTTCGAACTACCGCTGTTTTCCGTCATTACGGGAATCGGACTGAGCGCGCTGATCCTGTTGATGTTTACGACGCTGACGATCGGTCAGTACGTCAGGTGAGAGACCACACCGGGTGCTAGTCGTTCGTAGCGACGATGCCGAGGCAAGCAGCGACGAAGCCAACGAGCGAAACGGCCGCCGTAATCTCGAAGGCCAGCGGCGCGAGAATCAGCGCTAACGACGCCGCGAGGACGAACGCGAGCAGGTAGTTCCGGCGGCTATCGGAGTGATCGTCGGGCAGGGAGACGGTTCCGCGTTCGGGACGGAACTCGATCACTCCTGACGCGTCGAGAGTGGGGAGGTCAGTCTGTGAAAGACGTTCGTGAACGTTACCCCAGGCCTCAACGTCGTCGCCTTTGCCGGCGTCGTAGAGCTGGTCGGCGATTTCGTCGATCGTTACGGGTCCGTTGCGCGATTCGAGGAGAGAGACGACGTTCCATTCGAGCTCGTGCGGTGTTCCGGTCGTCTTCGTCTCACGGTCATCGGAGACGATCGACGATTCGTCGTACTCGAGCACTCTAACAGACGTCGACGCTTGAACGGTGGACTCGTCGCCACTCGAGTCCGAAGAGGAGGTCTTTCCAAACGGCGTCAGACGCATATTGCCAATCACACACGTCTGGTACTATAAATATGCTCTCGATAGCACGTGATAAATTCGTTGCGGGCGTTTGTTCACGCGTTCAAACCGAGGATAAACATTTTACAGTGTGCGAAAAACCCCTATTACGAGAAGAACTATCGGGCGAAAGTGGAATTACGTCCGATCCACTCTAGATGCTGGTCGGCGTGGCCGTCCCAGCTCTCGACCCAACCCAGAAAGTCATTAAGACGAAGCTTGTGCCTCGCGGGCAGGTCGTGGACGTGTTCGAGTTCCGGCAACAGTCGTTGATCAAAGTTGTAACGGGTAAAGAGCTGCTTCCGATCCGGCCAGGGCGATTCGAAGGAGTCGAAAAACGGAGTCTTGCGCCGGACGAACCGCTCCATCTCGTTGAACAGCGTTACGTTGTGCGGTCGGTCCGGCGGTCGGTGTCGGAGCATTTCCGGGTCGATTTGCTTACACGCCTCGAGGAACGTATCGGTGGACCGCTTCGACGGAGGCGCACGAAGGTGCCAGTCGAGCAGTTCCGTGTCGGTCGCCAGAAACGACGCGAAGAAGTTGTCGGCGAGGTGGGTGTGGAACGGCATCGACGGCTGGTTGGCGATTCCACAGCAGTTGATCGCGTTCTGAATCGAATCGGACCGGTCGAGTACGGCTTCGAACTCGTCTCTGACGGCCTGTCTGACGAACGATTCGGGATCGACGTCGAAGGCCGTTCGTTCTGCGAGATCCTGGCTCGCCGACCGAGTGTAGCCGAACCGTGAGAGAAGGACGTCGATCGGATCAGGATCCGGGTCGAGCCGTTCGAACGGGACTCGCTTGCCGAACACCTCGAGGTCGACGTGTGCGGTGAAGTGACCGCGGAAGAAGGTGTCGCACAGAAGACCGTGGTAGATCGTGTCGACGTCGATTTCGTCGGTGTACCCGGCGTGGTGGATGTGAAGCGACTCCTTGACCCCCTGAGAGTACCGAACCTTCGACTCGTCGGCGTAGAGATACCGCTCGTCGGGACCGAACGCCGTGTGATCGGCGCCGTACTGGGCCGCGAGTCGCTTCGCACCGACGACCTCCTGAGCTGTCGAGTTGCCGACCGTATAACAGTGCTCGATCGCGGGAAGCTGAGAGAGCAAGGTCCGAGAGTCGTACCCCGCGGAGAGCAGTAGTCCCTTCCGCCCGGGGAGAACCGATCGGCGATCGATCGCCCGTTCGAGCCGATCCGCGAGCGTACCCGCGTAGTCGAATTCGCTGCTATTGTAGACGAACCGCTCGAGTTCCGTCACCGACGACGCCCGAAGTTGGCTATCGATCGGGAGCCTGGAAAGCTGTTCGATACTCGTTTTCTCGCCGAGCGTAACGCCCAGATGAAGGAACTCGAGAATGCCGTCCCGGCGAAACGAGGGGGCGGAAATCGTCTCCGCGACCGTCGCGGAGTCGGTTCCGAACACGCGAACCCCCGGTTCGTCGGTGTAGAAACACTCGCGGGAACGGACCATGTCGGTCGCGGCGAAAGCCTCGTCTCCGGTATCGAGGACCACGAGGTAGGATCCGTTGAGCTCGGCCAGCGCCTCGGTACCGTTGCGCTCGTAGGCGTCAAGGAACCAACGAGCGGCGTTCGTCTCTCGACCGGGAACGTACACTTCCCCCCAGATGACACAGCAGCCGGTATCCCCTTCGTAGCTTGCGCTCCAGCCGGGCGTGCCGAGACCGAAGTCTCTGATCCCGACGGTTATGGACGGTCCGACGACGACGTCGTCGAACTCGTCCATCGACCGAAACCGGGTAAACGCTTCTGTACCGCCAAAGACGCCGAAGAGTTCCGTATTCATCTCGAGACCATCTCGCTGCGGTTCGCGGCGTGGGACTCCGATCGAGGGGCTACTCGCGAGTTGACTCGACCGAACGTCACGCACGCGTCGGACTACAATACACTTGAGACGAGGCACCATTAACTATAGTTCCACTAAGAGAGCGACAAAGTGAATCGTATCTGTGAGACCAATAAACACACCTACAAGAACCGGTATTGCCTGGATAGAGGCCCTCTATCAACAATATTCCCCGTCACTAACACCCATATAAACGACCCGACCTGAAGGTTCTACCCCCCTATCGGCTCCATAATAATACCGCTGCTGTCGCTAGCCGAAGCCACCAATGACGAAACGACGGAACACCCGCCGACGATTCCTCGCAGCCTCTAGCGCGACGGCCCTCGCGGCCGCGGCCGGGTGCACGGACGTTCTCTCCGATAACGGAGACGGTAACGGCGGCAACGAGAGCGGTGGCGACGGCGGCAACAGCAGCAACGAGAGCAGCGGAAACGGCGACTCCGAGGAGTACGACTCGCCGGAACTTGCCGTTGAAACCGAGTACAACAGCCGCGAGGAGTTCAGACAGCCCGGCGACCAGCTCGACGATTTCGAGAGCGCCGACGACTGGGAACTCCTTCAGGGGCAGGCCGAGGTCGACGAGGACGTCACCTTCGAGGGCGACCAGAGCCTTCGGCTCATGGCCGAAAACGAGGGCAACGCAGCCGTCGCGACCGATCTGGGCGAGGCGACCGATATGGAAGACCTCGACGTGTCTCTGGCGGTCAGGACGACGACACCCGCCGATATCGCCCTCGAGATCCAGCTGCGGGACATCTACGGCGGACACGCGAGCTACTCGCTTCGGGAGGTAACGCACGGCACTGACAACGTCGGCTGGTTCCGGATCTGTCCCGGGTTCTTCAGCGAGAGTACGACTCCCGTCGAGCAGAACTCGATCGAGGAGATCCGTATCATCGTGCACAACACCGGCGCCGAAGCCGAGGTGTGGGTCGACGACTTGCGCACCCACGAGAAACCCGATCAGGGATACGTCGTTCTCAGTTGGGACGACGGGTACCAGGACTTCTACGACCCGGCTGCTTCGCTCCACGACGAGTACGACATCACCGCGGTCATGTCCGTCGTCCGCCAGTGGGTACGGGGACAGCGCGAGGGGATCATGACGATCGACCAGCTCCAGGAACGTCAGGAAGCCGGCGATCAGATCGTCGCCCACGGGACCCACACGCGGCTTACGGAACTCAGCGACTCGGAACTCGAGGATACGCTAAACACGGACAAGAACTGGGCCGTCAACAGCGAACTCAAGGGCGGAAACTACATCGTCTTTCCGCACAACGACTTCGACGCCCGAGTCCTCGATGTCGCCACGAACTACTACTACGCGGGCGGGTTCAACCAGTCGGGTAGTCCGAACCTGACCGGCGTCCACGGGTTCGATCCGATGGTACTCCCTCGAACGATCGGCTACGATCTCGACACCGCGAAGACCTGCGTCGATATCGCGGCCGAACACCGTCAGTGTACGATCCTGAACTTCCACCAGTTCCAACTGGACAACACGATGGGCGTGGACGACTACGAGGAACTGCTGCAGTACATCGCCGACACCGACGGCGTCGAGACCATCGACTTCGACGACCTCTGGACGATGCGCCGAAACGGTCACTGATCGCCTTCCGGATCGACCTTCGTCCGTCGAGGCCGCCGTTTCGTCGCTCGGCATCTCTTCGTTTTGAGTATCGGCGAAGGGGCGATCCGATTGCGCCCTCGAGGCGCGTCGCTTGTTGAACGGGTGTCCCCGACCGTTGGTTTGCTAGTCCACGCACAGAACGTGGCGGCCTTCTGAATTATCGTCGGTACAGCTATCGAAGAGTAGGGTGCGTTTCGGTTCGCCGCGCCTAGGGACGGCGCCAGAGCCAGCTTCCGACCAGGGCGAAGAGGAGGCCGACGCAGGCGACGAGAAACGGCGTCGGCCGCCGGCGAACGCCGGAGACGGCGGACCAGGCGACGCCGGGCACGTGACGAATCTCGGGTCTGGCACGGGCGAGGTGCCACCACCCTCGAAGCAGTCGTCCCTCGCTGAAGTAACTCTTCGCCAGGACGAGTTCGTGACTCGAGCGGATCGCGTACCCCTCGGATTCGAAGCGATCGACGTCCTCGGCGTACAGGGAGAGGTACTGTTCGTCGGCTCGTCTGATCGTATCCGCCGGCGGCGTCCCCGTCTCCTCGCGGACGACCAGCGGTTCGTCGACGTACGCGAGCTTCCCGACCTCGAGGATTCGCAGCACGAATTCCGGATCTTGGAAGCGATCGAGCGTTTCGTCGAACCCCCCGACTTCCCGCGCGACGTCGGTCCGGACGATCAGCGTGGATCCGGCGCCGGTGTGAACGTTGTCGGCGAGGATTTCGCCGACGAGTTCCGTCCCGCCTTCCATCCGCGGTCGGTCGTCCGCACGGGAGAGGACGCTGGCCGCCAGCCCGCGAAGTCGATCGATCGGACCGGTGAGCTCGAACGCGAAGCCGCAGTAGGCCGCGACCCACTCCTCGGATCGCTTCTCGAGGACGTCGAGCTGGGCCTCGAGTTTCTCCGGTCGCCACTCGTCGTCGGAGTCGAGGAAGGCGACGTACTTTCCGCGTGCATGTTCGATCCCCGTGTTTCGGGCGACGTTCGCCCCCTGATTCGTCTCGTGGTAGATCGGACGCACCCGATCGTCGTCGTAGGATTCGAGGACCGATCGCGTGTCGTCCGTCGATCCGTCGTCGACCACGACCACCTCGAGCTCGTCGTAGGTTTGGGCGAGGACGCTGTCGATCGCTCTCGAAACCGTCTCCTCCCGGTTGTACGTCGGAACGATGACGCTAACCAGTGCCATTTCGTTCGATACTGGTCCCCCGGCGCTTTATTATCGACGGACTAAGTCGCGTTGTTACCTCGGCGAGAGGCGGGCGCGACGATCGGGTCCCGGCGAGCGGTCGGCGAGATCGGTCAGACTAGCCGAAGACCGGAACGCCGGTGTCCGGACCGAACGTCGCCAGGAGTAACCCCGATACCAGCAGCGTGATACCGGCCAGAAAGAGCATGCTCTGAAACCATCCGACGACCGTTAGATCGCCGTTGACCCCCTCGAGACGCCGACGGATCGGCTCGGCCCGAGGGCCGAGCGGCTCCGGAAGCCCGGCGAGTGCGTCGAACGGCTCGGCCGGCGCTATCGTTCCGGTCAGCACGGCGAAGACGAGATAGACGAACAACCCGAACGGCGGCACGAGAAGCAACGACAGCCAGGGGTTGACGACGACGGTCGCGAGGGCGAAGATCGGTACCGCGGCCAGCGCGGTCGCCGCGACGGCACGTCCCAGTCGCGCACCCGCGAGCGGGTCGACTCCGATCCGTCGCGCGGCGAGGACGTGGAAGACGAACATCGACCCGTACCCTATCGTCGTCGCGAGCGCAGCGCCGTGCATGCCGTACCCCGGGATCAACAGGGCGTTGAGCACGACGTTGAGCCCCGCCGCGCAGGCGGTCGCCCCGATCGGGTATCGGAGCGACCCCTCGTCCGTCGCGATCTCGAGGACGGGACGCGCCAGGGCGAACCCGAGCGCGCCGGGAATCAGGAGCAACAGCGGTTCGATCGCCGGCGTCGCGTCCGGGCCGAAGTACAGCGGAACGACGGCGTCGGCGAGCGCGGCGAGGGTGACGGCCGCGACCGCGGTCAGCAGGAGGGTGTTGCGGGTGGTCTTCGCCGCCAGGGCCGTGATCTCGTCGAACCGGTTTCTGGACCACAGCTCCGAGGTGGAGCGGCCGTGCACCGTCCAGATGACGATCGGGACGAACCAGAGGGCCTCCGCCAGGAGCAGCGCCGCCCGGTAGTTCCCGACCGCCGCGCTCTCCCGGAACCGCTGGAGCATGATGACGTCGACGTGATAGAGCGAGGCGAGCAGGAACAGCAGGACGAGGTTCCTCGAGTTGAACGTCAGCAGCTCCCGTCGGGGGAACCTCCGGGGCGGGATCCGAAACACGCTCGAGAGCGACACGCGCCGGTGAACCAATCCGAGCCCGACGACGGCGCAGACGAGACTCGCAACCGCGTATCCAACCAGCGCCCCGGAGACACCGAATCCGAGGGCGACGAGCGGGATCGCGACGACGACGAAAGCGAACTTGTCGAGGACGTCGAGCCGTTCGGCGTAGCGCTCGAGGTCGAGTCCGGCGAGCGCCTCGCGCGAGTAGGTCTGGAGCTGGACGACGATGCCGAGCAGCGCCAGTCCGTAGACGTAGCCCGTGTACTCTGCTCCGAACAGCGCCGCGACGTAGCCGCTCCGCGAGGCGAGGATCGTAACGACCGCGGCCGCAAGCGCGAACAACACCGCCAGCCGAAGGTAGTAGCCGACAACGTACGACTTCCAGTCGGCCATCGATCGACTCTTCGCGAGGAACTCGCGGACGCCGCCGGTGAGTCCGGACTGCACGAGGAGCATGTAGAGTGCGAACAGGGACAGCAGAAACGAGTAGTCGCCGAACCCGGCCGGGCCGAGCAGTCGGAAGAGGAGCGGCGCCGAGACGATTCCCGCGAGCAAAAGTGCAACCGTAGCGCTACCGAGCGACGGACTACCGCCGGGAGGGGTCCGATTCACGCGGACCCCCGGGGCCAGCGCGGTCGGCCCGCTCCCGACGCCGAAGCTAGCGGTGTTTGCGTGGTACCCACAGTGGTCGAAGCTCTATTCCGGGAGTCCTTATTATAACCGCATTAAGTTCCCGCAGCCGGGCGGAAGGGGTGGTCGAACGGGAGCGGGCGATCTCGACGCCCTCGAGGCCGCGAAGTTTGACGGAGAGACGGCGGCGATCGGTCGGAGCTGGCGTTAATCGGGGGATAAATAGGAGGGCCGAACTATCAGTGAGCCATGATGAACGAGAAGACGACGCGCCGGGCGCTCCTCGGCGGTCTCAGCACCGGCGCCCTCGGAGCGACCGCGGGCTGTCTCGAGAGTTTGAACGGCGGTGTCGATGAAAACGGGGAGAGCGGCCCCAGCACCGACGACTCGAACCGATCCGACGGCGAAGCGGAGCCCGACGAGGAGGCGCCGAGCGAGCCCGAGTCCGAGGAGCTTCCGGATATCGACGGCGGGGCGGTCGTGTTCACGTACGACGACGGGCCGATGACGGACTACGAACAGGCGTTCCCGGTCCACCGGGAGTTCGACGCGCCGGCGAGCGCGGGCGTCGTCACGGAGTGGGTCGGGCGCGAGGATTTCGACGGCAGGGACTGGATGGACGTCGAACACCTCGAGGAGTTGGCCGAGGCCGGCTGGGAGATCAACTCCCACACGACCGCACACACGGCGCTGGGGCAGTTCGAGCTCGTCGAGGACGTCGAGCCGGACGACGTTCGCGTCTATCCGGAGGAACGAAACCACGGCTTCCACCACGGGTACGAGATCGAAGTCACCGACGGCGAGAACTCGGCGGTGCGAACCGTCGTCGACTCCGACCACGACGGGATCGGCGCCTACCTCGAGTTCGACGAACCCGTCGGTGAGTCCTTCGCCGCCGGCGAGACCGTCGAGCGCTACCCGGAGGAGCTCATGCACGAGTTCCTCGGCGACTCGAAGGCCCAGCTCGAGGAGTGGGGGTTCGAGGTCGACACGCTGCTCGCGCCGTACGACATCTGCGACGAGTGGACGGTCGAGATCGCCGACGAGTACTACGACGGAATCGCGAACGCCAACCCAGGATCGATGGTCAACGACCGCGAGTCGTTCGATCCGTTCGATACCAACCGCGATTATTTCATCGAGTACGCCGATCCCCGGAACATCCAGACGCAACTCGACGAGGTCGCCACGCAGGGTGCGATCGGCATCGTCGGCGCCCACTCGTTCAAGGAGGAGGTCGACGAGGAGGGAATTCGCACGATGCTCGAGTGGATCGAGGAGCGCGATCTGACGGTCGTCACGCTCACCGACGCGTTCCGGGCCGTCGCCGCCGAGTCGTCGTAAGCGGGCTCGAGACCCGCCCGATCGACGACGGCCGGAACGGCGCTCAGTTCATGTAGCCGAGATCGGCCAGTCGCTCGGTCACTTCCTCGCCGGCTTCCGTCCGGTTCGCGTCGGACTCGTCGTACGCCGGGTACGACGTCGAACCGGCCGAGTCGACGACCGGGATCACGCTCCCGTCCATCCGGTCGCTGTAGGGCACGTCGAACGACGCCAGGATCGTCGGCGCGACGTCGAACAGGTGCGCCCGCTCGAGGGGTTCGTCCTCGTCGACGCCGTCTCCGGCGGCGGCGAACACGCCGTTGAGCTTGTGGTTCCAGGGCTCGGCCGGAGCGAAGTACTCGCCCCGGAGCTGCTCGGAGATCGCGTGGTCGAACTCGGCGGGGATCGTCACGACGTCGACCGCGTCGTCGGCGTACTCGCCGTGGAAGTACTGCTCCCGGGGCGCGACGGTCTCGAAGACCGGTTCGCCCTCCGGCGTCTCGACGGTCTCGAGTTCGCGGATGAGCTCCTCGCGGAGCTGCTCGTAGTCGTCCGCCGAAACGACGCCCTCGGGGTCGCGGCCCTCGAGGTTGATTCGGACGCCGAGTTCGGTGCGGGCTCGAACGTACGCCCGCGAGTTCTCGAAGTCGACCTGCTCGTTCGCGGTTCGAGCGACCCCGTCGGGCGCGAACTTCTTGACGGTCTCGGCCAGGCCGACGCGCTCGAGGGCCGAGCCGACGTTTCGGGCGGTGATGCCGAACCGATCCGCGACGGCCGCGGCGGCGCGCTCGCCGAGGCTGGGCTCCCAGGTCTCGGACTCCTCGCCCTCGCGGAGCTTGCGCCGCATCGGCGTCCAGGAGGGCATCCCCTTCCCCGAGGCGGTCGTCTCGACGTAGCCCCGGTCTTTGAGGAACTCGTTGACCCGGAACTCGTAACCCTCGTACTCGCCCATCCCGTGGTCGCTGGCGACGAAGACGTGGTCGGGATCGAACCGCTCGAGGATCGCGGCGATCTCGTCGTCGGTCGTCTCGTAGACCGAGCGAACTTTCTCCTCGTCGCCGAAGAACTCGTGGAAGACGGTGTCGGTCTTCTGGAACTGGACGAACCCGAAGTCGGGGTCGTACTCCTCGGCGAGGTACCGAAACGCCGCGCCGCGCATGCGGATCAGGTTTCGGTACTCCGTCATCTTCTCGGAGTCGGGTAGCGCGCTGTCGTCGCGCGAGTAGGAGGGATACACGCGGTAGTCGCCGATCGCTTCGCGAACCTCCTCGAGCAGCCCGTCCGGGTGACAGTCCGGGTTCTCCGGACCGATGAACCCGGGCAACAGGGCGCCGTCGAACGCCTCGGGCGGGTGGGTGATCGGCGCGTTGACGACGACGCTCGAGTAGCCGTGGCGGTCGAGCAGCGACCAGACCGTGTGCTCGTTGACGTCGTCGCTGCTGGTCACGTGCCAGTCGTACCCGTCGTAGCCGACGAAGCCGAAGGCGCCGTGTTTCCCCGGGTTCGCGCCCGTGTACATCGACGGCCAGGCGCTTGGCGTCCACGGCGGGATCTGGGACTCGAGCGGCGCGCTCGCTCCCTCGGAACAGAGGCGGTGGATCGTCGGGATCTCCTCCGATTCGTCGAGGTCGTCGAAGACCGAGAGATCCCCGGCGTCGATCCCGATTAAGAGCGTGTTCATACCGGTGGATTCGTCGTGCGGTTCCGATTGGTCGGTTCGAGACGGCGCGCTCTGTTCCATGTTCTGGTAGGGGGGTGTTCGTTCATAGCAAACCGATATCGGTTCGAACTAGTCGCGTCGGTTCGAAGCGAGGGTCGATACCACCTTATTATCTCCTAATTAACAGCGTCCGACAATCAAAAAGTATTTTCTGGTTGACTATACAAAATAATGACCAGTACGTTAATCGAACTTTTCTAGCAGTCGGGCGTAGAACGAACCTCCGGGGCCGAAATCCGACTCCCGGCGGTGGTCGGACTCGTCTGCGAGCTTCTCGACGATCAGCTCCGGCGTCGAACGGGCCAGTCGATCCTTCACCGGGGAGCGCTCGACCTCGAGTTCGCCGTCGACCAGTCCGACGGCCTCGATCCCGTCGACCGTGACGTCGAAACCGGCCGTCTCCCGGATCTCGCCCGCCAGGTGGGAGACGAACACGGCGGTCGCGCCGTTTTCCGAGAGCGCCTCAAGGATTCCGGCGATGATCTTCGCGCTGGCGCCGGGTTCGGTGATGCTCTCGAGTTCGTCGACCAACACGAGCGACCCCTCGCCGCTCCGGGCCAGGTCGGCGAACTCCCTGACCGTCGACTCGAAGGCTCCGGCGTCGAGGGTTCCCTGGGTCTTCGCGTGGTAGTGGAGGTCGTCGAACCGCCGGAGACGCGCGTCCGCGGCGGGAACGGGCAGTCCCATGTGGGCCAGCACGACGATGCTCGCCACCAGATCCAGTGTCGAGGTCTTCCCGCCGCTGTTGACCCCCGACAGCAGGGCGACGCCGGAGACCTCGTAGTCGACGGGGTCGATCGCCTCGACGGGCTCGTCGAGCAGCGGGGATCGACCGCCCTCGATCGCGAACCCGACGTCGCCGTCGCCGACCGTCGGCATCGTACACGCGAACTCGTCGGCAAAGCGGGCGACGGCCAGTTCGAGGTCGAGTTCGAGCGCGTCGCGGACGAGCTGACGGGCCGCCTCCCGCTGGTCGGCCAGGTCCGCCGCGAGTTCCCGTTTGAGACGGCTCGCGCGTCGCTCCTTGGCCGCGGTCAGCTCGGTCCGCAGACGGGCGACCGTGTCCTCGTCGCGCTCGACCGGAAACGTCGGTTCGTCGGCGAAGAGCCGGCGAGCCAGTTCGGCCTCGCCGGGCTCGAGCGCGAGCGCGTCGATCACGTGCTCGCGGGCGGCCTCGACGGCCGCCGCGTGCTCGTCGGCCAGTTCCCGGGAGAGCAGCGAATCGACGCCCGCGCCGCGCTCGACCAGCGAGAGCAGGTCCGACCCCTCGATCGTGACGTCCTGCTCGCGGATCGCCTTCCGCAGGTGGTCGTTCGCGACGGTCTCGGCCGTCCCGACCGCGGCGTCGACGTCGTCGGCGGCCGCCGTCAGTCGATCGAGCTCCGCGTCGCCCGCGACGGTCCCGTCCGCGGCAAGCCGAGAGAGCCCGTCCTCGAGCGCCGCGAGGTCACAGTCCGCGTCGAGCTCGGCGACGCGGTGGACCTCGATCGCGGCCCGGATCCGGTCCCGATTGCGCGCGAAAAACGCCAGCGATCGCTCGGGGACGACCTCGGCCGGGTTCTCGAGGGCGTCCGGCTCGACCCGGACGTCGCCCTCGACGGCGATCCCCGCGAACGACTCGTCGAGCGCGATCACCGTCGCGTACCCGCGGGCGAGCTCGGCCAGCCCCTGCGCGTCCTCGACGACCTCGACCGGGAGCTCCGGGATCGCCTCCCTCGCCTCGGCGTAGCGCTCCGCGTCTGTCGTCGCGAGACAGCGTTCGCGGACCCGAACGTCGTCGGGTTGCCGGAGCGGCTCGACGCCCTCGAGGGCCTCGAGGACCTCGGGATCGGGCTCGCGGGCGATCGCCGCCTCGGCGAACGCCTGGACCTCCTCGATGCGCGAGCGCCGCGAACTCGGATACAGCGTCTCGAGTCGCTGGGCCGCGTAGTCGGTGACGGTGCGGTCCTTGAGCAACTCGAGCAGGCTCCGGTAGACCTCCCGGGCCCGGTCCGTCGCGAGGAACTCGCCGGGGTCGTCGTGTTCGTACCGGATCGCGCCGCGCGCGATGCGGGCGGCCCGGCCCTGCGAGATGCCGGGCGCCGACGCGATCGTCGCGACGTCGCCAGTTCGCAGCGCTCGCTCGGGATCGTCGAGGGCCGACAGCGACCGGGCGGTCTTCTCGCCGACGCCCGGGATCGACTCGAGGTCCATCGTTCTCGACCGGCGTATCAGACCGAAGTGAGAAAAAGGTCCCGTCCGCGCTTCCGATCCCGTCGGCGTCCCCGGCGCGGGGCAGTTCGGCGGAGCGATCGTCGTCACTCGGTTAATCAAAACCCGCAACTTCGTGAAAATGTGAGGGGATAAACAGTGTTCGGGTCCACGTGTAGTTACCAATGATCGAGAGTTACGACAGGGTCTTCGAGACGCTAGCGAACGAACAGCGGCGGCGGATACTGTTTGCACTCCTGAGCGAACCGCTCAACCTCGACTCCCCGCCGGACGGATTCGAGAGCCGGGAAATCGCTGCCCTCGAGCGGCATCACGTCCATCTCCCGAAACTGGTCGATTGCGGGTTCGTTCGCTGGGGTCCGGGAGCGCGCGTCGTCGAGGAGGGGCCACAGTTCGAGGAGATCGAACCGCTTCTGGAACTGCTCGCCGAGTACCAGCCACGACTCGCCGTCAGCCGGGACCGATAAACGGAGTTCGGAACCGACTGCACCCGCTCGTAACCACGATGGCGACCCACATTCATCACCAACACGTCGACGAACCGATCGACGTCCTTCTGGTCGACGACAACCCCGGCGACGTCCGGTTGACTCGGGAGGCGTTCGAAACCGCACGGACTACCGTCGAGACGGAGCTCCACGCCGTCAGTACGGGAGACGAAGCGCTGGCGGCCCTCTCCCAGTCCGACGAGTACGCGGCGGTTCCGCCGCCCGATCTCGTGTTGCTGGACCTGAATCTGCCCGGTCACGGCGGCTGTGACGTTCTCGAGCAGATCAGGAGCGATCGGCGGTTGCGGCGACTACCGGTGTTGATACTGACGAGTTCGGCCGACGAGGACGACGTCTCGAGGTGTTATACCGCGAGCGCCAACGCCTACCTGACGAAACCCGTCGATCCCGGGGAGTTCGTCTCGATCGTCGAGGCGATCGATCGGTTCTGGTTCGAGCAGGCGCGGTTTCCGCCGACGGACCGATAGGTCACGGTTTCCGCCGTCGCTATTTGTTCGTCGAGTTCGGAGAAGTCGACTGACGAGTCCCGTCGTGGTTGGGCTAGCGCGGGACTCGCCACTCTCCCCTTTCGGGCGTGTACTCAAGTAGCTTGTGTGATTATTCGGGTGAAAGCCGCCAGCGGTCGATCGGCCGTGGGATATCGAACCTGAATTCTTTTCCATCCGTACGCTCTACAGTAGGTGTTCGGTTATCCGAATTCGTGGTTGGGCCATGACTCAGGACAAGACAACGGACGAAGCGGTTAGCCTGTTGCAGAACCTCGGGCTACAGGAGTACGAAGCGCGCTGTTTTATAGCGTTGAGCAAACTGCCGAGCGGAACGGCCAAGGAGATCCACGAAATTTCCGAGGTTCCACGGACGCGGGTGTACGACGCGATCCGCGTCCTCGAATCCCAGGGTCTGGTCGAAGTCCAGCACTCGAGTCCGCAGCTGTATCGCGCCGTCGGATCCGACGAGGCGACGGAGATCCTCCGACAGCGCTACAACGACCGCATCGACACGCTCGAAACCCACCTGCAGAACACGAAGACAGAAGAGATCGATGACGAGGGCCACGTTCAGGAGGTGTGGTCGCTGACGGGCCAGAGCGCGATCGAGTCGCGGACCTTCGAGTTGATCGGCGAGGCCGACTCGGAGATCGCGCTCCTCGTCGTCGACGAAGACGCCCTCTCCGAGTCGCTGTTCGACACCCTTCGGACGGCGACCGACCGCGGGATTTCGGTCGTCATCGGCGGCCAGACCGGCTCGATTGCCCGATCGCTCGAACAGACCCTTCCGAAGGCGCGCGTGTTCGAAACGGGACTCGACTGGCTCACGGGGCCGAAGAACGACGAAGAGGTCGCGATCAGTCGAATCCTGCTCGTCGATCGGGAGACGCTCCTGATCGGATCGTACTATCCGGAGTCTACGGACGACGAACCGGCGGAGCAGGCGGTCTTCGCCCGGGGGTTGCAAAACGGTGTCGTCGTACTCCTCCGGCGGCTGCTGACGGCGGGACTACCCGCCGTCGAAGATCCCGGACGGTAGTCCGAATCCGGCCACTTACGGCCTTGCGAGATCCGGGACCGTCGTTATCCTCCCGACGCCGTAAGAGAGAGTATGGTACTCAAGAGGCTCCTCGGGTCGACCGCGACGCGGTCGCTCACGGTCGTGTCGGTGCTTGGCAACGCGAAGCGGGCCTACCAGCGGGGCAACCGCGCTCGCGCAGCCCTGCTGTTCGGCGTCGCCGTCCTCGCCTGGAAGTGGGTGATGGTTGGAATGGCCGCACAGGGAGTCATCAACCTGTTTCGGTCCGACGATGCCGGGACCTCGACGGCGTAGCGTCTAGTCGCCGAAGTCGGCCGCCTCGAAGCGTTCGGTCGCCAGCTCGTCGACTTCCGTCCGCAGGTCGGCCTCGAGGTCCTCGAAGCGCCGACGCCGTGGCCGCCGCTTTTGGCTGCCTGCAGGGCGTTTCTGTTCAGCTCACCGCTCGGCTCGACGACTGGCAACTCCAGGTCGGTGAAGTTCTCCGACGGGAATCCCGACGCCGAGAGGAGGACGCGGTCGTCGACCCCTCTCTGATCGTCGATGTCGAAGTCCTCGAGTTACGGATCGTACCACCCGTCGGTCGTCGCGTCCGAGAACTCGGACTCGTGTCGCTCGTCGTCGGTCGCGCTCGAGGGGACGTCGGCTCGAGTAATGGCTCTGTACGTGCGACGGGTTACGCGCTCGGAGCCGTCGACGGGCGGAACCGCGAGTCGGGATAGAAATCCGCGGTGGCGAGCCCGAGAAGGACGGCGCCGTCACTCGCCGTCGACGGACCGCTGCGAGAAGACGCTGTCGGCCGTCGCCGCCCCGACGACGCTGAAGATCGAGCCGACGCTTACGGCCTTGAACGTGATCAGCGCCGTCTCGGCGTTCAGGCCGTCGACGTCGAGGAACGTGTCGGGGGCGTCGAACAGGAGCGCCAGAATCGTCACCGAACCGAACGAGACGCACATAAGCGAGACGAACCGGACCGGGACGACGCTCCCGACGCGCTGTTCGGCCGCCGGATCGTGTTCGGTGTCGGCCGTGTACAGCGCCGCGTACCCGATGGCGAACACGACGCCGATCGTGACGAGCGCCTGGACGTTGCTCATGTTCGCCGCTAGGACCCAGACCTCCTCGGTGACGACGAACGGACCCGCGAGCAGGAATCCGCCGACGACCTGCTGTGCGGAGTCCGCCGGTCGAAACCGTCGGGGGCGACGGGGGCGTCGGAGTTTCACGGCCGTGAGATAGCGGTCCGGAGGTGAAATACCAACCGATACTCGAGTCCCGAACCGGAAACTGAGAGCCCGGTCGTCGAGACGAGAACCGAAATACGGCAGGCTGGTGCAGGCACGCCAGGTTCCGCGCGAGGGCCCCTCGAATCTATCACGAAGGACGTCGATTCGTGCGCTCCGATCGGTCCCACGACCCGACGAACTACCGTCGCTCCAACTCACGATGAACACGAGTATCGAAGTCGAGTACTGGGTGATCGACGACGACGGCGATCTAACCGCACCCGAATCGCTCGCGGACGTCTCCGAGTACACGGAACGAGAGTTCGTCGAACCGCTGCTCGAGCTGAAGACGCCGCCGTGTCGCTCGGTCGCGGAACTCCGAGAGACGTTCGTCGAGCAACTCGAGGGAGTGCTCGCCGCGGCCCGGCGGGCCGACAAGGGACTCGTTCCGCTCGGCACCCCGATCAACTGCGACGGGATCGAGCGCCGTCCCGGCGAACGCGGGCGGATCCAGAAGGCGGTTATCGGCTCGGACTTCGACTACGCGAACTACTGCGCCGGGACCCACGTCCACTTCGAACAGCGCAACGTGACGGACCAGCTCAACGCGCTCATCGCGCTGGACCCGGCGCTCGCGCTCGTCAGCTCGTCGCCGTACTACCAGGGCGAGCGCGTCGCCAACAGCGCGCGGGCGCACTGTTACCGCAAGCGGGGGTACGCCGAGTTCCCGCGCCACGGCCAGCTCTGGAACTACGTCGATAGCGTCGGCGAGTGGTCCCGCCGTCTCGAGCGGTGTTTCGAGGAGTTCGAGGACGAAGCCCTCGCGGCCGGCGTCGAGGCCGACGCGGTCGCCGAGCACTTCGCCGCGGACGACGTCGTCTGGACGCCCGTTCGGCTGCGCGACGAGATGCCGACCGTCGAGTGGCGCTCGCCGGACGCGGCGTTCCCGAGCCAACTGCTGGGGCTCGTCGAGGAGCTCTACGGAGTGATGGAGACGCTCCACCACACGAACGTCGAGATCGACGACGGCGATAACGGGGCCGAAGCCGGCCACGTCACGAACGAGGGGATCCGGCTCCCCGACTACGATACCGCTTTCGACCTCGCCGGCGCGGCGATTCGGAACGGTCTCGAGTCGACCCCCGTCGTGAACTACCTCGACCGAATGGGGTTTTCCGTCCCCGACTACCACCCGATCGCGACCCAGATCGACGGCCGCCAGTACGTGACCAAAAGCGACGCCCGCGAGCTGCGCCTCGAGTACGCAAACCGGCTCGAATCGGACGTCGAACGGTTAGCCGCGACGAACTGAGCCGCGGCCGAGAAGCACGGCAGTGGGGAGTCGCGGGAGCGAACGATCAGTTTCCGTCGTCGTACTCGTACTCGTCTTCGGGGTCCTCGACGCCCTCGGTGCGCGAGCCGACCCAGGCGCCCAGCGAGATGCCGTAGACGAGGTGCGCGGCGTGAAACAGCGCGAGTTCGTCAGCATCGAGGCGGATGTCGAGTAGTTCCTTGAGCATGATCTGCGAGCCGAACGCCGACAGTCCCATGCCGAACACCGATCCCCAGACCAGACCGCGCTGTTCGGGTTCGATCGAACGGTCGGCGTCGAACAACGCGAACAGCGCGCCGAATATCATCCCGCCCTGGATTCCGTAGACGAAATGGAGGATCAGCCCGATGAGCGGGTGATTCTCGGGATCGTCGCCGCTGACGTACGTCGACCAGAAGTTCGCCGACGGCGGCAGGGAGCGCAGGATCGGCAGCCGGAAGGCCGTCATGATCAGCGTCGCGACGAACCCCGCCTGGATCCCCCGGACCGCCGCGCGCGCGGCGTGTTCGGCGCGGGACTCCTCGGCCGTCGCACCGGTGACGTCCGAGGAACCCGTTTTCGACCGCAGTCGTCGAATACGTTCGGAGACGGTCATGGTGTTCTCGTGGCACCTACCGCGAACACGAACTTAACAGCCGGGCGTGCAGTGGACGGCCGACGACGAGGTAGAACGCTCGCGGAGTTCGCAAGCGCGCTCGGAGCCGCGGGGAACCGACGCGTCGAATCGTCCGAACGACAACGCGCTTTTGCCCGTCCGGTTCGAACGAGGGGCCATGACAACGGTCGAGGCGAAACTCGAGGACGCGCGCGCGGACCTCGAGGGTCGCGACGGCGTGTTGATCGCCTTCTCCGGCGGGGTCGACTCGAGCGTGGTGGCCGCCATCGCCGAGGACGCCCTCGGCGAGGACGCGGTCGCCTGCACCGCCAAAAGCGAGACGCTGCCGGCGGCCGAACTCGAGGACGCGCGGCGGGTCGCCGACGAGATCGGCATCCGCCACGAGATCGTCGAGTTCTCCGAACTCGAGAGCGACGCGTTCGTCGAGAACGACGACGATC
Source organism: Natronococcus jeotgali DSM 18795 (assembly GCF_000337695.1). GTDB lineage: Archaea > Halobacteriota > Halobacteria > Halobacteriales > Natrialbaceae > Natronococcus > Natronococcus jeotgali. The sequence goes on from NZ_AOIA01000031.1 coordinate 94,213, forward strand.
GGTGCTACCACTGTCGAACGATGCGGCTGGGCGAGATGATCGAGACCGCGCGGAAGCTCGGGATCGGGACGGTCTGTGACGGAACCAACGCGGACGATCCGGGCGCAGGCCACCGACCGGGACTGCAGGCCGTCGAGGAACTCGAGGTCCACTCCCCGCTGCTGGCTCACGACGTCGACAAGGAAGAGGTCCGCGAGATCGCCGAGCACTACGGCCTCTCGGTGGCCGACAAGCCGTCGATGGCCTGTCTGTCCTCGCGGATTCCGACCGGGCTCGAGGTCACCGAGGACCGCCTGACGAGGGTCGAGCGAGCGGAGGCGCTGCTCCGGCAGTGGGGGTTCGACCAGTTCCGCGTGCGCGACCACGACGGCCTGGCCCGTATCGAGGTCTCGGCCGACGAACTCGAGCGCGCGCTCGAACTCGAGTTCGTCGAGACCGTCCGCGAGGAGCTCTCGGAGATCGGCTTCGACCACGTCACGCTCGATCTACACGGCTACCGAACCGGAAGCGTCAGTCCCGAAGGCGAAACCGAGCGCGATCCCGAGGACGAGGCGGTCGTCGAGGACGTCTTCGCGGCGGAGTCGACCTGATCGCGTCGGCACGTGCGCGTCGTTTCGCGTTCCTTTCGGCGGAGCCGACTCGTCTATCGTCCAGTTATTCCAGTCATAAGGAGCCAACTGTACAGTGTTTAACGGGATTCGAGACCCGAAATTCGACTTCAAAGGAGTTTCTACGGAATATTTCGGAAATATTGCGCAAGTCGATACGAACGTAGCCGTCCGAAGGGTATCGATGACCGATGGACGACGAGGACGCCCCGTCCCCCTGGAGGATCGAAACTGACCGAACCTACAGCGCGGCCGACAGCGATCGGGAGCTGCGCTACCTCGCCTACCGTCACGAGTCCGACGACCTGCGAGTGAAGGTCGCTCCGGCCGCCCTCGAGGGCGACTCTCACCCCGGCTACGCGCTCACGGTCACGAGCTACCCGGGACTGGAGCTCTCCGAGACGAAACCCGTCAGAACGGTGTTGACCTTCGAACGCTGCGATCGGATCGCCCGCGAGTTCATGAAGCTGTTTTCCGCGCGCTACGACGGGCCCGGAACCCTCGAGGACGCCCTCGAGTACGCGCGCCGACGAACGGCGGACCACCGGTAGGGGAGACCGAGACGAGAACGAAAACGGCTCAGTCGTCGGAGGGAACCAGCGAGCTCTTCGCGGTCGCCTCCGCCAGCGACTCCGTCTCCGCGAACGGGTACCAGGACTGCTTGGCGTCGGTCATGTACGGCGCCTCGAAGTCCGTCTCCTCGGGTTCGCAGAACTCGATCAGCGCCTCGGTTCCGGTCGCCTCGGCCCACTGGCGGAACGTCTGTCCGTCCGTGCGGTGGGCGGCGAAGGCCTCGAGCACGTTTTTGATCGCCCCGGGCGCCTCGTCGGCGGGAATCCGCTGCTGGATCCACTCGACGAAGGAGGGATCCTCGCCGACCCCGCCGCCGACGCCGATGTCGAACGCCTCGACCATCTCGCCGTCCTTGCGGGCGCGCATCCCCTGCAGGCCGATGTCGGCGGTCATCGCCTGCCCGCAGTCGGCCGTACAGCCCGAGTAGTGTAGCTTGATCGTGCCGACGTCGTCGGGAAGGTCGACGTTCTCGTTGAGCCAGCGCAGCGTGCGGGCCATCCGAGCTTTCGTCTCGGTCAGCGCGATCGAACAGAACTCCGTCCCGGTACAGGCCATCGCGCCGCGCTCGAACGGACTCGGCTCGGGGCGGTACTCGGAGAGCAGCTCCTCGCCGAGCAGCGCCTCGAGGACGTCCTCGTGGACGTCGACGATCACGGGGTTCTGCCGGCGCGTGAGCCGGAGCTCGCCCGAGCCGTACTCGTCGGCGAGGTCGGCGAGCTCGAGGGCGTCGTCGGCGGGCATGCGACCGACCGGGACCGTCAGGCCGACGTAGTACATCCCCTCGCCTTCCTGTTCGTGGACGCCGACGTGGTCGCGCTTGCCGGCGTCGGCGGGTTTGCCGGCGTTGTAGGTGTACTCCTCGCGGAAGCTCTCGCCCGCGGGCTCGAGCTCGACGTCGACGTACTCCTCCTGGAGCGTCTCGCGGATCTGCTCCTCGCCCCAGTCCTCGACGAAAAAGCGCGTGCGGTTCTTCGATCGGTTCTGGCGATTGCCGTGGTCGCGGTAGAGCTCGACGAACCCGCGGCCGACCTCGTAGGCGTTCTCCGGACGAACGAAGACGTCGAGCGGGCTCGCGGCGCGGGGCTGGCGACCGCCGAGGCCGCCGCCGATCCGGACGTTGAACCCCCTGACGAGCTCTCCATCGATCTCCTTGCGTGCCGGCTCGAAACCCACGTCGTTGAGCGCGTCCTGTGCACAGCCCGATTTCGACCCCGTCACGCTGATGTTGAACTTCCGGGGCATGTTCGACAGGGCGTCGTCGCCGCGCAGTTCCTCCTGAAACCGCTCGAGCAGCGACCCCGAGTCGACGTACTCCTCGACCTTGCCGCGGAGCGCCGACCCGGAGATGTTGCGCATCGTGTCCCCGCCCGCCGACCGGGAGGAGACGCCGACCGACTCGAGTGTCTCCCAGATCTCGGGGACGTCCTCGAGTCTGAGCCAGTGGAGCTGGATCGACTGGCGGGTCGTCAGGTCCAGCCAGCCGTTGCCGAACTCGGGGTTCTCGACGGGACCCGTCGCGTAGTCGCGGGCGACCTCGGCGATCGTCCGCAGCTGGCCGGGCTCGAGGACGCCGCCGGCGTTGGTCAGCCGCATCATGAAGTACGATTCCTGGCCGTCGCGCTGGTGGAAGAGTCCCCAGAACTTGAACCGGGTGAACCACTCCTCGCGTTCGTCCTCCGGAATCGCCTCGTAGCCGCCGTTCTCGGCGAACTCGAGGACGTGCTCGCGAACCTCGTCGCCGTAACAGTCCTCCTTTCGGGCTTCCTTTTTATGCGCCATCGTCGGCCACCTCAATCTGACGATCGAACCCGAATTCGGGATTTTTCTCTCCAAACATGACTCGATTCACGTTCTACCCACACGATCGGTACCTGTATAACTGTAATCGTTTACAAATTACTACTTATCTACGGAGTTGGACGTCGAGCGTCGGATCTCCAATCGGCTCTAATCTGTATAAGGGAATATCTCCGAACCGAGCGAACGCTCGAGCGCTCGATTTCGAGGCGGAATCGACGGTCGAGGACCTCGAGTCGAAACGCGATCAGGGGAGGAGAGTGTCGCCGATTCGGTCGGGCCGCGTCACCTGTCTGTCCACTTCAGCAGCAACAGCGTTCCCTCGAACAGGGCGATCATCGTAATCGCGACGATGATGGGGGCCATCCCCGTCGGGTCCATCGTGAACATGAACGACAGTCCCGCGAATCCGGCCCAGAAGTACAGGCGCTTGTTCGCGAGCCACTTCCGGGTCGTCACGCCCATCATGATCGCGAGCATGATAAACAGCGGAATCTGGAAGACGATCGCGAGAAAGCCCGTCAGGGTGATGATCAGGTCGAACGTATCCCCGAGCGCGTAGGCGATGTCCGCGCTCCCCTCGGCGTAGAAGGTGAAGTACTGGAAGAGGATCGGCAGGACGAGCAGGTACGAAAAGACCATGCCGACCCCGCCGAGGACGACGCTCGTCGGCACCGCCGCGAGGTAGTACTTTCGCTCGTGGGGGTACAGCCCCGGTTTCATAAACAGGTAACACTGGTAGACGAACATCGGCAGCGCGACCATGACGCCAAGCAGCGCCGAGAGCTTGATCCGGGTCAGCCACAGCTCGAGCGGGTGGTAGATATGCGGCGGCGGCACCTGCTCGAACTGCGAGGGAAAGACGTTGTGCCAGACGTGATCGATCGCCTGGGAGGCCCACAGCAGCCCGATCGCGGTCCCGGCCGCCCCGACGAGGAACACGACCGCGAGCCGGAGCACCATCTCCTCGATGTGGTCGGCCAGGGGCATCTCCTCGTCGTCCGGCGGGGTCGAGATCCCGCCGACTTCGTCGTCCGGATCGGGGTAGTCCGGTTCCGAGTCCTCCTGACGGTCGCCGACGATCCCCTCGCCGTCGGTCTCGAGTTCGGGTTCGTCGTCGACCGGTCCGTCGACGTCGCTCGGATTCCCCGCCGCGGAACCGTCCCGCGGCTCTTCGGGGGGGTCGACGTCCCCATCAGTGGCCGACTCGTCCGACATCTATCGAGATATAGATAGCCCGTCAGTTATAGGCCTTTTCTTACGGCCACCGGAATCGGCCGGGGAGCCGCCGTCGGTTCTCGAAACGGCCGTTTCGTACACGAAAGGTTGATAACCGGATGTCGGTTACGATCCACCAGCAAATGAGTTCTGCCGTCGACGAGGACACGGCCCGAGCCATCAACAGCGGCCGGGAGACGCTCGGCGCGATGCTCTCGAGCCTGCAAACGCACCTCCAGAAGGTGTTCATCATCTTCGTCGTCGGGTTCCTCGGGTCCTTCTACGCGCTCCGGATCTGGATCTGGGACTTCCTCAAGCAGACGGCGACCTCGGAGATGAGCCAGGTCGTCGCCGACGCGACCGACATCATCACCCGGACGCCGTTCGAGGTCATCCTTCTACAGGCGAAGATCGGCGTGTTGGTCGGGATCATCGTTTCGATCCCCGCCCTGCTGTACTTCTCCCGACAGAAGCTGCGCGAACGCGGGTACCGGTCGACGGTGCCGATCACGAAGGTTCACCTGGCCGGTTTCGCAGCGACCTCGTTCGTTCTGTTTTTCGTCGGAGTCTTCTACGCGTACGCGATCTTCTTTCCGTTCGCGTTCGAGTTCCTCGGCGCCGTGGCGTTCGACGCCGGGGTCACCCCCAGCTGGGGCATCACCGAGTTCACCGAGTTCATCGCCCTGCTGACGCTCTCGTTCGGGCTCGCGGCCCAGATGCCGCTGTTCATGGGAATGCTCTCCTACACGGAGATCGTTCCCTACGAGACGTTCCGCAACAAGTGGCGCCACGCGGCGGTCGCGATCACGGTTTTCGGCGCGATGTTCTCCCCGCCGGATCCGTTCACGCTGATCATGTGGGCGCTGCCGCTGTTCGCGCTGTACGTCTTCAGCCTCGGTCTGGCGAAGGTCGTCGCCAACGTCCGGCGCCGCGGTGCGGCCGAACTCGACACTGGAACCGGGCTGATGAAGCGGCGGTTCGTCCAATTCCTCGGGCTCGTCACGCTCGCCGGCGTCGGGGCGGTCGTCTTCGTCTCCCAGGGCGGGTTCGCGTTCGTCAACCGGGCGGTGTACCCGAACCTCCCCGCGTGGCTCCGGCCCGAGGGCGGGACGCTCGGTTTCTGGGAGCTGTACGCCGATCACGGCGCGCTCGGTCTCGTCGCCATCGGCGCGATCACCGCCGCAGCCGTCGGCGGACTCGTCCTGGTGGGGTACACGATCAAGGTCCTGCAGTCTCCCGTCTATCCCCGAGAGGACGACATTCGGTCCGCCGAAACCGCCGACGACGTCGACTTCGAGACCCTCGAGGCCGAAGACATCGAGGAGGTGCCCGCGACGGTCTTCCTCGCGATGGAGGAGGAAGAGGCCCTCGAACACTCCCGGAAGGCGATGTACGACGACGACCGGGAGAAGGCCCAGGCCATCCTCGACCGGTACGACGGCCTCCAGAAACGACAACAGCGGTCCGAGGACGGCCCGGGCGCGGACGCGAACCTCGGTGCAAGCGGTGGCGGAGCCGCCGACGGCGCGGCCGCCGACGGGGAGGACGACGGCGGTGTGTTCTCGAGCACGGCCGCCGGGATGCTCGACGCCTTCACCGAGGAGGAGACGACCGAGGACGACATCGGCGGCTACGCCTACGACCTCGCGTTCATCGTCAACAGCCTCACCTCGAAGATGTTCTACATTGTCGGCGTGTTCATGCTCGTGCTCGGCGGGGCGTTCGTCGCGCTCTACCAGGGCGGGTTCGGCGTCATCCTCACCCAGTTCGTCGAGCGCGTTCCGGACGGCGCCCTCGCGGAGGTCACGGACATGACCGAGGCCGAAATCGCGGCCGCGGACACGACCGTAGAGATGGTCGACATCCTGAATCAGGCGGGACTCGTCATCGCCCTCCACCCCGTCGAGGTGCTGATCTTCATGGTGAAGGTCAGCACGATCCTGGCGGTCATCGCCGTCCTCCCGCTGATCATGTACTGGGGCTGGCCGGCAGCCAGGGAGCGCGGTCTCGTCCGCGGCGATGCCCGAGTGTTCCTCGTCTGGGGCGTCGCGATCATCGCCGGGTTCGCCATCGGACTGTTCCTCGGATTTTACTGGATCGCGCCGGCGGTGATCTCGTATCTGATCACCGACGCCGTGACCAACGGGATGGAAATTTCCTACCGGATCAACAGCTTCTCGTGGCTCGTGATCTACACGACGCTGGGCGTCGGCTTCCTGTTCAACATCGTCGTCACGATGGCGCTGTTCCACGTCGGCGGCATCGTCAGCTACCGGACGATGCTCGAGCGGTGGCGGCCCATCGTCGTCGGGATCTTCACCGCGGCAGCCCTCTTCAGTCCGAAGGGGATCCTGACGATGCTGCTGGTCGCGATCCCGATCGCGCTAACCTACGTGCTCGGGCTCGTCGTGCTGTACGTCCTCACCGGCGGGGGTCGCCTCTTCGGAGGCGGCGGGGGCGGGACGGCCGAGCCCGACCCCGAGCCGACCCCGTCCGGCGAGTAGCCGGACGGATCGCCGACGGCTTAAGGGCATTCCCTGCGAACGGGCACCCATGCCCAAGATCAGCGTCGAAATGCCACAGGAGTTGCTCGACGACCTCGACGGCCACGTCGGCGACGACGGAAAGTTCGTCAACCGCAGCGACGCGATCCGCGCCTCGGTTCGCAAGACCCTCGACATCCTGGACGAGATCGACGACCGCCACGACCGACTCGAGAGCGACGAACGACGGGAGTCGTAATTACCGATCCTCAGAACCAGATTGCTTATGGGGGTTCGACGGTGTACCCTGTGCCATGACGACACCAACGACCGAGCGGGAACTCGAGTCGCCGACGGAGACGGTCGAACTCCCCGCGACGGAGACGGTCCAGCGCGCGCTTCACGAGGCGACGGCCCATCTGTACGACGAACTCGCCGTAGCCGGCGAGACGACGGAGCTACCGCCCGAAGTGTTCGACGGGCTCGAGGAGCTGTACGTCGCCACGGGCGAGGAGTCGGTGACGACGGTCCGGATCAGCTACGAGCGCGAGTAAGGTGGGGCGTCAGTCCCGGTCGATTCGCTCGGCGAATCCGAAGTTGGGCTTGACGTCGCCGACGCGAACCGCGACGGTTTCGCCCGCCTCGGCGCCGGAGACGAACAGTCGGTAGCCGTCGATCGACGCGATGCCATCGCCCTCGCTGCCGACGTCGACGATCTCGACCTCGAGTTCGTCGCCGGGCCGAAGGGCGGTGGTGAGCCGTCCCTTGGCGACGAGGTACAGCTCCGAGGACGACTCCCGGGAAGCGTCGGGCGCCGTCGCCCGGACGTACTGGAACTCGTCCTCGAGGTCGGCCCGGAACGCGTCGACGTCGGGACCCTCGAACACCTTCGCGACGAAATTGCCGCCGCTGTCGAGCAGGTCGAGGGCCGTTTCGAACGCCTGTCGGGCGAGGTGCAGCGACCGGGCCTGATCGAGCGAGTACTCGCCGGACATGTTCGGCGCCATGTCCGAGATAACGACGTCGACCGCGCCGCCCGCGGCGTCGGTGACCCGATCTCGGGTTCGTTGCTCGGTCATGTCGCCGCGGATCGTCTCGACGCGGTCGGTGCCGCCCCCCACCTCGAGATCCTTGATGCGCTGGAGGTCCACGCCCACGACCTGTCCCTGCGGACCGACCCGCTCGGCGGCGACCTCGAGCCAGCCTCCGGGAGCCGCCCCCAAGTCGACGACGGTGTCGCTCCCGGAGATAACGTTCTCGAGGTCGTCGAGCTGCTTGAGTTTGTAGGCCGCCCGACTGCGGTACCCCTCCTGTTTCGCCTTGTTGTAGTAGTGGTCTTTCCGTGTCATGGTTCGATCGCGCCGATCCGATCGGCGTCGGCGACGCCGGCGACGGATCGGCCGTATTCGTACCTCGAGTAGGGACCTGAAGCGGAAAGACCTGCTGATCGGGGAGAGCGCGTTCCGGCGTGTAACTTACGGGTGGGGCCGTGAACGCTCGCCCATGGAAACGCCACCCGAACTGAAAGCGGCGGCGGGTGACGGCGACGAGGACGACACCGCCTCCGTCGAGCCGAGCGAGGGAATCGACGGCGAACCGAAGACGAAACTCGGCTGGGGCAGCGACGCCTAAGGGGGGTACCCGCTTTGCAACGACGCGATCGACGAGATCACCGACGGGGAGATCCGGCTGCGCGGGGAGTACTGAGCCGGGTTCGCTCGCGTGCTTTCTTTTGAATCGCCCGCGCGTAAAGAGTGCATTTTTATGCCGACCGTCCGTACCTCGAGCCATATGTTCAAGGCCATCGTGAGCGCGGAAACGCTCACCAGCGCGCTCGATTCGGTGAGCGTACTGGTCGACGAGTGCAAGATCCATCTCGAGGAGGAGGGGCTCGAAATCCGGGCCGTCGATCCCGCGAACGTCGGGATGGTCGATCTCTCGCTCGAGGCGGCCGCGTTCGAATCCTACGAGGCCGACGGCGGACTGATCGGAGTGGATCTCTCGCGGCTCGAGGACATCGCCGGAATGGCCGACTCCGGACAGCTCATTCAGCTCGAACTCGACGAAGAGACCCGCAAGCTCCACATCCAGATCGACGGGCTCGAGTACACCCTGGCGCTGATCGACCCCGACTCGATCCGCCAGGAGCCCGACATCCCAGAACTGGACCTGCCCGCACGGGTCGTCCTCGAGGGGAAAGACGTCAACCGCTCGGTGACGGCCGCCGACATGGTCTCCGATCACATCGCCCTGGGCGTCGACGAAGGCGAGGAGTTCTTCTACGTCGACGCGGAGGGCGACACCGACGACGTCCACCTCGAACTTACCCGGGAGGACCTGATCGACCTGCAGGTCGGGCCCGCTCACTCGCTGTTCTCGCTGGACTACCTCAAGGACATGAACAAGGCGATCCCCGGCGACGCGGAGGTCACCCTCGACCTCGGCGAGGAGTTCCCCGTCAAGATCTACTTCGGATTCGCGGAGGGACTGGGCCAGGTCACCTACATGCTGGCGCCGCGGATCCAGAGCGACTGACACCGCCGTTTTCGCTCGATCACGTTCGATCGCTTCTCCTTCGCGTGCGACGGTATCTCACTCGATCCAGGACTTAAAACGTCGATATGGTAAGCACCGCCCCTACCAGTCCCCTCCGCGTAGGGAGAACGCGCATGCCCTCCACCAGCGACCCCAGCGATCGACGGTACGAGGCGACGTTCGATCCCGCCGGCGACAGCGCCAGCGAGGCCGTTCTCGAGGCGGTCGGCGCGGCCGCCGGCGTCGATCCGCTCGAACTCGAGCCACTGTACGCCGTCGTCGATCCGGACGCGATCGACGCGCTGTGTGCACACGCCCGCCGGACGGACGGGAACCGGGCGCACACCCTCCGGTTCTCCTACGCCGGCTTCGACGTCGACGTCCGGACCGACGGGCGGATCCGCGTCTCGGATCCGCCGGCGACCTCCGGCGCGGTCGCCGGCGACTGATCACTCGTGGTCGGCGAGAAACGACAGCAGCGTCTCGTTGACCCGCTCCGAGTCCTCGATGAAAAAGCAGTGCGAGCCGTCCTCGACGAGTTCGAGGCGCGTGTCCGGAATCTTCTCGCCGAGTAGCTTGCCGTTCGCGACCGGGAGAACCCGGTCGTTCGTCCCGTGCATGACCAGCGTCGGCACCCGAATGCGTTCGAGGCGATCGCTGACGTCGAACTCGAGGGCGGCCGCGGCCTGGGCCTCGCGGGCGGCCTCGCCGGCGTCTTGCTCCAGTCGCCACTCGATGATGCGATCCATCAGGTGCGGGTTCCGGTTGGTGAACCGCTCGTTGAAGGCGGGTCGCATCCGGTGGCGGACGACCTCCCGTTCGTTCGCGCCGTCGGGCACGTCGAACATGTGCTCCTGGGTCTCGTCGGGGATCGGGACCGCGTCGACCCCGCCGTGGGTGGTACAACACAGCGTCAGCGTCTTCGTGCGGGAGTACTCCAGCGCGTAGCGCTGGGCGACCATCCCGCCCATGCTCGCGCCGACGATGTGGGCGTCGTAGATCCCGACGTCGTCGAGAACGGCCTCGAGGTCGGCGGCCAGCCCGCCGATCGAGTAGCCGGCGAACTTGAAGATCAGCGGGGCGCGGAGCCTGCGCGGGAGCCGGGGCAACAGCGGCGGGAGCCCGGCTTCGGATCGCCCCGTCCCCCGGTTGTCGGGGGCGATCACGCCGTACTCGCCGGCGACGGCCTCGCGCTGCCAGCGCCACATCCACCGTCCGAAGCCGAGTCCCTGCAGAAAGACGACGGGCGTTCCCTCCCCGCCGTCGCGTTCGTAGTAGATCGACACGCCGTCGCGAGTGACCCGTGGCATACCCGTGCCGACGCAGCGGACGCCCTTGAAATCGACCCTCGAGGCAGAGCCGAATCCCGGCACCGGTAGCGTCGTCTTACCGCCGGTAACTGCGCTTTGGTTCGACGGTTCGGAGCGGCCGCGCAATCAGGGCGCTTAACCTCCCCGAGTAACACTACGTTACCGATGGAGCGACTGCACGCCCGGTACCCGTTTCTCGAGGCCGCCCGCGAGGCCGTGGCGACCGAAGCCGTCGATCTGGCGACGATCGTCGAACAGGACGGGGCGGTCGTCGAGCGAGCCACTCAACGCGTGGTTACCGCGCTCGAGGACGGTGAGATCGGCGACGCCCGCCGCGACCCCCGCACCGAACTGCTCTCCTATCCCGTCGCCCGCGTGCTCGTCTCGCTCGTCGACGAGGGGATCCTCGTTCGCAAGTACGCCCGGGCCGAGGCCGAGGCCGCCTACGAGCGGTTCACGGCCGACTTCGAGGACACCGTCGAACTCAAAAGCGTCAGCTCGAGCGGGCTAGAGCTCGAGGACCTGCTCCGGGAGTTCGACCTCGAGGACGACGTTCGCTCGACGGACGGCGGCTACCGGATCGGCGTCGGGCGCTACCTGCCGCTGGCGGCCGGGCTCCGAGACGACCGGTGGCGCCTGGTCAACCGCGCGCTCTCCGGCGGCGAGGTGCCGATCGAGGACGACGAACTGCACGCGCTGCTCCGGGAGGCGATCCGCGGACGGATCGAGGAGGGGCTTCCCTTCGCGGTGCCCGACGCCATCGCGACGAGCCTCGAGGACGAGGCCGCCGAGATCCGCGAGGTGCTTGCCGACCTCGAGTTGACTCGCGAGATCGACACCGTCGTCCCCGACCTGTTCCCGCCGTGTATGAAGGCGCTACTCGACGATATCCAGAAGGGCGAACACCTCCCGCACCACTCCCGCTTTGCGATCACCGCGTTCCTGACGAGCATCGGGATGTCGACCGACGAGATCGTCGAGCTCTACCGGGTGAACTCGTCGTTCGGCGAGGAGATGACTCGTTACCAGACCGATCACATCGGCGGCGAAACGTCGCCGACGGAGTACTCCCCGCCCTCGTGTGCGACGATGCAGTCCTACGGCGACTGCGTGAACAAGGACGACCTCTGCGAGCGCATTCCCCACCCGATGGCGTACTACGAGAAACGGATCGAGCAAACCGACGAGGACGACCTCGAGGACTGGCGCGAGGAATCGGGCGAGCCGGCTGCCGGGGACTGAGCCGCCGAAGCGGCGCCGAGGCGCGCAACGAAGCGGCGCCGAGCTAGACCGCGTTCTGTGCGTCGGCGTCGTCCTCGAGACCGTCGCCCGGGTCGTTCAGCAGGTAGGCCAGGCCGATCCCGGCCGCGGTCAGCAGGACGACGAAGCCGACGATCGCGCCGACGAGCATCTCGCCCCCCGTCGCGGAGAGGGCGCTTTCGGGCCCCCCGTACTCGGAACCGATGGCGATCATGGTACCGAGCATCACGAAGACGGCCGAGGCGGCCACGACGATTTCGATGATCCGCTCGCGCTCGAGCATTATCCACGAGTTCCGGCGGCCGAGCCAAAAGCGCTTCGAAGCGCCGCTCGGGGTTCGGCCGCGCGCTCGAACCCCGAACGCAAACCGTCGACAGCGCCTGCGAGCCTGTTGAAAGTACGATCCTCATATAAATCTCGAGCAGGCTGGTGAAAGCAGGCCCGTTATTTCGACCGAGCGCCTAGGATCGTCGAATAGCTAGCCGAGTACGGAGCCGGCCGTTAGCCGGCGATTCAACGCTTCGACGCAACCCATGAAAACAAAAGCGTCACCGAAGACACAGCTTCCGGTACCGTCCGACGACTCCATGGCCGAGCGCTCGCGCCGCGCCCGCACCGAACCGATGTCGGTGCTGGCGCTCGGCGACGGGCTCTACGAGGTCGAGTCCGCCAGCGACCACACCTACCTCGTCGACCTCGAGGGCGGGCGCTGTACCTGTCCCGACCACGTCTTCCGCGGGGTCAGGTGCAAGCACATTCGTCGCGTCGCCATCGAGATCAACGAGGGTCAGACGCCGCCGCCCGGAGAGCGAGCCGTCGAGTGTCACGACTGCAGCGAGCGAGTGTTCGTCGACGAGGACGCGGCCGGCCCGATCTACTGCGATCGCCACGCGCTTTACCCGGGCGACGCCGTCGTCGACCGCGAGACCGGCGACCGACTCACCGTCGTCGACGTCTCCGACCTGCGGGCCGACGCCGTCCGGATCGAGGCCACGGGCGAGTCCGTCGCCGAGTACGCGACGAACGAACGCTACGAACCCGACGTCCCGGTGGTCGGGGCAGTCTACCCGCACGCGACGGTCGCGCCCAACGGCGTCGTCCCCGACTCCTTGCGGGTCTACGTCTTCCCGCGGACCCGACTCGAGAAGCGGGTTCCGGGACGCGTCGCGACGGCGTAGCAACGCCCGGAAACGGGTTACGAGTTGGATAGCTTTCGTTTTTTGGTCACTGCCACCGAGTGCCAGGGTATGGACGACGGGATCGACTACGGGCGCTACGAGGAGGGACGGCACTGCAACTACTGGACCCTGGATCGAGCGCTGCGCCGCGAGGTCCGCCGTATCTATGGCGACGCCGAGTACGAGTGGGCCGAGGCCCGCCTCGAGGCGTTCGGCGAGACGGTCGGACACGCGATCGCGGACAACGCCGACTACGTCGACGACCACGGCCCCGAACTGGATCCCTACGACGAGCGCGGCGACGTCCGGAATTTCGTGCGGTATCCGGCCGAGCAGTTCGAGAACGAACGGCTGGCCTACGAGGCGGGGATTGTCGCCGACGCCTTCGAGGCCCCGCCCGGCCGCGACGAGCCGATGCCGCTGTCGCATACCCTCGCGATGCAGTACCTGCTGTGTTACGCCGACCCCGGGTTCGACTGTCCGGTCGCGATGACCGCGGGCGCGGCCCTCGTCCTCGAGAAGTTCGGGGGCGAGGACCTCGAGCCCTACTACGAGGCGCTGACGAGCCGGGAGTACGAGGACCTGATCGAGGGCGCGATGTTCCTCACCGAGAAGCAGGGCGGCAGCGACGTCGGCGCGAACGAGACCCGCGCCGAGTACGGCGCCGAGGCCGACCGCTGGCGGCTGTACGGCGAGAAGTGGTTCTGCTCGAACGTCGACGCCGAGGGGACGCTGGCGCTGGCCCGGACCGCTGACGCGCCCGACGGGACGGCGGGACTCTCGATGTTTCTGGTTCCCCACGCCGATCCGGAGACAGCAAGCGGGCCGGTCACCAAAGGCCGTCTGCTCGAGGACGGCCCCCTCGAGCCGGACGAAGTCAACGATCAGCTCTACCGTCGGCTGAAGGACAAGCTCGGGACGATCTCGGTGCCGACGGCCGAGGTCGAGTTCACCGGCGCGAAGGCGATCCTCGTCGGCGAGGCGGAGAGCGGGTTCCGACAGATGACCGAGATGCTCAACCTCGAGCGCCTCTCGAACGCCGCCGCGTCCTGCGGGATCGTCGGGCGAGTCCTGCTCGAGAGCAAGATCCACGCCGCGAACCGGGAGGCGTTCGGCCAGCCGATCGATCGGTATCCCCTGATGCGGGCGGACCTGGTCGATATGACCGTCGCCCACGAGGCAGCGACGGCGTTTACCTTCGAGGCCGCGCGGCTGCTCTCGGAGCGAGAACGCGCGGCCAGAGCGGGCGAAGGGGCCGACGACGTCTCCCGGCTACTGCGCCTGCTGGTTCCCATCGCGAAGCTCCGAACCGCCCGCATCGCCGTCGACACCGCCTCCTACGGGATGGAGATCCGCGGCGGCGACGGCTACGTGGACGACTACGTGACCAACCGCATGCTCCGGGACGCGCAGGTGTTGCCCATCTGGGAGGGGACCGAGAACGTCCTCTCGCTGCGACGTACTGCGGGCCCTCGAGCGCGAGGACGCCCACGAACCGCTTCGGGAGGCGATCGAGAACCGGCTCGAAGCGGCCTCGCACCCGGCGCTGGCCGACTCCGTGGAGACCGTCGAGGAGGAGTATCGCGACCTGCTGGCGGCGCTGTCGACGCTTACCGGTGCGGACGGCGAGTACGCCCAGCTGTCGGCCAAGCGACTCGCCCACTACGTGTTCGACGTCTTTACCGCCGCGCTGTTGCTCGAGGAGGCCCGAGCCGAACTCGAGGACGGGAACGGGCGGCTGGCCCTCGTCGCCCGGCGGTTCGTCGCGACCGAACTCGAGACGCCCGACGCGCGCGGGATAACCGGCGGAGGCCGGTTCGCGCTCGAGGCGTTCGACCCGATCGTCCGACACGCGGCGATCGATCCCGGCGAGCTCTCGAGGTCGGCGACCGTCGACGGCGAGTGACTCACTCGAGCAGCTCCGCCGCCTCCTCGACATCCATCACGCCCTGCTCGACGGCGTTGAGCACGCGGACGACGTCCTCGTCGGGACCGTCGTCGCCGACCTCCGCGAGCGTGACCTTCTCCGTGTCGCCGACGAACTCGGGGAAGTCGGTGCCGTCGGCGAGCGCGGTTTCTTTCTTGACGCGGTAGTTCCCGCCGTCGGTGACGTGGAGGTCGGCTGGGTGAAAGAAGTACCAGTCCTCGCGGTCGAAGCGGACGCCGATCCGGGGTTTCGCGCCGAAGTTCCGGGCGAAGTAGGTCAGGGCCTCGACCTCCTCGCCGGAGAGGTAGATCGGGTCGCCCGCGCTCGATTTCGCTTCGATCGCGTAGAAGGTGTCGCCGTCGCCGGCGAGCACGTCGGGGAGTTCACGGTCGGTCGCCGCACCGCTCGCGGGCGCGCGCATGACCGCGAACCCGGCCTCGTCGAGCGCGTTGACGAGCTCTCGTTCGCGGCGGTCGCCCTTCGCGTGGGACATACCGGTGAGTCGCCGGCGGGCGGTAATAAACGGGGCGGACCGCTACGGAAGAAGCGTCAGGACGTCGACCGCGACGGCCGTCGCGGCCTCGAGTTCCTCGGGCGCGAAGCGGAGCACGAGATAGAGCGCGGCGAACTGGACGGCGTTGTACGTGGCGTGGGCCGCGATCGGAACGAGGAGGTTGTCGGTCTTCGCGTAGAGGGTCCCGAAGATGATCGACCCGCCGAAGACGGCGGCGAGGGAAACGGCGATCGCGCCCGGCGGCGCGAAGCTCCCGTCGGCCGCCAGCGCGTACGAGGGGATGTGGATCAGCGCGAAGATGATGCTCGTGGCGACGACCGCCCCGGTTCGGGAGAAGGCGGCGTACAGGCGCTTCTGGACGACGTTTCGATACAGGAACTCCTCGGCGGGCGCGTTGAAGAGGAAGACGATCACGATCATGAGCAACACCATGTTCGGATCGTCGCCGATGAGATTCATGACCTGGTTCTGGGAGGAGGGGAGCTCGAGCAGGGTCGCGACGGCGTTGACGAGCACGATGAACGCGATGCTCCCGACGACGCCCGCGAGCACGTAGAGCCACCCGCGTTTGGTCGGCACGCGCAGGTCGAGCCAGTCCCAGCTCCGGTCGGTCCACCAGAGGTAGGCCCCGCCGACGAGGAAGAACCCGACGAAGTTCAGCGTGAGCAAGACGAACGTCGACGCGTTAGAGGCGTCGGCCGGAGACTGGATCAGCGTCGGATCGAGCAGAAACGCCGGCAGCGTCGTGAACTGCGATGCGACGATCCCGGCGACCGAGAGGAAGACGGCGATGAGTAGCGATCGAACCTGGCCGCCCGCCCGGTCTACTGTTGCCATATCTCGACGTACGAACAGGAAACCCTTGGGCGTTCCTCTTTCAACTGAAACGGGGACGAAAAGAGCGGTAGCGGGAAGCGATCATCGATCAGCCGAGCAGGTACCGGAGTTTCGGGTACCGTTCGACGATCGGGCGATCCTCGAGGTAGCGGTCGACGCCGAGGATCCGTCCCGCGGCGAGCGCGCCCAGCGCGAGGAAGACCGCGGCGTAGACGAACTGGCTGTTGACCAGGCCGCCGGCGACGTCCCAGCTGCCGAAGTAGAACAACGCCATCTGGGTCGCGGCGCCCAGGGCGGCCAGCCGGACGAACACCCCGGCGACGAGCGCGAGTCCGATCAGGACCTGCGTCGCGGGAACGATCACGTCGATGGCTCCCATCAGCGCCGCGCTCTCGGCCATCGCGCCGTAGAGTCCGCTGGCCGGGCTCGCCGGATCGACGTTCGCCAGGTAGCCGTAGGCGCTGAATCCCTCGGTGAGTTTCCCGAAGCCCGCCGAGAGCATCACCCACCCCATGACGAGTCGGAGGCCGAAGATCGCCCAGACGCTTAGCTGGTGGGGTCGTCCGTCTACCGATACGCCTCCGAGGCGGCTTTCGAGTCGGTTGATTGTTGTAGTCATGATGGGTCTCCTCTTACAGCTATACGTAGGACGGACATTCACCTATATACCGCAGCTAGTTCCCACGGGAAGGGAAACCAACTACAACTGTTAAAAGGTTTTCTCCGTATCGGCTCGAGAAAGACGGTTCGAGAGGTCGTCTACTAGAAGGGGATGAAACTCACGTCCCGTGGTCCCAGCTATCCATGTACTCGCGCTGGGTGTCGGTCAGTGCGTCGAACTCGACGCCCTCGGCCTCGAGTTTGATCTCGGCGATCTCCCGGTCCAGTTCGTCGGGCACCTCGTGGACGCCCGCGTCGTAGGCGTCGCTGTTCTCGAGCATCTCTCGGACACAGACCGCCTGGATGCCGAAGCTCTGGTCCATCACTTCGACGGGGTGGCCCAGCGAGACGGGCGCGGCGAGGTTGACGAGCCGTCCCTCGGCGACGACGTTCAGCCGTCGGCCGTCGGCCATCTCGTAGGCCTCGACGCCGTCGCGGGCCTCGTAGCGGTCGACGGCGAGGTCGTCGAGCGCGTCGAGATCGATCTCGATGTCGAAGTGGCCCGCGTTCGCGAGCAGGACGCCGTCCTGCATGGCCTCGAAGTGCTCCTCGACGATGACGTCTCGATTGCCGGTGGTCGTGAGGAAGACGTCGCCCTTCTCGGCGGCCTCGGCCATCGGCAGGACCTCGTAGCCCTCCATGTGGGCCTCGAGCGCCCGGCGGGGCTCGACCTCGGTGACGATGACGTTCGCGTTCTGGCCGGCGGCCTTCTTCGCGACGCCCTTCCCGCAGTAGCCGTAGCCCGCGACGACGACGTTCTTGCCGGCCCACGAGAGGTTCGTGGTCATCGCGATGCTCGCGAGGGAGGACTCGCCGGTGCCGTGGACGTTGTCGAACAGCCGCTTCATCGGCGTGTCGTTGACGGCGAAGACGGGATACTCGAGCGCGCCGTCTTCGTCCATCGCGCGCAGGCGGTGGACGCCCGTGGTCGTCTCCTCCGCGCCGCCGACGATGCCGTCGATCAGCTCGGGGTAGTCCTCGTGGATCGCCGCGACCAGGTCCATCCCGTCGTCGACGGTGACGGTCGGCTCGTGGGCGATGACGGCCTCGATGGCGTCGTAGTACGCCTCGTCGTCGACGCCGCGTTTCGCGTAGCTGGTGATCGACTCGTGGGCGTCCAGCGCCGCCGAGACGTCGTCGTGGGTCGACAGCGGGTTGCAGCCCGCCACCGCCACTTCGGCGCCGCCCTCCGCGAGGGTCTCGACGAGCATCGCCGTTTTCGCCTCGACGTGCATCGCCATCGCGATCCGTTCGCCCTCGAACGGTTGCTCGTCGACGAACTCCTCGCGGACGTGCTCGAGGATGGGCATGTGCTGGGCGGCCCAGTCCATCTTGCGACGACCCTCCTCCCGCGCGGCGTCGGGATCGTCCAGCTGATCGCTGATCGGCGGATAGTCGGTCATGAGTCGACAGAGTGCGAGCGGCGCCAAAACGCTACCGAAGCCGGTTCGTCAGTCTTCGGCGCGGGCCGCGAGCGCGGCGGCCGCCTCGCCGGCTCGCTCGAGCACCGCGTCCTCCTCGAGGGTCAGTACCTCCCGATCTCGCATGAGGACCTGCCCGTCGCAGACCGTGTGGCGGACGTCGGCGGCGGCCGCGGCGTACGCGAGGTGGCTGACGGGGTCGTGGGCCGGCGTCAGGTGGGGCGTCTCGAGGTCGATCACCGCGAGGTCGGCGGGCGCGCCAGCCTCGAGGCGACCCGACGCGAGCCCGATCGCGTCCGCGGTGTTGTGCGTGAGCATCTCGACGGCCCGTTCGGCGGGCACCGCGCTCGCGTCCTCGGCGGCGAGCTTGCCGATCATCGCGGCGTCGCGGGCCTCGTCGAGCATCGAGAGGTCGTTGTTCGAGGCCGCGCCGTCGGTGCCCAGCCCGACCGTGACGCCTTCCTCGAGCATGCGCTGGACCGGGGCCATCCCGCTTGCCAGTTTCATGTTCGAGGCGGGGCAGTGGATCACGCCCGTCCCCGCCTCCGCGAGCAGGCCGATCTCGCTCTCGTCGACGTGGACGCCGTGGGCGACGAAGTCCTCGGACTCGAGCATCCCGAGCTCGGCGGCGTACGCGAGGGGACGAACCCCCTCGGACTCGACGATCGGGGTAACTTCGTCGGCGGTTTCGTTGGCGTGGTAATGTACCGGGACGCCGGCTTCGCGGGCTTTCGGGACGAACTCCTCGAGGTACTCCCGGCCGACGGTCGTCAGCGAGTGGGGCATAAAGGCCGTCGAGATCCGGCCGCCGGCGGCGCCGTCGTACTCGCGGGCGACCTCGAGGCTCGTCTCGAGGTCCTCGCGGGCCCCCGCGTCGTCCGTGGCGACGGTGACGACGCCGTGGCCGAGCCGCGCGCGCAGTCCCGCCCGATCGACGGCGTCGACGATCTCGGGCACCTCGAAGTACATGTCGGCGAATGCGGTCGTTCCCCCCTTGATCATCTCGAGCAGCCCCAGCTCCGCGCCGACCCGAACGTCCTCGGCGGTGAGTTCGCCCTCGGCCGGCCAGATGTCCTCCCGGAGCCAGGCGTCGAGGGGTTTGTCGTCGGCGTACCCCCGCAACAGCGTCATCGCGACGTGGCTGTGCCCGTTGACGAACCCGGGGGTCACGAGCGAGCCCGAGGCGTCGAGGGTCTCCCCGCCCGCGAGGTCGGCGCCCACCTCGAGGATCGTCCCCTCGTCCCGGTCGATCAGTACGTCCGCGCGCGTCACCGTTCCGTCGGGCAACAACACTCGCCCGCCGGCGATCGAAAGCGTCGCCATCGGTTCGGCTTTCTCGCCGGCCCGCCTTAGCGTGTCGATTCCGTAGCCGCGACGGAAGCCCCGAAATCCTTAGCTGTCTAACTGTTTCGGAGCGACAACGCCGACGCCGGCCGCTTATCGCGACGGTAGTCGGGTTCCGCGCCGCGACGGGACACGCCGCGACGGCCGCGGATACCACAGTCGAAAGCCTCCTCGGCCGTTCGCGAACTGAAATCGAGCGCGTCGAGGCGAACGCCGGCGCGCGGACCCGGCAGCTGCCGGCCGCGTTCCCGACCCCGAACTCGTTTCACTCGAACGAACTCTTTAGTCGACTTTCGGTCGGTACAGCGGGGTTTCGGAGCCGGAAAACTGTAGTAATATTCGCATACTTCCTTAACAGATTAAACACTATACTCGGTGAAACCCACCCTCCGTGCGAGATGAATCGTCAACACCACGCGGCGAAGAAACTGCGAGGCGGAGGATTCTCGCCGTCTCGTGGAGGGAACCGCTCTCGAGTAGCCGCCGCCTACGGGTCCCGGTGATATCATGGGGACGGTCGTTATCTCCCTCGACGCGGAGCTCGGGTGGGGGTTCCACGATAGGGAGGTTCCGGAATCGCTGCTGCGGGACACCCGGGATAACTGGCTCCACCTGCGGGATCTGTTCGACGCCTACGAGGTGCCGGCGACGTGGGCGGTCACCGGCCACCTGTTTCTGGACTCCTGTCTCGACAGCCACCGCAATCACCCCGCCGGCGAACGGTGTTGTCAGCGGCCGGTCGGCGACCTCGAGGCCGACGACGTCTGGTACGGACCGGAGCTCGTCGAGGAGGTCGCGACGGCCGACGTCGACCACGAGATCGCCGGCCACGGGTTCACCCACGTCCACCTCGATCACGAGCGGATGACCGACGAGTTCGCGATCCGCGAGATCGAAAACTGCGCCCGGGCGGCGGCCGAGCGCGGCCACGATCTGTCGTCGTTCGTCTTCCCCGTCAACAAGGTACGCCACCGCGACGTGCTCGCGGAGAACGGCTTCGAGTGCTACCGCGGCGTGAACCGCCTGCTCGAGGATCGGGGAACCCTGGAGCGACAGCTGACCAAGGTCTCGAGCGCGGTCGTCGGAAAGCCGACGCCGCCGATCGTCGAGCCCCACGTCGACGAGTACGGACTGGTCAACGTGCCGGCGTCGGTCTACCTGTTCAACTTCGGGCAGGAGTACGAGAAGCCGTTCTCGGCGCTCGGGGAGGATCCGGTGGTCAGACAGGTCGAGGCCGGGATCGACGCGGTCGCGAACGACGACGGCGTGTTACACCTCTGGTTGCACCCCCACAACCTCCGAACGTCGGCCCACCACCGACGGCTCCGGTCGATCGTCCGGTACGTCGACCGTCGGCGAACGGCAGGCGACCTCCAGGTGAAGACGATGGCCGAGGTCGCCGACGACGTCCGGCGGCGAGAGCGCACTCGAGTCGAACCCGTCGAAACGGCCTAACCGCACCCGATGTCGGACGCCTACGAGATTCGACGGTACGAACCGACCGACAGGGACGCGTTTCTCGAGCTGTTCGAGACCGTGCTGGGCGGACGGATGGGTACCGACTGGTTCGCCTGGAAGTACGAGTCGAACCCGTACGTCGACCACGTACCGATCGTCGTCGCCGAACGGAACGGGGAACTCGTCGGCGCGCGAGCGTTTTTCCCGCTGCGACTCGCCGCGGGCGAGGACGCCTACGACGCCTTCCAGCCCTGCGACACGATGGTCCGTTCGGAGCACCGCCGGCGCGGGCTATTCACCCGGATGACCGAACGGGCGATCGAGCACTACGCCGACGACGTCGACCTGTACTTCAACTTTCCGAACCACCGGTCGCTGCCGGGAAACCTCGAGCTCGGCTGGCGGGTCGTCGGCGAGCAGGAGACGTACTACCGGATTCAGAACCCGACCGCGTGGCTTCCGGCCCTCGATCCCGTCGAGCCGATCGCGCGCACGCTGGCGAGCGGGTACGGCTCGGTCAGGGACCGACTCGCCGACGCGGGCGCCGGACTGGAGCGGACCCACTACGACGGCGTCCCGGCCGCCAGACTCGCAGCGCTAGCGGGGACCGAGACGGTGTCTGCGTTTCACGTCGTCCGCGACGAGACGTTCTACGGGTGGCGCTTCGAGAACCCGCTGTGGACCTACCGCAGCGTCGTCGCGAGTCGCGACGGCGACCCGGTCGCCGCGCTCGTCTACGGGCGGCGCGAGCGGACCGACGGGCCGACGACCGTCCGGATCGTCGACGCGCTTCCCCTCGCGGCGGGAACGGACGCCCACCGAACGGTCGTCTTCTCCGGGCTGCTNGCGCCATCAGAGATGTGTATAAGAGACAGACGGTCGTCTTCTCCGGGCTGCTCGCGGACGCGGTTCGGGCGAACGCGGACGCCGACGTCCTCGCCGCCCCTGGAGAGGTGTTGCCGCGGGAGCTACTCCGAGCGCGGGCGTTCCACGGCGACCGGCACGCGCCCCTGAAGTGGGCCGCGTCGCCGTCGACCCACGTCGTCCGCCCGTCCGGCGTCGACCCGGATCCGGGCAACTGGCGGCGCTCGGGGCGTCGGCTGACGGACCCGTCGAACTGGCGGCTGGCGTTCTGTGAACTCGACAGCGGATAGCGGCGACGGCGCTACCGGAGGCTCGAGCCGAGGTCGGCGATCGGGTCCGGCGACGTCTCGAGGAGGTCGGTGATCTCGTCGGTATCGACCGCGCCGAAGAGAACCGACAACACCAGAGAGACCACCGCGCCGAAGGGCGGAACGACGACCAGCGAGACGGGCAACTCGAGGAGTCCTCGGGCTGGAACGATCGAAGCGGAAACGTCCGACAGCGCCAAGAACATTCGACCGACCCGCAGTTACAACGGAAACGGCTACGATGTCGAATTATTCGTACCAGGCGTCGTCATCGCCGCCATCACTGTCGGAATCGTTGCCGGTGTCAGTATCGCCGTCGGTGCCGTTGTCTCCGTCATCACTGTTAGTCTCGTTGTCGCTGTCAGTGCCGTTGTCGCTGGCAGTGTCGTTGTCGCTGTCGGTATCGCCGCTCTCGGAGTCGTTACCTCCATCGCCGTCAAAGACGGAGTCGTCACCAAACGGCGAGCTATCGCCGTTACCGCCGTCGCTATCATCGGCGCCGTTACCGGTGTCGTCGGTACCGTTGCCGGAGTCAGCTGTGGAGTCTTCCCCGCTGTCGGTATCAGCGCTTCCGTCGCCGTCGCTCTCGTTCGTCCCGTTGTTTCCTCCGTCGTCGGTCTCTCCACTGCCCTCCGTGTTCGGCTCGTCGGGGTTCGTCTCCCCGTCGATCTCGTCGCCGTCGGGACCAGTGATCGTGTCGCCGATACCCGCCCCGCTCGCGGCGAGTGCGATCCCCGCGACGAGAAAACCGATTCCGGCGACGATCAACAGGAGCTGGGCGCCGGTCGAGACCGACCGTACGCTCTGTTGTAGGTTCGAGCCGAGGTTGGCGATCGGGTCCGGCGCCGTCTCGAGGAGGTCGGCAATCTCGTCGGTATCGACCGCGCCGAAGAGAATCGACAACACCAGAAAGACCACCGCGCCGAAGGGCGGAACGACGAGCAGCGAGACGGGCAACTCGAGGACGATCAGCGGGACGGCCGCATCGCCGAGGAGCCGCGTCAGGAGGAAGATCGGCACCGCGGCCGCGGCGCCGACGGCGAGGGCCCGCGGGATGCGCGCGTCGGCGGCCGGGTAGAAGCCGATCTGCCTGGCGCTCCAGAGGTGGAACACGAACATCAGCCCGTAACTGACGCTCGTCGCGGTGGCCGCCCCGTGCATCCCGAACTGGGGGATCAACAGCCCGTTGAGCGTGACGTTGACGACCGCCGCCGCGCCGGTCGCGACGATCAGCTTCCGGAGGTCGCCTTTCCCCTGGCCGATCGCGAGGATCGGTCGCGCCAGTGCGAACCCGACGCAGCCGGGAAGCAACAGGAGGATCGGGACGTAGCTCGCGATGTAGTCGGCGGGGTAGATGACCGGCAGGGCGGCCGGCGCCAGCGCCGCGAGCCCGATCGCGAGCAGTATCGTAAACAGCAGCGTGTACCGAGTGATGCGGGCCGCGAGCGAGTTGATCCGGTCGCGATCGTTGTTCGCCCAGATGTTCGACGTCGAGTGCAAGAGCGTGTTTTGCAGCGCCAGCGGAACGATCCAGAGGAACTCCGCGATGGTCAGCGCGATCCGGTAGTAGCCCGTCTCCTGGGTCGACCCGATGAAGCCGAGCATCACGACGTCGATCTGGTACAGCGACGTCAGAAAGAGGATCAAAACGATGCTGAGCCCGTTGAACGCGAACAGCTCGCGGCGCGGAAACTCCCGCGAGGGGATGTCGAACAGCGCCGTCGACAGCGACACCTCGCGGTGGATCGTGGCGAGGCCGATCACCGCCGTCGTCACGGCGCCGGTCATGTGCCCGATCAGCACGCCGGGGACGCCGTACCCGAGGTACGCGAGCCCGACGCCGACGCCGATAAAGAGCACCTTGTCGAGAAAGAGCAGCGGTTCGGAGTAGCGCTCGAGGCCGAATCCCATGAGCGTTCGGCGGGTGTACTCCCGGAACTGGGAGGTGAAGACGAGCAGCGAGAGGAGGTAGAAGTACGTCTGGTAGGATGTCCCCAGGTGGTTCTGGATGAAGCCGGTTCGGGCCGCCAGCGCGAGGAGCAGGCAGCCGACCGCCGCAAGCAACAGCGCCAGCCGAAGGTAGAACCCGACGACGTGTCGGTCCCAGTGCGGTCGGTCGCGTTCCTCGGCGACGTACTTTCGCACGCCGTCGCCGACGCCCGTGCTGACGAAGATCATGTAGATCGCGAAGATCGACATCAGGAGCGCGTAGTCGCCGTACCCCTCGCCGAGGAACCGGGTCAGCAGCGGCGAGGAGAGGAAATCGAGGCTGATGAGGAGAAACTTCACGCCGACGATCGAGAGAAAAGCGCTGGTGATGCTCCGGTCCATTCGTTAGGGGGAGTTTCGAACGGCGCCCGAAGAGTGCATCGAGTTGCGGTGCGGATCGACCGCCGCGTTTCCGGCGGGTGGTGCGACGGGAAGCGGGGAGGACGGTCCGGGTCCGATACCGTTTCGCCGCGCCCGCTCGCGAGCGGTCCGGCGGAGCGGCGGGGACGGGGATCGGCGGCGTAGAATCATTACTCGTTCCTACCGAACAGTGGGGGATTATTATACAGGGGATAAGCGGCGTCGGGACCCGTCGTTCGTCCGGGAGCGGTTCGAGCGACCGCGAGAGCGTCGTTGGCGTGCCCGTCGCTACCGCGGCGCGATCGCCGTCGTCGCCTCGAGGGGAAAGTCACGACGGGCGAACCGCGGGACGATCGCGGTCGGTCGGGAAGCCGCCGGGACGGACCGTCTCAGGCGGTGTGAACCGCGAGCCCCGCGACGCCGTCGATCCCCAGGACCTGCGAGCGCCACCCGTCGTCGGTCGCCGCGAGGAAGGTCCCGTCGGCGGTGACGGCGTAGGTCGCGTCGCCGTAGCCGACGTCGACGATTCCACCGGGCGCGGCGAGCTCGCGCCATTCGGCGGCGTCCGCGCCGTACTCGAGGACGCCCGTCTCCGAGACCGCGTGCGCTCGACGGAGGCGCCCCGGCTCGGAGCGGGGGTCCGCGGCGGCGACGTCGAACGACCCCTCGAGGGCGGCCATCCAGCCGTTACCGAGCTTGTAGAGGCCGTCGGCGGTCGCGGCGAGGGGGACCCCCGGGGCCGAGACGTCGGCGACGTCGTCGAGCCCGGCGTGGTCGAGCCTGCCGTCGTGGACCCGGTAGACCCCTCGGTCGGTCGCCAGGAGGTCGCCGTCGATCGCCCGGACCGTCGGCTCGAACCCCGACGCGAGGGTCGTCCACTCCCCGTCCTCCCGGCGAGCGACCCGCCCGTCGGGGCCGGCCGCGAGCAGCTCCGAGCCGTCGGCGCCGACCGCCGTCGCGGGACCGAACCCGGTCTCGACGGGGTCGGGGTCGTCCGCGCTCGGCTCGAGCAGCCGGACGTCCTCGGCGGTCGCGACGGCGACGGTCGCGTCGGTCGCCGCGACGTCGACGGCGTCACAGCGTGTCTCGAGGCCGAACTCGCCGACGGTCTCGCCGGAGACGCTGACGCGGACGACGCCCAGCGAGCTCGCGACGTAGGCTCGCGTGGCACCCGTTCGATCGCCGTAGACGCGTTTCTCCTCGATCGAATCCATACCCCCACGGTGGCGACGGCGCACCGAAAGCGTTCCGTCTGTCTCCCGGCTTCGGAACCCATTTGGGGGGGCCAGCCCGACTACTACGCGATGCAAGTATTCGGATCCAGCGGGACCCGGGGCGTCGCCAACGAGGAGCTGACGCCCGCGTTCGTCCTGCGCGTCGCGAAGGCGGCGGGGACGGCCTGGGGGGTCGGCCGTATCGCGATCGCACGCGACACCCGCCACACCGGCCAGATGCTCGCCGACGCCGCCGCCAGCGGCCTGGCGAGTACGGGAACCGACGTCGATCGGCTCGGGATCATCCCGACGCCCGGCGCCCAGGCCTACGCCGAACGCGAGGAGGTTCCCGTGGTGGTCATCACCGCCTCGCACAACCCGCCCCAGTACAACGGCGTCAAGCTCGTCGACAGCGACGGGGTCGAGCTCGCGGTCTCCGACCTCGAGGAGATCGAGGAGACGCTGCTGGCGGAAGCCTTCACCGTCGCCCCCTGGAACGAGACCGGACGGGTCCGGACGGTCGAGGGCGCCCGGCGCGAGTACGTCGACGAACTGCTCGCGTCGGTCGACCGCGAGCGGATCGCCGACGCCGAGCTGACCGTCGCGCTCGACCCGGGCCACGGCGCGGGCTCGCTGACCAGCCCGGAGTTCTTCCGCCGGCTGGGCTGTCGGGTCGTCACCGTCAACGGACAGCCCGACGGGCACTTCCCCGGCCGCAACCCGGAACCCGTTCGCTCGAACCTCGAGGATCTGGGTCGGCTCGTCCGCTCGACCGACGCCGACATCGGGATCGCCCACGACGGCGACGCCGACCGCGCCATCTTCTTCGACGAGGACGGCGAGTACGTCGAGGGCGACGCGACCCTGGCCGCGCTCGCGGCCGCCGAGCTCGGCCCCGACGACACCACCGTCTCGGCGGTCAACGTCTCCCAGCGGCTGGTCGACGTCGCGGACGCGGCCGGCGCGGAGCTCGAGCTGACTCCGATCGGTTCGACGAACATCATCACCCGGATCCGCGAGCTCGAGGCCAAGAACAGGCTGGTCCCCGTCGCCGGCGAGGGGAACGGCGGGATCTTCTTCCCGAACTACCGACTCACCCGCGACGGCGCCTACACCGCCGCGCGGTTCCTCGAGCTCGTCGCCGACGAGCCCGTCAGCGAGATCGTCGCCCCCTACAGCGGCTACGCCAACGTCCGGCGCAACATCGAGTACGAGTCGACGGCCGAACGCGACGCGATGCTCGACGCGGCGGCCAACCACGCCCAAGCGGCCGACGCCGAGCTCAACACCCGCGACGGCTACCGGCTCGACCACGGCGACGCGTGGGTGCTGGCCCGCCCGTCCGGCACCGAACCCCTCGTTCGGATCTACGCCGAGGCCCGCGACGCCGCCCGGGCGAACGGGCTCGCCGACGAGATGTACGAGACCCTGGCCGAAGCGAAGATCGAGGCCTGAGACGGCGCCGCTGTCGGCAGCAGGTCTTTCCGTCGGCTCCGCGTTACACTCCTCCGTCTACGTCCTCGTCGTCGCCGCGACGATCGCGGCGCTGTTCAGCCCCTTCGCCGTGTTGCTGGCGTACGTGCTCCGGATCGCGACGATCGCCCGCCGGACGGCCGCCGACTTCGGCCCGTTCGTGCTCCAGCAACAGCTCTCCGGCGAGGACCTCGAGACGAGCGACGCCGGCGACGGCGACTGTGATCAGTGGCGCAGCCCCTCGCCGTACCGGGCGCCGGCGCGCTCGGTCGCCAGCAGGAGCCGGTGGGCCGCGACGAGCAGGACGACCGCGACGATCATCAACACCCCCTCGCGGAACGTCGACAGCAGTCCCAGCGAGACGATCAGCGTCGTCGCGCAGGCGGGCGGGTGACGGGTGTCGGTCGCGAGCATTCCGCCGACGGTCAGCACC
>NZ_AOIA01000032.1 GCF_000337695.1 Natronococcus jeotgali DSM 18795
CCATCGGCAGCCCCGACAGCCAGGCGACGCCGGCCGTCGTCAGGACGAGAAGCCCGGTGTGCAGCGTCGTTCCCGTCCGATCATCCATACGCTCCCCTCGGAGACTGGTGATGAAAACCCCGGTGGTCTCGGACCGCTTACGAGCGGGTCGGAACGATCGTCACCGGAACGGGCGACCGTCGCGCGACCTGTTCGGCGACGCTGCCAAGCAGCATCCGCGAGACGCCCGATCGCCCCTCGCTGCCCATGACGATCCCGTCGACGTCCGCCTCCGCGACGTGCTCGAGGATCGCCTCGGCGGCCTGGCCCTCGAGCACGCGGGTCTCGATTCGTCGGCCGCGCTCCTCGGCGATCGCCCTGGCGTCTTCGAAGACGTCGGGCCGGCGGTCCTCGGTGGCCGCGGCCGAGGGCTCCCCGGCGTAGCCCGCCTCGAGGTCGTCGACCGCGTGGACGACGGTGAACTCGTCGTCGGGGAACCGCTCGAGGGCGTACTCGAGGGCCGCGCGCGCGGGCCCGGAGTCGTCCATCGGGACGAGCAGGTGGCTGGTCATACCGCACGTAGGACGGACGGCTCCTTCAGTGGCCGGGCTCGAGCCCGGACGGCGCTCGGCGACCGGTCAGCGATCGGTCGCCGCACCCGTCTCGAGCCGGCGGGCGGACGACGCTCGTTCGACGTCGGGGAGCATGAAGCGAAACGTCGACCCCTCGCCGGGCGCGGAGTCGACGGCGATCTCGCCGCCGTGGCGCTCGACGATCCGCTCGCAGATTGCCAGTCCGATCCCCGACCCGGACCCCGCACCGGACGCGCGGAGCCGCTGGAAGATCTCGAAGATCCGCTCCTGGTCGTCGGGATCGATCCCGATCCCGTCGTCGCTGACCGAGATTTCCCACGCCGCGCCGTCGTCCCCCGCGTCGACGTCGGCCCCGTCGGCCTCGAGCGCCGGGCGCCGCCGCGCCCCGATTCGGATCCGCGGCGGTTCGTCGCCGGCGTACTCGATCGCGTTCGACAGCAGGTTCTGGAACACCTGGCGGAGCTGGCTCTCGTCGCCGCGGACGGTCGGCAGCGGTTCGCTCGCGACGTCGGCGTCGCGCTCCTCGATCTTGAACTGCAGGTCGTCGAGTACGGCCTCGAGCACGGCCTCGAGATCGACCGCCTCGAGGGGGTTCGCCTGCGTCTGGACCCGCGAGTACGCCAGCAGGCCGTCGATCATCTCGCGCATCCGTTCGGCGCCGTCGACCGCGAACTCGAGGAACTCCCTGCCGTCGTCGTCGAGTTCGTCGTCGTAGCGCCCCTCGAGCAGCTCCAGGTAGCTGGTGACCATCCGCAGGGGCTCCTGGAGGTCGTGGCTGACGGCGTAGGCGAACTCCTCGAGGCGCTCGTTCGACGCCTCGAGCTCCGAGACCGCCTCCTCGAGGCGGCGCTCGGCTCGCCTCAGCCGCTCGTTTTGCCGCTCGAGGTCGTACTTCCGGCGGAGTTCGGCGTTTTGTTCCTCGAGGATCCGCGCCTGCGTTCGGGTGCGGGCGTCCTGGACGCCGACCAGGAGCCCGGTGACGGAGCTGATCGAGAGCAGGATGAGCTGGGCCCCGTTCGTGGGGTCGAGGTCGACGCCGGGGTGGAGTTCGCGCAGGCCGACGACGAGGATCATGACGGCGACTCCGGCGCCGGTCCAGGCGACGATCCGCGAGTAGAACTCCGACGGGATCGCCGTCTCGGGCAGCCGGAGGCCGACGTAGGCCATCGCGACGCCCGGAAAGCCGATCAGAACGGCGTCGAGGAACACCTCGAGCAGCGCCACCTCCGGCTGGCGAACGTGGCCGAGCGAGTACAGGATCGATCCTCCGGCGCCGACCATCAGCAGGACGCCGAGGCCGACGAGGAGCCGATTCCATCGGGTCATCGACGCTGGTAGTCGGCGATTCCATATCAACTACGTGGTGGACGACGGTACGGGGCCGGAGACAGTCAGTCGAACCGAACGGCGGCCGCGGGCTCAGACGGGGTCGCCCTCTTCCAGGGCGGCCTCGAGTCGCTCCCGCTCGGCCCGCAGCGCCTCGAGTTCGTCCGCGATCCGGCCGTCCCGCAGTCGCTCCCGCTCCCCGGCGGTCAGGCGCTCGACCGCCCGAGCCGCCGCCTGGAGGCGGTCGTACTCGTCGTCGCGGACCAGCGCCCGCACCTCCCGGAGTGCGGCCACGGTCTCCTCGTCGGCGACCCGGTCGACGAACGGCCGGAGCTCCCGGGTCCGACGCTCGAGGACGCCCGCGGGACCGGGGGGCCAGCCGACGGTCAGCGGGCCGGCGTCGATCCCCTCGAGGAACGTCTGCTGGGTCGCGACCGCCCGTTTGAGCGCGTCGGCGTCCTCGACGTAGTGTGCGAGCTTCGACCGGGAGTAGCCGGCGTACTCGAGCAGTTTCGGAATCGAGCGCTCGCCGGCGGGTCGCTCCGCAACGAACCGCTGTAGCTCCGCGGGCGGCCGCTCGAACTCGACGAAGGGGTACCACCGACCGCGCTCGAGCAGCGCGAACACCTCCCGCGCCGAGGCCTCGTCGCGGTACTCCCGGAACCGCTCCCGAATCAGCTCGTCGTAGCGCTCGATCGGCTCCCGGAGCCGTTCGACGGGCGCGTCCAGGTCGGCCTCGGCCAGCTCGAGCAATCGCTCGCGCTCGTCGATCGCGTCGTCGATCCTCCGGAGTCGCCTGCTCGCCGTCTTGCGCGCCTCGGCGACGGCCTCGCGGGCCGCCTCGCGCTCCTCGAGCAGGTCGGCGTGCTCCGCGGCGGGGGCCAGCGCCTCGCGGGCCCGCTCGAAGTCCGCCTCGCTCAGTCGGCGCTTGTCGAGGGCATCGAGCGCCGCCTCGAACGCCCCGCGGTTCTCGAGGTCGTCGGAAAGGCCGTCGACCAGCGCGTCGAACTGCCCCTCGAGTTCGACGTAGGCCTTGAAGTTCTCCTTCCCGGTCCCCGTGGCCCGATCGACGTAGCTCCCGAGGAGGTCCGTCGCCTCCCGGTAGGCCGCGGCGGTCTCCTCGACGGTCCCGGAGCCGCGCTCGTCGATCTCGCGAGTCGCCCGCGCGTACCGCTCGCGGGCGGCCTCGAGACTCTCGAGGGCCGTGCGCTCGGCGTCGGCGTCGCTCGAGCGAGAGGCGGGTTCGCTCATCCTACTCGTACACCGCGTCGGGGTCGAACACCTGCTCGCCGACGTGCTCACCCTCGACGGTCCGGTAGAAACAGGAGCGGTGTCCCGTGTGGCAGGCCCCGCCCTCCTGGTCGACGAGATAGAGCAGGGTGTCGGCGTCGCAGTCGACCCGGATCTCCGCGACGTCCTGCGTGTGTCCGCTGGTGGCGCCTTTCTCCCAGAGCTCCTCCCGGCTCCGGGAGTAGTAGTGGGCCCGCCCCGTCTCGCGGGTGCGCTCGAGGGCCTCCGGGGAGACGTACGCGAGCATCAACACCTCGCCGGTCTCGGCGTCCTGTGCGACCGCGGGAACGAGCCCGTCCTCGCCGAAGTCGACCGCGATCTCGTCCATGGCCGACTCGAGGGCCCTGCGGGCGATAGATCTTTTGCAGCGCGATCGACTCCCCGGCGCGGGACGGACGCGAGCGAGCGGACGCCGAACGGGTTCGTCGTCACCAACGCTTATCAGTTGGCCCGTGGTCGACTCCCGCGATGGCGTCGTACACCACCGCGAACTACCGCGACGGCGACGAACAGCACGGCCTGTACTTCCTGCGGGACGAACTGAACTGCGAGAACGTCGGCGTCACCGTCCTCGAGTGCGACCCCGGCTGGGAGGGGATGGAACACGACCACGCCGACGAGGGTCAGGAGGAGGTGTACCTGCTGGTCGAGGGTGAGGCGACGGTTACCGTCGGCGACGAGGAGATCGAACTCGGCGAGGGCGACGCGGTCCGGATCCCGCCCGGGGCGGACCGACAGATCCACAACGGCGACGCCGAGAGCCGGTTCGTACTGGTCGGCGCGCCGTAGAACGTCGAAACGCGACGTTGCGAACGAATCGACTTCCGGCGGCGGTCGCTACGACTGACCGTTCAGGATGATGTAGTCGACGCCGAGGATGCGATCGTCCTCGTTGAGCTCCGCTTTGGCCTCCTCGGGAACCTGCGTGTCGACGTTGTAGACCGTCAGGGCCTCCCCGCCGATCGTCTCGCGGGCGTTGAACATCCCGGCGATGTTGACGCCGTGTTTGCCCATCACGCTTCCGATGAGGCCGATGACGCCCGGCTCGTCGGTGTTGCGCGTGACGACCATCTTCCCGTGGGGGATCGCGTCGACGCGGTAGCCGTCGACCCGGACGATGCGGGGGTCCTCGCCCGCGAAGAGCGTCCCGTCGACCGAGACCTCGTCGTCCCCGTTGCCGACCGTCACCGAGATCAGGCTCTGGAAGTCGGCGGCCTGGCGGGTCTTTGACTCGGTGACCTCGACGCCCCGATCCTCGGCGATCTGGGGGGCGTTAACCGCGTTGACCTGCCACTCGAGCGGTTCGAAGACGCCCTTGAGCGCCGAGGCGGTGACGAACTCCAGGTCCTCGTCGGTTATCTCGCCCTCGTAGGAGACCTCGACGCGCTCGATCCGGCCCTCGAGCAGCTGGGCGGCGACTTTCCCCGCAGTCTCGGCGATGTCGATGTACGGTTCCACGCGGGGGAACGCGCTCTCGTCGATCGAGGGGGCGTTCAGGGCGTTCGCGACCGGTTCCTCGTGGAACGCGGCGTTGATCTGCTCGGCCGTCGAGACGGCGACGTTCTCCTGGGCGGCCTCCGTCGAGGCGCCCAGGTGGGGCGTGACGATGACGTCGTCGTGTTCCAGCAGCGGCGAGTCCTCGGCCAGGGGCTCCGCGGCGAAGACGTCCAGCGCCGCCCCGGCGAGGGTGCCGTCCTCGACTTTCGCGGCGAGGGCATCCTCCTGAACGATCCCCCCGCGGCCGACGTTGACGAGGTAGCCGCCCTCGAGCAGGTCGAGCTCCGCGGCGCCGATCATCCCCTCGGTCTCGGGGGTCAGCGGCGTGTGGATCGTCAGAAAGTCCGCGCGCTCGAGACACGGCTCGAACTCGACGAGTTCGGCGCCCAGCCGATCCGCGCGCTCCTCGGAGATGTAGGGGTCGAAGGCAACGATGTCCATCCCCAGCGAGTCGAGCTTCTTGGCGACCTCCTGGCCGACGCGGCCGAGTCCGACGACCCCCAGCGTCTTGCCGTCGAGTTCGGCGCCGAGGTAGTCGCTTTTGGCCCACTCGCCGCTTTTCAGACGGATGTGCGCCTGCGGGATCGATCGGGCGGTCGCGAACGTCATCGCGACGGTGTGTTCGGCCGCCGCGCGGACGTTACCCTCCGGCGCGTTGGCGACGATGACCCCGTGGTCGGTCGCGGCCTCGATGTCGATGTTGTCGACGCCGATCCCGGCCCGACCGACGATGATCAGCTCCTCGCCCGCCTCGAGGACCTCCTCGGTGACCTCGGTCCCCGAGCGGACGATCAGCCCGTGGGCGTCCGAAACCGCCTCGAGCAGGTCTTCGCCCTCGAGTTCGTACCCCGTTTCGACCTCGTGGCCCGCCTCTTTGAGAACGTCCAGACCCGCATCCGCGATCGGGTCCGTAACGAGCACCTTCATGCGCGAGACACCGGCTTGGAACGGGTAAACCCTTCCGTTGTCGACAAGGGTGGCAAAAATGGACGGGAGACAGAGCCGGTTTCAGACCGTGATCAACACGGCGCCGAGGACGACCAGCACCGCTCCCGCGAGTACCCCCTTCGTCACCCGCTCGAGGTCCCGCAGGAGCACCGCGGCGAACACGAGCGTGAAAAAGGGCGCGGTCGCGACCAGCGGGTCCACGAGGGCGACCCGGCCGGCCTCGAGGCCCAGCGCCGCCATCAACGAGAGCATCGCGACGGTCGTCAACAGGCCGCTAACCGCGAAGTAGCGGTAGGAACGCCGAGGGCGCTCGAGGACGTCGCGGCCGCCGACGGCGGCCGCGTAAGCGACCAGCGCGATCAGTCCGGCCGTCTCGTTGATCGCGACGGCCTCGAGCGCCGAGATCGAGGTCTCGAGCATGCCGTATCGGCGCGCGACGTTGGCGACGGCGAACGTCGCGGCCGCCAGGATCGGCCAGCCCAGATCACGTGGGGTCCAGCCGCCGAGGTCGCCGCCCCGCGACAGCGCCAGAGCCGAGAGTCCGGCGACGAGGACGACGATCCCGACGCCGGTCACCGGACCCAGCGGTTCGCCCAGTGCGACGAGGGCGATCAGCGTCGCGAACAGCGGCCGCGTGCTCAGGATCGTACTGTTGAGGCTCGCGCCGACCCTGTCGACGCCGACGAAAATCGCGATCCGCCCCAGCGCCGTCCCGACCGCGCCCGCGAGCGAAAAGACCGCCAGCACCTCGACCGTCAGTCCGGAGAAGGCCGAACCGCCGTAGACGACGGCGATGGCGGTCCAGTACCACAGCAGCTGGACGGCCACGACCACGAGCGCGGCCTGGATCGCGCCGCCGCCGCTGGCCATTCCGCGCTTGTCGAAGATCGGCGTGAGTCCCCAGAGGACCGCCGGAACCAGCGCGAGCGCGACGACGTCGACGGACGTCCCGGTCATCCTCGGCGGGCGTACGCCTGTTGCTCATCGCTCATCGGTACCAGTCGACTGGCAGCTCCGTTTATCGTTCCGGTTCCGGACACGATTCGGACCCGTACAAAAAGCGCTCGATCGCACATCCAACAGTATATTACTCGTCCTAACGACGGCTTACACATCCTCGATGTCGCTCCGAATTCCCCCGTGGCGGTGGCTGCAGCTCGACGGCGTCGGTCAGCCGGCGCTATCGACGTGGCTGCTCGAGTGGGAGTGGCTGGTGCTCTCGGTGACCGTCGCCGGTTCGTACCTGCTGGCCCGGCTGGTTCACTGGCTCGGCAAGCGGTATCTACCGCCCCTGGAGAAGGACGAGCCGACCTCGTTCGGGCGGGCGACCGCCGAGGAGATCTACACGCCGCTGGCGATCTCGATCCTGTTGATCGGGGTCTCCGTCTCGCTACAGACCTTCGGCATCATCGACGCCCAGTCGCTGCTCGGCAACGCGGTCGCGACGGCCCTGACCGTGCTGTGGGCTCGCGCGGCGACTCGGATCGGAACCCGCTGGCTCGAGATCGCGAACGGCTCCGGAAACGACTACGAGTTCGCGCCCATCTTTCAGAACTTCTGGAAGATCGGCATGGTCGCGGTCGCGGCGCTGGTCATCGTCGGAATCTGGAACCTCCGGGTGACGCCGTTTCTCGCGTCGGCGGGCGTCCTGGGTATCGTCGTCGGCTTCGCCGCCCAGGACGCGATCGGCAACCTGATCGGCGGGGTCGCGCTGTACTTCGACAACACGTACAAACCGGGCGACGTCATCGTGCTCGAGCAGGGGATACGCGGCACCGTCATCGACATCGGGATCAGGTCGACGTCGGTGCTCACGCCGGAGAACACGATGGTGACGGTGCCGAACTCGGTGCTGAACTCGACCCAGGTCGTCAACCAGACGGCGCCCCGACGCCACATCCGGGTCGACGTGCCGATCTCTGCGGCCTACGGAACCGACTACGAGACCGTCGAGCGCATCGCTATGGCGGTCTGCGAGGAGACGCCGATGATCCGCGAGTCGCCCCGGCCGCGCCTGCTGTTCAACCAGTTCGGCGACTCCGCGCTCGTCTTCGAGCTCCAGGCCTACGTCGCCCACCCGCTGGCGGAGATCCGCGCCGTCGACCAGCTCAATCGCCGCATCTACGATCGGTTCAACGAGGAGGGAATCACGATCCCGTTCCCCCAGCGCGAGCTCTCCTTCCTCGAGAACGAATCCGAAGCGAAACGGCACCTCGGTTTCCGAGAGGGCGACGAGTCGACGGCCGAACCCGACGGGGCGGCCGATCGGGGCGACGACCCGACCGAGTCGCCGCCGAGCGGAGCGAGAACGGATCGGTGAGACGACGCGGGGATCGTCGTCGATCGTCCCGGACGGTCCGCCCTCGAGGCGGAACCTGAACTGGTTTATCCCGGGGGCCACAACGGGCGGGCGATGACAGTCGTTGCGTTCGATTTCGACGGGACGCTCTCGGACTCGGAGATGACCGTCCTGCTGGGCAACCAGTGCGGCGTCGCCGACGAGATGGCCGAGATCACCGAGCGGTCGATGAACGACGAGATCGAGTACGCCGAGAGCCTCCGCAGGCGGGCGGCGCTGCTCGAGGGGCTCGACGACGACGCCGTCGAGACGGCCTTCGCCGAGGTCGAACTCCGCGAGGGGGCCGCGGCGCTGATCGAGTCGCTGAACGACGCCGGCGTCACGACGGCGATCCTCACGGGCGGGTTCGAGCGCGGCGTCGAAGCCGCCCTCGAGCGCGAGGACGTGGCGGTCGATCACGTCGTCTCGAACCGGCTGCCGATGGCCGAGGGCCGACTCACCGGTGAGGTCGAGGGGTCGCTGATCGAGGGGACCAAGGACACCGCACTCGAGGAGTTGGCGACCCGCGTCGACGCCGCGCTCGAGGAGACCGTCGCGGTCGGCGACGGGGCGAACGACCTGCCGATGCTGCGGGTCGCCGGCCTCTCGATCGGGTTCGATCCCAAGCCCGCCGTCGAGCCCCACTGCGAGGTCGTCGTCGACTCGATGGCCGGAGTTCGAGACACGTTACTCGCCGAGGGCGTACTGGATCGCGAGTAACACGGGATCCGTCGGCCGCCGCTGAAATTCTGGGGTAATAGGCCATTTTGATACCGAGAGAGTTATTTACTCGAGGCCGAGTAAGTTGTCTCGATGATGTGGCAAGACCTGGTGTTCATGGTAGGAAGCACGCTCTCGATTTTCTTTCTCGCGCCGACGCTGCGGGACGCGAGCGCCCGGGTTCCCCTCGGGACGAGCCTCCCGTCGATGGCGATCGGGATGGTGTACGGAACGACGTTTCTCACCCTCGGGATGACCTTCTCGGCGCTCGGCGCCTACGCCGCGGGATCGATGTGGTCGCTGATCGCGACGTTCCGATCGCCCCAGCGACCGGTCCACCGCCTCGCTCGAGCCGCGGGACTCGACCTGTTCGCGCGGGACGTCGGTCGGTGGATCGATCGACGTCGCGGAGACCGTCGGCTGGCGGAGCAGTACGCACCCGTCGAGGGACCGTCGACGACCTCCGCGGACTGAGAGCCCGGACGGCCGTCACTTCGAAAAGAGGCTCGTGTGGACCGGCGCGAACGAGTCGTCCTCGTTTTCCGCATCGGGGTTCGTGTCCGTGATCGTCCGCCCGGAGAGCCCGGTCTCGAGCAGTTCCGACAGCGGCGGGCCGACCTTCTCGGGTTCGACGAGGAAGGCGTCGTGGCCGTGGTCGGAGTCGACGACGTGGTGGGCGACGTCGACGTCGGCCGTGCGGGCGGCTTCGGCGACGACCTCGGCCTGCTCGACGGTGAAGTGCCAGTCGCCGGTAAAGGATAGCAACAGGAGTTCGCCCTCGAAGGCCGCCAGCGCGTCGGCGTCGGACTCGTAGCCCGCCGAGAGGTCGAAGTCGTCCATCGCGCGCGTCAGGTAGAGGTAGCTGTTCGCGTCGAAGCGGTCGGTGAACTTCTCGGCCTGATAGTCGAGGTAGGACTCGACCTCGCGGTAGGGAAAGAACGCTCCCGCGGGGTCGGTCGGTTCTTCGCGGACCGTCTCGCGGCCCGCCGACCGTCGACCGAACTTCCGGGCCATCGAGGCCTTCGAGAGATACATGATGTGGCCGATCTGGCGGGCGCGGGCTAGTCCCTCCTCGGGTTCGGGGCCCCCGTAGTAGTGGCCGCCGTTCCAGTTGGGGTCGCCCGTGATCGCCCGCCGGGCGACGGTGTCGAGCGCGAGACACTGCGCGTCGAGTCGCGCAGCGGTGGCGACACCCGCGGCCCGGTCGACGTCGTCCGGATACCGGCGAAGCCAGTCCAGCACGTTCATCCCGCCGACGCTGCCGCCGACGACGGCGCGGAGCCGACCGACGCCGAGCGCGTCGAGTAGCCGCCGCTGGGCGCGGGTCCAGTCGCCGATCGTCACCGGCGGGAAGTCGGTGCCGTACGGGTCGCCCGTCTCGGGGTTCTCGCTCGACGGCCCCGTCGTCCCGTAACAGGAGCCGGGAACGTTCGCGCAGACGACGTAGTACTCGGTGGTGTCGACCGCCTTTCCGGGACCGACGACGTCGCCCCACCAGGCCCGGGCCTGGCCCGCGGTCTCGTCGCCGGCGTCGGGACGGCGCGCGACGTGAGCGCTGCCCGTCAGGGCGTGACAGATCAGGACGGCGTTATCCCCCGTAAAGTCGCCGTAGGTCTCGTAGGCGACCTCGAGGCTCGGAATCGTCTCCCCCGAGAGGAACTGGAACTCCCCGAGGTCGATCGTCTCCTTGGTCGTCACGGGTTACCCCTCGCGGGCCGCACGCGTCGCTTCGTCGATCGCTCCCTCGAGGTCCGCGAGGATATCCTCGGGATCCTCGATCCCGACCGAGAGTCGGACGAGATCGGGCGTGACCCCGGCCTCCTCCTGCTCCTCAGGGGTGAGCTGGCCGTGGGTCGTGCTCGCGGGGTGGATGACCAGCGTCTTCGCGTCGCCGATGTTCGCGAGGAACTGGGCGACCTCGACGCTCTCGCAGAAGACCTTCCCCGCCTCGTACCCGCCCTCGAGCCCGAACGCGATCATCCCGCCGTAATCCGAGAGGTACCGGGAGGCGTTGTCGTGGGTCGGGTGCGAGTCGAGTCCCGGGTAGGTGACCCAGGCGACGTCGTCGTGGCCCTCGAGGTAGTCGGCGACGATCGCGGCGTTCTCGCAGTGTTTCTCGACGCGCAGCGGCAGGCTCTCGAGGCCCTGCAGGGTCTGCCAGGCGTCGAACGGCGACTGCTGGTTGCCGAGGCTGCGCAGCGAGCGATAGCGCGCGGCCGCGGCGAAAGGCGCCTCCGGGAAGTCCCGCGAGAAGTCGACGTCGTGGTAGGCGTGGTTCCGGCCCGCGATCTCGTCGTAGCCGTGTTCGCCCCAGGGGAAGGAACCGCCGTCGACGAGGATCCCTCCTACGGTGGTGCCCGACCCGTGAAGCCACTTCGTCGTCGACTCCCAGACGACGTCCGCGCCGTGCTCGAGGGGCCGACACAGCGCGGGCGTCGCGAACGTGTTGTCGACGACGAGGGGGACGCCGTGGTCGTGGGCGATCTCGGCGACGCGCTCGAAGTCGGGCGTTACCAGCGAGGGGTTGCCGACGGTCTCGACGTGGACGAACGCGGTGTCGTCGTCGATCGCCTCCTCGTAGGCCTCGTACTCGAGCGTGGAGACGAACCTGGTTTCGATATCCCGGCGCGTGGCGGTCTTCGAGAAGTAGGCCGTCGTCCCGCCGTAGGTGTCCGTCGAGCAGACCACGTTCTCTCCCGCCTCGGCGAGGATCAACACGGCCGAATCGAGCGCGGCCATCCCGCTCCCGGTCGCGACCGCGCCCGCCCCGCCCTCCAGCGAGGCCAGGCGATCCTCGAGGACGCGGACCGTCGGGTTGGCGATCCGCGAGTAGATGTATCCCTCCCCCTCGAGGGCGTACAGCTCCGCGGCGGCGTCGGCGTCCTCGAAGGCGTAGGAGGTCGTCTGGTAGATCGGCGGCGCCATCGCGCCCGTCGCCGGATCGGCCGACTGACCGGCGTGAACGCTGCGGGTTCCGAATCGAGGGGCCGACGGCTCGCCGCGCCCGTCGCTCTCGTCGTTGCTCATGTTTACTACGCATACTTCTCCACGTTCATATGCGTCCCAGTAACGGCAAAAACCGCAGCCAGCGCGGCGGGACGGACGAGTTGATAGGCCGTCGGCGCGAACGACGGGACGTGCACTCGAACGATCGTGAACGGGTCCTCCTCGCGACGGTCGTCTTCGCGGTGTTGTTCTCCCAGCTGCTGTTGTACCCGGGGGTGGCCACGCTCGTCGAAACCCTCGGCGCCGACGCGGCGACCTCGCCGCTGGCGGCGACCGCCCTGGACGCGAGCATGTGGTTTCTCGTAAGCGAGTTCGCCGCCTACGTCGCCTTCGTCGGCGTCTGGGGACTCGCCAGCGACGCGACGGGGCGGCGCCGCCCGTTCATCGTCGTGGGCGCGCTGGCGGGCGCGGTCGGCTACGCCGCCCTGGCCGCCGTTCCGGCGGTCGGTTCGATCCCGTTCGCGGGCGTGCTGGCGCTGCGGGTTCTCCAGGGGGCGATGACCATCGGCGCGTTCTCGCTGACGATGACGATGCTGATGGACCTCGAGGGCGGCCACGGACGAAACATGGGCGCGGC
This sequence comes from Natronococcus jeotgali DSM 18795, assembly GCF_000337695.1. GTDB lineage: Archaea > Halobacteriota > Halobacteria > Halobacteriales > Natrialbaceae > Natronococcus > Natronococcus jeotgali. Next base: position 12,275 of record NZ_AOIA01000032.1, read on the forward strand.
GGGGATCGCGATCGGGCTCGGCGCCGCGCTCGGCGCCCCGATCGGCGGTCGGTTGACCGAACTGCACCCGCTCGCGCCGCTGGTCGCCGCGGCCGTCCTGCTGGTCTGCGTCGGCGCGCTGGTGTCGCTGATCCCCGACCGAAGCGGCGGGAGCCGTCGCTCCGCCCGCGCGCTCGTCGAGGGGCTCCGACGGCAGCCCACGTTGGCGATCCCGTACGCGTTCGGGTTCGTCGATCGGCTGACCGCCGGCTTCTTCGCGCTCGTCGGGACGCTGTACTTTCAGGACGCGTTCGGGGTCGGCCCCGCCGCAACCGGGCTTCTGCTGGCGTGTTTTTTCGCCCCGTTCGCCCTGCTGCAGTACCCCCTGGGGGCGCTGTCGGACCGGATCGGGCGCACGATCCCGATCGTCGTCGGCTCGCTGTGTTACGGTGTCGGCATCCTCNGGCGCCGCGCCGTCGGTGGCGACGGCAGCGATCGCGATGGTCGCCGTCGGCGTCCTCGGCGCGCTGGTCTCGCCGACGACGATGGCGCTGGTCACCGACATCGCCCGCGAGCGCGAGCGCGGAGTCGCGATGGCCGGGTTCAACCTCGCCGGGAGCCTGGGCTTTCTCGGCGGCTTCCTGATCGGCGGCACCGTCGCCGGAAGCTACGGCTACGGCTCGGCCTTCCACGTCGTCGGCGGCCTCGAGATCGCGATCGCGATCGTCGCCGTCCCCGCGTTCCTCCGGCTCTCGCTCGAGGGCACCGATCGACTCCGGGCTGGAGAACACGGCGACGGTTGAGCGACGACTAGACGAACCAGTTCGGTTGATACTACCAGATATGTGGTATGTCAAGACATGCCGACGCTCGGATGGAGGGTGGTGATTTTTATGTACCCAGTACCAATCCATCGGTGATGACACGAGATAACGGCATCTCCCGACGAACGGCGATGAAGGTCACGGGTGCTGCGGCCGCGACGACGCTCGTTGCTGGCTGTGGTGGCAACGGCGGCGGCAATGGGGAAAACGGTGGCAACGGCGGTAACGGCGAGAACGGCGGCAACGGCGGCAACGGCGGCGACGCCGCCGAGATCGAGCCCGACACGACGATCGATTTCCAGGCCAACACCACCGACTGGACGGGCATTGCACCCGACAGCATCGCCGACCAGTCGAACCCGACGCTGAGCCTCCAGGAAGGCGAGAGCTACGAGATCGGCTGGAGTGAAGGCGACGGCGCGACCCACAACATCGAGATCGTCGACGAGAACGACGAGGTCGTCAACGACCTCTCGACCGAGGAGGCCTCCGAGGGCGGCGACGACCAGTTCATCGAGTTCGAGGCCAGCAGCGAGATGGCCGAGTACGTCTGCCGTCCCCACCAGAACCAGATGCGCGGCACGATCGAGGTCTCGGGCGGCAACGGCGGCAACGGTAACGCCTCCGAGGACAACGCCTCCGAGGACAACGCCTCCGAGGACAACGCTACCGAAGACAACGCCACCGAGGGCGACAACGCCACCGAAGGCGACAACGCCTCCGAGAACGGCAACGACAGCGGCCTCGGCGAGTAACTCGGTCGCCCCACGCTACGACTTCATCCATTTTTGAGCACCCGTACCGGAGAGCCACAGCACCCGTCGTCGCCGTCGCCTCGACCTCGCGTTTCCACCGGAACGGACGTCGCTTCGAACAGCGATCAGTTTCGGGAGTGACCGAAAACCGACGACCGATCCCGGCGAACCGGATCGGTTCGCGTTCCGGAAATTCGTTTCGGGGTACTGACTACCACACCCCGGTAGCGGTGTGTTCATTGGCACCATTTCTCGGAGAATTTGGCACGTAGCACCGCTCTACAGCCGAATATCAACATTCAAGTCGCTCGCGACCCTCCCGTGATAAAATGACTTCACAGCGAGACGTTTTCCTCTTCGTCGCGCTCGCGGTCGCCTGGGGGACCGCCTTCGGCGCGGTTGAGGTCGGCCTCGAGACGCTGCCGCCGATCCTCTTCGCCGCGCTCCGACTGGACGGTGCGACCCTCCTATTCGTCGCGGCCGTCGCCGCGATCGGCGCCGAGTGGCGACCGCGAACGAGGGCGGACTGGGTGACGATTGCCGTCTCCGGCGGCCTCATCGTCGGCGGTCACTACGGGCTCATGTTCCTCGGTCAGACGTACGTCTCGAGCGGCGTCGCCGCGATCGTGCTCAGCCTGACGCCGATCGTGACGCCCCCGCTCGCGCTGGCGCTGTTGCCCCGCGAGCGGATCCGGGCGCCGGCCGTCGTCGGCCTCGGGCTCGGCCTGGCCGGCGTGGTCGCGATCGCGCTGTCGGGCGGCTCGCTCGGCGGACAGGTCGTCGGCGTCGGCCTGCTGCTTGGCTCGTCGCTGGTGTTCGCGATCGGCTCGGTGCTGACCGAGCGGACCCACAGCACCCTGTCGCTGTTGCCGCTGCAGACGTGGGCGATGGGCATCGGCGCCGTCATGCTGCACGCGCTGAGTTTCGCCCGCCCCGCCGAGAGCGCGGCCGGGCTCCGGGCCGCACTGACGGTCGAGACGACCGCCGCGCTCGCGTACCTCGCGGTCGTCTCCACCGCGGGCGGCTTCCTGGCGTACTTCGTGTTGCTCGAGCGCGTCGGCGCCAGCGAACTCAGCCTCGTCAACTACGCCTCGCCCGTCGTCGCGGCGCTGGTCGGCTGGGCGCTGCTCGGCGAGACGATCACGCCCGCGACGATCGGCGGCTTCGCGCTGATCCTCGCCGGGTTCGTCCTCTGCAAGATCGACGCGCTCTGGCGACTCGGCGCGCCGGTCGTCGGCTACGGGCCGACCCGCCCCGCCGCTGCCGCGGCCAGGGCCGACGACGTCGTCGTCGACGGCAACGTCTACGTCGCCAACGCCGACCGCTACGCCGGATCGGTGCAGTCGGCGGACTGATCGGTCCCGACCCGTCGGGGTCACAAGACGTATCATCTGGATCGAACGACAGAAGGTATGACGAGCGCCACCGTCCGCGTACTCTCCGTCGCTGCGAACGGCAGCAGCCTCTGGACGGCCGCGTTTCTCGTCGCGTTCGGGCTGTTGGCGTCGGTACTTCTGCACGCCTGGACCGATCACACCCTCGAGACGTTCGGCGGTGACGACGCGTCGCCGCAGAAAACCAACTGTCGGGCCTGTGGCGCCCGGATCGCGGTCGAAGCCGACCGGTGTCCGTACTGCGAACGGTCCCTCGACGAGGACGACGCGCCGGACTACGGCCGGGTCGGAACCTAGGACGGCCGCCCGGCGGTCGATTCGGTACGCCCGCGACCGCCGCGGGGATGCGCCGGGAACGGGCTCGGACGCGTTCCGCGACCGACCGTTGCTGTGGCATTCACAAGTACCATATCGACGGGCGACTCAGTGGCTCGTATTCAGGTGGTTACGTGACCGAGAAACGCGAATACAGAGACGACTATCCCGACAAGACGCTGTACATTCCGGGGCCGACCGAGGTCCGCGAGGACGTCATCGAGGCGATGAGTCAACCGATGTTCGGCCACCGGATGGACCGGATGACCGACCTCTACACAACGATCGTCGAGGACACCAAGGAGTTCCTCGGCACCGACAACGACGTCATCGTCCTCACCGGCTCCGGCACGGAGTTCATGGAGAGTTCGATCCTCAATCTCGTCGACGACGACGTTCTCGTGACAACCTGCGGCAGTTTCAGCGAACGCCAGGCCAACGTCGCGGAACGACTCGGTAAGGACGTCGACACCCTCGAGTACGAGTGGGGGAAGGCGGTCAAGCCCGAGGACGTCCGCGAACGCCTCGAGGAGAGCGACGCCGACTACGACGCCGTCACCTGCGTGATGAACGAGTCCTCGACGGGCGTTCGGAACCCGATCGAGGAGATCGGCGACGTCCTCGCCGAGTATCCTGACACCTACTTCATCGTCGACGCGGTCTCCGCGCTGGGCGGGGACTACGTCGACATCGACGCCCACGGGATCGACGTCCTCTTCACCTCGGTCCAGAAGGCCTTCGCGATGCCCCCCGGGCTGGCGGTCTGCGTCGTCAGCGACGCGGCCTACGAGCGCGAACTCGAGTCCGAGTCCGCGTCGTGGTACGGCGGCTTCCAGCGCTCGCTTGACTACTACGATCGGAAGGGGCAGACCCACTCCACGCCCGCCATTCCGGTGATGCTGGCCTATCGGAAACAGATGAAACACATGCTCGAGGAGGGCCACGACGCCCGCGACGGGCGCCACCGGGAGATGGCCGAGTACACCCGCGAGTGGGCTCGAGAACACTTCGCGATGTTCCCCGAGGAAGGGTACGAATCGCAAACTGTCAGCTGCATCGAGAATACGCGAGGGATCGACGTCGCCGAGACCATCGACGCCGTCAGCGAGGAGTACGACATGGTCTTCTCGAACGGCTACGGCTCGCAGCTGGGCGAGCAGACGTTCCGCATCGGCCACATGGGCGAACACGACCGCGAGTCCATCGAAGCGCTGACCGACGCCATCGAGGACGTCGTCGGACTCTGATCGGGCACACGCGGACCGCGGGCAACGGACCGAGCGCCGCCTCGCGGGGTCCGGCCCCGGTCCCGTTCGGCTCCGTGCCGGCACCCGGAAACGACGATCCGCCGTTGACACACCGGGACGGCGTCCGAACCGCAGCTCTACAGCGACGCGGTGGCTACCCCGACGACGCTCGAGTGAGACCGCGAACTGAACCCGAAAAATCGAAACTACTGAATGTGGCCTTCGCGCCGGAGCTGGTCGGCCTCGCTTTTCTCGTAGCGCCAGGTGATGTCGGCCTTCTCGTCCTGCCAGTCCCAGGGATCGACGAGGACGACGTCGTCCTCGCGGATCCAGATGCGTTTTTGCATCTTGCCGGGGATGCGCGCGGTGCGTTCGGTCCCGTCGGCGCACTGTACCTTGACGCGGTTCGCCCCGAGCATGTTGGTGACGGTCGCGAACACCTCGTCGTCCTCGGGCATTCGAAGGTTGTTCCGACCGCCGTCACCGTCGTCGCTCATACCGCAGGCTTCGGGTTCGATCGGTTTAATCCTTTATCGATTTCGTCGACCGAACCGCCACTGGCTGGCGATCTTGGGCCGTGACGAACCGCGTCGCTTATCCCCCTGCCCTGACCAGTCGACCGTATGCTGCGGCATCTCGGGCCCCTCGGAATCGTCGGTATCGCGCTCGTGCTGGTCGGACTCGTCGTCATCGCCTACGAGAGCCTCCTGGTCGCCGCCGGGTTCGCGCTCGTCCTCCTCGGCCTCGGACTGGCCGTGAAGGCGCTCGTCTCGAGCGTGTTCAGGCAGTTCGGAATGATGTAGCCGTCGGCTCGCCGCCCTTCTCAGACCTCGTTGTCGCCCGCCCGGTGTTCGCTGATGAGCTGATCGACCATCTCCGCCTTCCGGTCGCGGGTGCGTTTCTCGGCTCGGTCCCGCCAGTCGTCGATCGCCGCCTCGACGTCGTCCTCGCGGGCGACGGCGAGCTCGTCGACCTCCTGCATCGCGACGTCGCCGGCCGGCCCGACCGGGATCTCGTGCTCGAAGAGGATCTCGTCGGCGATGTCCGACAGGCCGCCCTCCTTCAGGACGACCCGCGGCTCGAACCCCGCGAGCAGCTCCGCGGTCGAACGCCCCGCGCCGCTGGCGTCCCGGAGGTAGACGACGTCGCCGGCCGCGATCCCGTACTGCTCGTCGGCCTCGCGGATCGCGCCCTTCGTGAACTTCTCGACGACCTTGACGGGGACGAGTCCCTCCTTCTCGGCGGAGACGTCGCTGAAGTTCGAGTGGTCGAGCTTCCAGAGGGCCTTCATCCGCTCGACTTTCCCCTCGAGTTCGTCGACCGTCTCGCGGGCCTCGTCGCGCTCGCGCTCGAGGCGGTCGGCCTTGCGCTCGAGTCGGGAGACTTCCCGGTCCTTGCGAATCTCCTTGCGCTCCTGGCGGCGGGCCCCGCTGAGGCTGTTCTCGAGTTCGTGGATGCGCTCGTCTCTCTCCTCGAGTCGGTCCTCGAGGGTTTCGACGTGGGACTGGAGCCGTTCGACCTGCGTCTTCAGGTCCTTGATCTTTCGCTCCTCCTCGGTCAGCTCCCGGGGCTCGTGCTCGGTCGACTCCTCCTCGTCGTCGTCGTCCTCGGTCAGGTCGGTCAGGACCGCCTCGACGCTCTCCTCGCCGGCGACGACGCGGGCGATGACCTCGCCGCGGTCGATCCCCGGCGGGATCTTCTCGGCGATGCGTTCGAACTGGCCCTCGTGGTCGTCGGCGGCGTACAGCGCCGCGGCCATCGCGTCTCGCTGGTGGTCGTCGTCGTAGGGGTGGTCGCGGGTCCGGTGTTGCTTCTCGTCGACGGGGAGGTCGCTGTCGGGCATCCAGCCCGCCGCGTCGAAGCTCCGGCGAAACTTCTCGACCGTCTCGGGCATCGGCGTCACGTCCGCGGCGACGATAATCGGCCGTCCGCGCTCGACGATCCACTCGATCACGTCGGCGGTGTCGCTCGTGCGCGAACTCCAGACGTCCAGTACCTCGCCCTCGAGGCCGACGATCGCGACCGCGGTCGTCGTCCCGGGGTCGATACCGACGACGACGTGGTCCCGTCGCTTGGCCAGCGGGCGGAACTCGATCCCGTCGCGGCGTTCCCGCTCGATCTCGACGCGGACGTCGCCCGAGCGGTTCCGCGAGACCGGGATGTCCTGGGGGCGGGCCTCGACGGTGAAGACGGCGTTGGCGAAGCCCCCGTAGGCCTCTCGCACGTCGCGCTCGTACTCGAGGTTGGCCTCCTCGAGTTCGGACTCGACCTCGCGGGCTCGCTTCCTGACCGAGCCGTGGATGCGACGGGTGTAGCGGTCCTCGCTCCAGCCGCCGCTGCCCGTCGAGCGACCCCGCGAGACCTTGACCGTCGTCGTGTCCGTAAACGCCGAGACCTCGTGGCCGACGTTGTGCGCCGCCAGTCTGGCCGCGGCCTCGGCCTCCTGCATCGGCTGTTTGCCGTAGGGGATCCCGTGGCGTTTCGCGACACGAGAGAGTGGCTCGGGCTGTTCGGCGCCCGTCACCTGGACTAGCTTCGTCCCGGCGGGAAGCGATCCCAGGAAGTGGATCAGCTGATCCTTGTCCGCCGCCAGCTCGTACATGTTGTCCGTGGCGACGATGGCCGGCTCCTCGTCGTCGATCAGTCGCCTGAGTTTCCGGTGGGTAACGACGTCTCGGTCGACGCCCTCGTCGTCGTAGACGACCAGCGCGTACGACGGCGCGTCCCCGCGCACGTCGCCGCTCTGTACGTCGACGCCGAAGACGACCGCGTCGAGCGCACTCGTTCGCGTACTCACGGGATCGTCTAGGGTCGAGTCGCGTATAAATCCGACGCGGATTGTCACCCGAAGGCAGCGCGGTCCGTGCCGCTTACCTCGATTATTAGGAGCCGGTCGGCGTGAATCGACCATGGAGTACACGACCCTCGGATCTACCGGGATGGAAGTCAGCAAGATCTGTCTGGGCTGTATGAGCTTCGGCAGCGGACGGGACTGGATGCTAGACGGCGAGGAGGCTCGCGAACTCGTCGAACGCGCGATCGATCTCGGGGTCAATTTCTTCGACACCGCGAACGTCTACTCCGCGGGAGAGAGCGAGGAGATCCTCGGCGACGCGCTCGCGGACTACGACCGCGACGAGTTCGTCGTCGCCTCGAAGGTCCGGTTTCCCGGCGCCGACGAACACCGCAACGCCGAGAGACTCTCCCGGAAGACGATCGAACAGGAGCTCGAGGCCTCCCTCGACCGCCTGGGGATGGACACGCTCGATCTCTACCAGATCCACCGCTGGGACTACGAGACGCCGATCGAGACGACGCTGCGCGCGCTGGACGACGCCGTCCGCCGCGGGCGGGTCCGTCACCTCGGGGCGTCCTCGATGTGGGCCCGCCAGTTCCTCGAGGCCAGGCGGGTGAGCGAGCGGGAGGGACTCGCGCCGTTCGAGACGATGCAGAACCTCTACCACCTGGCCTACCGAGAGGAGGAACGCGAGATGTTCCCCGTCTGCGACGCCCACGACGTCGCCACGATGCCCTGGAGCCCCCTCGGCGCGGGGTATCTCGCCCGTCCGCACGGGGAGTTCCGGACCACGACCCGCGGCGACCACGAAGTCGAGAACGCGGGCGTCCCCTACCACGAGTTTCCCGCCAGCGAGGAGATCAACGGCCGCGTGCGGGAACTCGCCGACGAGTACGGCGTCGCGATGGCCCAGATCGCGCTGGCCTGGCAGTTCCAGAACGACAACGTGACGGCCCCGATCGTCGGCACATCGAGCGTCGATCACCTCGAGGAGGCCGTCGAGGCGCTCGAGCTGTCGCTGTCGGCCTCGGACGTCGAGTACCTCGAGGAGCCCTACGAGCCGGTTCCGGTGTACGGTCACGAGTGACTCGAGGGCGGCCGCGGGCGGAGAGCCGCGCGGCGAGTTCCGCGAACGATCCGCCGTCAGGAGGTGTGTTCGGCGGTCCAGCCGGGATCGCGACCCGTCCGTTCGATCCGATCGGAGCGACAGGCCGGACAGTAGTCGGGAGTCGAAGTTTCGCTTCGGGGAACGTAGACCGCGCCGTCGCACGCCACGCAGGCGTCCGGAACGACCGTCGCACAGTCCGCACAGACGTTGAAATCGTCGGCCGTGAGTCCGCGCAGGGGCTCGAGTTGTTTGTCTAGGGTGTACTCGTCGATGATCGCCCGACAGTTGTGGCACGGTTGCATGTCGATGCCCCTGATCCTGTGTGACAGTGGCACAAAATCCTGTCGGCCGACTGCAGTCGGGGCGACCGTTCTCGGCGACCGAGTCCGCTCAGGTGTCCGGATACGGGATCTCGAGTTCCTCCCCGTCGTCCGGAACGAACACCTCGCCCGGGAACACCTCGCGGGCCTCCTCGAGGTGGGCCGAGACGTCGCCGGCGTACCGCGAGGAGAGGTGCATCAGCGCCAGCCGTTCGGCGCCCGCGCGGGTGGCGATCTCGGCGGCCTGACTGGCCGTCGAGTGAGCGGTGTGAGCGGCGCGGTCGGCGCGGTCGTCCGCGAACGTCGCGTCGTGGATCAACAGGTCGGGATCGTCCGCGGCCTCGATCGCCGCGGCGACCGGGCGGGTGTCGCCGGTGTAGACGATCGATCGCCCGGGGCGGGGGTCGCCGACGACCTGTTCGGGGTCGACGACGGTTCCGTCCTCGAGTTCGACGGGCTCGCCCGCGTGGAGCTGCGAGAACTTCGGCCCCACGGGAACGCCGAGCTCCTCGGCTCGCTCGCGGTCGAACCGTCCCTTTCGATCGTCCTCGATCAGGGCGTAGCCGACCGAGCGGGTGTCGTGGTCGGTCGCGAACGCTCGCACCTCGTACTCGTCGGCGCGGTAGGCGACGTCGCCGCCGCCGACCTCGTCGATCCGCACCGGAAACGAGGGCCGGTTGCCCAGCGCGTGGACCAGCGATTTCAGCTCCCGGCGCGTGCCGCGAGGTGCGTGGATCGCCAGGGGATCCTCGCGGTCGTTGAAGTCCATCGTCTGGAGGAGTCCGGGAAGTCCGAGGACGTGATCGCCGTGGAGGTGCGTGACGAAGATCTGGGAGATAGAAAAGCCCGTCCCGAACCGCATCATCTGACGCTGAGTCCCCTCGGCGGCGTCGAACAGCAACCCCTCGCCCTCGCGGGCGACGAAGATTCCGCTCGGATTCCGCTCGGTCGTCGGAACGGCCCCGCCGGTCCCCAGAAACGTCACGCGCAGTGGCATCACTGTCCGTTCGACGCGCTGAGACTAAACCGCCTTCGGATCCGTCGGGCCCGACGAGGTCGGCGGGGCCGCGCCGTTCCGAACCGGCAAACGGACTGTGCGTTTTACGTCCCTGCAGCGCTAACGTGTCGAGCATCACTACCCCCAAATGAGTTCGAGAGTGACGTTCGGAACCATCAAGAGAGTTACCGCCGTCCTGATCGCGATCGCGATCGTTCTCGCGGCGGGAATCATCGTCGGACAGGCGCCGGCTATCTTCGGCGTCGACGACGATCCCGCGGCTTCGATCACGTTCGAGGATCAGGAAAGCGACGGCACGAGCGTCACCGTCGACGAGGTTACCCTCTCCGACGGCGGGTTCGTCGTCATCACCGCCGACGGCGACGAGCCCCTCGCGGTCTCCGAGTACCTCGAGGACGGATCCCACGAGAACGTCACCGTCGAGAGCCGGGAGAACGGGACCGATCTCGCCGGGCAGCTGACCGCGACGGTTCACGAGGACACCGGCGAGGAGGAGACGTTCGAGTACGGCGAGACCGACGGCGAGGAGGATCCCCCCTACCTCGAGGACGGGTATCCGATCAGCGACACCGCGTCGGTGACGATCGACGAGGAAGCGGGCGTCTCCAACTCGTTCCTCGTCGAGTCGCTGGAAGCCCCCGACGCGGCGACGACAAACGAGACGATCACGGCCGTCGCCGAGGTCAGAAACCCCACGGAGTTCGCACAGCAACAGGTCGTCGAGTTCCGACTGAACGGCACCGTCCTCGAGCGCCAGATCCTCGAGCTCGACGGCGGCGAGAGCCGCGAGGTCACCTTCGAGATCGACACGAACGGCGCGCCACCGGGCACCCAGACCTACGGTGTTTACACCGACGACGACGGCGAACTCGGCGAGATCGAGCTCGAGTTCCACACGGATCCGTCCGTCGACGTCGTCGACGCCGACACCGACGAGGTGACCGTCGACGTCGCGACCCCCGAGCGCGGGTTCGTCGCGATCGAGGACGGCGACGAGGTCCTCGGCACCGGCGACGCGCTCGATCCCGGCGAGCACGAGAACGTCACCGTCGCGTTCGACGAGAACGCCAGCGTCGGCGAGGACGACGAGTTGACCGCCGTCGTCTACGGGGGCGACCCCGAGGACGTCGAGTCGGCGGCGCCCATCGAGCACGACGGAGAGCCCGTCGAGCAGACGTTCACCGTCGCGGAGGCTCGAGCCGAATCCGACGAAGCCGAGAACGGCGCGGACGGGAACGGCGCAAGCGACGGGGCGTAACGCGGCGGCCAACCGACCGATTCTTACCGCTTACACCCCTACCGACGGGCGATGGACGCGCCGCTGTGGACCGACACCCACGCCCCGGAGCTGGCCGAGTTGCCACAGGACGACGCTCGCGAGTACCTCCAGCGAGCCGTCGAGGAACCGCTCAACCTCGTCCTGCAGGGACCGCCCGGCAGCGGCAAAACCGCGGCGGCGCGCGCGCTCGCTCGAGCGGCCCACGACGATCCGGACAACGACTTAGTCGAGATCAACGTCGCCGACTTCTTCGGCCGGACGAAAACGGAGATCAAGAACGACCCCCGCTTCGCCGCCTTCCTGGCCGGGCGGTCGTCGATGTCCAAACGCGACATGATCAACCGCGTCCTCAAGGAGTCGGCGAGCTACGCCCCCGTCTCCGGGGAGTACAAGACGATCCTGCTGGACAACGCCGAGGACGTCCGCGAGGACTTCCAGCAGGCGCTGCGCCGGATTATGGAGCAACACCACCGAACGACCCAGTTCGTCATCGCGACCCGCCAGCCGACCAAGCTCATCCCGCCGATCCGCTCGCGGTGTTTCCCCGTCTCGGTTCGCGCGCCGACCAGCGAGGAGACCGTCGCGGTGCTGGAGCGGATCGTCGAGGCGGAAGACGTCGAGTACGACGACGAGGGCCTCGAGTTCGTCGCCGGCTACGCGAACGGCAACCTCCGGAAGGCGATCCTCGCGGCCCAGACCACCGTCGAGGACGCGGGCGAGCTAACGATGAGCGCGGCCTACGAGACGATCGGCGAGGTCGGCCTCGCCGAGGAGGTCGAGGGGATGCTCGAGGACGCCGAGGCGGGCGCGTTCACGGACGCCCGGAAGACGCTGGACGACCTGCTCGTCGACGAGGGACTCGACGGCGAGGAGGTGCTGGATCTCGTACTCGAGGTCGCGCGGAAACGCTACCAGGGCGAGAAACTGGCCCGCACCCACCGGCTGGCGGCCGACGTCGAGTTCGAGATGCACGAGGGAACGAGCGACCGCATTCACGTCTCGCACCTGCTCGCGGAACTCGGCCGGAACGCGTAGCCGCGTCACGTTCCGGGCCCGGACTTTTCGCGATTCAGAACCGAGGGGTGGGTATGCCGACCGTCCGCGAGACCTACATCGAAAACCGATTCCGCGTCCAGCCCAACCACGCGAACAACAACGAGACGCTCCACGGCGGGAACCTGATGAAGTGGCTCGACGAGATCGGCGCGATGGCGGCGATGCGCTTCGCCGGCGAGACCTGCGTCACCGCCCGGGTGAACGAACTCGACTTCGAGCGCCCGATCAGGATCGGCGACATCGCGCTGGTCGAGGCCTACGTCTACGACGCGGGTCGCTCGAGCGTCCACGTCGCGCTGCGGGCCTGGCGAGAGGAGCCCCGAACCGGCGAGGCCGAGAAGACGACCGAGTCCTCCTTTACTTTCGTCGCGATCGACGAGGACGGGAGCCCGCAGCCGGTTCCCGAACTGACCGCCGAGAGCGAGGAGGGAAAACGGCTTCGCGAGCGCGCACTCGAAGCCGACTACTGAGTTCTCACTCGAGTGCCAGCACGTACCGCGTCAGCGACCGGTGCACCCGGCGTTCGAAGGCGGCCTCGAGGTTCCAGCCGGCCTGGCGAGCCTCGCTCGCCCACGAGCGGTCGGCGACGACGACGGCTCGCGAGGCGATCCGGCGGGCTTCCGAGAGCGCGCCCGAAACGAGGTCCTCGAGGCGGTGGGTGTCGATCTTCGACTGGCGGCCGTAGGGCGCGTCGAAGACGACGCCGTCGACCGCGCCGTCGGCGAACGGCAACCGGGTCGCGTCGCCGCGGCCGACGTGCCACGAACCGCGGGAGACGCCCGTCGGCGACGGCTCGTCGCGCTCGAGGAAGTGCTCGAGGTTCGTCCGCGCGCCGTCGACCATCTTCGCCTGGGCGTCCGTACCGACGACGTCGGCGCCGACCAGCCCCGCCTCGACCAGCACGCCGCCCGTTCCGCACATCGGATCCAGGATCGTCGCGCCGGGGCGGGCGCCCGCGACGTTCGCGACCGCGCGGGCCAGCAGCGGGTCCATGCTGCCGGGCTGGAAGAACGGCTTGTCCGTCGGCGCGCGGGTTCCGAAGTCGCGGACGCTCTCGGCCGCGAGCCAGCCCAGCGCACAGACCGACACCGACTCGTCGACCCCTCCCTCGGCGTTCGAGAGCAGGTCGCCCCGCCCGTCCTCGTCGCGCTCGAACTGACCCTCGGAGAAGGCCACCCGCAGGAGGTAGTCGGGGTCCTCGAGATCCACCGAGAAGCCCCGGTCGACCAGCACCTGGCCGAGTTCCCGTTCGGCGCACTCGGTGCTGACGCCGGTCGAACCGTGGACGTCGGTCGCTCGCACCGCGACTGTCGCGTCCCGGTCCCGATCGATCGAGGCCGCCTCGAGCAGCGCCCTCGCGCTCGCGAGGTCGGCGTCGGTCCGACCCAGCAGTTCGCTCGCGCGGTGCGCGTAGGCGAGTCCGCGAACGCGCTCGGGAACGACGGCGTTCGCGAGGGCGAGTCCGGGCGCGATCGGGCGAACGTCGGCCGCGGCGCTTTCGGCCTCGCGGGCCGCGAACGCGTCGTCCTCGCCGCCGAGCTCGAGGAAGTACACGTTTCGTCGTGACGCGGGCGCGAGTATCAGCGTACCGTTTTCCGCGCTCGGAACACGATCGCGTCTCGATGGTTGCTCGAGAACTTAGCACACGGATTCGGCTGAATCGCTCGGAGGATGCCGAGCGACGGTGATTTCGTTATCGAACCGTTCGGTACAAACCGGATATATCAGGTGCCGGTACCAACCTTTATAAACCTTAAATACGTCTTTTTAAGCGACTTATGACGGATCCGAAGGACACCATCAACATCGAAAACGTGGTGGCGTCGACCGGCATCGGACAGGAGCTCGATCTGCAAAGCGTCGCGATGGACCTCGAGGGGGCCGACTACGACCCCGAACAGTTCCCTGGCCTCGTCTACCGCACGCAAAACCCCAAGTCCGCCGCCCTGATCTTCCGCTCGGGGAAGATCGTCTGTACCGGTGCGAAAAGCACCGACGACGTCCACGAGAGCCTCCGCATCGTCTTCGACAAGCTCCGGGAGCTCCAGATCCAGGTCAACGAAGACCCCGAGATCGTCGTCCAGAACATCGTCACGAGCGCGGACCTCGGACGCAACCTCAACCTGAACGCGATCGCGATCGGGCTGGGCCTCGAGAACATCGAGTACGAGCCCGAGCAGTTCCCCGGTCTCGTCTACCGGCTCGACGAACCCGAGGTCGTCGCCCTGCTGTTCGGTTCCGGGAAACTCGTCATCACCGGCGGGAAAAAGCCCGAGGACGCCGAACACGCCGTCGACAAGATCGTCTCCCGCCTCGAGGATCTCGGCCTGCTCGAATAGGGACCCCGCACGATTCTCGCGGTCGTCGCTCCCCCAGAACCATCGTTCGCGCTGACCGTTCGCGCCGTTTCTGCCGCGTTCGTTCCGATACCGACCCGCTACCGGTCCGCCCACGGGTCCGCGACCGACGGCGGTAATCCCGGTTTACCCCTCTCGTATCGCGACCGTCGAGTTCGTCGCGACCGTTCGCTCGAGTTGTCGACCGTTTATTTCGGCTCGAATCGTCGGGACTGGCCTAAACCGGACCGGAGGATCGGAAACGACCGACCGCGTTTATTCGACCCGGCTGAGTCTCCGTCAGTGATGACGCTCCATCCGGACCGAACGGCGTCCGTCGCCGAGTGGTCGAGCGGAGAACCCGCGTGCCTTCGTGCCCTCACCCGCGGCGAGTTCGGCCGCGTGCTGTCCAACGACCGACGACGCGGGGTCGTCGAGCACCTTCTGGCCGCCGAAGAGCCGATCGCGGTCCAGCAGCTCGTCGGCTGGCTCGCGGACGCCGAGGACGAGACGACCGCCCTGACGACCATCCACGAGCTGCGACAGCGGGTCCACGTCGCGCTGTGTCGGACCCACCTGCCGCTGCTCGAGCGCTACGGCCTCGTCCGGTACGACCGCGAGCGCGGGCAGGTCTCGCCCGCGGCGAACCTCCGGGAGTTCGAGTCCGTCCTCGAGGACGTCGACCTCGAGCGACCCTGGTGACCGACGAACGCGTTGACCACGTTGTTGCACCGTCACCGGGGTGCGACAGTTCGGACCGACCGGTTTTGTAATACGGGACCTGACCGATTAGTCAGCCGCCTGGCCGCCGTCAACCGGTACAGTGACACCGGTCACGAAGGACGCATCCTCGGAGCAGAGAAAGGCCACGACACTCGCCATCTCTTCCGGTTTGGCGTGGCGCCCCATCGGGACGTCGGACATGGCACTCGTGTCGAACGGCAATTCGCGGGGATCCGAACCGCCCGCCATCGTCTCCTGGATGTTCGTCTCTGTCGGCCCGGGCGCGATCGCGTTGACGCGGACGCCTCGCTCGGCGTACTCGAGTGCGGCCGTCTTCGTCAGCCCCACGACGCCGTGTTTGCTGGCGACGTAGTTCCCGAGTCCACCCATCCCGACGAGTCCCGCCTCGGACGCTGTGTTCACGATGACTCCCCCGCCCTGGTCTTCCATCACGGCCAGTTCGGCTTTCAGTCCGGCCCAGACACCCTTCAGATTGACGTCGACGAGTTGTTCCCAGTCGTCCTCGTCGATGTCCGCGACATCCTCGAAACCGGTGAGGATACCGGCGTTGTTGTGGGCGATGTCGAGACTCCCGTACGTATCGATTGCGACCTCGACGAGTCGCTGAACCGCTTTGGGGTCGGTGACGTCGGCCGAGACGAAAGTGGCGGATCCGCCGTCGTCCTCGATAGCTGCGACCACGTCCTCACCACGGTCCTCGTCGATGTCGGAAACCACGACGTTAGCGCCCTCGCTGGCGAGGCGTCGAGCCGTTGCGCGTCCGATTCCCGATCCGGCTCCGGTAACGAGCGCCGTATCGTCAGTGAAGCGTTCCATATCCCCTTGAACGTACGTTCAGAAGGGATATATAGTTCAGGACGGATCTCGCCCCGCTGTTGGGCGATCGTTGTACGCGACCGACGCCTCCCACGTCACGTCCGATCCGTGGCGCCGCTTCGCCGGACGGGGCTGTCATCGACACTCCTTCGCCAGTCGCTCGAGAACCCTACTCGACGAGCCGTTCGATCTCCGTGACGAGGATGTCGCTGGCGCCGGCTCCTTTGACGTCGGTGATCGTCTCGAAGACGTCCCGCTCGTCGACGACGGCGTGGACCGCGAGCATCCCGTCGCCGTCGTCGTCGGCGATGTCCATGATCGTCGGGCCGCCGAGTCCGGGGATCACCTCGCGGACGTCGGCGAGTCGATCCTCGGGGACGTTCATCATCAGGTAGCGTTTCCCCTCGGCCTGTTTCACCGACGACAGCGCCGTCCGCACCTCCTCGACTTTCGGATCGTCGACGACGTCCTCGCGGGCGAACAGCCGCACGGAGCTCGAGAGCACCTCCTCGACGATCGCCAGCCGGTTCATCTTCAGGGTCGTTCCCGTGCTCGTGATGTCGACGATGGCGTCGGCCATCTCGACGTGGGGCGTCAGCTCGGTTGCGCCCGAGACCTCGACGACGTCGGGCTCGACGCCGGTCTCGGCGAAGAACTCGCGGGTGATGTTGGGGAACTCGGTGGCGACGGTCTTGCCGGCGAGATCCGCGACGCTTTCGATGTCGTCGTCCTCGGGCGCGGCGAGGACGAGCCGGCAGCGTCCGAACTCGAGGTCGAGCAACTCGGCAACGTCGTCGACGCGGGCCTCCCGGACCTGGTCGTAGCCCGTGATTCCCATCTCGGCCGCGCCGTCGGCGACGTACTCGGGGATGTCGGCCGCGCGGGCGAACAGCACCGAGACGTCGGGGTCGACGGTGTCGGCGTACAGTTTGCGGTCGGCACCGTTCTCGAGGTGCAGCCCCGCCCGTTCTAGGAGGTCGATCGTCGGCTCGTGCAGGCGGCCCTTGTTGGGGACGGCGATTCGCATTATCGGACCGTTCGACGTCGCACGGGAACTGTTTTTCCCTCCCGGCGACTCGAGCGGTCAGAACGCGGATCGAAAAACGGTTCGAAGCGGGATCGGGGGTTCGAAAGCGACCCTAGAACGACACCGCGTCGGGGGAGTACGGGCTCCCCGGCGGCGTCGGATCGCGGTCGCTGTAGCCGACCCGACCGACCGCCTTGTTGCTCACCGCCGAGTAAACGGCGAACCGGGCGTCCTCGGAACTCTCGAAGGTTTCGGACTCCAGACGCTCGAGTACCTCCTCGACCGTCTCGGTCCCGTTCGGGAGTTCGAGGGTCCGCTCGCCGTGCTCTGCGATCAGTTCCTCGGTGGTCGCGGGGTACTCGTAGTCGTCGATGACTTCGCCGGTGCCGTTGAGCAGCATTACATCGATATCTGCGTGAACAATGATTATAAACATTTTCCATAATCAATCTCTAGGAGTACCCTACACCTTAAACACCTAGAGGGTACCGGGCCCGGCGACGATCGCACAACGGTGAGCTTAGGGACCCGGGAGGGATGGAGTACGACATGGTCTACGCCGATCTGCACGTCCACACGACGCGTTCGGACGGGGTGCTCGAGCCCGACGAGGTCCCCGCGGCCGCGCGCCGATCGGACGTCAGCGTCGTCGCGCTGACCGATCACGACCGGCTACAGCCGTTCGACGAGTCCGCGGTCGAACGCGAGGGCGTGCGGATCGTTCACGGCATCGAACTGCGGGTCGAGACCGACGCCGGCCTGCGCGTCGACCTGCTGGGCTACGGGATCGAGCCGACGGCGGCCCTCGAGGCGACGACCAGGCGGATCCAGCGCAACCGGATCGAGCGCGGCCGGGCGATCGTCGAGCGGGTCGAGGACCGGCTCGGGATCGACCTCGGCGTCACCGTCGAGGACGGGTTCGGTCGCCCCCACGTCGCGAGGGCGATCGACGACCACCCCGACGCGGCCTACGACTACCAGGGCGCGTTCGAGCACCTCATCGGCGGCGACTGCCCCTGCTTCGTCCCCCGGGAGCTGCCGTCGTTCGACCGCGGCAGGGACGTGCTGTCCGAGGCCGGCCGGATCGTCTCGCTGGCCCACCCGTTCCGGTACCCCGATCCCGCGGCCGCGCTCGAGTTGACGAGCGCGCTCGACGGCGTCGAGCGATACTACCCCTACGGCCGCGAGATCGACCCCGAACCGATCGATCGGGCCATCGAGCGACACGGACTGGTCGCGACGGGGGGCACCGACGCCCACGGGCGCGAGTTCGGCGTCGCCGGACTCTCGGAAGCGGCGTATCGAGGGCTCGGGCTCGAGGGCTGACCGCGGACAGGAGAGCCGATAGCGGAGGGTTCAATGTCGCCTGGTTCGTACGGGCAGCCATGAACTGTCACTACTGCGACCGCGAGGCGGCCTTCGCAGCCGAATCCGACGGGCTCAAGGTCGGGCTCTGCGAGGAGCACTTCCGCGAACGGTTGCAGGAACTCGCCGAGGCCGACGGCCTCGAGGCGCTCAAAGAGCAGGTCGACGTCGACCGCGCCGAGTAATCAGGCCGTCCGGCCGGCGTCGACGTCGATCGCGTCGACGGGACAGACGTCGACACAGAGCATACAATCGATACACTGGGCCTCGTTGGCGGGATCGGCCTTCTCCTCGCTCTCGGGGTGGCCCGGCGTGTCGACCCACTCGAAGACGTCGACGGGACAGTCCTCGAGGCAGGCGCCGTCGGCGATACAGAGGTCGAAGTCGACCGCGACGTGGGTGCCGTGGATGCCGAGCTCTTCTGGCTCGTCGACAGGTCCCCAGACGGCGTGGCCCTCGTGTTCGTCGACCTGTTCCCGGTTCTCGTTGAACTGCGGATCTATGGCCATTGCTAACAGGTAAAAATCGCCGCCAGGACTTAAAAGTATGTTCCGACTGTCGGCGGGGATCGACGCGGCTCGCGGGACGGCTCGGCGAATCGAACGTCGGGGATCAATCCTCCCGGAACGCGCGCCGGTCGTCGAGCAGCTCGCGGATCCAGACGGCCAGGCCGTGGTCGTGACCGTACGTCCAGATCGCGGTCTCCTGGACGACGTCGGGGAGACCGCCCTCCTTGAGCGCGGCCGCGACTACCGACTCGTGATCGACGAGCAGGAGCTGGGCCGGCCACTCCGAGTAGACGGGATTGGTCGTCTCGAGGTCGGGGGCGACGACGACCGTCGCCGCCGGAACCGCCTCCTCGAAGGCCGCCCGGTCGTCCTCGGTTGGCACCTCGAGGACGACCTCGACGCCGCGGTCGGTCGCCGTCCGTAGCTCCTCGAGGATGGCGTCGTCGACCACGTCGTCGGTCGCGACGACGTGGTGGATCGCCTCCTCGGCGTTCGAGAGGAACGTGACGATCCGGTCGCTGACGTGGTCGGTCTCCGAAATCGACCACACGCCGGCGTCCTCCGTAGCGTCGGGTTGCTCGATCTGCTCGAGGGCGTTCTCGGCGGCGTTGATCCGGGAGTCGTGGTCCTCGCGGATCCGCCGACAGGCCGTCTCGATCTCGATCGCGCGGTACTCCCGGGGATCGGACTGCTGGACGTCGACGAGCCCCCTCCGATCGAGCCGTTCGATCGTGTCGTACACCCGAGAGCGCGGGACGTCCGACACCTGACTGATCTCCTTTGCCGTCCCCGTGGTGATCTTGGTCAGGGCGACGAAACACCGCGCCTCGTACTCGGTGAGCCCGAGCTCCGACAGCGCGGTGACCGCTTCCTCGGTTTTGGACATACGTGAACGCGAGTCCCGGCGGCTAAAAGTTAGACGCTCTCGCAGCGGCGCGAGACGGTCGGATAACCGGCCTACATACGCAGGCCGTTTCGAGAAATTTCCAATCGATGCAGGTGTCGTATGACGCGAACAGAATTTTTCGCGTGGTATTTGTATGATTGATACGCTCACCGATCCGCTCATCGTCACGATGATCGGGTACTTCGCGGTGACGCTCGCGGTCGGAGTCTGGTACGGTCGGGGCGCGGGAGAGGGCTACGTCGAGTTCACGCTGGCCGGGCGCAACCTGAGCCTACCGGTCTACCTGATGACGTACTTCGCGACGTTCGCGGGAAGCGGGCTCACGATGGGGCTGGCCCAGCAGGCGTTCGTGGAGGGGATCAGCGCCCAGTGGTACGCGATGACTCAGGGGCTGGCCTGGATGACGATGACGCTGTTCATCGGGTTTATTTACTCGTTCGACGTCGTGAGCGTCCCCGAACTGCTCGGACGGGTGTACGGGGACTACACCCAGTACTTCGCCGGCCTGTTCACCGTCGCCGGCCAGGTCGCGCTCACGGCCGGCCAGACGATCGGGATGGCGTCGGTGCTGGCGGTTACCACGGGGATCGACCTCGCGACGGCGTTCTGGATCAGCGTGGTCATCTTCGTCAGCCTCACGGCCTACGGCGGGATGAGCACGGTGGCCTACACCGACACGCTCCACGGCGTCGTCATCATCGGCGGGATGATCGTCGCGATCCCGCTCGCCGTCTCGAACGTCGGCGGCGTCGGCGCGATCGCGGCCGACGTTCCCGGGGAGTACACGAACTGGTTCGGCGTCGGGGTCGTCCAGATCGGCACCTGGTACCTGATGTACCTCACCGTGGCCGGCGCCCAACAGCAGATGCTCCAGCGGACCTGGTCGGCCAGGAGCCGCCGGGTCGCGATGTTCGGGACCTTCCTCGCGGGGACCATCATCACCGGCTTCGGCATCCTCTCGGCGGCCGCCGGGATGATCGCCAGCGCGCAGGGCGCCGACATCTCCTCGGAGATGGCCTTCGCCTGGACGATCACGAACACGCTCCCCGACGCCTTCGCCGGCCTGTTGCTGGCCGCGGCCGTCTCCTCGGTCATCACCGGCGCGGACTCGTTCCTGCTGGCCGGCGCGACGAGTTTCATCAACGACATCTACATCCCCCTCCGCGGCGGCCACGAGGCGGTCGACGAGGACCGCCTCGTCCTGATCACGCGAGTGGCGATCGTCGTCTTCGGCGTCGGCGCCGCGCTGATCGCGTTCAGCGGCATCGATATCATCGTGATCAACACCCTCGGTATGGGGATCATGTCCGTGCTGTTCGCGGGCCTGTTGATGCTGCTCTGGGACGGGACCGTCCGCGAGGCGGGGCTGCCCGGCTTCGTCGTCGGCGGCGTCGTCTTCACGGTCTGGGAGTTCGTCCTCGGCTCGCCCGAGATAATCGCCGGCGAGGGACAGGTCGAACCCGCAGTGCCCGCGACGCTGTCGGCGCTGGCGACGATATGGCTCGTGAGCGTGCTGTACAACGGCGAGACGTTCACCAACGAGAAGATCCGCGAACTCGCCACCGAAGACATGGATCGATTGCGGGCCGACGAGGTCGCCTCGGACGACTGACGGCCCGCGAGCGCACCGCTTTTTGCCGTCCCGTCGGTAGAGCCGGTATGGATCTCACCCACCGTCCGCGACGGCTCCGCCAGGACCGCGTTCGCGGGCTCGTCAGCGAGACGAGCCTCGAGCCGGCCGACCTCATCGCCCCGGTGTTCGTCGACGCGACGACCGACGAGCGCCGACCGATCGAGACGATGCCCGGTCACGAGCGGGTGCCGATCGACGAGGCCGTCGCCCGCGTCGAGGAGGTTCTCGAGACCGGCGTCGAGGCCGTCATGCTCTTTGGCATCCCGGAGTCGAAGGATCCGGAGGGCACTCGCGCCTGGGCGGCCGACGGCGTCGTCCAGGAGGCGACCCGTCGAATCACGGCCGAGACCGACGCCTACGTGATCACCGACGTCTGTCTCTGCGAGTACACCGATCACGGCCACTGCGGTCCCCTCGAGGAGGAACTCCGCGGCGAAGACGTCACGGAGGGCGGTCCCGCCTGCGATCCGATCCGGACCGTCGACAACGACGCGACCCTCGAGGCGCTGGATCGGATCGCCGTCTCCCACGCCGAGGCGGGCGCCGACATGATCGCGCCCAGCGGGATGATGGACGGGATGGTCGCGGCGATCCGCGAGGGGCTGGATCGCGAGGGGTTCGAGCACGTCCCGATCATGAGCTACGCGGCGAAATACGAGAGCGCCTTCTACGGCCCCTTCCGCGACGCGGCCGACGGCGCGCCCGCCTTCGGCGATCGGCGCCACTACCAGATGGATCCCGCCAATGCCCGCGAGGCGATGCGGGAGGTCCGACTGGACGTCGAGCAGGGCGCCGACGTCCTGATGGTCAAACCCGCGCTGCCGTACCTCGATATCGTCGCCGACCTCCGCCGGGAGTTCGACCACCCCGTCGCCGCCTACAACGTCTCCGGGGAGTACGCGATGCTCCAGGCCGCCGCCGAGAAGGGGTGGCTCGACCTCGAGGACGTCGCCCACGAGTCGCTGCTGTCGATCAAACGGGCGGGCGCGGACCTGATCCTCACCTACTTCGCCGAGGACGTTGCGGCGGCGCTCTCGAGCTGACGCGGAGGATGCTCGGACGCACGCACCGTCAGTCGACGACTGCGACGCCGGAACGGAACCCGTCGACCCACTGTTTGAACGATCGTCTACCGAGGTTCGCTGACGGCCGACGAGTGGCAACAGCTGCCGCGCGCGCGGTCTCGAGAGCCCGCTCTGGGGCCGACAGAAACGATTCACCGCCCCTTCGACTTTACTGAGCGCTACGATCGTCGAATAGATAACGGCCGATCGAGACGGACGCGAGATTCTATTCCCTTATATGAACTAGATTCCCTTTGAACTTGCTCACATTTCACTAAGGAGCGTGCATATCTACTCGTTTGTCAACGCTAATCCTTATACGCAAGTAGTCCATCAGCGTTAGACGTGATTCAGAACATAATCGTGCGTTCAGTTCGCTTGTTGGTGGACATACGTCTGCAAATGGTCGGCAAGACTGAGGGCGTCGCGGAGGTGAGCGGCTGATGGAACCGACGCTGCTTCAAACCGACGTCGAGGTGTTGACCGAGGCGATCAACTACACGTGGATCCTGGTCGCGACGTTCCTCATCTTCTTCATGCACGCCGGCTTCGCCATGCTCGAGGCGGGCCAGGTGCGCTCGAAGAACGTCGCGAACCAGCTGACGAAGAACCTGCTGACCTGGAGCGTCGGCGTGACGGTCTTCTTCCTCGTCGGCGTCGGCGTCGAGGGACTCGTCGCCGGGAGCGGGTTCGAACCCGCCTTCGCGGGCGATGCGACGAGCTGGATCGACTGGCTGTACGGCGCCGTCTTCGCGATGACCGCCGCGACGATCGTCTCGGGGGCCGTCGCCGGCCGCGCGAAGCTGCGCGCGTACGTCACTTACACGTTCCTGCTGGCCGCGGTCATCTACCCGGTCGTCACCGGACTCACGTGGGCCGGCGGGCACATCGAGACGCTCGTCGGCACGCCCTTCGCTGACTTCGCAGGCGGGATGATCGTCCACGGGATGGGCGGCATCGCCGGCCTCACCGCCGCCTGGGTGCTCGGCCCGCGTATGGACCGGTACAACGAGGACGGCAGCGTCAACGTCATCCCGGGTCACTCGCTGACGTTCGCCGTGCTGGGGACGCTGATCCTCGCCTTCGGCTGGTACGGCTTCAACGTCGGCACCTCGGCGATCATGGTCGAGGGCGCGTTCCTCGGCGATCAGCTCGGCCGCGTCGCCATGGCCACGACGGTATCGATGGCCTGCGGTGCGATGGGCGCCGGGCTCGTCGCGTGGGCGAAGACCGGCAAGGTCGATACGCTGTACGTCGCCAACGGGCTGCTCGCGGGCCTGGTCGGAATCACCGCGATCCCCGACACCGTCGCCTGGTGGGGCGCGTTCGTCGTCGGCGGCCTCGCCGGCGCGCAGCTGCCGATCGTCTTCGAGTTCGTCGAGCGGACCCTGAAGATCGACGACGTCTGTGCGGTGTTTCCGGTCCACGGCTCGGCGGGCGTGCTCGGCACCCTGCTGTTCCCGTTCGTCGCCGCACCGGGCGTCGTCGACAGCGTCGCCGACGCCTTCCTCGCTCAGCTGACCGGCGTCGTCCTCATCACGGCCTGGACGGTCGGCGCGACCGGTCTCGTTTGGTTCGCGTTCAAGGCAGCCGGACAGGCCCGGGTCACACCCGAACACGAGCGCGACGGCCTCGACGTCTCCGAACACGGCGTCGACACCTACCCCGAGTTCGGCCAGCCCGACGTGGCGACCGACGGCGGCTCGAGTACCATCATCCGTGCCGACGGGGGCACACCCAACAGCGGCGAAATCAAGATGGTCACCGCGATCGTCCGCCCCGACCGCCTCGGTGCGGTCAAGCAGTCCCTCGCCGAGGCGGGCGCGCCGTCGCTGACGGTCACGAACGTCTCGGGCCGCGGCTCCCAGCCCGCCAAGAAAGGGCAGTGGCGCGGCGAGGAGTACACCGTCGATCTCCACCAGAAGGTCAAAATCGAGTGCGTCGTCGCCGACATCCCCGCCGACGAGGTCGTCGACGCGATCCGCGAGGGCGCCAACACCGGCGAGCCCGGCGACGGGAAGATCTTCGTCACGCCCGTCGAGCGCGCGGTACAGATCCGTACCGGGAAGACCGGGACCGACGCGGTGTAGGCGATCGGCGCGGCCCCTCCCGAAGCCGGCTCGTCCCCGCCTCGAGCGCGACGGGCGAACCTCGGTACTACTTTGCCGCCGGACCGACAAGGACCGCTCATGAACGACGAGCAGTCACGCGATCTGTACGACCGCGCGCTGTCGGTCATGCCCGGCGGCGTCAACTCGGCGGTTCGCGCGGCGATCGAACCCTATCCGTTCTTCGTCCGGAAGGGCGACGGCGGTCACGTCATCGACGCGGACGGCAACCGGTACATCGACTGGGTGATGGGTCTCGGGCCGCTATTGCTGGGCCACGACCTGCCCGAGTCGGTTCGAGCCGGCATCCAGCGAAACGCCAGCGAGGGGCCGATGTACGGCGCACCCTCGGAGATCGAGGTCGACCTCGCGGAGTTCGTCGTCCG
The DNA here is from genome assembly GCF_000337695.1 of Natronococcus jeotgali DSM 18795. GTDB lineage: Archaea > Halobacteriota > Halobacteria > Halobacteriales > Natrialbaceae > Natronococcus > Natronococcus jeotgali. The sequence goes on from NZ_AOIA01000032.1 coordinate 37,262, forward strand.
CCACGTTCCCAGCGTCGAGAAAATCCGCTTCGTCAACTCGGGCACCGAGGCGACGACCTCCGCGGTGCGGCTCGCGCGTGGATACACGGGACGGAACAAGATCGTCGTCATGCAGGGCGGCTATCACGGCGCCCAGGAGTCGACACTGGTCGAGGGCGACGCCGACGATCCCGCGCCGTCCTCGGCCGGAATTCCCCAGTCCTTCGCCGAGCACACCCTCCCGGTACCGTTCAACGACGAGGCGGCGGTGCGGGAGGTCTTCGAGGAACATGGCGACGATATCGCGGCCGTCCTCACCGAGCCGATCCTGGGGAACAGAGGGATCGTCTACCCCGAGGACGGCTACCACGAGTTCCTGCGGGAGATCACCGACGAGCACGGCGCCCTGCTGATCTTCGACGAGGTAATCACGGGCTTTCGCGTCGGCGGTCTGGGCTGTGCGCAAAGCGAGTTCGGCGTCACGCCCGATCTGACGACGTTCGGCAAGATCGTAGGCGGCGGGTTCCCGGTCGGCGCGATCGGCGGCCGCGCCGAGATTATCGAGCAGTTCGCGCCCTCGGGGCCGGTGTTCCAGGCGGGGACCTTCTCGGGCCACCCCGTCACGATGGCCGCGGGCCTCGAGACCCTGCAGTTCGCCGCCGAGAACGGCGTCTACGACCACGTCAACGGGCTCGGCGAGCAGTTGCGGAGCGGGCTGACGGAGATCCTCGCCGACCAGGCGCCGAGTTACACCGTCACCGGTACCGACAGCATGTTCAAGGTGATCTTCACCCGCGACGGCCCGGGCGCGAACTCCCTCGAGGAGCAGTGCTCGAGCGGGTGCCGACAGCGGCCGGCCTGTCCGCGATACGACACCTGTCCGAAAAACGGCGCCGACGTGGCCGCCGCCGAGACCGACCGCTGGCGGCGGATCTTCTGGGGCCAGATGAAAGACCAGGGCGTGTTCCTCTCGCAGAACCAGTTCGAGTGCCAGTTCGTCAGCTACGCCCACACCGACGAGGACGTCGAGAAGACCCTCGAAGCGTACAAGGAGGCGCTGTAGGCGCGGCGCGGATGCCCGCTCCCGTCTACGAGCGCGACCGCGACGCGTCGTCGGCCTGCGGGAGGGCTCGAGCGCGAACCGACGGCCGCGAGGCGTGATCGACGTCGACCTCCCCTCGAGCGCGGCGGAGTTGGACTGGGCCCGCGCCGTCGAGCGGTTGCTGTATCTCTTCCCGACGGTGATCGGCGTCGGCGTCGTCGGCGCGCTTCGGGAGGCCGACCTCGGAGTCCCGCTGCTCGGACGGGGGCTGGTCCTGATCGGTACGTTCGGGTATACGGTCCTGAGCCTCGGGCTGGCGGGGGCACTGTTTCTGGACGCCCGCCGCGTGCGTCGCCAGCCGCTGGCGAGCGGCGAGTGGCGGCCGAACCCGTGGCTCAACGCCGGCTTCGCGCTGCTGTGGGCGCCGCTGGCGGGCGTCGTCTACCTCGTTCGGCGCCACCGCCGCTTCGGGACGCCGCCGGGGCAAAGCGGCTGGTGGCTCGCCGTCGCGGTCTCGCTCGCGGCGACCGTGATCGGACTGATCGCGGCGGGGATCGCCGTCGTTCTCGCGTTCCCGGCGTCGCTGCTGACGGTGGTCGGGTTCGCCGGCGCGGTCGCGTTCGGCGCGTTCCCGGTCGCGATCCACCGGGACGCGGCCTACGTCTGCACTCGAAACGACGCCTGGCGGCCAAACCCCGGACTCTACCTGGGACTCGCCTTTCTGAGCCTCTCGATCGCACCGCTGCAGCCGCTGCTCGCGGGGTACTACCTCCTGCGCCGGCGAGAATCCCTCGGAACGCCGTAGCCTCAGTCCGACGCGGTGACGATCTCCGGGCGGTAGCTATCGATGGCCTCGAGGACGGCCTGACGGTCCGCCTCGCCGACGTCGAACTCGGCCAGCGCGTCGTCGAGGTGGGTCGCGATCGCGTCGAACTCGGTCGGCGTGATCCCCATTCCCTCGTGGACCGCCTCCATCTCCGCGCCCGAGTACTCGACCGGACCCCCGGTCACGGAGCTAATAAACTGCGTCTGGTGGATGCGCTGTTTCTGCATATCGGTATCCTCGAAGTAGTAGGCGACCCGTTCGTCCGCCATGACGCGGTCGTAGAACTCGTCGACGACGGCGCCGATCGCGTCCTGGCCGCCGAGTCGATCGTACAGCGTGTCTGTCATCGCGTATGGGTTGCGACTTCCGACTGATAAACTCCGCCCCGAATATGTTGCGGAGCGAGAATGATTGTGAACGACAGCCGCGGTACTCGGGATCGCGCGTCGAATCCGGATCAGGGATCGATCTCGAGCCCGGAAGGACGGCTCTCCGCGGGTCGTCCGACAAGCGTGCGCTTTTCATACCTCAGGCGACGAGTACCGCCCATGAGAACGCGCGGGACGCTGCGACTGGCGACGCGGGGGTCGGACCTGGCACGGCGGCAGGCCACCCTCGTACAGGAGGCCCTCGAGGACCGACGGTACGAGGTCGAACTGGTCACCGTCGAGACGAAAGGCGACCAGATCCGAGACGAACTGATCCACCAGTTGGGGAAGACGGGGGCGTTCGTCCGCGAGCTCGACGAACGGGTCCTCGAGGGCGAGGTCGACGGAGCGATCCACTCGATGAAGGATATGCCGACCGACCAGCCCGACGAGCTGGTGACCGCGGCGGTTCCCGAACGGGGACGACCGGGAGACGTCCTCGTCACGCCCGACGGCGCGACGCTGGGGGAACTGCCCGACGGCGCGACCGTCGGCACCTCGAGCCTGCGCCGGCGCGCACAGCTGCTGTCGGAACGGCCCGACCTCGAGGTCGAGCCGCTGCGGGGGAACGTCGACACGCGCCTCGAGAAGCTGCTCGCGCCCGGGATGCAGGCGGAACACCAGAAGCGCAGCGAGGCCGACAAGGAACGGAAGGCCAATACTGGCGACGACGACTTCGAACCCGAGTACGACCGCACCGTCGAGGAGTGGTTCGACGACCTCTCGGAGCTCGAGAAGGAGGCGCTGGGTCGAGAAGTCGAGACCGAGTACGACGCGATCGTGCTCGCCGAGGCCGGCCTCGAGCGCAGCGGGCTCGCCCGCTCCGTCGACTACCGGCAGCTCTCGCCGACGACGTTTGTCCCCGCGCCCGGACAGGGCGCGCTGGCGGTCACCGCGGTCGACGGCGAGACCGCCCGCGAGCTCCAGTCGCTGATCGATCACCCGCGCAGTCGCGTCGAGACGGCCGTCGAGCGCACCGTTCTCGCCGAGCTGGGCGGAGGCTGTATCGCTCCGATCGGCGTCTACGCGGTTCTGCAGGGCGAGTACGTCCACGCGTCGGTCACCGTCTTCGACCGCGACGGCGAGGAGTCCGTGACCGCCAGCCGGGACCTTCCGGTCGACCGCCACGTCGAGGCCGCCCGCGCGTTCGCCGCCGATCTCGCCGACCGGGGCGCCGCGGCGCTGATCGAGGCCGCCAGCGAGGACGACGCCGAACCCGAACGGGAAGAGCAACCGGAGGGCAAGTAGATGAGCGAGCCCGGCGACCCGAAACCGGGAACCGTCTACCTCGTCGGCAGCGGGCCCGGCGATCCCGAGCTGTTGACCGTCAAGGCCAAGCGACTGCTCGAGCGCGCCGACGTAGTCCTCCACGACCGGCTTCCGGGCCCGGCGATCATCGATCAGCTTCCGGCCGATCGCTGCGAGGACGTCGGCAAGCGGGCGGGCGGTGATCGAACGTCCCAGCCCGAGATCAACGAGCGACTCGTCGAGCTCGCCAGTGCGGGCAACTCCGTCGTTCGGCTGAAGGGCGGGGACTCGTTCGTCTTCGGCCGCGGGGGCGAGGAAGCGGAGTACCTCGCGGCCCGCGACGTTCCCTTCGAGGTCGTCCCCGGGGTCACCTCGGCCACCGCCGCACCCGCGGTCGCCGGAATCCCGATCACCCACCGCGACCACGCCTCGTCGGTCTCGCTGGTCACGGGTCACGAGGACCCCGACAAGGAGGAGTCGGCGGTCGACTGGGAGGCCCTGGCCGCCCTCGGCGGCACCATCGTCGTCCTGATGGGGGTCAGTCGACTGCCGGACTACACCGACGCGCTCCTCGAGGCCGGCGCCGACCCCGAGACGCCGGTCGCGCTCGTCGAGCGCGCGACCTGGCCGGAACAACGGGTCGCAACTGGCACCCTCGAGACGATCGTCGCGGCCCGCGACGAGGTCGGCATCGAACCGCCCGCGGTGACCGTCGTCGGCGAGGTCGCGGCGACCAGGGATCGGGTCCTCGAGTACCTCGCGAACGAACCCGACGGCGAGCCGGTCGAGCCGGATACGGAGGTGTAATCGCGTGCGAGACCTCTCCGTCGCCGTGTTTCGGCCCGACGACGAGCGCCTCGCCGACGCCGTCGAACTGCTCGAGTCGCTGGGCGCGACCCCGGTTCCCGACCCGATGCTGTCGGTCGAGGCCACGGACGCGACGCCCCGCGAGGACGCCGACTACGCCGTCCTGACGAGCAAGACGGGCGCGGAGCTGGTCGCCGACTCCGGCTGGGAGCCCGGTTCGGCCACCGTCTGCGCGATCGGCCCGAAGACCGCCGACGCCGTCCGCCGAGCCGGCTACGCGGTCGACGTCGTCCCCGAGGAGTACACCTCGAGCGGGCTGGTCGACGCCCTCGCCGACGAGCTCGACGGCGCCCGCGTCGAGGTCGCCCGCAGCGACCACGGCAGCCCCGTCCTGCTTTCGGGGTTCGAGGCCGCCGGGGCGTACGTCCACGAGACGGTCCTCTACCGACTCGTCCGTCCCGCGGGGAGCGGCGAGTCGGCCGAGCGGGCGGCCGCCGGCGAACTCGACGCCGCCTGCTTTACGTCCTCGCTGACCGCCGAGCACTTCCTCGAGGCCGCCGCCGACCGCGGCCTGCGCGAGGAGTCGATCGCGGGACTGGAAGCGGCCACCGTCGGCGTCATCGGCGAGCCGACCCGCGAGACCGCCCTCGAGCGTGGGATCGACGTCGATCTGGTCGCGAGCGAGGCGAGGTTCGACGCGCTGGCCCGCGAGACCGTCGAGGCGGCTGCGCCGACCTCCCGCGATTGAACCACCGCGGCCGAGACGGTCTCGCCCCCGAACGGGTGCAACGCCGTCCCAAACCGGAACTGGCAAGGACGCTCCCTACTTCCCTCGAGCCCCTACCGACGGCGAGATGACGAACGTACGAACCCCCGGGATCGACGGCATCGATCTCGATCCCCCGGGCTCGGTCGGAACCCGGGTCGCGTTTTTCGTCCTCTGGGGTATCGACATGGTCGCCGCGACGCTGTTTTTCGTCGTGCCGTACGCGACCGAACTCAACCCCGTCACCGTGCGGTTCTACGAGCTATTCGGGCTCCCGGGCGTTCCTCTCGCCGCGATCTGTTACGCCGGGGCCGTGGTCGCGATCGGACACCTCCTCTCGGATCCGATCGATCGGCGGTTCGTCGGCGCGGTGGTGTTCGCCTACCTCGTGTTCGCGACCAACAACGTCGTCCTGTTGCTCTCGGGACGCTCCCCGCTGGGCGTCTGAGGACGCGAGGACCGGAGCTTTATCCCCGAAGCCGACTCACCATCGACCGATGCACCGATGACCGGGCCGGTTCCCGAACTCGCCGAGCGAGCGACCGCCTGCGCGGAACACCTCCGCGACCGCGATCGCGTCCTGCTCGCCTCCCACATCGACGCCGACGGACTGACCAGCGCCGCGATCGCCGCGACCGCCCTCGAGCGCGCGGCGATCCCCTTCGAGGCCGTCTTCGAGAAACAGCTCGACGAGGCGGCGATCGACGACATCGCCGCGACCGAGTACGACACCGTCCTCTTTACCGACTTCGGGAGCGGACAGCTCGAGACCATCGGCAACCACGAGGACGCGGGCGCGTTCACGCCCGTCGTCGCCGACCACCACCAGCCCGCCGACCGCGACACCGAGTACCACCTCAACCCGCTGTTGTTCGGAATCGACGGGGCCTCCGAACTGTCCGGCGCGGGCGCGAGCTACGTCCTCGCGCGGGCGCTTGCGGACGTTACCGACGCACCGACCGACGGGGTCGCGGCCGACGGCGGCACCGCGACGGCCCGCGCCGACAACCGCGATCTCGCCGCGCTGGCGGTCGTCGGCGCCGTCGGCGACATGCAGGCCTCCGGCGGCGAGCTTCACGGCGCCAACGAGGGGATCGTCGCCGAGGGCGTCGAGGCCGGCGTCCTCGAGACCGGGACCGACCTCGCGCTCTACGGCAAGCAAACCCGCCCGCTGCCGAAGTTCCTCGAGTACGCCACCGACGTCCGGATTCCGGGAATCTCGGGCGATCAAGGCGGCGCGTTACGGTTTCTGGACGACCTGGACCTCGAGTTGAAGACCGACGGCGAGTGGCGCTGCTGGGCCGAGCTCACCGCCGAGGAGAAACGAACCGTCGCGAGCGCCCTCGTCAAGCGGGCCGTCTCGCGGGGCGTCCCCGCGCCCAAGATCGATCGCCTCGTCGGCACCAGCTACGTCCTCTGCGAGGAGCCCGTCGGAACCGAACTGCGGGACGCCAGCGAGTTCTCGACGCTGCTGAACGCGACCGCCAGATACGAGCGGGCCGACGTCGGATTGAGCGTCTGTCTGGGCGACCGGGACGAGGCCCTCGATCGCGCCCGGACCCTGCTACGGAACCACCGTCGGAACCTCTCGGAGGGGATCGACCTCGTCACCGAGGAGGGGGTCACCCACGAGGAGCACGTCCAGTGGTTCCACGCCGGCGACCGCATCCGCGAAACGATCGTCGGCATCGTCGCCGGGATGGCGATGGGAAACGACGGAGTCAGCCGCTCGAAACCGATTATCGCGTTCGCCGAGAAGAGCGCGGAGCGTGACGCAGCGAACCCGAGCGGCGACGCCGCTGGCGAGGAAGGTGGCGGAGCCGACGTCGCCGAGGAGGTCAAGGTCTCCGCCCGCGGCACGCACGGTCTCGTTCGCGAGGGGCTCGACCTCTCGGTCGTGATGGGCGAGGCCTCCCGCGCCGTCGGCGGCGACGGCGGCGGTCACGACGTCGCTGCCGGGGCGACGGTCCCCGCGGGTCGCGAGGCGGAGTTCGTCGAGCGCGCCGACGAAATCGTCGGCGAGCAACTGTCCTGACGTCGTCGGCACCGGCGACGCGCTCCGAGGGGAAACTGAAACGATTCACACACCGATCGCAGTGTAGTCCGGCGATCGGGCGTCCAGTGACGTTCAGTTCCTCCTATCGCTGGAGTTCGGGCCAGGATACCGGCTCACCCGTAATAGCCGCTGATACCGCAGTAACGCTGCCTTCTCGAGGATCGGTCCTCCGTCCGTTCCGTACGGGCTGACGGTTACGAACACGCTACAGACGGGACCGTTCGTCCTCCAATAGCGGGGGTCCGTCTCGTCGGCGTCGCCTCGGTTCGGTATTCTATATCGTACTATGTAATTTATCAGAAAAACAGCCCACGAGCGCGGCGTCCGCGACCGCTGAGAGCCGCGGCTCGAGCGGTCGAAGTACGGCGTCGTTACCGGGTCGAACGGGACCGTTACCGAGCGGATCCGTCGGGGACCGCACCGGCCAGCGAGACATCGGCCAGCGCCGCTCGGATCTCGGCCGGATCGGCCCGGTTTTCGAGACGGCCGTGGAGTCGGGACATACACTCGAGCAGCCCCTCGACCGCGGCGTGGCGGGTCGAAACGCGCCCGATGCGCTCGGTGATCTCGCGGTCCTCGAACAGACACTGGTACTGGAGCTCCCAGCAGAACCCCAGCCCGAGGCCGGGATGGGAGCAGTCGGCGGGCGTGCGGTCCGCGACGAGTTCGATCGGCGGTCGAGCGCGACGGTACGCAAGGCGGTCGCGACAGCACTCGACCGGCCCCCATCCCGGCGGAAGCGCCTCGGGTGGGACGGGGTGTTGATCGGATGGCATCGTAGCCCGCTATCCGGGTGAGAGGGATGGTGGTGCCGCTTGCGTGCGCATACTCCGTATGTAGTAACCCCGTACCGTATCAGCGAAGTTACTAGCGGTCGCGTTAACCAGTGACACAGCGGCCGATCGTCCGACTTTTGTCCCCGCTCGCGTTCGTACACGGTATGGCAGAGTTCGATCCCGAGCAGTTCGAGGACAAGTACGCCAACTACTTCCCCGAACTCCAGCAGGCCTACAAGAACGCGTTTAATCGGATGAACGACCGCTACGACTCCGAGCTCGTCCACGCGATCGACCAGCAGGTCTTGAACGAGAGCGAGCCCTTCTACGAGGGAAACGGCGAGTTTCGCGTCGAGCTTCCCGACGATCCCTACGAGCGGGTAACCGGCGTCCTCGTCGAGGAGGAGCGCTTCGAGGAGGTCCTCGAGATCCACGTCGAGGAGATCGAACGCGAACTCGAGCGGGTCTTCGAGTTCGACTAAGGGGAAGCGACGGAAGGTTTAGGGAGGTTCGCCCCCAACGGCGAGACATGAGCACCGAAACTCAGGACGGAGACGATCTCGAGGACCGCGTCGCGAACTTTCTGCGACGGAACTTCCCGCAGATCCAGATGCACGGCGGATCAGCGGCGATTCAGGATCTCGACCGCGAAACCGGCGAGGTCTCGATCGCCCTCGGCGGTGCCTGCAGCGGCTGCGGCATCTCGCCGATGACGATCCAGGCGATCAAGAGCCGGATGGTCAAGGAGATCCCCGAGATCGAGCAGGTCAACGCCCACACCGGAATGGACGGCGGCGACGAGATGGGCGGCGGTATGAGCCCCTCGTTCCCCGGCGAAACCGTCGACGACGGCGAGCCCGACGAGGGTCCGGAAGCCCCGTTCTAGAGCGTCGCCGTTCTCGGTTCGCTCTCGTGTTTTTCGACTCGAAAGCGCCGCCTACCGGAGTCCGCGTCCCCGCTCCCACGTCCGAACGAGCGCCGCGAGGGCGCGGTTCGTCGGCGCTTCGAGCCCGCGTGCGGCCGCGCGCTCGAGGACGTACCCGTTGATCGCATCGATCTCGGTTCGCCGCTCGGCGCGGACATCCTGACGCATCGAGGAGGTGTTGGCGGCCGTCTCCGTCGCGACCGCCTCGAGGGCGGCCAGCGCCTCGCGGTTCGAGAGGACGACCCCCTCGGCGCGGGCGACGCGGGCGGTCTCGCGGGTCGCGCTCCGGGCGAGGTCGTTCGCGGGGGCGTCGAGGACCGCGCCGTTCTCGGTCTCCGTCAGCGCGGTCACGGCGTTGATCCCGGCGTTGACCGCGAGCTTCTCCCACAGGCGGCGGGGCATCCCGTCCGAAACGGTCGTCTCGAGGCCCGCCGATCGGAAGGCCGCGCCGACCCGGTCGGCGATCGCAGCGTGCCGTCCGCGGCGGTCGCCGAGGACGACCTCGCCGCGCCCCGTACACTCGACGACGCCCGGATCCCGCAGGACCGCCCCGTATGAGGCGGTTCCGGCGAGGACGGGACACTCGAGTGCGTCCGCGAGTATCCCCTCGTTTCCCATCCCGTTCTGCAGGGAGAGAACGGCCTCGAACGCGCCCGTCGCGAGGGTGTCGGCCGCTCGGGGCGTGTCGTAGGACTTGACCGTCACGACAGCGAGATCGGCCGCGAGCCCCGCTCCGTCGGTCGTCGCCCGCGGCGCGACGTCGGCTTCGAGTTCGCCCTCGAGGACGAGCCCGCACTCGCGGACGGCGTCGATGTGGTCGTCACGACCGACGAGAGTCACGTCGTGTTCGCGCGCGAGGGCGGCGCCGACGAGACTCCCGAGGCTGCCGGCGCCGAAGATGACGATCTCCATCGGCCGACGGTGGTGGCGCAGCGGTGAAAACGGTTGCCGTTAGTCTTCGGTCCAGTAGTACAGTTCCTCCCGGTCGGCGCCGCAGGACGGACAGCTCCGGGGCAGGTCCGAGTCGAGCCGACCCATCTCGCCGCACTCCCAGCACCGCCACATCAGTTCGGCCTCGCCGAAGGCCTGCCCCGAGCGGACGTGTTCGACGCTCATCCCCTCGAGTCCCTCGCGCATCGTCACGTAGAACCCCTCCTCGTCGAAGCCGCGGATCCGACCCACCGGCGTTCCCGCTTCGGTGTAGATCCTCGTTCCGAACCCGAGCCGGGGTGTTTCGTCGTTCTCTGTCATGGTCATATACAACGCTTCGCAAGAGTATAAAGGGTGGACGGCCCTGAGCTCCTCGTTCGACCGGACGTCTCCGGGTCGGCCGATCGTCGGCGCTCCGCTTGTAAACCACTATCTGCAATATAGAACTAGCACCGACGCGGTCGTGGGGGCAGTTTCCTCCACCACGCACTTGCGGGTGGGTTGCAAACGTGTGGATATGCGCGACGATTCCGACGACGGCGTTCGCGTCTGGCTGGTCGAGCGGACGTATTCCGACGACGAACAGAACCTCATCATCCTCACCTACGCTACCCCCGACGGGCAACGGTACTTCCGGAAGGAGCGGGCGCTCACCTCCTTCACCGACGTTCGCGACACGACCGCCGCCGTCGACGCTGACCCCGGCAATCTCGGCTCGGTCGACGAGGAGGATCTACAGGAACAGTACGCGGCCGAAGCACAGCGGATGCGGAACGCACACGACCCCGACGACGTGATCTGATCTGCATCGACGCGGGCAGTACCGGGCCCGCGTGTTATGTCCAGCCGACTCCTACGCGTGGGTATGCGCGAACTCGTCTTCGCCCTCGAGTACGACCCCGGGTGCAACAGGGTGGCGGACGCCCTCGTCGATCACCCCGACGCCCGGATCCGCTCGCTGTCACTGCACGCCACCGCCGAGCGCCTCTGGCGGGTCGACCACGTCACCGGCGGGCCGGCGGCCCTCGACGACATCGAGGACGCCTTCCTCACCGCCGACTACTACGCTGACTGTCTTGCCGCCGGGGACTGCGGGGCCACGCAGGACACCCGCGTTCTCGACCGCACCGACGACACGCTCGTCCTCTACTCCGACTGGGAGCGCACCCCCGACTGCGCGTCCGTCCCCCACATCGCCCGCGACCACCTCGGCGACGGCGTGTTGTTCGAGACGCGCCACGAGGGGCGCCACTACACGTGGCGCATCATCCACTCCGGCGAGGGCGACGTGGCCGCGTTCTTCGAGGACCTCGAGTCGGCGGTCGGCGACTGCGCCCGAACGGAGATGCTCCGGACGACGGATACGTCGGCGCCGAACGGGGAGGCGGCAGCCGACCCGGGCAGGCTGTCCCCCGAGCAGGAGGCTGCCCTCCGGGCCGCCGTCGAACACGGGTACTACGAGTCGCCGCGCGAGGTCGACGTCGGCGATCTCGCCGACCACCTCGACGTGCCGCGGTCGACGCTTACGTATCGGCTCCGGCGGGCCGAGGAACGCCTGGCCAAGCGGTACGTCGCGGGCGAACAACTGGCAGGGGCGTCGACACCGCTCTAGCGAGGGTGGAGTGCTTGGAATATTCCAACTAAGGCTTATCGAACTGACGCCCCTCCCTCGAGGTAATGACCGACGGATCAAGCGCGGCCGGGCGGGCGAGCGGGGGCGGTCAGCGACAGGAGCTGACCGCCCGTCTCGCCGTCCCCGGGATGGACTGTCCCTCCTGCGCCCAGAAGGTCGACAAGAGTCTCCAGCGCGTCGACGGCGTCGTCGACGCCACGCTCCAGCCGACCACCGGCACGGCCAACGTCACCTACGACCCTACCCGCACTAGCGAAGCCGACGTGGTCGAGGCGATCGAAGGCGCCGGCTACGAGGTCGTCGGGGGCACAGACGCCGACAGCGACGATGGCCGGAACGAGGCGACCGACGGCGTCGACGTTGCGCCGCCGTCGGAGGTCTGGACGAGTCCTCGAGCGAAGAAGACGTGGATCGGCGCGGCGTTCGTCACTCTCGGCCTCCTCGTCGAGTTTCTCCTCACCGCCCAGAACGTCGCGGTGGCGAGCGTCCTCGACTATCCGCTTCACGTCGCGGACGTGCTGTTCCTCGGCGCCGTCGCCGTCAGCGGCGTCCCCGTCGTCCGCAGCGGGTACTACTCCGCGAAGAACCGGAGTCTCGACATCGACCTGCTGATGGGGACGGCGATCATCGCTGCGACCGGCATCGGCTACTTCGTCGAGGCCGCCACCCTCGCAGTGCTGTTCAGCATCGCCGAACTGCTCGAGGACTACGCGATGGACAGGGCGCGGAACTCCCTGCGCGAACTGATGGAGCTGTCGCCCGACGAAGCCACCGTCGTGCGTGGCGGCGAGGAAGCGACGGTGCCCGCCGACGAGGTGGAGGTGGGCGAGACCGTGGTCGTCCGACCCGGCGACAAGATCCCGCTCGACGGGACGGTCGTCGAGGGCGAGAGCGCGGTCGACCAGTCGCCGATCACCGGCGAGAGCGTCCCCGTCGACAAGACCACCGGCGACGAGGTGTACGCCGGCGCGATCAACGAGGAGGGCTACCTCGAGGTGGAAGTCACGTCGACGGCGGGCGACTCGACGCTCTCGCGCATCATCGAGATGGTACAGGGCGCACAGGCGAAAAAGACCGAGACCGAGCAGTTCGTCGATCGCTTCTCGGGCTACTACACGCCGGTCGTGGTCGTGCTGGCGATCCTGACCGCCGCCATCCCGCCGCTGGTCATCGCCGACCCCGTATCGGTCGACGTGGCCGGGTACGGGGTTAGCTTCGCCGGCGACTGGCAGACGTGGTTCATCCGCGGGCTCACGCTGCTGGTGATCGCCTGCCCCTGCGCGTTCGTCATCTCGACTCCGGTATCCGTGGTGTCGGGCATCACCAGCGCCGCGAAGAACGGCGTCCTGATCAAGGGCGGCAACTACCTCGAGGCGATGGGCGAGGTCGACGCCGTCGCCATCGACAAGACCGGGACGCTCACGAAGGGCGAGCTCGCCGTCACCGACGTCGTCCCTGCCGGCGACGCCGACGAGGCGACGCTGCTCCGCCACGCCGCCGGACTGGAACGGCGCAGCGAGCATCCCATCGCCGCGGCGATTCTCGCTCGCGCCGACGAGGCTGGCGTGGGCGATCTACCCGACCCGACGGGCTTCGAGAGCCTGACGGGCAAGGGAATCCGCGGGGAGATCGGCATCTCCGGCGAAGCCGGAGGCTCGTCGGACTCGTCCGACGGTGGCGAGACGTACTACGCCGGAAAGCCCGCGCTCTTCGAAGAACGGGGCTTCGACCTCTCGCGGGCACACCGCGAGACGGACGGCGCCGGGGGCGGAGCGACCGGGAACTCGTCGGACCATCGATCCGACGGCGGCGTCGTGGCGGAAGAGACGGCCGAGTCCGACGACGGAGCGTTCGCCGAGGACGCGCTCGCCGCACTGGAGCGGGAGGGCAAGACGGTCGTCATCGTCGGGACGGAATCGGAGCTGCTGGGTGCCATCGCCATCGCCGACGAGGTGCGTCCCGCCTCGAAGCGGGCCGTCCAGCGCCTGCAGGAGCTTGGTGTCGAGCGCGTCGTGATGCTGACCGGCGACAACGAGGGCACCGCCCGCGCCATTGCCGAGGAAGTCGGCGCCGACGAGTACCGCGCCGAACTCCTGCCGGACGAGAAGGTCGATGCGGTCGAGGAGTTGCAGGCGGAGTACGGCGAGGTTGCGATGGTCGGCGACGGAATCAACGACGCGCCCGCACTCGCCACCGCGGAGGTCGGCATCGCGATGGGCGCGGCCGGTACCGACACCGCACTCGAGACCGCGGACATCGCGCTGATGGGCGACGACGTCGGGAAACTACCGTACCTGTACGAGCTGTCGCACACTGCAAACGGCGTGATCCGACAGAACGTCTGGACGAGCCTCGGCGTGAAGTTCCTGCTCGCGCTCGGCGTACCGCTGGGACTGGTGAGCGTCGCGGTCGCGGTCGTCGTCGGCGACATGGGGATGAGCCTCAGCGTCACCGGGAACGCGATGCGGCTGTCGCGAATCGAACCCGATCGGCTCGAGTGACCGGCATCCCCGGCTCTCAGCCGTGTGGCGTCTCTCGCCACGAGAGTCCAGGGGTGAACTGCGTCGGAACCGTCGCGAAACGGATACCGACTCGCAGCGAGTCGATCGCTGCGGACGGCGCGGTCTCGCTCGCCGGAGATCCTCGAGGGGGCGGTCAGTCCTCGGTCCAGTACATTAGGTCCTCCCTGCCGGTTCCGCAGTTCGGACACTCGTCGGGGAGACCGTCGTCGATCTCGCCCATCTCGCCACAGTCCATGCACCGCCACATCAGTTCGGCCTCGCCGAAGGCCTGCCCCGAACGGGCGTGTTCGACGCTCATCGCCTCGGCGCCCTCGCGGGTCGTCACGAAGAACCCGCTCTGTTCGAAGCCCCGGACGCGACCGAGTTCGTTCCCGTCCTCGTCGTAGACTTGCTGGCCGAGATTGACCTCGTGGACGTCCTCGATCGCCTCTTCGTCGCCCTCGCTCGCCGGCGTCTCGCCAGTTTCTACCATGGGCGGCCGTACACCGGCGACGGCGATAAAGCTACAGCGTGCATTGTGCAAGCGGTCGTCCGGAGTTCCGCGCCGCGAGAGCCGAACGCCGACGAGGGCGCCGCCGCACCGTCACATGATTCGAGGAGGAAGCCCACGACTGTAGTCGTGGGAGGAATCCAACAGTCCCCCTGATCCCGCCGCCGAGAGCACGGCTGGTTTCGTCACCGCTATTATTAAGTGTCAATAGAAACATGATTAGGTTACACTCTCGGTCGGCCAAATGTGTCGGCCGTGGAGGGGCCTCCGTAGGTAGGCCCTGAAGTCGGGGACGGATGATACAGCGCCCCTCTGGTCGGATTGCCCGACCATGACGCGGTGAGAGTCCACCGATAATTAAAGCGGTGTGAGGCAGATTCGGACCCAGACCACGGTCGGAAAACCACGCAGGAAATCCCTCCGTGTGACTGACCTTCTGTCGTACAACCCGCCCGTGGCGACGGACGAAGCGTGGGCCGAAGCCCCTCGCGGGGGAAAGCCCACGACTTCAGTCGTGGGTAACTTACATGAAGTCCTCGATGCCGGACTGCTTGTTCTTGTCGTTCTCGAAGATGCTCTCGAGCGAGCGTTCCAGAACCTCGAGGCGCTGTTTCGTGTAGTCCCGGCAGTCGTACTCGTCGGCGACCTGGATCGCGGTCTGCATGTACTTGTTGACCGAGCCCTGGTGGACCGTGAGGTTCACCCGGCCGCCACACTCCCGGCAGTCCCCGGTCAGGGGCATCCGGCGGAACTTCTCGCCGCAGTCGAGACAGCGGGTCTCCTGGCGGGAGAAGGCCCGCAGGTTCCCGATCAGGTCCGGCAGGAAGTGGTACTCGATGACCCGCTCGGCGACGTCGGTCTCGTCGACTGACCGGAGCTTCCGCGAGAGCTCGAGCTGGGCGTCCATCTTCTCCATCATCGACCCCAGCGTCTTGTACGCCGACAGATCCGGCCCCATTGCGATGTCGGTGACGTCGTGGGTGTGTTCGAACCCGGTGTACTCGCCGTCGGTGCCCAGCGTGTCCTCGCCGATCCGAATGTCGACTTCCTCGGGATCGGCCTGCTCTACGGTCGCCTCGTAGAACTCGCGGGGGTACCGCGAGACGATGTCCATGTTGTGTGCCTCGTCGTCGATTTCGGAGGGGTCGATCCTCGAGGACATGACCAACGGTGCGTCCATCTTTCCCCCCCGCTGATTTGGCAGGAAGCTTTCACTAAAGTTCAACAACCCGTCCATGAGAAGCATCACGCAATCCTCGTCTCCGTCGCAGTTCCGACGCTTCGCGGCGTGAAAGTACGGATGCGCGTATCCGACTGCTGCGCTCGTGAAACCGATCACTCTCCCGACAGTTGCGGCGCTCGTGTGCGGTGCCATCCCGAAGACGAGTTCGCCGACGAGGTCCTGGCGGTCCTCGAGCTCGTAGAACGGATCGAGCCCGTAGTAGGACTCGAGGAGGTCGTCGATGAAGTCGGCGGTCTTGAGCATGTGCTCGGCGGCGCCGTCCGAGAGGACGATATCCTGGACCTTCAGCTCGACCAGCTGGTCGTCGTGGACGAGCGGGTCGCCGCGGAGGTCCGTCTCGTAGCCCAGCGCCCGGAGCTGGCCGACGTCGACATCGAGCTCGCTGGCCCGCACGGAGGTGACGGGCAGGTCGGTCATGTCGTAGCGGACGGTGCCGTCTTTGAACGTCGAAACGTCGTGTTTGGCCCGCAGTACGCCCTTCTCGATCGGTTCGGGGACCTTCGTCGTCGAGGTCAGTCCCTTCACGCCCTTGAGGATCTCGAATGCGTTCTCGCGCTCGCCGACGGACTCGAGGGCGTCGCGGTACTCCGCGTTCAGATCGACCTCGCGGACCTCGACGCAGGTCGCCTCGACCTCGCAGCGGTCGCACTCGACGCGGCCGGCCTCGTCGGGGTCGACCCGGCTGTCGCAGTCCGGACAGCGGTAGTCGGGGGTCGTGCGCTCGTTGCAGTCCGGACAGCGGTTCTCGAAGGTCTCGGTCCCGCAGTTCTCACAGCGCTGGCGACCGATCTGTAGTTCGACGACGCCGGGCGTATCCGACATCGTCTCGGCGTGTTTGGCCGCGTCCGCGACGTTTCGCTGGGGACCGCCGGCCTCGCCGATCGGAAACAGCGTGTGGACCGGCGGGCTCAGGTCCCGGCGCTCCGATTTCTCGGGCCGACCCATCCGGTTCCCGATCCGCGTCGGGGCGCGCTCGCGCACTCGAAACGGAGCGACCTCGTTGACCGCCTCGATCGCGTTGTCGCCCTCCCGCTCGTGGCCCCACGTCCGGGCTCGGACGGAAAGGTCGTCCTCGGACCAGGTGCGCTCGAGTTCGACGGTCGGTTCCTCGAGGGCCGAGTCGGCGTCGGCCGCCCGTTCGGAGGCGCCGTCGGCCGAGGTTCGCCGGATCTCGCAGCCGACCGAGCGGGCGAACGGTTGCCAGTCGTCGACCTCGAGGCGGTCCTCGCGCTGTCGGTGTTCGATCACGATCGTCTCGAGGGCCTCGCGGACGGCGTCGGTGCGCTCGAGGACGAGCGTCTCCCCGGCGTCGTCGAGGCGGGCGTCGGCGACGGCCGCGGCGAGCGTACAAAAGTCCTCGACGGAGAGATCGTGCCAGAGGTAGGTGTAGGCGGGGTGGAGCGGCGCGTCGTACTCGCGAGCCCACTCGAGGGCGCGGTCGGCGTCGGGATCGGTGAGATCGATCCGGGGGTCGTCCCGGAGCGCCCGGACGTCGGCGCCCGCGGCCTCGAGGTCCTGGATCCACCACTCGGGCGCGTAGGAGGCGGGTGCGAGCGGGTGGTTGTTCTCGACGAACTCGCCGTAGTTGACGAGGTACTCGCCCAGATCGAGGATCTTCTCGACGCCGTTTCTGATCGCTTTGGCCTCCTCGGGGTCGTCGATCCGGCGGACGTCGCCGTTGGCGAGTTTGACGGTCGGCCCCTCGATGGAGTCGACGGGAACGACCCCCGCCGCTTTGCCGGGGCGTTCGGTCTTGATCTGGGTGCCCGTCGCGAGGAAGTCGTCGACCAGGTGCATCGCGGCGGGGTGGACGCCGGCGGTCGCGAAGCCGTGGTTGCGCGCCCGGCCGTAGCGCAGCCGGAACCCGCCCTCGGCGCAGGGGTGAGAGAAGACGGGACGTCCGGCGATCAGGTCCCGGAGGAACTTCTTCGACTCCCCGACGCGGGGCGGGCCGGCGGAGTTGCCGCTCTCGTCGGTAGCGGGCTCGTCCTCGGCGTCGCCGTCGTCCGCGGGTTCCTCGGCGTCGTCGGCCTCGTCCTCGTCGCCGTCGTCCGCGCCGTAGTTGCCGTCGATCAGGTCCTGTAGCCACGGCCAGTCGATCTCCTCGAGATTGCGGGTGTACCGCTGGATCTTCGGCGCCTTGAGCGCGATCCCCTCCGCCAGAACCAGGCACATCCCCCCGCGGGCGCCGTTGGTGTCGACCCGCTCGAGGTCGCGAAAGCCCGAGACCTCCTCGTCGCCGGTGGCCTCGCCGTCGAGCATGATCGGCATGTGCTCGGCGATGAACTTCGTCTCGTCGTCCTTCGGCGTGTACTGGAGGCCGGTCTCCTTGTCGTAGAGGCCGATCTCCTCGGCGTAGCGCTCGACTTCCTCGTCGCGGGCCGCGTACTGCTCGATACCGACTAGCGCCCGCGTGTAGTCGGCCACGAGGACGGAAAGCGCCTGGGCGGTCCCGCCCGCCGAGCGGATCGGGCCCGCGTAGTAGACGTTGACGAACTCGGTGCCGTCGTCGTTGGTGAGGATCTCGACCTTGTCGATCCCCTCGATCGGCGCGGCGACGACCCCTTCGGTGAGCAACGCGACCGCGGTCCGGACCGCGCCCTCGACCTTGCCCGCTTTCGTCTCGTAGTCGCCGACCTCGCCCTCGGCGAAGTCCTCTGCGAGCACGAGCGCGGCCTCCTCGCGGCTCATCTCGCCCTCGAGTTCGCGGACCCGCTCGGCGACGCCGTCGATTCCGAGGATGTTCTCGACGCGGTCGGCCATGTCCTTCGCGACCGGGATCTCGACCTCGGGCTCGGGGTCCCCGCCGCGCTCTTTGGCCCGCTCGGCGACGTCGAACGCCTCGTCTAACTGGGACTCGAGCCGCTCGAAGTAGCGTTCGTCTTCCGCGCGCATCTCAGTGCCGGCGCTCGAACCCGGTCGTCTCGTCGTCCTCGCGCTCGGAACTGCCAACGGGTCCGTCCGCGGTTCCGGCGGCTCGATCGTTCATACGAGACTACTGTGACGGCCAGTGGAAAAAGCTCACCGTTCGCCGTCGCGGGCGCGGCGCCGCCTCGACGGGAGCGGCGAGCGCGTCGGACCGACGGCCTGTACGGTCCTGTACACGAGACGCCGACCCTGGTGGTAGATATCACCGGAATACCAAAACATATATTACCGTTGGTTTGGTCATTTGTCACAGTATGTCACGACACATACCCGGGTTGACCCGACGGCGACTTCTCGCATCGGGAGCGGCGGTCTCCGCGGGGGCCGTCGCAGGGTGCATCGGGGGGGACGAGGAGGGAGACGGCGAGACCGGAACGTTCCACTTCACGCAGGAACAGTCCCGCGAGGAGAACTTCGATCCGATCGTCTCGAACGATGCCTACAGCTTCCAGGTCATTAACCTGGTTTTCGACGGGCTCTACGAGTACGGCGAGGGGCTCGAGCTCCAGCCGAAGATCGCGACCGGCGAACCGGACGTCGAGAACGACGGAACCCGCTTCGTCTTCGAGATCCAAGAGGGGGTCGAGTTTCACAACGGCGACGAGGTAACCGCCTCGGACGTCGCCCACTCGTTTACCGCGCCGGTCGAGGAGGAGACCGAGAACGCGGCGGAGTACGACATGATCGAGAGCACCGAAGTCGTCGACGACTACCAGCTGCAAGTCGACCTCGGAGAGCCCTACGGGCCGTTCGAGCTCTCGACGATGGGCGTCCCGGTTGTTCCCGAGGGGGTCCGCACCGACGATCCCGACGCGTTCAACACCGATCCGGTCGGTTCGGGTCCGTTCACGTTCGCCGAGCTCGAGGAAAACGAGTACGTCGAACTCGAGCGG
>NZ_AOIA01000033.1 GCF_000337695.1 Natronococcus jeotgali DSM 18795
GGACATCCGGTCGGCGAACACCGACGCCATCGCGGGCATTCCGAACGACGACTGGGACGTCCTCGAGGGCGAGGACGGCGTCCAACTCCACGGGGCGGAGAGCCCCTCGTACATGTACATGGCGTTCAACTGCAACGACGGTGCCACGACCAACCCCGAGGTACGACGGGCCGTCGCTCACGCGTTCTCGATGGAGGAGTTCATCCAGGAGAACGGGGAGAACGTGACCTCGCCGATGTACAGTCCCGTTCCGCCGGTCGTCAACGAAGTCTGGGGCTTCCCGGAGGAGGAGTACCAGGACCTCCTGCCGGAGTACGATCCGGACGAGGCCGAGTCGCTGCTGAACGAACACGCGCCCGACGGCTGGGAGCCGACGATCATCACGCCCGAGGGGATCCGAGCCCAGCTCGCCGAGCGGATCGCGACCCGGCTCGACGAGATCGGCTACGGCGCCGACGTGCAGGTGCTGGACTTCGCGACGCTGGTCGACACCTACGTCACCGGCGAGGCCGACGACTACGAGATGTACCTACTCGGCTGGACCGGCGGCCCCGACCCCGACTTCTACCTCTACTCGCTGTTTCACGAGAGCCAGGCGGGGGTCAACCAGGGGCACTTCTACGAGGGAAGCGACGGCTTCCACGAGGATATCCTCGCGGCCCGGCAGTCGGCCGACCAGGAGGAGCGGTACGAGCTCTACGAGCCGGTTATCCGGGAGATCGTCGAGGAGCTGCCCGCGTTACCCGCGTTCACGCAGGACAACACGATGGCCTCCCGGGACTACGTCCAAGACCTGCAGGCGCACCCCGAGGTCACCAACAACCCGCGGGTGATCTCGGACTACGCGAACGTCTCGCTCGAGTAACCGCGCCGGAACGAACGCCCGCCGTTCACGCGAACGGGTGGGTGGACGGCGGAGGTGGAGAAAACGGCGGGAGACCGCCCGCGGGAACAGATGAAACGACCGACCGATACCAAACCGACCTAAGAGAATGGGACTGCTTCGATACACCGGATACAGACTGCTGCAGGCGATTCCCGTACTGATCGGGATCTCGGTCATCACGTTCCTGCTCGCGAACCTCGGGCCGGGCGATCCCGTCAGTCTCATGCTGCACGGACAGGAACACGACCAGGAGCTGATCAGGGCGATCGAACAACGGTACGGGCTCGACAAACCCCTCCACGAGCGGTACGTCACGTACATGAGCGGGCTGTTTCGGGGCGACCTCGGCCAGAGCATCCACCACAACCGACCGGTGGCCGACCTGATGCTCGACCGAATCGGGCCGACGCTGCTGTTGGTCCTCTCGGCGTACGCGTTCGCGCTGGTAACGGCGATTCCGCTCGGCGTGCTCGCGGCCAAGCGCCGGAACGAGCCGACAGACCACGTCTCGCGGCTCGTCGCGCTGTTCGGCGTCAGCACGCCCTCGTTCTGGATCGGGATCGTGCTGATCCTGATCTTCGCCGTCACGCTCGGGTGGTTCCCCTCGAGCGGGCTCATCTATCCGTGGCGACCTCCGAGCACCTACCGATCGATCGACGGCCACCTCGAGCTGTACTACGAGTCGTTCAGACACCTGCTGTTGCCGATGATCGCGCTGGGGACGCTCCAGATGGCGACGATCATGCGCGTGGAGCGAACGCAGATGATCGAGTCGCTGCAGGGCGAGTACGTCAAGCTCGCCCGCGCGTACGGCGTTTCCGAGCGAACGATCCTCCGGAAACACGCCTTTCAGGTCGCCCAGTTGCCGATCATCACCATCGTCGGGCTCAACCTCTCGACGGCGATCGGCGGCGCGGTCCTCATCGAGACGGTGTTCAACATCAACGGCATGGGGCGGCTGTTCATCAACGCGATCTCGCAGAACGACTACCAGCTCGTGATGGGGATCACGATGATGCTCGGGACGCTGTTCGTCGTCGGCGTCATCATCACCGACATCTCCTACGCGTACATCGATCCCCGCGTCACCTACGGGGAGACGGACTAACTATGGCAGTAGGCGAATCACAACTCGAGAGCGGAACCGAATCGGACGAGGGGGTCGAAGCCCGCGTCGGCTGGCGCTACACCCTCGCGAGGATCGCGGACGACACGACCGCCCGCTGGGGGCTGTACATCGTCGCGGTCGTGCTGCTGGTCGCGCTGTACGCGTTCGTCGACAGCAACCTCTCCCGGCTGACCCTCGGAGCCGTCTCCGACTACACGTTCGCGAACGCGATTCCGATCTTCGATCACCCGACTCGCATTCCGGATCCCGGCGAGGGACGGGCGAACGTTCCCCCCGCGTTCCACCCCGAGGGAACGCTCGAGTACCCGCTGGGGACCGACAGGAACGGCCGCGACTACTTCACCAGGATCGTCTACGGCACGCAGGTGTCGGTGATGGTCGGGTTGATCTCGACGGTTCTCGGACTCGTCGGCGGCACGATCATCGGCGCCGTCGCCGGCTACTACGGCGGCGCGATCGACGACGTGTTGATGCGGGCCATCGAGACGCTGTACTCGATCCCGCCGCTGATCCTCGTGATCGTGTTCACCGTCTTCGTCGGCGGCGCGAACATCTGGTACGCGGTGTTGGGCGTCGGGCTCGCGTTCGTCCCGGTGTTCGCCCGGATCATCCGGAGCCAGGTGCTGAGCGTCCGCGAGATGGACTACATCGAAGCCGCGCGCGCGGCGGGCGTCAGGGACCGCCACATCATCCTGCGACACGTCGTCCCGAACAGCTTCGCCCCGGTGCTGGTCTACGCGACGCTACAGATCGGCGTGACGATTCTCATCGTGGCCGGACTGTCCTTCCTCGGCTACGGCGCACAGCCGCCGACCCCGGACTGGGGCCAGATGCTCAACACCTCACACGGCTACATGCACTCGAACATCTGGCTCTCGATCTGGCCGGGGCTGGCGATCGTAATCACAATTATGGGCTTTAACCTGTTCGGCGACGGCCTGCAGGACGCCCTCGACCCGCGGATCGACGACTGACAATGAGTTCCGAACCACTCCTTCGCGTCGAAAACCTCAAGACGCAGTTTTTCACGGACGCTGGCACAGTGCGCGCAGTAGACGGCATCTCTTTCGAGGTCTACGAGGGCGAGATCGTCGGCCTCGTCGGCGAGAGCGGCGCCGGGAAAAGCGTCGCCTCGATGAGCCTGTTGCGACTCGTCGAACGCCCCGGCGAGATCGTCGGCGGCGAGGTCACCTACAAGGGCGAAACCGTCTTCGGCCTCGAGGAGGGCCCCGACGGCGAGCTCCGGGAGCGCGAGGAGATGCTCTCGAACGAGGCGGTCCGCGAGCGCATTCGGGGCAACGAGATCGCCGTCATCTTCCAGGACCCGATGGAGTCGCTCAACCCCGTCTTCACGGTCGGCGGCCAGCTCCGGGAGGTCATCGAGCTCAATCGCGGCCTCTCGAAGGAGGCGGCCCGGGCGGAAGCGATCGAGATGCTCCGCGAGGTCGGTATCCCCGACCCCGAGGAGCGGTACGAGGAGTATCCCCACCAGTTCTCGGGCGGAATGCGCCAGCGCGTGCTCATCGCGATGGCGCTGGCCTGCGAGCCGAGTTTGATCGTCGCGGACGAGCCGACGACGGCGCTGGACGTCACCGTCGAGGGCCAGATCATCGACCTCGTCGACGAGCTCCAGGCGAAGTACGACACGAGTTTCATCTGGGTCACTCACGACATGGGCGTCGTCGCGGAAATCTGCGATCGGGTGAACGTGATGTACCTCGGCGAGATCGTCGAGCAGGCGCCCGTCGACGAGCTGTTTCACGATACCAAACACCCCTACACGCGAGCGCTGCTGAACTCGATGCCCCGGCCGGATCGGACCGTCGCGGAACTCGAGCCCATCGAGGGCGTGATGCCCGAGGCGATCTCGCCGCCCTCGGGCTGTCGGTTCCACCCGCGGTGTCCGGACGCCAGGGAGGTCTGTCGGCGGGTCCACCCCGAGCCCGAGGAGGTCGCCCGGGCCGACAGCCACCCGCACAACGCGGCCTGTCTCAAACACGACGCCTTCGACGTCGGCTACGACGGGAGCGCCCCGCTCGAGGGCGATCCCCGGACGACCGCGGGCGGGTCCGGAGGTGAGGGCGGTGAGTAGTCAGCTGGGGTCGGAGATGGCCGGCGAGGACGTCGCCCACGGCGAACCGCTGCTCGAGGTCGAGGGGTTGAAGAAGTACTTCGGTCAGGACTCGGGCCTGCTGGGCGGGATCTCGTTCGAGCCCGGTCGATTCCCGCCGATCAGCCTCGACGAACAGCAGGTCAAGGCCGTCGACGACGTGAGCTTCGAGATCCGGCGGGGCGAGACGCTCGGGCTCGTCGGCGAGTCCGGCTGCGGAAAGAGCACGCTCGGACGGACGCTGCTTCGCCTGCTCGAGCCGACGGCGGGGACCATCTCCTTCAAGGGTGACGATCTCGCGGCGCTTTCCGGCGAGGAGCTGCGCCGGAAGCGCGCGGAGATCCAGATGATCTTCCAGGACCCCCAGTCCTCGCTCGATCCGCGGATGAAGGTCGGTCGGATCATCGAGGAGCCGATGCGCGCCCACGGGATGCTGGACGACGAGGGTCGGGAGGCCCGCGCTAAGGACCTGCTCGAGAAGGTCGGGCTCGACCCGCACCACTACAATCGCCACCCGCACGCGTTCTCCGGCGGCCAGCGCCAGCGGGTGAACCTGGCGCGCGCGCTGTCGGTCAACCCCGATTTCATCGTCTGCGACGAGCCCGTCTCGGCGCTGGACGTCTCGATCCAGGCGCAGGTGCTGAACACGATGGAGCGGCTCCAGGAGGAGTTCGGCCTGACCTACCTGTTCATCGCCCACGACCTCTCGGTGATCCGTCACATCTCCGATCGGGTCGCGGTGATGTACCTGGGCAACGTCGTCGAACTCGCCGACAAGGAGGAACTGTTCGAGAACCCGCAACACCCCTACACGAGGGCGCTACTGGACTCGATTCCCGTCCCCGATCCCCGCCGGCGGGGCGCTCGCGGCGCCCTCGAGGGGGAGGTTCCCAGTCCGGTCGATCCCCCGTCGGGCTGCCGGTTTCGCACCCGGTGTCCGCGCCTGATCGCCCCCGAGGGGTACGACTGGACCGACGAGGAGTGGGCTCACACCCGGTCGTTCCTGCGCGCAGTCAAGCGGCGGACGTTCGAGTCGGCGTCGGCCGCGGAACTCCGTCGGGAGTTCTTCGGCGGGGACCTCCCCGACGGGGAGGCCGGCGAGATCGTCGCGGAGGCGATCGCCCTCGTCGCGACCGATGCCGACGCGGGGACCGAGGGCCGCGGCGACTGGACGGACGCGCGCGAACTGTTGCTCGAGAAGTTCGCCCGCGAGAGCGTCTGTGCGACCGAGCGTCCCGCGTACGACGTCGAGACCGAGCACGGGACCGACAGTCACTTCGCGGCCTGTCACCTCCACCGCTGACCGCCGTCGCGAGGGGCCTGTTCTCGTCGCTCACCTCGGCCGTCGCGAGTCCGACCGTCGGGGACGATCGAACGCGTCGTGAGGGTGTGCGACGCCTCCCGTGAGAAGTAGTATCCAACACTATCGTTGGTGGTATAAAGTCTTAAGCGGTCGGCCTCATTATTAACTCGTGAATGAGTAAGATTATGTCCATCCTGACGACGACCGCCGGATTCGGCGCGAAGGCGCGGCGAGCGATCGATAACTCCCCGGAGTTTTCGGGAGTACAGACCAGCGACGACGGACGGCCGGAAACGCGGCTGCCGGTCGGCGGACTCTAGAAGAGCGCGACGCTCGAAGCGGCGTTCCGCCGGCTATCGGATCGCGATCGTGGTGGTATCGCTCGGCGCGAACGCGCTCTCGCGCGCGGCGACGAAGACGCGAATCTCGTACTCGCCGGGATCGGGGACGACCGACTCGCGGTAGCCGTTTCCGCGGCGCAGTTCGAATCGGCCGCTCCAGGTGAACGTCGTTCGCTTGCGCTCGCCGCCGCCGAAGGAGAAGGAACTCGGGCACCTGCGGGTGTAGCGGTTCTCGTCGCTGCCCTCGAGGCGTCCGTCGACGGTCCACCCCCAGCGACGACGCTCGGGGGTGAGGATCTCGATCGGAACGGGGAGCGGGTTCTCGAACTCGACGGCGATCTCGACGGGGTCGTCGCGGTCGTACACGCGGCGGTCGGTATCGACGGAAACGCGAAGCAGCCGTCGGGCGAGCGCCGTCGGAACTAGCGCGGCGAGGAGGGTCGCGGTCGTGTACCGGGAGTCGTCGGATCGATCGGTTCGATCGATTCGGGGGCGCGGTCCAGCCATCTACCGAGAACTAGCAGCCGGAAGGGAAAGTACTGTACGGGGCCGCTACCGCATCGACGGGAGCGTCGGCGCTTCGTCGGCTCGCATCGAGAGCCACGCCCCGTCCACCGAGATATCCGCGATGATATACCGGTCGGCCGACTCGGTCGGATCGATCGATCCGACGACCGTCCCGTCGGCCCCGACCGTGACATCAGATGGCATCGTACGTGAATGTGAATGCCTCTCACATATAAGCGCGTCGGATCGACGCGTTCGCGCTTCCGGACGGCGGGGTCGTCCGTTCGCAGTTGAAACACTGGGTTTATACTCATTTTCACCGTACCGGGTGTACATGAACGTAGCCGACGCGATGACGCCGCGGGAAGACGTAGTGACCGTGGAGTTGCCCGGCACTCGAGAGGACGTCCTCGAGTACCTGCAGGAACAGTCGTTCTCGTCAGTTCCAGTCGTCGCGACGGAGGACGACGGCGTGGCGTACCGCGGGCTGGTCTCGCGGGACGTCCTGATCGAACAGCCCGACGAGGACCAGCTCGTCATGCTGATGGACGACGTTCCGACGACGACCGCCGGCGCCTCCCTCGAGGAGGTCGCCCGGCTGATGGTCGAGGAGGGCGAGCGCCGGATCCCGGTCGTTAATAGCGCGGAACAGAGTTCCGCTGACCGTTCGGGCGGCGATGAGCCGCCCGAAGACGGAACGTTCGAGGGGATCGTCACGGTGACCGACGTCGTTCACGCGATCGCCTCGGGCGATCAGGAAACCGACGACGCCGTCGAAAGCCACTCGAGCGGGGACGTCAACACGACCTACGAGGGCGCCCCGCTGCCCGTCGCAGAGCGCGAGCTGTACTACGCGAACGTCCCCTACACAGTCGCGTTAGACGACGACGGGCGAATGAGCGGTATGCTGACCGAGGTCGACATCATCGACGTCGCCCGCATCGTCGAGGGTGAGGAGGAGACCGGGGACAACTTCCCCGATCAGGATTCGGAGTGGTCCTGGGAGGGGATCAAGGGCGTCGGGAGTCGCTACCTCCCGACGCGGGACATCGAGCTCCCGACCGGTCCCGTCCGGGAGTTCATGAGCGAGGACGTCGTGACGGTCTCGGGCCAGACTTCGGTGCAGGAGGCCGCCCAGCGGATGATCAACAACGACGTCGAACAGCTCCCGATGGTTACGGGCGAACGGCTCGTCGGCGTCGTCCGCGACGTCGATCTCCTGGAGGCACTCGATGAGTGAATCCGAACGGTCCGACGCGACGGCCGAGCCCACCGCCGAGAAGCTGGTCGAACTCGCCAAGCGTCGGGGCTACTTCTTCCAGTCCTCGGGCGCCTACGGCGGCGTCGGCGGCTTCTACACGTTCGGTCCCCAGGGCGCCGCGCTGAAGGGTAACGTCGAGGACGCCTGGCGCGACCGCTTCGCCGTCGCGGAGGGCAACATGGAGATCGACGCCCCGACGATCATGCCCGAACCCGTCTTCGAGGCCTCGGGCCACCTCGAGGGGTTCGACGACATGCTCGTCGAGTGTCCCGAATGCGGCGAGAGCCACCGCGCGGACCACGTCGTCGAGGACAACACGAGCTACGAGGACGCCGAGAGCCTTCCGATCCCGGAGGTCGAGGAGGTCATCGCGGAGTACGAACTCGTCTGTCCCTCCTGCGGGGCGGGACTTGCGGGTCAGGCGGTCGAGACCTTCAACCTCATGTTCGCGACGAACATCGGCCCCGGCGACTCCGATCCGGGCTACCTGCGCCCCGAGACCGCCCAGGGCATCTTCGTCGAGTTCCCCCGGCTGAAGGAGTACGCGCGCAACCAGCTTCCCTTCGGCGTCGCCCAGATCGGGCGGGCCTACCGCAACGAGATCAGCCCGCGGCGCTCGATCATCCGCACCCGCGAGTTCACGCAGGCCGAACTCGAGTACTTCGTCGACCCCGAGGAGGACGAACCGCCCGTAGAGCGCGTCGAAGACGTGGAAGTGACGCTGTACCCCGTCGGCGAACAGAACGACGAGGACGGCGAGGAGATCGAGACGACGATCGGCGCGGCCGTCGAGGAAGGCGTCATCGCCGACGAGTGGGTCGCGTACTTCCTCGGGATCGCCAAGCCGTGGTACGAGGCCGTCGGCGTCGACATGGACCGGTTCCGGTTCCGCCAGCACCTCTCGGGCGAGCGGGCCCACTACGCCGCCGATTGCTGGGACGCCGAGAGCGAGATCGACGGCAACTGGATCGAGATGGCCGGCTTCGCGAACCGAACCGACTACGACCTCTCGAAACACGCCGAGCACTCCGAGGATCGGTTTACGATCTTCAAGCAGTACGACGAGCCCGAGACCGTCGAACGGGCGACCGTCGACCCCGACATGAGCTACCTGGGGCCGGAGTTCGGCGGCGACGCCCAGGCCGTCGTCAGCGAACTCGAGGCGCTGGCAGAGCGGGATCGGACCGCCTTCGAGGGTGAGACCGTCGAAGTCGAACTCGAGGGCGAGACCGACGAGATCCCCGTCGAAAAAACCGGCTTCTCGGTCGACGAGGAGACGATCGCCGGCGAGCACATCACCCCGCACGTCATCGAACCCTCCTTCGGCGTCGATCGGGTCGTCTACACCGTGCTTCACCACGCCTACAGCGAGGACGAGGTCGACGGCGAGGAGCGAACCTACCTCGCGCTCGATCCCGAGGTCGCCCCCACGTTCGTCGGCGTCTTCCCGCTTCAGAACGACGACGACCTCGAGACCCTCGCCGACGACGTCGTCGCCGAGCTGCGAGAGGCGGGACTCTCGGTCACCTACGACGACTCGGGCAACATCGGGCGGCGCTACCGCCGCCAAGACGAGGTCGGCACGCCGTTTTGCGTGACCGTCGACTACGAGACTCTCGAAGCCGACGAGACGACCGTCACGGTTCGCGAACGGGATACGACCGACCAGAAGCGACTCGCGGTCGACGAGCTAGCCGAGACGCTGGCGGCGATCCGGGCCGGCGAGATCGCGTTCGAGGACCTGTAGCCCGGCGGGAGTCGGATAGTCGTCGTATCCTTTATCCTTCCGTCGCTCCTACGGGCACCGAATGTCCGAAGAGATCACCGACGTAGACTACCGGATCGGGGCCGACGACGCCGTTCACAGCGTCTGGGACAACG
Source organism: Natronococcus jeotgali DSM 18795 (assembly GCF_000337695.1). Lineage (GTDB taxonomy): Archaea > Halobacteriota > Halobacteria > Halobacteriales > Natrialbaceae > Natronococcus > Natronococcus jeotgali. The sequence goes on from NZ_AOIA01000033.1 coordinate 9,419, forward strand.
GGCTCGAGCCGGTTTCGACCGTCGAACCGGGCGACGTCGTTCAGTTCGAGTGTCGGGACTCGACGAACGGACAGCTCGGTCCCGGCTCGACGGCCGCGGACGTCGCGGCCCTGAGCGTCGACCCGATCCACCCGCTGACGGGCCCGGTCGCGGTCGCGGGGGCCGAGCCGGGCGACGTGCTCGCGGTGGAGCTGCTCGAGTTCGAACACGAGGGGTGGGGGCAGACGCTGGTCCTCCCCGGGGAGATGGAGCTGGGGCTCCTGGCCGCGGAGTTCCCCGAGCCGGCGTCGCACGTCTGGGAGCTCGAGGACGGCGTCGGCCGCTTCGTCGACGGTATCGAGGTCCCGATCGATCCGTTCCCCGGCGTGATCGGGGTCGCGCCCGCCGAGGACGGCGCACACAGCACGTTCCCGCCGCGGTCGGTCGGCGGAAACCTCGACGTCAAACACCTCACGGCGGGCTCGACGCTGTACCTCCCCGTCGCGGTCGAGGGCGCCCTGTTCAGCGTCGGCGACTGTCACGCCGCACAGGGAGACGGCGAGGTCTGCGGAACCGGGATCGAGGCACCGATGACCGTCACCTGCCGGTTCGACGTGCGCTCGGAGCCGACGATCGAGCAGCCCCGCTTCGAGACGACGGGGCCGTTCACCCCGAGCGGGCGGGACGAGCCGGCGTACGGGACGACCGGCGTCGGCGAGGACCTGATGGAGGCGGCCAGGGCGGCGGTCCGCCAGCAGATCGACCACCTGGTGACCGAGCGCGGGCTCGACCGGGCGGAGGCCTACATGCTGTGTTCGGCGGCCGTCGACCTGAAGGTGAGCGAGGCGGTCAACGCCCCGAACTGGGTCGTTTCGGCGTACCTGCCGGAGGGGATCTTCCCGAAGGCGCTTCGACGGCCGACGCGGGGGTGACGGAACGGTGATCGATCGACCGGAAGCGGACCGATCCGACGGCGAGGCGGGCGACTCCGAGGCGAACGAACGCGCGACGATCCCCGGGAACCTCGCGCGGCAGGTGTTCGAGGCGAGTCCCGTCGGCACGATCGTACTCGACGCGGCGGGCGAGATGGTCTTCGCGAACGAGCGCGCGGCGGAGACGCTCGATCTCTCGCGGGCGGAGATCGCCGCCCGAACGTACGATTCGCCCGACTGGAACATCTACTACGACGACGGGCGTCCCGTTCCCGCGGACGAGAACCCGGTCGCGCGCGTGCTCGAGAGCGGCGACCCGGTGTTCGGCTTCGAACACTGGATCGAACTCCCCGACGGCTCCGAGCGGTGGCTCTCGAGCAACACCACCCCCGTTCCGGACGAGTCGGGGGCGACCGAGTACGTGATCGTCGCGTTCGAGGACGTGACGGCGCTGAAACGACGCGAGAAGCAGTTAACCAGCGATCACGTCCGACGCCTCGAGTTTTGGGCCGACGAGTCGGCGGTTCCGCCCTCTCTCCGCGTCGAGGGCGGCGACACGCGGATCGACGTCGACTCGATCGTGCCGCTGCCCGACGGGACGACCGTCCAGTACATGGGGACGTCGGATCTCACCGCGAGCGAGTTCGTCACCGCCGTCGAGGAGGTTCCGCACTACCTCGACGTGCGGTTGCTCAGCTCGATCGACGGCCGCAGTCGCGTCGAGGCGCACGCGGAGCCGACGACGGTCTCGCACGTGTTTCCGTCCCTCGGGGGGCGCGCCTGTGCGATCGTCGTGACCCCCGACGAAGTCCGTTTCCTCGGGGAGCTCCCCGGCGACGTCGACCCTCGCCTGGCGGCCGACGGAATCAGGGAGTTCCACTCGGAAGCCGAACTGGTAAGCGAGGAGCTCGTCTACTCGCCACACCTCCTGTACGACGTGGTCGCCGACGCCCTCACCGATCGGCAACTCGCCGCGCTCGACGCCGCGTACTTCGGCGGCTACTTCGAGACGCCGCGAACCAGCACCGGCGAGGAGTTGGCGGATCGGTTCGACGTCACCCGCCAAACGTTCAACCAGCACCTCCGAAAGGCGCAGCGAACGGTGTTCCGTCACCTCTTCGAGGAGTCCGGTGCGGACGCACGCTGACTGGTCAGTGTCTCACCTTACGGGCGTGAGGTCGTATGAGAACGTAATGAGCGACGAGACGATTTATCCCGAGACGGTGCCGGCGGTCGACGACGATAGGGTAGGGTACGATCCGAAAGAGGGGACGTTCCACGCCCGGTTCGACGGCGAGGCTGAGACGGTCACGCTGGCGGTCGTCGAGACCGTCGCGGCCGTCACGGGTCGCGAGTTCGGTTCGATGACGCCGCTGTTCCACATCGTCGATCCCGAGGCGCTGTCCGCGCTCGTGGAGACGACGTCGGCGCGACCGATCGCGGTGAGCTTTTCGTACGAGGGGTGTTGCGTGACGGTCTCGAACGACGGCACCGTCGTCGTCGAGCCGCCCGAAGAAGCCTGAGCGCTCCGGGACCGATCGGGGTCGGCGCCGACCGGCTGTCACGCGTCGCGTCCGACGGTTCCCGCCCGAGGAGGCACGCTCGATAGCCACGCCGCTCCGTAACCGACGGACTGAAGGCACGGTCCTTCGAGGGTTCCCGTGATGGCCGACGAACTGAAGCGACGGCTCGTTCACGCCAGCGGGTCGGGCCTGGTCGCGCTCTATCTGCTCGCCGACGCTCTCGACCTCGGGCTGACCTGGACCCGGTTTCGGGTCCTCATGGTCGCCCTCGCGGCCGGCGCGCTCGTCCTCGAGTTCCTCCGGCTCCGGGTCGGTCTCGACTGGCGACTCTACGACGCGCTCACCCGAGAGTACGAGCAGGACAACCCCGCAGCCTACGCTCTCTACATGATCAGCACGGCGGCGGTCGTCCTCGTCTTCGCGCCGGAGATCGCCCTGCCGTCGATGCTGATGCTCGCGCTGGGCGATCCGATCAGCGGCGCCGTCTCGGACGACAGCCTCCAGCGGATCAAGCCCCCGAAGGTGCTGGTCACGATGTTTCTCGTCTCGACGGTCCTCGCGGTTCCCTTTCTCCCCCTGGCGGCGGCGCTGGCAGCTGCGCTGGGCGCGATGCTGGCCGACGGCGTCACCCTCGAGATCCGCACCTACATCATCGACGACAACCTGACGATCCCCGTCTACGCCAGCGTGCTGGCGTTTCTGGCCCTCGAGTTCCTGCCGTCGTAATCTCGCCGGCCCCCGGCGTTCGTCCGGCGAGCGCGAGCCGTCGCCCGGGTCGATCAGGGAGCGTCGTCGAGGACGCGTTCGACCGCTCGAGCCTCCCCCCGCCGCAGCAGCTCGGAGGCCGTCGAGACGGCGCACTCGAGTTCGGCCGCGACGGCCTCGCTCCCGTTCCGGCGCGGGACCTCGTAGTAGCCCAGCTCTCGAGCGACCGCGAGCGCTTCGCGCTGGCGATCCGAGACGCTCCCGGAGACCGTCAGCTCGTCGCGAGCCCACAGCACGTCCACGGAGACGCCCTCGGGAACCGTCTCGAGGATCGCCCCGAGGTCGTCGGGGTGGCCCACGAGCGTCAGCCGCATCGTCCGGTCCGCCCGAACCTCGATCGGCGGCACGACCACGACCGTCTCCTGAGCCAGCGCGTCCAGCAGCGAGACTCCCTCGGGGCCGAGCTCCCGGCGCAGGTAGAGAAAGAAGCCGTCCTCGGCGGACGTGATCTCGTACTCCCGAACGAGGTCTCGGTCGGCGACCAGCGGCTCGTAGGCCGCGGGATCGCCGTCGACGAACGAGGTGATCGTCTCGACGCCGTCGACCGCCTGCCCGCCGAGGGTTAGCTCTCGCTCGAGGGCGGGCGACGAACAGATGCCCTCGTGAATCGGGGAGAGCGCGTCTCGCTCGTAGCGCAGTTCGACGCCGACGGACTTCACGGTCGATCGTACGGACGGGACGTACTTGAATGGCCGATAGGTTTCGGGAACACTGCGAACGTCGCTCGCGCCGACGATCCGATATGGCATTCGAATCGCGGGGACGCCGGAGTCTCGTTCTGGGAGCCGTCGTCGTCGCCGGCCTGAGCTACGCGCAGTACCGCAGACGTCGCGGATCGGCAGCGAGCGACTCGAGGTACATCACCGAACGTCACGCGGGCGCGTTTCTCGTCCGCCGACGCGTCGCTGGGGATCGCCTCGAGTCGGTTCGCGAAGCCGTTGCAGAGCGCTGTGCCGACCCCGACGATTCCCGACCGCTGCTCGGCCTCGAGGGGGCGACCACGGCCTCGCTGTTTCTCGACACCGGTAGCGAGCCGGAGCTGATCTGGTACGTCGAGGTGCCCCGCTCCGCGACGGCCGACTGGGAGGATCCGGAATCGCGGGTCGAGGCGGCGTTTCCCCTCGAGCACGACGCGCTCTCCGAGACCGGAGCGGAACTCGAGAGCGAACTGCTCGTCCACGCCGTCAACCCCGATCGGCCACGAACCGCGACGGGGGAAGCGGACGGCCCGTTGGTCGTTGACAGTTCGGAGCTCGAGGACGGCGTCGACGTCGACCTCGTCGGGTTGCACCTGAAACCGGGGCTGGCCGAGCGGCTCGCGGACCGCTTCGCCGGCCTCTCGCGGCGCGTCGCGGCGGGCGACCTCGAGCTCGGCCCGATCGAGCGCTGGAGCGGGGCGATGCTCGAGGCCGAGAACATGTACACCGAGTCGATCCTCCTCGAGCGCCGGCCCGAGGGGTACGTGCTCTGTGGGTACATGGAGACCGAGGCGATGGCGGGGGTGTACGACGCCTACTACGACACCCGGAACCCGGTTGCGCGGGCTTCCGAGGTCGTTCTCGGGCGCGTGCTCGAGGAGCCGCGACAGATCCTCGAGTACCCGCTCGGGACCGGGCTCGAGACCCTCGCACACGCGGTCGATCCGGATCGGCCGCGCCGGCCCGAGGAGTGTTGAAAGGGGTACTGTTCAACGACGAATCTTCCGACCTACCTGATCCGGAGGTACAGACTAGTGTCGTGGTTTCGCTCTGGAAAGCGTTCTGCTCGTACGAACACACGGGATCGCCACGCCCTCCCCAACCGACTCGTTCGCTCTCTTCGGTCGCTCACTCGCCCCTCGCACGGCGTCGAGTCGCGCCTCGCTTTGCTCACCGCGACTCAGCGCGCGCCACGATGGAGAGATGGAACTCAGGTCGCACCTTACGCGTTCAACCGCCAGATCTCGAAGTTGAGCACGGCGGCGAAGGTGATCCAGGCGAGGTAGGGCACGAGCAGGGCGGCGGCACGGCGGTCGACCCGCCGGAAGGCGACGATGGTCGCGACGACGAGCACCCAGAGGGTGACGATGATGCCGAACGCGACGAGCAGCTGCTCGAGCGAGAAGAAGGCTGGCGTCCAGGAGACGTTGACCGCCATCTGGACGACGAACAGGCCCAGGGCGAGCCGTCTCCCGTCGCTCTCGCTGCGCCAGACGAGCCAGAGCGCGACGCCGAGCAGGGTAAACAGCAGCGTCCAGACGATCGAGAAGGCGATGCCGGGCGGGTAGAACCAGGGTTTCTCGAGCGCCTGGAACCAGGCCGTGTCCGACGACGAGATCAAGGCGGGCGCGCTGCCGACGGCGTTGACCAGGACGACGAAGCCGATCGCGGTGAGGATCGACCGCGGCTCCGGCAACCCGGGGGTGGACCTCGAGGTTTCCATACGCCCTCGACGACGCGGGGACGCTTGGAAGCTGGCGTTGCATCGCGCGGGAACGAGTCGTGTCCGACTGTCGAGAGCAGTTCCGCCTTCCGTTTCACTTTCACCCCGATACGCGAACCCTTATTCGCGGCGAGGATGAACGCCCGGCAATGGCAGCGACGGACGAGGACGGCGGACAGCCGACGATCGACCACCCCCTGCTCGAGCCGGACTTCCTCGAGCGACGGCTCTACCAGCTCAAGCTCGCGGGGACGGCCGCGAACCACCACACGCTCGTCTGTCTCCCGACGGGGCTGGGGAAGACGACGGTGAGCCTGCTGGTGACCGCCCGCAGGCTCGAGGAGGTCGGCGGAACCGCCCTGATGCTCGCGCCCACCAAACCCCTCGTCCAGCAACACGCCGAGTTCTACCGCGAGGCCCTGCAGATTCCCGACGACGAGATCGTCGTCTTCACCGGCGACGTCAGCCCGGACGATCGGGCCGCCCTCTGGACGGAGGCGACGGTCGTGATGGCCACCCCGCAGGTGATCGAGAACGATCTGGTCGGCAGCCGGATCTCGCTTTCCGACGTCACCCACTGCACCTTCGACGAGTGCCACCGCGCGACCGGCGACTACGCGTACAACTACATCGCCGAGCGCTACCACGCCGACGCGAACGACCCCCTCGTCACCGGAATGAGCGCCTCGCCCGGCGGCGACGAGGAGGCCATCCTCGAGGTCTGCGAGAACCTCGGCCTCCAGGAGGTCGAGGTGATGACCGAAGAGGACGCCGACGTCGCGGAGTTCACCCACGACACCGACGTCGAGTGGGAGCGCATCGAACTCCCCGAGGAGGTCCTCGAGATCCGCGACGCGCTGAACGAGGTGATCACGGACCGCCTCGAGAAGCTCAAGGAACTGGGCGTCGCTTCCTCGACCCAGCCCGACCAGTCCCAGAAGGATCTCAATCGGATGCGCGCGGAGCTCCAGCAACTGATCGACAACGACCAGTCGGAGGGGTTCGAGGGGATGTCCGTCCACGCGGAGGTGATGAAGCTCCGCCAGGCGGTCACCCTCGTCGAAACCCAAAGCGTCGAGGCGCTGCGGCGGTACTTCGAGCGCCAGCGCAACCAGGCTCGCTCCTCGGGAGCCTCGAAGGCCAGCCAGCGGATGGTCTCGGATCCCCGGGTTCGAGAGTCGATACGGAAGGCCGAGAACTTCGACGAGATACATCCCAAGTACCGCAAGAGCCGGATGCTGCTGGCCGAGACGCTGGGGCTCGAGGGCGGCGACCGGGTGATCGTCTTCACCGAATCGCGCGACACCGCGGAGGCGCTGACCGACTTCCTGAGCGAGAGCTTCGACGCGAAGCGGTTCGTCGGTCAGGGCGACCGCGAGGGCTCGGACGGAATGACACAAAAGGAACAACAGGAGGTCCTCGACGCCTTCCGGGGCGGGGAGTTCGAGGTGCTGGTCTCGACGTCGGTCGCCGAGGAGGGACTGGACGTGCCGGAGGTCGACCTCGTACTCTTCTACGAGCCCGTCCCGACGGCGATCCGGTCGATCCAGCGCAAGGGCCGTACCGGACGCCAGTCGGAGGGTCGGGTCGTCGTCCTGCTGGCCGAGGACACCCGCGACGAGGCCTACTTCTGGATTTCGAAGCGCCGCGAGAAGGAGATGGAGTCCGAACTCCGGGAGCTGAAGGGGATGGCCGACGACCTCGAGGCGGAACTCGACGACGCCCAGCAGTCCCTGGCCGCGTTCGAGAGCGGAGCGAAAGTGGACGGCGGGGGCGGAAAATCGCAACCCGGCGCCGGGGCTTCCAGCGGAAACGAGGGGGTTGGGGATCGGCCGGGATTACGGGAGTTCGCCGAGGAGAACTCGGATTCGAGTAGCGACGGCGGCGAACCGAGCGATGGGGGCGAGGACGTCGAGACCCACGAGCCACACGCCGAGGGCGACCGCGTGGAGGTCGTCGCCGACCAGCGCGAGATGGACGCCAACATCGCCCGCGAACTCTCGCGCCGGGAGACCTACGAGGTGCGCCTCGAGACCCTGGAGGTCGGCGACTACGTGCTCTCGGATCGGGTCGCCGTCGAACGGAAGTCCGTCGCCGACTTCGTCGACTCGCTGGTCGGCGGCGACCGCTCGGTGTTCGAGCAGGTCGGCGCGATGAGCCGCCACTACGCGCGCCCGATCGTAATCGTCGAGGGCGAGGGACTGTACGAACAACGCGACGTCCACCCCAACGCCGTCCGGGGCGCGCTCTCGAGCCTGGCCGTCGACTTCGGCGCGAGCGTCCTCCGGACCGAAAGCGAGGCCGACACGACGGACCTGCTCGCGGTGATCGCGGGCCGCGAGCAGGAGGCCGGCGACCGGGAGGTGTCGGTCCACGGGCAGAAACAGGCCAAGACGATGGCCGAACAACAGGAGTACGTCGTCTCCTCGATCGCCGAGATCGGCCCCGTCACCGCCCGGTCGCTGCTCGAGGAGTTCGGCACCGTCGAAGCGGTGATGATCGCCAGCGAGGACGAACTGACGGAGGCCGACGGCGTCGGCCGGGTGACCGCCGAGCGGATCCGCGACGTGATCGGCACCACGTACACCGGCTAGCGGAGCCCTCGGACGGACGCTCTCGATCGGCGGGGATCAGCGCAGCGTCTCGAGGGTCTCGCCGGCCTCCCGGGCGGCCTCGAGACACTCTCGGGCGTAGCGGGGGTCGTCCGTCTCGGCTGCCTCCCGGGTGAACTTCTCGAGGGCCGCGACCAGCGAGGCGCGGGCGTCCTCGAGTTCGCCCGTTCCCGACGGCGATCGGGTTCGCGAGTCGCCGGCCCGTCGCGGCCGTTCGGCGGGACGGCTGCCGGATCGAGCGTGGTGTCGGTCCCGCTGGGCCCGATCCGGCTCCGGGTCTCGATCGGCGTCCCGGGACTGGGTTCTGACCTCCCTGTCGGCCGTCGACCGCGACGGCGGCGAGGACGGACGGTCGCTCGCGTCGCCCGCGGGATCGGTGTCGGCGGTCTGGCCCTGACCCGCGCGCTCGGGCGTCGTATCGGGACCGTCGTCCGTCCCGGACCGCGTCGCGTCGATCTCGGGTTCCGGACGATCCGCGTCCTCGTCGGCGTCGTCCGCGGCCGACTCCGCCGCCGGCCGGGCCTCGAGGTCGGTTCCCCGAACGGCGTCGGGGTTCCCGTGACAGCTGGGACAGAACGTCGTCCCGTCCTGCTGGAACAGCGGGTCGCCGCAGGTGCCACAGTGGGCGTTCGTCATCGTGGCGCCCTTCAACAGGAGGTCGCTCATCCGCTGGGTGGCCTCGCGGTCGGCCTTGTCGCGCTCGTACTTCTCGCGGAGCTTCTCGCGCTCGGCTTCCTTGTCGAAGTCGCTCATGTTCCCCCGAAGGAGCTACGCGGTCGAAAAAGCTGCGACGGAGTCACCGCGCCGACGCTCGCCGACGATCGCTGCGGCGCGCCCCGAACCGGGCGGTCAGCGCGCCGCCCGCGCCGGCCGCCAGGAGGCCGATCGGGAGACCGACGAACGCCAGTCCGCTCGCGAGACCGCCGCCCCAGAGCACGACGGCGGCGGTCCCGAGTGCGCCCCCGACCACGAAGCTTCCGAGGGCGCCGAGCGCCGCCCAGAGGCGGACCGCCGTTCGCCGGGAGACCCCCGCCTCGGTCCCGCGTTCCGCGTAGTAGCGCGTCCCGAGGATTGCGAGGGCGAACACGGCGACGCCCGCCGCGACGCCCGCCGGTAGACCGACCAGAAGCGACGGCCAGACGTACGGCTCGAGCCCGGCGGTCACGAGGACCGTCACCGCGACGAACGCGACCACGCCCGCGACCGAACTTCCGGCGATCCTGACGACCGTCTCGAGGCGACTGTTCATACGATAGATACGCGGTGCGCGGAGATATATCGCGTGCTCGATTCCCCGTCGGAGAGAAGACCTATCGGACGGCCGCCTCGAGGGCGTCGACCGCCGCCGTCGGTCCCGGGACGACCTCGAGGCCGGGGACGTCGTGGGCGTCGATGCCGACGACCGGCCGCCCGTAGACGAGCGCGAACCCGATTTCCGAGAGGGTTCCGGGACCGCCCGAGAGGGCGATCACGCCGTCGCCGTTCAGCGGAACCAGCGCGTTTCTGGCGTGGCCCATCCCGGTCGCGATCGCCGTGTCGACGAACTCGTTGGCGGCCGCGCGGTCCTCTACGGGCAGGATCCCGATCGTCTCGCCACCCTCCGACTTCGCGCCGCGACAGACCGCCTCCATCGTCCCGCCGAGTCCGCCACAGACGACCGCGTGGCCGCGTCGGCCCAGTTCCCGGCCGACCGCCGTTGCGATTTCGCTCTCCTCGTGTGTGATCGTTCCGCCGCCGATGACGCTGACGCGCATGCTCGAGGGAGCGACGGCGATCGCAAAGAGAGGTCGGTTTCGGGCTCCGACGGCAGAGACCTCGCGAGGGTCGAGGGCGGGTTCGACGGTCGTCGTTCGCACGGACGTCGATCGCTGCTGCGACGCGTGGTTTCGACGGATTTAACGCCAACCACGGTGGAGTGTGACGTGGTATGACGAAAGTTAGCGTGGTCGGCGCGGCCGGAACGGTCGGGGCCGCCGCGGGCTACAACATCGCGCTCCGAGACGTCGCGGACGAACTCGTGTTCGTAGACATCCCGGACAAGGAAGACGACACGGTCGGCCAGGCCGCCGACGCGAACCACGGCGTCGCCTACGACTCGAACACGACGATCCGGCAGGGCGGCTACGAGGATACCGCCGGCTCGGACGTCGTCGTCATCACGGCCGGAATCCCCCGCCAGCCCGGCCAGACCCGGATCGACCTGGCCGGCGACAACGCCCCCATCATGGAGGACATCGGCTCCTCGCTGGCCGAACACAACGACGACTTCGTCACCGTCACCACCTCGAACCCGGTCGACCTGCTGAACCGCCACCTCTACGAGGCCGGCGACCGGGCCCGCGAGAAGGTGATCGGCTTCGGCGGTCGCCTCGACTCCGCGCGGTTCCGGTACGTGATCGCTCAGCGCTTCGACGTCCCCGTCCGGAACGTCGAGGCGACGATCCTCGGCGAGCACGGCGACGCCCAGGTCCCGGTGTTCTCGAAGGTTCGCGTCGACGGACGGGACGTCGAGTTCGACGACGACGAGAAGGAGGAACTGCTCGAGGAACTGCAGACCTCGGCGATGAACGTCATCGAGAAAAAAGGCGCCACCGAGTGGGGCCCCGCGACCGGCGTCGGCCACACCGTCGAGGCGATCCTCCGGGACACCGGCGAGGTGTTGCCCTGCAGCGTCGCCCTCGAGGGCGAGTACGGCCACGAGGACACCGCCTTCGGCGTCCCCGCGAAGCTCGGCGCCGACGGCGTCGAGGAGGTCGTCGAGTGGGATCTGACCGAGTTCGAGCGCAACCAGCTCGGCGAGGCCGCGGAGAAGCTCTCCGAGCAGTACGACGAGATCGCGTAGCGACCGACGACGTCCTCGTCCCGATTCGTTCTTTCGCCGCCGAGCGTCGAGCGCGCGAGACCGTCCCGCGGACCCGCCGATCAGCGCGGGGAAAACCCGCAAGAACGCTTTTCCGAACGGTCGTAGAAACGAGAAGAACGGATGGTCACGCCATCGTTCGTCCTGGTCGTCGGGACTGCCGTCGTCACCTGCCTGTGTATGGCGTGGGTACTCGGGGCAAACAGCAACTCGCCGCCGTTCGCACCGGCGATCGGTGCGAACGCGATTTCGACGATGCGAGCCGCGTTCGCCATCGGTTTGCTCGCGGCCGCCGGCGCGCTCATGCAGGGCGGGAGCATCTCCGAGACGGTCGGCGCAGACCTCATCGACGGCGTCACGATCACGCCGCTTGCCGCCACTGCGGGACTGCTCACCGCGGCGGCGTTTATGGGGATCGGCATCTACACCCGGTACCCGATCCCGGCGGCGTTCGCGACGACGGGCGCGATGGTCGGGGTCGGGCTCTCGCTGGGCGGAGATCCGGCCGTCGAGACCTACCAGCGACTCGGCACTTTCTGGCTGCTCGTCCCGATCATGTCCAGCGGTCTGGCGTTCGTCACGGCGACGCTGTTGCGACGCGACGACGTGCCCGAGACGATCGGCGTCCCGCTGCTTGCAGGCATCGTCGGGGCGATCCTCGCGAACATCCGACTCGGCGTGATTCCGGATCCGGTAGCCGACCAGGGGACGCTCGCACGGTTCGTCTCGACCCGCATCGGGGGTGGGCCAGAGCTGGCTGCAAACGTCGACGTCGGAATGGTTCTCGCGACGATCGCGCTCGGCGTGCTCGCGTTCGGTTGGATCCGCAGGCGAGTCCTCGTCTCCGTCGAAGGGGGGATTCGCTCGTTCCTGCTCATCCTGGGCGGGATCGTCGCGTTCTCCTCGGGCGGTTCGCAGGTCGGGCTCGCAACCGGTCCGCTCGAGCACCTGTTCCGGATCGAGCTCGGCCTGCCGGGGATCGTCCTGCTCGGCATCGGGGCGACCGGGATTCTCGCCGGTGCGTGGATGGCCGCACCGCGGCTCCTGCAGGCGACGTCCCGGGAGTACGCCCAGCTCGGCGTCCGCCGATCGGTCGCCGCACTCGTCCCGGGCTTTATTATCGCCCAACTGGCGATCGCGCTCGGGATTCCGATCTCGCTCAACAACATCATCCTCTCGGGGGTCATCGGCGGCGGGCTGGCCGCGGGCTCTGCCGGCGTCTCGCGGCGCAAGATCGGCGTAACGATCGCCTTCTGGCTGCTGACGCTGGGGAGCTCGACCGCCGTCAGCTACGGACTCTACCGAGCGTTCGCGACGGTCGCCGGGTGATGAACGTGGCTACTCGAGGACCGTTACCGGACGCGATGTTCGGTCGATGACCGTCGTGGCGATACTGCGGCCGAGAAATCGCCGAACGAACCCCGTCGTTTTGCTCTCGTGGCCGTGCATGACGACGTGGTCGACGTCGTGCTCGCTCGCGTACTGCGAGATGACGGTCCCGGGCCGTCCCTCCGCGACCTCGATCCGAACCCGATCCGCGGCTCCCGGAGCGTCGACCGTCCCCAGCAGCCGAGACGCACGGTCGCGCGACCGATCCGACCGTTCGTCGCTTCGCTCGAGCACCCCGCCCTCGCTCAACGGCGCGTCGAGCGGCGTCACGACCGCAAGCAGCGTGACCGCGGCGTCGGGAAACGTCTCGAGAGCGTAGGCGAGCGCCTCGTCCTCCTCCGGACGGCCGAGGGTCGGGACGAGGACGCGGTCCGGGTCGGCCATATTGCGGCGTTCGACGTCGACACCCATCCGTCTGTCGGCGACGAGTCAGGGAATTAGCTGCTCGCCGTCGTCGTCGTAGATCGTGATCGCGTCGACGGGACAGGTCCGGGCCGCGAACTTCGCGTCGAGTTCGGCGTCCTCGGGAACCTCGCGGACGAAGACCCCGTCCTCGGCCTCCTCGCTGTCCTCGAGGACGGCCTTCCCCTTCGATTTGTCCTTCCGGAAGGCGTCCCACTCGGCGACGCACTGGTACATCCCGATACAGGTGTCCTCGTCGAATTCGACCCTCATGCGCGAGGGTTGGGCCGATCGTCCTAAATCGTTAGCGGTCGCGACGCCGCGGTCGGCGGCGGAATCGGCGAGTACCGATCGCGAACTCGTTCAGCGCCACCTGAACTATCGCTGCACGCGATAGTCGCGGTCGTCCGGAACACACCTTATACGCTCGAGGGACCAACTCACCGTCCATGAACGACGGCCTCGAGGACCTCTCCGCGCTCGCGGACGCCGCTCCCGGGCACGACGTCGACGACCTCCTCGGGCTTCTCTCGTCGCGGGAGGTCCGCATCACGCTGGCGTACCTGTACGACCACCCGAGCGCGACGCTCGACGCCTCGCGGCGGTGATCGCCGGCGCCACCGCCGCCGACGGCGGGCGGATCGCCGGCGAGGGGGCCTACGAGCGGGCCCGCATCACCCTCCACCACTCGGTGCTCCCGCGGCTCGACGACCACGGGTTACTCGAGTTCGATCCCGCCGGCGGGAGGGTGCGAGACGTCGACGTCCCCGCGGCCGTCTACGGGGTGCTCGGCGTCGGGGAATGACCGTCGAAACGCTGGGCGAGGCGCTCGAGGCCGTCGAGCGCGAGCGAAAGCGCCTCGAGGTCTACGCCGCGGACGACGGCGTCGCGGCGGACCTCGAGCGGCAGTTTGCGACCCGCAACGTCGACGTCGAGTATCGCCGCGCCGCGGCGTTCGAGGAGGGGTTCGTCGTGATTCGGGGTCCGAGCGGCGAGTTCCGGGGCGCGCTGGGACTCGAGGAGTTCGACGCCGTCCTCTCGCCGGAAATCCACCCGCCGTGGACGCTCGAGGGGAACGCGCCAGACGCGCGGGAGCTGTTCGACTTTCTCGAGAACACGCTGTTCGCCGCCTACGACCGACGACAGATGCTCGCGGCCGCCAGGGAGATCGAAGAACGGGCCTGGCGAACCGCCGCGGGACGGCTGTACGCCGGCTTCCAGCGCGAGGCGGCGTTCGACGACCAGCGGGCGGTGTACGACCGCCTCGCCTCTCGGGGCGCGCTGTCGGTAACGGCGTTCGTCGACGAGGCGTGGGACGGAACGAAGGGGTCGGACGGCGACCCTCCGCTCGTCTCCGGCTCGGGGGAACTCGGCCGGTTCTGGTTCGTCGCTTTCGACGGCGGGGGCGACGTCGGCCGCACGTGCGCGCTGGTCGCCGAGGAGCGCCGACCCGATCGGTACTACGGGTTCTGGACGTACGATCCCGTGCTGGTCGACGAGCTGTTCGCACACCTCGAGACGAGCTACGACGTGCCGACCGCGTAGGCGTCGAACGGGCAGGGGAGATCCGCGGGTGGGGCGGCGAACCGACGCGTCGGCCCGCGAGCCGTCGACCGGGAACCGCCATCGACGGCAGTACCGTTTAGTTCCGTACGGTCGTCGTACCCGTATGGTCGGTTGCTGGAGTCAGTCGTCGCGAATCGCCTGTACCGAATCCCGATCGCCGGGGGGACGATGGTAGACCTCGCGTTCTCCCTCGCTCGGATTGTCGGCGCCCTGTTGCTCGTCGCGCTGAACGGGTTCTTCGTCGCCGCCGAGTTCGCCTACGTCCGAGTGCGGGCGACGGCCGTCGAGTCGCTCGCCGCGGAGGGGCGCCGGGGCGCGGCGACGCTGCAGGAGGCGATGGACAACTTGGACGACTACCTCGCGGTCACCCAGCTCGGCATCACGATCGCCTCCCTGGGGCTGGGGTGGCTCGGCGAACCCGCGATCGCGGCGCTGATCGAACCGGTCGCCGCGCAGGTGCTGCCGGAGAGTCTGGTCCACCTGGTGGCGTTCGCCATCGGGTTCAGCGTCATCACGTTCCTGCACGTCGTCTTCGGCGAACTCGCGCCGAAGACGATCTCCATCGCGCAGGCCGAACGCGTCGCGCTGGCGGTCTCCGCTCCGATGAAGCTGTTCTACTACCTCTTCGTTCCCGGAATCGTCGTGTTCAACGGGACCGCCAACGCCGTCACGCGGCTGCTCGGCGTTCCGCCGGCCTCGGAGACCGACGAAACGCTCACCGAGGAGGAGCTCCGGATGGCCCTCTCGAGAGCCGGCGAAGAGGGCCACGTCGCGGGCGAGGAGGTCAGGATGGTCGAGAGCGTGTTCGAACTCGACGACATCGCGGTCCGTGAGATCATGGTCCCCCGACCCGACATCCGCAGCGTGTCCGCAGACCTGTCCCTCCCGGAGCTGCGACGCGTCATCGTCGACGCGGGCCACACCCGCTACCCCGTCGTCGCCGCCGACGACCCCGACGAGGTGGTCGGACTCGTCGACGCCAAGGACGTCATCCGGGCCGATCAGACCCTCGAGGGCGAACGGACGGCAACCGTCACCGCCGGCGACCTCGCGCGGGAGATGCCGGTAGTGCCGGAGACGACCGCCGTCGGCGACCTGCTCTCCGAACTACAGGACGAGCAGGCCCAGATGGCCGCCGTGATCGACGAGTGGGGCGTCCTCGAGGGGATCGTCGCCGTCGAGGACGTCGTCGAGGTCGTCGTCGGCGACATCCGCGACAGGTTCGACATCGCCGCGCGCGAGCCCTCGATCGACCGCGACGGCCTGGCGGACGGACTCCTCGTCGACGGCGGCGTCACGCTCTCGGCGCTCAACGACGAACTGGACAGCGCGTTCGACCACGACGCGGTCGAGACCGTCGGCGGGCTGGTTCTCGACCGACTCGGTCGTCCGCCCGAAACCGGCGACCGCGTCGCCGTCGACGGCTACGACCTCGAGGTGGCGGCCGTCGACGGAATGCGGATCTCGTCCGTGATCGTGCGCGAGTCTTCCGACGAGGCGACCCGAGAATAACGCCGCGGCGCCGACGCGCGGTAGCGCGCTCCGTTCCGCTCCGGGCGTGGACGCGGCGTCGGCGCTCGGCCGCCGTTCGAAACGGCGCGTTCAGACGTCGTGTGCCGAGTGCGGCGCCTCGCGTCGCCGTCCGACTCGCGCCGCCGGCGACGGGACGTCGCCCTCGAGGATGCCGAGCACGTCCCGATAGTCGACGACGCCGTTCCCGTCGAGATCCAGCGCCGCGGTCACGTCGTCGGTGACGGGACCGACGTACTCGAGGGCGAGGCAGGCGTCGCGGCGGCCCGTCGGTCCGTTTTTGGCGATCGTGCGCTCCCAGGCCTCGCGCTGGTCCTCGGAGACGTCCGCGAGTCGGCCGAACAACAGGAGCGCGGTGACGGTCACCGAGAGGTCAGTGTGGTGGATCCAGCCGTTGAACGGATCGACGTCGGGACCGGCGGCCATGACCGTCTGGGCCGGACCGGTGTGGACGTTCGAGGCCCACGAGACGCCGAGGTGGTCGGAGACGACCGCCCCGATCGCGTTCGAGAGCGCGTAGGGGTCGTCGGCCCCCGTGGCGTCTTCGATCCGATCGACATCGTCGTCGGTGAGTTCGACGTCGACCCGCCCTTCGATCGCGTCGGAAATCGACTCGTCGCCCTCGGCAACGGCCTCGGCGACGGCCTCGTTGCTCGCCTCCGCGTTCCGGATCGCCTCGGCGTCGATCGGCGAGCCGTAGTCGCTGCCGGTCGCCAGCCCGCCCGTCTCGTGGTCGGAGGCGACGACGACGAGCGTGTCGTCGCGGTCGGCGACGTACTCGAGCGCCCAGTCGACGACCGCGTCGAACTCCTCGGTTTCGGCGACGGTCGACTGGACGTCGTTGCCGTGTTCGGCGTGGTCGATGCGCCCGCCCTCGACCATGAGGAAGAACCCGTCGTCGCCGTCGTCTTCGAGTCGGTCGACCGCGGCGGCGGTCATCTCGGGCAGCGACGGGACCGACTCGTCGCGGTCGAGCGTGTAGGGGACGTGGCTGTCGGCGAACAGCCCGAGCAGGCGGTCGTCGCCCGCGTTCCGGAGGTCGTCGTCGTCGAGCAACACCTCGTAGCCGGCCTCCCGCATCCGCTCGAGCACGTCGTCGCTGAACTCGCGGCGGCCGCCGCCCATGAGCACGTCGACGTCGCTGTCGGCGTACTGTTCGGCGATCGCCTCCTCCATGTCCCGATCGGGTACGTGCGAGGCGAAGGCGGCCGGCGTGGCGTGGGTGATCCTGGTCGTCGAAACCAGCCCGGTGGCCTTCCCGCAGGACTGCGCGAGCTCGAGCTGGGTCAGAAGCGCCGTCGGATCGTCGTCGCCCTCGTCGCCGCGGACCGAGATTTGCCCGTTGTACGCCTTGTGGCCGGTCGCCAGTGCCGTCCCGGCCGCCGCCGAGTCCGTCACCTCGCCGCTCCGGGAGTTCGTCCGCGTGTACCCGACGCCGGTCATCGACTGCAGCGACAGGTCGCCGTGGACGACCGACGTGACCTCGATCGGGTCGAACCCCATCCCGTCGCCGATCAGGACGATCACGTTCTCGATGTCGCCTCCCCGCGAGTCGGCACCGCCGGAGCGCGCCCCGGCCGAACCGGTCGCACCGAGCAGTCCGGTCGCGCCAAGGGCCGTAACGAATTGCCGTCGTTGCATAATTCGTGTAAGACCGTCGTGAAAGTCACTGTTATTTCTTTATATTACTGTGTGTTGAGTTACACTATCATCCGGAGGGAACAATTCGAACGGGGGCGGACGCGTCGGCACCAGTCGAACGGTCGACGCGCTCGCCCGCGCAACTTTGATCCGAGAGACGACAGTTTAAACCACGGGACGCGCCAAGGACGGACGATGAATATCGAGGAGCTGGCGGGGCTCCCGCCCGGCGCGCTCGAGCACTTTCGCAGCGAGGGGATCGAGGAGCTCTACCCGCCCCAGGCCGAGGCCGTCGAGGCCGGCGCGACCGAGGGCGAGAACCTCGTCGCGGCCGTTCCGACCGCCAGCGGGAAGACGATGATCGCCGCCCTGTCGATGCTGTCGGCGATCGAGCGCGGCGGCAAGGCGCTGTACATCGTGCCCCTGCGGGCGCTGGCCAGCGAGAAACGCGAGGAGTTCGCGGCCTACGAGTCCTTCGGCGTCGACGTCGGCGTGACGACGGGTAACTACGAGTCGACCAGCGACTGGCTCGCCACGAAGGACATCGTGGTCGCGACAAGCGAGAAGGTCGACTCGCTCGTGCGAAACGGTGCGAGCTGGCTCTCCGAGCTGACCTGCGTCGTCAGCGACGAGGTCCACCTCATCGACGACCGCAACCGCGGACCGACGCTCGAGGTCACGCTCGCGAAACTGCGCCGGCTCAACCCCGACCTGCAGACCGTCGCGCTCTCGGCGACGGTCGGCAACGCCGACGAGATCGCCGACTGGCTCGACGCCGAACTCGTCGACACCGACTGGCGCCCGATCGACCTGCAGACGGGCGTCCACTACGGCAACGCCCTGAACTTCGACGACGGTTCGACCCGCGAGGTGCCCGTCGAGGGCGGCGAAAAGCAGGAGGCAGCCCTCGTCCGCGACATCGTTCAGGAAGGGGGGTCGTCGCTCGTGTTCGTCAACTCCCGACGGAACGCCGAGGCCGCGGCCCGCAGGCTCGGCCAGGTTACTGGCCGGGAGCTGACCGACGGCGAGCGAACGGACCTGGCGGAGCTGGCCGAGGAGATCCGCGAGGACAGCGACACGGAAACAAGCGCAGACCTCGCCGACTGCGTCGAACGCGGCTCGGCGTTTCACCACGCGGGCCTCTCGAGCACCCAGCGCTCGCTCGTCGAGGACGCCTTCCGCGATCGCCTGCTGAAGGCCATCTCGGCGACGCCCACGCTGGCCGCGGGGGTGAACACGCCCGCTCGCCGCGTCATCGTCCGCGACTGGCGACGGTTCGACCCCACCGCGGGCGGGATGGCGCCGCTGGACGTCCTCGAGGTCCACCAGATGATGGGACGGGCCGGACGGCCGGGGCTCGACCCCTACGGCGAGGCCGTGTTGCTCGCCAAGAGCCACGACGAGAGCGAGGAGCTGTTCGACCGCTACGTCTGGGCCGATCCCGAGTCCGTTCGCTCGAAGCTCGCGGCCGAGCCCGCCCTGCGGACCCACGTACTGGCTACGATCGCCTCCGGCTTCGCTCGCACGCGAGAGGGGCTACTGGAGTTCCTCGAGGCGACGCTGTACGCGAGCCAGTCGAGCGAGCCGGGTCGGCTCGAGACCGTGACGGATAGCGTGCTGGAGTACCTCGAGCGCAACGACTTCGTAGAACGGGAGCGAGACGACGGTCCCGGAGCGGACGGCGCGTTTACCTCGGCGGCCGACCTCGCAGCCAGTGACGAGCGAACGGAGGACCTCGAGGCCACCAGCCTCGGGCACACCGTCTCGCGGCTCTACCTCGACCCGATGAGCGCCGCGACGATCGTCCACGGGCTCGAGGATGCCGACGACCGACCCACCGCGCTGGGGCTCTACCAGCTCGTCTCCCGAACGCCGGACATGTACGAGCTCTACCTCCGGTCGGGGGAGGACGAGACGTTCGGCGAACTGTACTACGAGCGCGAGGCCGAACTGCTCGGCGACGCGCCCAGCGAGTTCGAGGAAGAGCGCTTCGAGGACTGGCTCGCGGCCCTGAAGACGGGCAAACTGCTCGAGGACTGGGCCGAGGAAGAGGACGAGGAACGGATCACCGAACGCTACAAGATCGGGCCGGGCGACCTGCGCGGGAAGGTCGACACCGCCGAGTGGCTGCTGGGCGCGGCCGAGTCGCTGGCGGCGGAGATCGACAGCGAGTGGACCGTCGCCGTCCGCGAGGCCCGCGCCCGGGTCGAACACGGCGTCGGCGAGGAGCTGCTCGAGCTGGTTTCGGTACGGGGCGTCGGGCGCAAGCGCGCCCGACAGCTGTACGAGGTCGGCATCGAGGAGCCTGCGGACCTCCGCGAGGCCGACAAATCGGTCGTGCTCGGAGCGCTGAAAGGGAAGAAGACCGCCGAAAGCGTCCTCGAGAACGTCGGCCGCGAGGATCCCTCGATGGACGACGTCGAGGCCGATTCGGCTGCCGCGGCGGCGACGGACTCGAGCGGCGACGGGGGCGCGGTCGAACCCGACGCGACCGCGACGACCGACGACGAGGAGAACCAGTCCAGCCTGGGTGATTTCTGATGGAGCTGCTCGAATGTACCCTCGCGATCGACGACCTCGACGCGTTCGTCGCCGACATCGGCGCGATCGGCGAGACCCACGGAACCACCCTGCAGGCGTTCGACGCCCGCTACGTCGCCGGCCCTCGCCACCTCGAGCGGGCCCTCGAGCTCGCGGACCGCTCGATCGCACGCGGCGAGAACGTCGCCCGCGACCGGGCCGTCGAGATCCTGCTGTACGCCGCCGGACGCCGCCAGATCGACCGCGCGCTGGAGATGGGGGTCGGTGAGAGCCGGAACCGGGCCGTCGTCCTCGCGGACGGGGGCGACGAAACCGCGGCGCTCGAGGACATCCGTGAACTCGAGGCGTTCGTCGATTGGGAGCCGACCCTCGAGGCACCCGACGAAGAGACCCTCCAGACCTTTTTCGAGATTCCCGACCGCGAGCGCGCGGCGACCGACGCCTCGCTCGGCGCGCTGGTCCGCGAACGGGTGGCGCTGCTCGAGGTCGAGAAGTGAGCTAGTCGGACGCCTCGAGCCGTCGCTCCCGGGACTCCCGGAGCCCGTCGCAGATCCCGCCCTGGCTCGACATATTGACCTGTGCCAGCCGTCCCCGTCGGTGGACGAGTTCGAACGCCTCGGGGTCGATCGGCTCGCCCTCGGGGGTCAGGAACAGCGGGTCCGCGTCGGCGTCGGCCAGCCCCGTCTCGCGGGCCTTCTCGAGGTAGCGCTCGATCGGTTCCGCGGGCGCGGAGACGGCGACGGCCCGATCCGCGAGGTAGATCGATAGCTGGTCGTCGCCGTCGGTGCGCTCGAGGTCCTGTGGCCGGAGCGAGACGATCGTCTCGGGATCGAGGCCGGCCTCGAGCAGCGCCTCGACGGCGTCGTACTGGCGGGCGGTTCTGGCCTTGCGATCGAGCTCCGCGCGGACGGCGTCGACGGTGTCCTCGGCGTCGGGAAAGGCCTCGGCGAACGACCGGCCCGCGTTCACGCCGCGGTTGATCTCGATCTCGTGCATGTGCTCGCGGAGGTAGATCCTCGCCCGCTCGACCGCGGGGAGTTCCTCGACTTCGGTGCGGGCGTCGACGGCCATCATCCAGGCGAACGCGGGTGAACACCACGCCGTCGGCAGCGTCAGGTGAACGGTGACGGATCCGGCGTCGATCTCGATATCGTCGACGTACTCGAGTTCGACGATCGAACGGTCGAGTTCCGGATCGGTGACCCGATCGAGTCGGGCGCGGACGGCCTCACGGGTGGGGCCGTCGGGAGTAGGTCCGGGCATCAGTCGTCGGCCGCCGCGGGGGCGTCGCTCGCGTAGTGGTCTTCGAGACCGAACCGCTCGCTGATCTCGTCCTCGCGGAACTGGCGTTTCTTCTCGTCGATATCGATATCGTACAGCTCGGCCGCGTTCTCGCCCATCACCTTCCGTTTCGTCTCGAGGTCCCACTCGACGCCGTACTCCATGCGGTCCTCCTGGGTGAGCTCGGCCTCGAGAACCGCCTCGACGAGCCAGTCGGGGTTCCAGATGGCGTAATCGGAGCCGAACAGGACCCGATCCTCGCCGAGCCACCACAGCAGTTCCGAGAGGATTTCGGAGAACTTCGCGGGGCGGTTCTGGGCGAACGGCGCGGCGACCGCCAGCCCGCCGTAGACGTTGGGCTCCTGGGCGGCGATCCAGCAGAAGTCGTCCAGTCGCGGCAGCCCGACGTGTTCGACGACGAAGTTGAGATCCGGGAACGACGACGCGGCGTCGTCGACGTCGCCGACGTCGAAGGCGTCGCGGTTCAGGGGGCGAATCGTCGGGCCCTTGTGGGCGTGGATGTTCTCGATGCCGAGTTCCTCGCACTTCTCTAAGAACTCGAAGGCGTCCTCGTCGTCGAGGCGCCACCCCTTCGACTCGCCGCGCCACTCCGCGGTGTACAGCTTGACGCCCTGGATGTCGTAGGTGTCGTGGAGTTCCTCGAGGTACTCCAGTCCCTCCTCGCCGTCCCGGGGGTCGAAGGTGCCGTTGAGAACGAACCGCTCCGGATACTCGGTCGCGAGTTCGGCGTTTTGTTCGGTGGTGTTGAACCCGTCCCCGTAGAAGTCCGTGAGGTACGTCGGCTGGAAGATCGCCATATCGGCAGCGGCGTTTTCGAACAGGTCCTCGACCATCCGATCGGGCCCGTACTTGCGGTACTCCTCGATGCTCCACTGACGGTCCTCGGGCGTGAACGTCGTGTGGTAGTCGTAGAAACACTGGATGAACTCCTCGCCGCCCTCGTGGGTGATGTTCCCCTCCGTCGCGTCCCACAGGTGGACGTGACCGTCGATGACGAAGATCTCCTCGCCGTTGTGATCGTACATCCTATTATGGTGCTAGGTATCAACAACCATTATTCTTCGTGACGGATACCCGACCGGACGTCGCCCCGGAGGCGATCGTGTCCGAGGAGCGATACGTCGGGCGAACGTTTTCACCTAGCACGACAAAGCGTGACGTGGTATCATGCAAGCAGCCCGTCTCCACGAGTACACCGACGAGATGAGCGAGGCCCTCGAGGTAGAGGAGATCGACCGCCCGGAACTCGAGAAGTCCGACGAGGTCCTAATCGAGGTCTCCGGCGCCGGCTGGTGTCAGACCGACAACCACATCATCGAGGGAATGTGGGAGGCGTACGCCCCCCAGGACCTGCCGATGACGCTCGGCCACGAGAACGCGGGCATCGTCGCGGAAGTCGGCGAGGAGGTGACCCTCGTCGAAGAGGGCGACCCGGTGATCTGTCACCCCGTCCAGACCTGCGGGATCTGTCGTCCGTGTCGGCTCGGCGAGGATATGTACTGCGAGAACAGCGCGTTCAATGGCCTGACGACGGACGGCGGGTTCGCCGAGTACCTTCAGACCAACGAGCGAGCGGTGATCCCGCTTCCCGACGGCGTCGACCCGACCGAGATCGCGCCCCACGCCGACGCGGGGATCACGGCCTACCACGCCGTCAAGAAGGCCGCCCGCGAGCTGAACCCGGGCGACACCTGCGTCGTCATCGGCGTCGGCGGGCTGGGTCACATCGGGCTGCAGTGTCTCGACGCGACGAGCGGCGCCGATATCGTCGCCGCCGACATCAAAGCGGAAGCTCTCGAGTTGGCCGAGGACCTGGGCGCCCGCCACACCGTCAACTCGAGCGACGAGGACCTCCCGGGCGCGGTCATGGACTTCACCGACGACGAGGGCGCCCAGCAGGTGATCGACTTCGTCGGGGCCGACGAGACGACGGGCCTGGCGCCGGAGCTCGTCGCCGCGGGCGGCGACCACCACATCGTCGGCTACGGGGGCCACATCCACGAACCCAGCCAGGCGCTGGTCGACGGCGAGTTCGCCTACCGAGGGACGCTGGTCGGCAAGTACGCCGAACTCCAGGAACTCGTCGCGCTGGTCGACCGCGGCGACGTCGAACTGCGCACCGAACGCCACGACCTCGCGGAGATCAACACCGTCGCGGAGCGCCTCGAGCACAACGAGATCGAGGGGCGGGCGGTCATCACGCCCCCTTGAGGGCACACCCTCTTGTGGCGGGGAATCGAACCGGTTGCGTATGCCATCCCTCGAGGACCCGCTCGAGATCGGCGTCGTCGAGATCCCGAACCGGCTCTACCGCGCGCCGCTGCTCGAGTGCGCCGGCAACGGTTCCGACGCCGTCGAGACGCTGATCGCGGACCTCGAGCCCGCCGCGGCGTCGGGCGTCGGGCTGATCTGTCAGGGCGCGACGATCGTCCGCGGGGAGGGGGGCTGCGCCGCACCGGGGATGACCCGCGTCCACGACCCGGAGTTCGTCTCGCAGCTCTCGAGACTGACCGATCGAATCCACGACCACGGCGGACGGATCTTCCTCCAGCTCGAGCACGGCGGCCTGCGGAGCATGGAGACCTGGCACGCCGAGTTCCGCCGCGAGCACCCGGCGCTGGAGCAACTCGCCGTCTCGCGCCCGCCCTGGCAGCTGCGAGCGCTCGATCGGGCGGGCTTTCTCGAGTACGATCCACACGTCCTCACGACGGAGGAGGTGTACGACCTCGCGGCCGACTTCGGTCGCGCGGCGGGGTACGCCGCCGACGCGGGCTACGACGGGATTCACATCGCGGGCGCGAACATGGGGATCGTCCAGCAGTTTCTGTCGCCGTTTTACAACCGTCGGGACGATGAGTTCGGCGGCTCGCCGGAGGCTCGCCTGCGCTTTCTCGCGGTCGTCTACGAGGAAATTCGCGAACGGGCGGGCGAGATTCCGGTGATGGCGAAGGTGCCCGCGGAGACCCCCGCCCCGCCGGCGCCGCTGGTACGACGGAAGCTCTCGCTCGAGGACGGGATCGAGATCGCCCGACGACTCGAGAAGATCGGTTACGACGCGGTCGTGCCCGTGGAGACATCGGTCGCCTGGGACATGAGTATCGCCAGAGGGGAGTACCCCGATCGGGCGTGGGCGAACGAGGCCTTACAGGAGGGGTACGACGCAGCGTTCGGCGGTCCGCTACGAAAACGGCTCGTGGCCGCGGCGAACCGCGCGGAAGCGCTCGTGTACGACGCCGAGCCGGCCTGGAACGAGGAGTTCTGTCGTCGCGTTCGCGAACGGGTGTCGATCCCCGTCCTCGCCGAGGGCGGGATCCGCGAACGCGGGCAAATGGATCGGCTGCTCGGCGACGCGGCGGGGCGTGACGACACCCCGCCGGCCTGTGACATGGTCGGGCTGGCCCGGCCGTTCTACGCCGAGCCGCGACTGGGAGCGCGACTGCTCGAGGACGACGCGGCGGGGAGCGCGGAGCGGGACGTCCGCGTCCTCTGTGAGAGCTGTAACAACTGTACCGTCCCGCAGGCGGCGGGCGCGCCCGGGATCTGTCGGACGCCGTCGGTGCTCGGGCGCCGCGGCGAACTCGAGCGCGCGGGCGCGTACGATCGCGGCTGACCGACGGCGAACTACGGGGGCGTCACCGGCCCCTCGGTGAGCTCGGCCAGCGTCGCCTCCACGGAGTACGTCGGGGTCTCGAGCTCGAGGGGTGTATCCCCGGAGAGCTCCGAGAAGTGTAGCGTCAGCTCGTAACTGCCGTCCGACTCGATCTCGCCCGGTTCGCGCTGCCCCGTTTCGGGCTCGCGAACCCAGATGTACTCGCCGGCGTCAGCGGGGTCGGCCTCGCCACGGACCTCGTAGGCGGGAAGCTGGGACGACACCGCGTTCCCCTCGGCGGGGTAGTTCTCGTCGAACCAGGCCTGCAGTCCGTCGTCGAGCGCGTAGACCTCCTCGTAGCCGCCCTCGATCAGCGACGCTCCGCGCAGCCCCGCCAGCGTGTGGGGGCAGGCGCAGTAGGTGACGATCCGCGTGTCGGTCGCCCACTCCTCGACCGGATCGTCCTCGTCGAGACCGTCCGGCGCGGGACTGAAGACGGCTCCCGCGATGTGGTACTCCTCGTACTCGACCGCCGACCGCGTATCGACGAACCGGGTCTCGTCGTTGTCGTACCACTCGTGGACGTCCTCGAGCGGGGCGAGCGGCACGTCGACGCCCTCGAACGACTTCGTCGGATAGTCGTCGTCGCCGAGACAGCCCGCGACGCTCGCCGCGACCGCCGCTGCACCAGTAGCGAGAACCTCACGTCGTCTCATTGCCGGCTCCTAGTGGCGTCGGCTCAATAGGGTTCCGTTCGATCGCCGGACGCGCAGTCGACCCCTTCGTTTCAACTGGAAACAGAGGGTGGTACTGATCGAATCGAAGTGAAAGGAAGTAGTCCATCCTGGATTCGAACCAGGGTCGAAGCCCCCAGAAGGCTTCAGGATTGGCCGCTACCCCAATGGACTGCTACGCGTCGTCGGTCGCTGACGACCTACCTGTTCCTAACGGTGGGTCCGTATTAGAGTGTTACGAACTCCGACGGACCGATCGTCCCCTACTTTCGGGCTCGGGCCATGTTCATCGGTAGCTATCAGCGGTATCGTCGCTGTGTTCCTTTCGGTGGCAGTTCGCGCAGAGAACAGTACAGCGTTCGATTTCGGTCCGAATTCGTTCCTGCGATCGATCGTCCGAGATCAATCTCGCGACGGTCGCTTCCTTCCGATCGGTCGTGTGGTGGAAATCCAGACCCGCCGGATTCGATTCGCCGCAACGTTCGCAGCCCTCGGCGCGTTTTCGGTCGTGAACCCATCGTTTGCGTTCCCGTTTCGGCGGCGTGTAGTGGAGTTCGCGGTGACAGTTCGCACAGAGCACGTCACACTTCCGTATCTCCTCGCGAAGCGTATCCTTTCCGTACCCGAACGTGATCATTCGTCCGACCGCCATCCGTTTCGTTTCCTCGTTTCGGTGGTGAAAGTCGAGACACGCCGGCGTGTCGACGGCGCAGCGCGAACAGCCACGCTTCCGTTTTCGAGCGTCAAGCCAGGAGCGGAGTTCCGAACGACGCGACAGCGTCCGTTCGGTGTTCCGCTCGACGTTCCGGTAGTGCCACCGCTGGTCGACCGAAAGCTCCTCCCAGGCCGTATCCGTGGGGAGATCAACGCCGTCCGGTTTCGGTAGCGTTCGAGAGCCGGTGGACGGTTCGGTCGCCAGCTCGGCTCGCTCTTTCGCCGCGTTCCACCCGCCGACGGTTCGGATGATCGTCGCCGAGGACGGCGTCAATCCGAGCGCCTCGTACTGCGCCTTCGTCGGTGACTCGCCGAGTTCGTCCGCGGCGCGTCGCAGCGCCTCGAGGCAGGCTTCCTCCGTCGCCATAGCAGGATATGTCGACCGGTTGAATATAAATTTCGTTCCATGTAACTACGCGGAGTCGACGATGGTGCACAGATCGATACACATTTTCCCCTCGAGTGACCACACTCGTGTATGTACGTCGGACGATTCGTCGTCGTCGGTCCCGAGGTCGGCGCCTACCGCGTCTCCTCGCGGTCGTTCCCGAACCGCCAGCTCACCGCTCGAGACGAGGCCCTCACCGTCGGTCCGACCGCGGACGCTCCGGAGACGGACAACCCCTACGTCTCCTACAACTGCCTGCGGGTCGTCGACACCCCGACGGGCGAGACGGCCGCCCTCGGTAACGGCTCCCACGTGGATCCGATCGCCGAAAAGCTCGAGTTAGGCTACCCCGCCCGGGACGCCCTCGCGGAGAGCCTGCTCGCGCTGGATTACGAGAAGGACGACTACGACACGCCCCGGATCGCCGCGACCCTGGGAGGAGACGGCGAGGCGCTGATCGGGACCGTTCGGAAGGACGCCCTGCTGGTCGAGACCGTCGAGGAGCCGACGCTGGTCGCGACCTACGAGGAGGACTCGCCGAGGGCGTTCGATCTCGAGGCCGACAGCGCCGAGGAAGCGGCGAGCGAGGTCTACGACCACGAGTTCGAGCACGCCGTCTGCGCGGCCGGCGTCGCCCGGACCGACGAGGGCTTCGAGACGGCGATCGAGAACGGCGACTGATCGAAGGAGCAGCTGGTTACGACGTTCGAGTGTGATCGAACCCCCGGACAGCCCCGATGGTCGGCGATCGAGTAGTCACACCGATCGGACGAATCCGAAGTAGCCGAGCGGTCCGCTCGCGCCGAACACACGGGATTCCACGCCCTCCCCAGCCGATTCGTTCGCTCCGTCGTCGCTCACTCATCCACTGTCAGAGAACGCTCTGACAAGCCTTCGTTCACGGCGTTCACGAAGACCTCGCACGGCACCGGCTCACGGTTCGCTGTCCGCTCACGGCGACCCGGCGCGCGCCACCGCATGGGTTTCGCGGCGATCGGTCCGGGGGATTACCTACATGCCTTCGTATCGTACGCCGAGACATGCGAGTTGGGCTCATCTCCGACGTTCACGGGAATCGGGTCGCCCTCGAGGCAGTCCTCGCCGACATGCCCGCAGTCGACGAACTGCTCTGTGCTGGCGACATTGTCGGCTACAACCCCTGGCCCGCGGCCTGCGTCGCCGAGCTTCGCGATCGGGACGTGCCGACGGTGATGGGCAACCACGACGCCGCGGTCGCCGACGAGACGCCGTTCCGGTTCAACAGTATGGCCAGAGCGGGGGTCGAACACGCCCTCGAGCAGCTCTCGGCCGATCAACTCGAGTGGCTCGCCGACCTGCCGGAGGAACGACTGGAGTGCGACGGTCGCGTGAAACTCGTCCACGGTCACCCCGACGACCCCGATCGGTACACCCGGTATACGTATCCCGACGAGTTCTCGCCCCGACTGCTCGGCGACGAGGACGTCCTCGTACTGGGTCACACTCACGTCCAGGGCGTCGAACGGTACGGCGAGGGGATCGTCGTCAATCCGGGCAGCGTCGGCCAGCCCCGCGACGGCGACCCGCGGGCGGCCTACGCGGTGCTGGACCTCGAGGCGATGACCGTCGAGACCCACCGCGTCGAGTACGACATCGGCGAAGTCAGGGACGCCGTCGCCGCGGCGGGACTGCCCGAACGGATCGGGAGCCGTCTCGAGCGCGGCAAGTGAACCGTCGGCGCCGAAAAGATATCGCGACTAGTAGTTTATGGCCCGCCGACGAAACGATCCCTTTTAGCTCGTCGGTCGGAGTAGCGGAACCATGTTCTCGACCGGTCGCGTCGCGCGTTCCGTCCGGAACGCCGGGACCGCGACTCGACGCCGTTTCGCCGAGACAGAGCGAACAGACTCCGACGACCGCGACGTCGCCGATATCGAGAGCGCATGATCGGGAAGCTCCGCGAGGACGTCCGGGCGATGTGCGACCGCGATCCCGCGGCGACGGGCTGTCGCGTGGTCTGGCTCACGTATCCGGGCGTCCACGCCGTCTGGGGCCACCGCGTCGCTCACCGCCTCTGGAACGGGGGCTTCGAACTCGTCGCTCGCGTGCTCGCCTACGTCGTTCGCATGCTAACGGGCGTCGAGATCCACCCCGCGGCGACGATCGGTCGCCGCGTCACGATCGACCACGGGATGGGCGTCGTCATCGGTGAGACCGCCGAGGTCGGCGACGACGTTCACATGTACCACGGAGTCACGCTCGGCGGCACGGCGAACGAACCCGTCAAGCGCCACCCGACCCTCGAGGACGGCGTCACCGTCGGCGCGAACGCGACGCTGCTGGGCGACATCGCGGTCGGCGAGAACGCGTCGGTCGGCGCGGGTTCGGTCGTTACCGACGACGTCGAGGCGGGGACGACCGTCGCCGGGGTCCCCGCGGAGCGGGTCGATTGAACTACGTCTGCTCCTCGTCGACGGTCCCGTCCGAACCCGCCGGCGAGTCCGAGGCCGGGACGCCCTCCTGGGACTCGACGTCCTGACCGGTCTCACCCTCGGCGTCGTCCGCGCCGACGGCGTCGTCGGTCATCGCCTCGTCGGGATCGGAGACGTAGCCGAGTTCGAACCAGAGCTTGGCCGTACAGTCCATCGGCTGGGTGTCGAGGTCGACGTCCTCGTCGTGTTTGCTCAGGTAGCCGTTACAGCGGCCGTGTTTGACGACGTTCATCAGGGTCGCCTCGGAGCCACATTCCGGGCAGTCGATCGAGTAGTTCCCCTGGTCGTTCTGGTGCCACGCGTCGGGCTCGAGTTCCGTGTACGCAGCCTCGTCACTTCGGCTCATACTCTCTCTGCGATCGCCGTCCCGGTAAACGTGGTCCCGGAGTGCGCAACCCTCAGACCAGCGGTTCGACAAGCGCCTCGCCCGCCTCGAGCAGTTCGGCGACCCGGTCCTCGTCGGTCGCCTCGGCGTAGACCCGCAGCTTGGGCTCGGTCCCGCTGGGGCGGACCAGCAGCCAGGAGCCGTCCTCGAGCTGGAGCTTGAACCCGTCGGCGGTGTTGACGTCCGTGACTGGCGTTCCGGCGACGTCGTCGGGAATCTCGTCCCCGAGGTCGTCGATCACGCGGGCCTTCTCGTGGTCGGGGCAGGCCACGCTTCGCTTGTCCTGGACGACGGTGCCGTGGTCGGCCAGCAGGCGGTCCACGCGGTCGTCGATCGGTTCGGCGTCGTGCATCGCAGCGGCGAGCAGCGCCATGAGGACGCCGTCCTTCTCGCGGACGTGACCCCGGATCGTGAAGCCGCCGGACTCCTCGCCGCCGACCAGGGCGTCGTGATCGGCCATCCCTCGTGCGATCCACTTGAACCCGACCGGGACCTCGTGGACGGCCTCGCCGTGGGCGTCGGCGACGCGGTCGATCAGGAACGTCGTCGACACGGTTCGAACGGCGGCCCCCGAGTCGCGCTCGAGCAGGTAGTCGTACAGCGCGGCGAAAAAGAGGTTCTCGTCGAGGTAGCCCCGGTCGGGGGTGACGATCGCGATCCGGTCGGCGTCGCCGTCGTTGGCGAGACCGAGGTCGGCGTCGCCGTCGGTCACTCGCTCGGCGAGCGCCTCGAGGTTCTCCGGTGCGGGTTCGGGCGCCCCGCCGCCGAAGTCGGGGTCCCGTTCGCAGCGCAGGCGATCGACCGCGGCGCCGGCCCGCTCGAGGAGGGCATCGGTCGTCCCGCGGCCGCTGCCGTACATCGCGTCGTAGGCGACGGTCGTTCCCTCGAGGTCGATCTCGCCGATCGTCTCCTCGAGCAGGGAGACGGCGGCGTCGGCGTGGGGCGCGACGAAGTCGACCTCCTCGGCGCTGCCGTGTTCGGCCTCGGGTAGCGGGTCGGGCTCGGCCAGACGTTCCTCGATCGCGTCCATCACCTCGGGGAGCGCGGGCGCGCCGTCCTGGGGAATGAACTTCACGCCGTTGTACTCCGGCGGGTTGTGCGAGGCCGTGACGACCATCGCTCCCGCCAGGTCGCGCTCGACGATCGCGTGGGCGAAAAGCGGCGTCGGTCGGTCCCGATCGGGCAGCAGGACGTCGAACCCGTTGGCACACAGCACGCGGGTCAGCTCCTCGGCGAACCCGCGGGAGGTCTCGCGGGCGTCGTACCCGACCGCGACCGGTCCCTCGAGGCCCTCGTCGTCGAGGTAGGTTGCGACCGCCTGTCCGACCGTCCGCACGCGCGGCGCCGTGAACTCCTCGAGCGTCGCCCGCCAGCCGTCGGTTCCGAACGAGATCGTCTCCATACCCCGCCACTCGTCGTCCGGTGCGAAAAAGGCGACGCTGCGCTGTCGGTTCCCGTCCCCGACCGACGCTTTCGACGGCAGGCCGACGCCGTTTTGCCGACCGCGTCGCTAGCGCGGCTATGACAGCTCCCTCCGTCCTCGCCGTCTCCGGCAGCCTCCGCGACGAGAGCTACTCCCGGACGGCGCTACAGTACGTCCTCGAGGCCGCCGCCGGGGCCGGCGCCGAGACGCAACTGCTCGACCTCCGGGCGTACGACCTTCCCGTCTACGATCCCGACATCGACGGCCAGGGCGACGGCGAGGCCGCGATGGAACTCGTCCGCGAGGCCGACGCGGTCGCGCTGGGAACGCCCGTCTACCACGGCTCCTACTCGGGGGCGCTGAAGAACTTCCACGACTACTGCGGGTTCGACGAGTACGAGGACACCACCGTCGGGCTGCTGGCGACCGCCGGCGGGGGTAGCTACGGGTCGACGCTCGATCACCTCCGGATCACGGTCCGGGGCGTTCACGGCTGGGTGCTCCCCCACCAGGTCGGGATTCGGGGCGCCTCGAGCACGTTCGAGCCCGAGCCCGAAGCGATCGACGGACGGGCGTTCGTCGACGAGACCCTCGAGGAGCGCACCCGAAAGCTCGGGCGGATGCTCGCCGAGTACGCCTTCATCGAACCCGACGTGAGCTCGCCCCGGACGGACGCGAGCGACGAGTGAGGTGGTGGACGCCCGTTCGATCGCAGTGATCCGACGGCGAACTGCGATCCGACACCGTGTGAGGTCTTCGCGAGTTGCGCGGGACCGACAGTCCCGCGTACCGTGCGAATAGTGCGAAACCTCCGATCTCGCATACCATGCGAACGGGTCTGTGACCCGTGAGCAGACGGACGCTTCGCGTCCGTGAGCAGATGGAACGAGCGAACGGCTTGGCAGAGCGTGCGCTGCCAGTGGACGAGCGAACACCGCGAGCGAGGCGGCTGGGAAGGGCGTGGAAACCCCACGTTAGCAGCGGAAAGGCGTTATATTCAGGTGACTAAACGCTACCTTGATACCGCTGGAAATATCGGTCTTGGATAGTGGCTCGGCACAATTTCACGTTCCCAAACAGCGGTGGCAGAGAAGCTCTTTTACTCCTTGGGGGGTTGTATATCGCGTCTGCGATTGGGTATCCCCTCACAATAGACTCGCCGGTTGGAATCGATCTGATTATGGCGATTTTGGTCGGTGTGCCGAGCCTCATCCTCGCTACTGGCGGATACTGGTTGGCTCGGTCCGAAATACGGTCTGAAGTCTACTCCGGTGTCGTCACGTGGTGTCTCGGCGGAATCGGAGTCATGATTGCTCTTCTCGGTCTCACGGCCCTTGCTGCTGGGTTGAGAGATCCGCTCCAGAACACACTCATCCTCACGGCGATCGGGAGCGTTGCCGGGTTCGCCGCGGGTATCCACGATGCACGGGCCAAAACCCGCGAAATCGAACTGGAAGAGACGGTGAAACAGCTCAAAGCGTCGAACGAACGCCTCGAGCAGTTCGCCTATGCTGCATCTCACGATCTCCAGGAGCCGTTGCGAATGGTGTCTACGTATTTGCAACTGGTTGAGCGCCGGGCTGACGACGAGCTGTCCGGTGAAACCGAAGAGTACCTCGAGTACGCCGTCGACGGTGCCGACCGAATGCGAGAGATGGTCCGAGGACTGTTGGAGTACTCGAGGGTCGAAAGGGAGGGTGAGCCGTTCGAATCGGTCGACCTGAACGTCGTTGTTGAAGATGCCCTCGAGGATATGCAGATGAGGATCGAGGAAAGTCGGACCGAGGTCGTCACGGACACGCTCCCCCGGGTTCGAGGCGATGCGAATCAATTACGGCAGGTGATCCAGAATCTCGTGGACAACGCAATCAAATACAGCGGGGACGAACCCCCACAGATCACCGTCTCTACTGACCGGAACGGGGCGATGTGCGAGGTCTCGGTTCACGACGACGGGATCGGCATCGACCCCGAGAACCAGGAGCGTGTTTTCGAGGTGTTCGAGCGACTGCACACCCCAGACGAGTACCCCGGAAGTGGGATCGGGCTTGCCGTCTCGAAACGGATTATCGAACGCCACGGTGGCGATATCTGGGTCGAATCCGAGCCAGGTAACGGAACGACGATCACGTTTACACTGCCCTCAGCGGAAACGGCGGATCAGTGATCCCCCGGTCGATATCGCCGTATTGGGACGAACTGACGCCAAACTCGTGCACGAAAGCGCCCCGCCGCTACCGGTCACGTTTCAGGCGAAGACGGCTGCCCGTACGAGGGCCATAAATTCGTCGGGATCGGCAGGTTTGGTAATAAAATCGTCCTCGTCGGTCCCCTCTCGATCGAAATCGACGTCTCTCTCTCGTGCACTGGTGACGATGATTACTCGAACGTGATCGAGAGCAGGATCGCTTCGAATGTTATCGAGGATCTGAGTGCCATCGATTTTTGGCACGTTCAAATCGAGGAGAACGGTATCGAGACGGGGGGCACCGCGAAACTCGCTCTGTCGTCGAAGAAAATCGAACGCTTCCTTCCCATCCCTTGTGACGTGGAGGGTGCTGGCTGTTTCCCGAAGCGCCTCCTCGACGAGGCGGACATCACCGGGGTTGTCCTCCACGAGGAGGATCTCGGTATCCGTTTCAGCCTGTTCACTCATCTTCCCGCTGCTTCGGGTCACGTCCCAAAAAGGATACCCGTGAGATCCGGGTGGATTCACCGCTATCGTGTACAGTTCGCACTCTCCACACGCTACGAGCACTCCGCAGAACGATTCATCGCTCGAGTCCGACCAGTTCCTCCTTCTGTCGCCGCGTCAGCTGCTTGATCTCGTACTCGCGGGACATCGCCGCGGACTTCGAGTCGTACCCCTCCCGGTAGCACAGCTCCACGGGGGTCCGTCCGCGGGTGTACTTCGCCCCCTCGCCCGCGTCGTGTTCGGCGACGCGGCGCTCGAGATCGGTCGTGTAGCCCGTATACAGCGAGCCGTCGGCGCACTCGAGGACGTAGACGACGTGGTCGGCCTCGGCCATCGCTCGAGGGTACGGAGTGGACGGGCAAAAATCGTCGCGTCGGCAGCTAGGGGCGGGGTCCGGCCGTGGTCTATCGGTGACGGTACTCGAGCGGGTCAGGAGCCGCGAGCCCGTTCTCTCGCGGCCTCCGCGATTCCGGCGTTCGCCGAACAGCTGACGCAGGCGTGGATCTCGCCGCGCTCGTCGGCGAACACCCGAGCGAACCGTTCGGAGACGTGCGCATCGCAGTGGTCACAGGTAGGCATTGTCGTGCCGGCCTCGGCCGGCACCGAAAGATAGCCAGTATACGAATAAAAGTGCTTCCCCAAACGCTGTTTGGCTTTCCGGGATCGGAAGAATATCTTTCCGAATCGCGGCTACGTCCGGGCCCGATCGAGCGTCCGTGCGAAAAGGGTCGCCTGCGCTCCCGCGACGAACCCGGCGTCGACATTGACGACCGACAGGATCGTACAGGACTGGAGCATCCCCGCCAGCGCCGCCTCGCCGTCGCCGGCGTGGCCGTACCCGCTCGAGACCGGGACCCCGATCACCGGCGAGTCGACGAGGCCGGCGACGACGGTCGGCAGGGCGCCCTCCCGGCCCGCGGCGACGATCAAGACGTCGGCCTCGCGGAGTCGCTCGAGCTGGTCGAGCAGGCGATCGAGCGCGGCGACGCCGACGTCGTCGACCCGGTCGATCGTGACGCCGGCGTCCCGGCAGACCGCCGCGGCCTCGTCGGCGACCGGCCCGTCGACGGTGCCGGCGGTGACGATGCCGACCGTCGCGTCGAGGCTCGGTCGCTCGGCGTCGGCGGCGCGAACGAGGACGGTGGTACTCCAGCGCTCGAGGGTCGCGTCGGGGAAGGACTCGAGCAGGTTCGACTCGAGGGCTTCGATCTGGGCGTCGTCGGCACGGGTGATCAGCGCCCGCCCGGTCGTCTCGAGTGCAGTCTCGGCGAGGGCGACGACCTGCGGAGCGGTCTTTCCCGCCGCGAAGATGCCCTCCGGAATGCCGCGGCGTTGCTGGCGAGCCGCGTCGAATCGTCCCGCCTCGCCGGTGACGTACCCGTTGAGTTCGGCTTCGGCCTCCGCCGGCGACAGCGAGCCGTCGGCGACGGCCTCGAGGAGTTCGCGCATACCCGATCTGGGGCGTGGACCCACTCGAATCCGTCGACCCGTTCCGGCGAAGCGCTCGCGAGCGGAAACGCGTGCGAGCGGACCCAGACCGCGCGCGAGCCGGGGTTCACGGGTCGGTCACAGCGAGTACGGCCCGCGAAGTTCATCAACCATATATTTTCCGGTGGAATTTGCGCGCCAAACAGGCGAACGAACCGCTGCAGCCCCGGTATACCCCGTCATAACCAGAATACTTATAATGGGGAAACGGGAACGGACACACCGTATGGCAGACCTTATCGTCAAAGCCGCTGTGAAGGAAGCGCTCGATGACAAGAACGTCGCCTCGGACTTCTACGACGCGCTCGACGAGGAAGTCGACCAGCTTCTCGAGGACGCGGCTCGCCGCGCCGAGGAGAACGACCGGAAGACGGTCCAGCCGCGCGACCTGTAAGGTCGACAGTTCGAACGTTCTTTTATCCTACAACTGTACGATAGTCCCGACCGTAGTCGTCGATGGCGGTCCGGGGCTGCTACCGCCGCTGTTCGAGGTACTCCCGCGTTCGTCCGGTGAGGACGTACTCGCGTTCACCCAGTGCCTCGATCGACTCCGCGCCGGTGACGAACATCGCCGTCCGGAGCTCGAGTTCGAGCGTCTCGAGCAGGGCGACGACCGCGTCGGCGCCCCGTCCCGCCGGGGAGAGAAACGGCTTCGCGAGTCCGCCGGCGCTTGCGCCCATCGCGATCGCTTTCGCGACGTCGAGTCCCGATCGAACGCCGCCGCTGGCGATGACGGTGTCGTGTTCCGCGGCGGCCTCGAGCATGCTGACCGCGGTCGGAACGCCCCACGCGCGGAACAGCTTCCCGATCTGCTCCTGTCGGTCGGCGCCGACCGCGGCGGCCCGGTGAGACTCGATCCCCGACCACGTCGTCCCGCCCTTGCCGGCGACGTCGATGGCGTCGACGCCGGCGTCGGCGAGCCGTCGGGCCGTCTCACGGGAGATCCCGTTGCCCGTCTCCTTGACGACCACCGGGACCGAGAGCCCCTCGGCGACCCGTTCGATCTCGGCGAGACAGCCGCGAGCGTCGACGTCGCCCTCGGGCTGGACCGCCTCCTGGAGGAAGTTGAGGTGGACGGCCATCGCGTCGGCGTCGATCATCTCGACGGCCCGCTCGACGTCCGCGAGGTCGTACTCGAGCAGCTGGGCGGCGCCGACGTTGCCGTAGAGGACGGCGTCGGGGGCGGCCTCGCGGACGACGGTGTAGGACTCGAGCAAGTCCTCGTCGTCGAGTTCCAGACCTGCTCGCTGGCTGCCGACGCCCATCGCGACGCCGGTTCGCTGGGCGGCCTCGGCCAGCGCCCGGTTGAGCTTCGTCGTGTTGGGGTGCCCCCCGGTCATGCTCTCGATCACGATCGGCGCGGCGACCTCGGCGCCGAAGAGGGTCGTCGACGTGTCGATCTCGTCGCGGTGGATCTCGGGGAGGGCCTCGTGGATCAGCTCGACGTCCTCGAACCCGGTCCCTCTCGTTTCGACGTCCTCTTCCTCGATGATGCGAATGTGGTCGTCCTTGCGATCGGCCGTCTCGGTCATCACCTAGGAGGGCAACGAGGACCGTGAAAAGCGATCCGTTCGCCGCGCGCGAATCCGGGGCCGATTTTTTGAGCGTCGCCGTCCATTCCGAAACCGACGATGCTCCGCAAACTGCTGATCGCGTTCGGAATCTTCGAGATCGCGATGCCGCAACCGGTGATCGACGCCTGCGAGCGGATCGGGCTGGAGAACCCCGAGGAGGCCCGGCTCCGTCCGCTGGCGCTGTGGGGCGCCCGGCTCGAGGGGGCGCTGTTCGTCTGGGTGCTCGCTCGCCGGGAGTCGGGGGCGACGATAGCCAACCGGCTGCTCGCGCTGGCTGGGATCGCGCTCGTGCTCGTTCCCCAGCCCCTCGTCGAGCTGAGCCAGCGACTGGTCTACGAGAACGTCGCCGACCTCGAGCCGAAGCCGTGGGTGAACCCGGCGGCCCGGCTGCTGGGCGTGCTCTATCTGACCGTCGCGGCGCTGTCGACGATCGGAAGCGATGGGAACGAAGAAGAGCCGACGCGGAACTGACCGCCGCCGTCAGTAGCGTCGAACCTCGACGCCGTCGGCCGTCCCGACGTAGGTCGCGTCGGCGACGTCGACGAACAGCCCGTGCTCGACGACGCCGGGAAGCGCCGAGAGCCGCGTCGCGAGCGTCGCCGGGTCCTCGATCGGACCGAAGTCACAGTCGAGCACCAGGTTCCCGGTATCGGTGACGACGGGACCGTCCTTGCACTCAGCTTCTCGCAGCGTCGCCTCGCCGTCCAGTTCGTCGACCCGTTCGGCGACGACCGTGTGGGCCTCGGGAAGGACGGCGACCGGAACCGACGCCTCGAGCCGGTCGGTCAGTTTCGAGGGGTCGGCGACGACGACGAACCGGTCGGCGCTTTCGCCGACGAGCTTCTCGCGGGTGTGGGCGGCGCCCCCGCCCTTGATCAGCGTCCCGCGGGCGTCGCCGCCCTCGAGGACGCGGTCGGCGCCGTCGATCGCGAGATCGACGTCCGCGACGGCGTCGAGTTCCGTCAGCGGGATCCCCGCCTCGAGGGCCAGTCGTCGGGACTGAAACGAGGTCGCGATCCCACGAACGTCGAGCCCGTCGTCGACGGCCCGACCGATCGCCTCGATCGCGTGGGCGGTCGTCGATCCCGTACCGAGCCCGACGACGAACCCGTCCTCGACGTCCTCGGCCGCGCGCTCGCCCGCGCGTCGTTTCGCCGCGTCGGAGCCGCCCGTCGTCTTCATGGCTGATGTGGCGGGCGGCGGCGGGAAAAACGTTGTACTTCGACGTCAGAGGTCGACCGAGTCGAACCGCAGGATACCGAGCGCGAGCGGGACGAGATAGCCCGCGGGCGTCTGGAGGGCGATGATGAGATCGAGCGTCGTCTCGGCGCCGCCCTCGAGCACCTCGGCGGCCCAGGAGGCCAGGTACGCTCCGCCGACGGTGAAGAGGCCGAACAGGACCGTCAGAACCAGCAGCGTCCGCGAGCGCACGGCGTCGCGGAAGTCCTTCTTGGCGACGGCGATCGCGCTCACGGCGCCACCTCCCGCCGCTCGGACGTGTAAGCCACGAACAGGTCCTCGAGCGAGGACTCGTCGGTCTCGAAGTCCTCGACGGTGACGCCGTGTTCCTCGATCGTCCGGAGGACGGTCGTCTTCGCCTCGTCGGCGACTGCGACGACCAGCGTCGTCCCCTCGGCCTCGACCTCGGAGACGCCGTCGATCGACTCGACGGCCGACAGAGCCGCCCCCGAGTCCTCGGGGATCGGATCGAGCCGCACCCGAAGCCGGGTCCGGTCGGGCACCGCGTCCTCGAGGCCCGCGATGGTGTCCTCGGCGATCAACTCGCCGTCCCGGAGGATGCCGACCCGGTCGCAGATCGCCTCGACCTGGCCGAGAACGTGCGAGGAGAAGAAGACGGTCGCACCCCGGCGGTTCTCCTCGCGGATGATCTCGCGCATCTCGCGGGCGCCGTTGGGGTCCAGTCCCGTGGAGGGCTCGTCTAAGATCAGCAGGTCGGGTTCGCCGACCAGTGCGGTTGCGAGGATGAGCCGCTGGGCCATCCCCTTCGAGTAGCCGCCGGCCTTCTTGTCGGCGGCGTCGGCGATCCCCACGCGCTCGAGGAGCTCGTCGGCGTCGTCGTCGGCCTCCTTCGACTCGATGGCGAACTCGACGTGCTGGCGCCCGGTGAGCCGATCGTAGAGTTCGATCCCCTCCGGTAGGATCCCGGTTCGCTCCCGAATCTCGAGGCTCTCGTCCTGAGCATCGCGGCCGTACACCCTCACCTCGCCCGCGGTCGGACGAATGAAATCGAGCAGCAGGTCGATCGTCGTCGACTTCCCCGCCCCGTTCGGACCGAGAAAGCCGTACACCTCGCCCTTCCGGACCGTTAGATCCAGCCCCTCGAGGGCGAGTTCGTCGCCGTACCGTTTCGTCACGTTCGAGGTATCTATTTCAATTACTGTTTTATTTACTTATCTTACTATTATAAATTACATTTTTCGTCGCCTACTAACAGTTCCGAGCGCGCACCCGATGTCGAATCCGGCCACCGTCACCGGAGTTGGAACCTTTTTCGGCCACGAGTCCATCGATACCGTATGACAGGATCGGGTGCCGGCACCGAAGCGGACGAGGCGACAGCCGTCAGCCTCGAGGACGTCCGGAAGACCTACCAGTTGGGTGAGCCGGTTCACGCCCTCGACGGGGTCGACCTCTCGATTCCCCGGGGTTCCTACACCGCGATCATGGGGCCCAGCGGCTCCGGGAAGTCGACGCTGATGAATCTGGTTGGTTGTCTCGACACGCCGACGGAGGGGACCGTCGTCGTCGACGGTGCGGACGTCGCCGCGCTTACCGACCGCGAGCGAACCGCCCTCCGCGGAACGACCGTCGGATTCGTCTTCCAGACGTTCAACCTCATGCCCCGGCTGACCGCCCTCGAGAACGTCGCGCTGCCCCAGCTGTTCCAGGGGGTCGACCGAGGCGAGCGCCGCGAGCGGGCCCGGGACCTGCTCGAGCGCGTGGGCCTCGGTGACCGCACCGACCACCTGCCGAAGGAGCTCTCGGGCGGGCAGCGCCAGCGGGTCGCGCTGGCGCGGGCGCTGGTGAACGATCCGGCGATCGTACTGGCCGACGAGCCCTCCGGGAACTTGGACACCGAGACCGAGGCGGAGGTCCTCGACCTCTTCGGCGAGTTCCACGACGCGGGGACGACGCTGGTCGTCGTCACCCACGAGCGCCACGTCGCCGAGCGCGCCGAGCGGATCGTCCACCTCCTGGACGGGCGAATCGAACGGATCGAGGAGCTCGGATCGGCGGGCGATCCCGGCGAGCCGGCTGAGCCGGCTGACGGCGGTAGAGAGAGGGAGGATCGATGAAACCCCTCGAGAGCCTGCGGCTGTCCTGGCGCTCGATCCGGGGCCACAAGCTCCGATCGGCGCTGACGACGCTCGGCATCGTGATCGGGATCGCCGCGGTGATCGCGTTCGTCACGCTGGGCGCGAGCCTGCAGGCGGGGATCGTCGGCGACATCAGCCCGGACGACCAGCGCAACGTCTACGGCTGGGCAGCCGACCCCGACACCGAGGGCGGGCCGCTGGCGGGCGCTCAACCGGTCGTCAGCGGGGACGACCTCGAGACGATCGAGGACTTCGAGGCCGTCGACGCGGCCTACGGCTACGCGCCGATCCAGAGCCAGGCGATCTCGAACGGCGACGAGCGCGTCGCCCAGGGCGACGGGGTGATCGCGACCGGGCCCTCCTACGTCCGGGAGGACAGTCTCCGCGAGGGCAGACAGTTCGAACAGGGCGAGCGCGAGGCCGTCCTCAACCCCGCCGCGGCGGGCCGATTCGAGGACAACGTCAGCGTCGGCGACGAGATCGCGATCACGACCCTCGGAGGGCAATCGACGACCGCGGAGGTGGTCGGGATCACCGACAGCAACGAGGGATTGAGTCCGTTCGAGGGGTTCGAGTCCTCCCCGCGGCTCTACGTGCCGACCGATCCGTACTACCTCGAGCAGGCCGACGCCGCCGGACTCGACGGCGGCGAGGGGCCGATCGGTCCCTCGGAGGGCGCAGACGGCGTCGCAGCCAACGGGAGCGAGGAGACGAACGAGGCCGCCGGGAGCGAACGGACCGGCGAAACGAACGCGGGGACCGACGGCAGCGACGTGCGCTTTCTCGCCGTCGTCGTCGAGGCTCCCTCCGCCGACTCGACCGACGTCGACGCCGCCCGTGAAGCCGCGGTCGACTACCTCGAGAGCGACGACTCCGACGCCAGCGAGTTCCTCGGCGACGAACTCGCGATGACGTTCCAGACCAGCGCCGAGTTGCTCCAGCAACTCGAGGACGTCCTCGAGCTGTTACAGAGCTTCATCGTCGGGATCGCGGCGATCTCCCTGCTGGTGGGCTCGATCGGAATCGCGAACATCATGCTGGTCAGCGTCACCGAGCGAACCCGCGAGATCGGGATCATGAAGGCCGTCGGCGCCCAGAATCGCGACGTTCTGGGGCTGTTCCTCGCCGAGGCGGTGATCCTCGGCATGGTCGGCGCGATCCTGGGAACCGCTCTCGGGCTGGTTGCGGGCTATCTGGGCGCGTGGTACGTCGATCTACCGCTGGTCTACCCCTACGAGTACGTGGCGCTCGCGGTCGCCGTCGGGCTCCTGGTCGGAATCCTCTCGGGGCTGTACCCCGCCTGGCGGGCCGCCCGGACGGACCCGATCGACGCGCTCCGGTACGAGTGACCGTTAGCCTCGCTCGTCGGGATCGTCCCCGCGACGCCGCGGCGGGTCCGACCGCCCGGACGACGGGCGGTCGGGTTCGAGATCGGAGTCTGCGCTCTCGGATTCCGGATCGTCCGCGCGCGCCGGGTCCACGCGACCGCGCTCGTTCGGCCGTCGGGACGGCGCTCGAGACGTGGGGTCGGCCGACGTGCGATCGCTTCTCCGGGCGCGACCGTCGCTCGAGCGGTCGCGGTCCATCCCGATCGTCTCCCGCGTTCGCGCGTGCCGCGTCGGGTACTTCCGCGCAAGGTAGGCCCCGAGATACCCGCCGAGCAGCGAGAGGCCGACGGTGTAGACGAACGCGAACAGGACCCCGACGAGGATCAGCAGGACGACGAACGCGAAGCCCTCCGCGGGCGCGGCGGCGACGCCGAACCCGAACCCGACGAAGCCGATCCCCAACACGGCGGCCGCGGCGATCGGGACGAACGCGATCGCGCCGGCGAGAGCGCCGACGATCGCTCCGTCGCGGTCGTTCGGCCCCTCGAGGAAGCCAGCGACGGCGCCGCCGATGACCGTGGAAAAGGGGATGAACGAGAGGACGATACCGACGATCGCACCGATGATCGCGTTGATGACCGTTCGGCCACTGACCATGCGGGATCGACGACGGGCAGGGGGAAAACCGTTGGGAGGTCAGGAGCGTCGCGACCGGAACCGATCGAGTCCGACCTCGAGCATGTCGGGGCTGACGGGCTGGAACTCGCCGTCGTCGGAGAGGTACTCTCGCACCGAGTCCCAGCTGTCCCGGGCGTAGCGCTCGTCGAGCAGGACCCGGACGCCGACGTCCTCGGCCGAGCGGATGACCCGGCCGACCGCCTGGCGGGCCTTCCGGACCGCCGGGATCGTCAGCGCGTACTCGAACCCGTCGCCGAAGGCGTCGTCGTAGGCCCGGCGCACGGCCGTCGTCCGCGGGCTCGAGGTGTTGACGATCGGGACGCCACAGACCACGGCAGCGGAGAGGCGGTCGCCGCTGTAGTCGACGCCTTCAGTGAGCGTCCCCCGCAGGCTCGTGACGAGCACCTTGCCCTCGCCCGCGAAGAAGTCGCTCTTGAGCGACTGGGTCGTCTCGTCGTCGCTGGCGGCGTCGAGCAGGACGGGTTTGTCGATCCGATCCTCGAGGGCGCCCGCGATCCACTCGGCTTCCGCGTAGCTCGGCATCCCGACAAGGACGTTGCCCGGGAGGCGGGCGACCGTCGCGACGGCGTCGGCGTAGTGGGTCCGCGTCGCGTTCGAGTCGCCGGGACGGCCCCGGTTGTCGTATGTGTACTTGGGCGCGGCGACCGCGAAGCTCTCGTGGTTCTCCTCGGGGAAGTGCAGGCCGTAGCGCCGTTCGACGACCGGCCGATTCCGCTCGTCGGCGAGGTGGTCCAGCCCCGTCACCTCGGTGAACGCCTCGACGGGCTCGAGGGTGGCGCTCATCAGGATCCCCCCGCCGAACGCCGCCAGGCGGTCGCCGATTGCGTCGCTGGGAACGCAGTTGTGCAGGGCGAGCCTGGCGGTGTAGGCACGCCGCCAGGAGTCGGCCGGTTCGGTCTCGTCCCAGGTGCGCTCGAGTTCGATCTCCCGGAAGTAGTCGGTGTGATCCCGGCGGTACCACTCCCCGAGGACGCGGCCGACGGCGGGGGCCGCGCGGGTGCGGTCCTCGTCCTCGGCCTCGTTTAACACGCGCTCGACGACGGCGCCGACGTCCTCGGCTCGGACCCAGACGGCGTCGCCGTAGCCCGCGTCGGCGGCCCACTCGGTGAGGTCGTCGACGGCCGGTTCCTGGGGATCCCGGAGCGGGATTTCGGCGTCCGAGAGCTCGGTCGGATTCGACTGCCACCCCCGGTGGTTCCGGTCGAGGTGGGCGGTAACGCGGCGGTCGAGTTCGTCCCGGAGGTCCCGAACGAACTCGAGGGTGCGGGATAGCTCCTCGGCGGAGACGTCGCTGTCCTCGAGTTCGCCCCGGACGAGGTCGGCGTCGGCCGTCTTCGAACCGCCCTGTGCCTGGCGACCCTCGCGTTCGAACTGCAGCGGTTGGAACACCCGGGAGAGCTCCGTTTCCGCGTCCCGCAACGTCTGGTCGGCGACGCCGTCGCTGACCAGATCGCGCACGCGGGGCTCGAGCATGTGGGCCTCGTCGCAGACGACGAACGTCGAGTCGTCGAGCAGAGCGCCCGTAAACGCGGTCGTCGTGGTCGGATCGAACGCGTGGTAGTAGTTGCCGACGACGACCTCGACGTGGCCGAGTGCGGCGCCCATCACGGAGTGGGGACAGG
Source organism: Natronococcus jeotgali DSM 18795 (assembly GCF_000337695.1). Lineage (GTDB taxonomy): Archaea > Halobacteriota > Halobacteria > Halobacteriales > Natrialbaceae > Natronococcus > Natronococcus jeotgali. Next base: position 53,330 of record NZ_AOIA01000033.1, read on the forward strand.
TGCCGTGGCGGACCGAGCGCGCGACGAGGTCGTCGGGGGTCAACATCCCGGCGTCGGTGAAATCGAAGGGGACGGCCTCGGCGGGGTCGCCGTCGTCCTCGTCGGGCAGGTCCTCGAGGTACTGGGCGTAGAAGGGACAGTACTCAGTCTCGGCGCCGACCGCGCCGCCGTCGCCGTAGGTCGGCATCTCCGGCGGGTAGGCTGCGGTCTCCCCGGCGGTCTCGAGGAACCGGCCTGCCGCTCCCGTCGCGCCGCTGTCGGCGAGGCCGGTCTGTTGCTGGCGGGCGCGGGCAGTCAGCGTGTCCGCGGTCGTCTCCCCGCCCTCGCCGGTCAGCTCGCGGGTCCGATCCCGCAGGCTCTCGCAGCGATCGTAGACGTTGCCGTCGTCGATTCCGCCCGCGCCCGCGCGGTTGTACGGGCAGACGTCGGCCTTCCCGACGAGGGTCAGCCCCGAGACGGGGTTCCAGTCGTCGGGGAGGTTCGCGTTGATCGTCGCTAAGTCCTCCTCGAACTGGCGTAGCTGCTGTTTGACGCTCGTGAGGACGAACACGCGCTCGTAGTCGGTGTCGGGGTCGCGAACGAGGTCGATCCCGGCGGTGAGCGCGATCATCGTCTTCCCGGTCCCGCAGGCGCCCTCGACGACGGTGTAGCCGCCGTCTCGGGCGGTGTCGATGGCGGTCTCGATACCGTCGACCTGCTCGTCGTAGGGCTGGGGGTGGCCGAAGATCGAGCGCCAGTCGGTCATTCCTGCCGTACTCATCGTCGGTCGCTCATAGCGTTGACGGACCGTAGCCGCGGCTTCGGATATAAACTTCGGCAGGGACCGACGACCGATCGCGTCAGCGGCTTCGGGAGTCGGTCGCCAGCGCGATCGACCGCTCGAGCAAGCGCTTGACCGCGAGCAGCGAATCTCGAAGGACCGGCGCGCCGTCGTAGAGCCACAGCAAGCCGGCGATCCCGGCCAGCCCGAACTGGAAGAGGAGGTACGGCGAGAGGTCGCCCGACAGCAGCTGGAAGAGGTACCGGAAGAAGTACACGAGGAACTGGTCGACCACGCCGATGCTCGTCTCGCGAGCGTAGAGCTGTGCCTGATCCTGCTCGAGGGGCCACAGGAGGACCCAGAAGCTGAGGTGCCCGTCGCGGAGGTAGCCGTCGAGGACGTCGGCGGGGAGGTGCGCGAGGTAGCCGAGGGCGAAGGCGAGGCCGGCCCGAAACCTGCCCCGGGACCGCGCGAGCGCGCCGACGGCGATCGACAGGGGGACGGCGAAGAAAATCGAGTGGCCGATCGCGTAGCCGACTTCGAAGATCTCGAACTCCCAGGCCAGGGGCTTGTCGATCAGGTCGGGGAGGACGGAGGCGAAGACGATCGCGAACGCCTCGAGCCCGCCGGGCGAGTCGCGGTAGTAGGCGTGATAGAACAGCGAGTACGCGACGTATCCGACGATCGCGTGTTCCCACGGCCACATACCCGTCCTCGGCCGTCGGGACTAATAACTCTTCCTGGGTAGTTAGTAACAATCGACGGATACGTGAAGCGTTCGGCGTCGGAGCACAACGCCTTCCCCGTTCGATTCCCAACCGACCGTATGAGCGATTCGATCGACGTCGACGAGTGGCGCGCGGAACTCGAGTCCAAACGCGCCGAGAAGGACGACTTCTTCGCCGAGCACCCCCAGTCGCCGGTCCCGCCCGAGGATCGCGACGGATTCGAGGGGCTGGAGTACTTCGAGCCCGATCCGACCTACCGAGTGACCGCGGCCGTGACCGCCCACGACGATCCCGAGGTCGTCCTGATGGACACGACCGCGGGTCGGGAGATGCGGTACCTTCGGGCCGCGACGCTCGAGTTCGAGTTCGATCGCGAGGACGAGGACCTCGAGGACGGCACGTTCGAGCTGGCGGCCTACCAGCTCGAGAGCCCGAACGAGGAGCCCTACTTCGTCCCGTTCCGGGACAAGACGACGGGCCAGCAGACCTACGAGGGCGGACGGTACATGGAACTCGCCGCAGATCGGGACCTCGAGACGGGCGACGAACTGGTCGTCGACTTCAACCTCGCGTACACGCCGTTTTGCGCCTACAGCGAGACGTTCGACTGCCCGCTGCCGCCGGAGGAGAACTGGCTCGAGGTGGCGATCCCGGCCGGCGAGCGGTTCGAGTAGCGTAGACGACCGGTCGTTGGGTTCGGATCGGCCGTTTCGGATCGACCGTCCCGTTTCGAGTCGAACTCAGTGCGCGACCCCGACCGTGAGCAGGGTGCCGTACTCGCGGTAGCGCTCGACCATCGCCTCGCGGGTGTCCCATTCCTCGAGCGGGAACTCCGCCTCGCTGGGGATGGCGATCTCTCGGTCCGGGATGTTGTCCTGCTCGGCGACCGAGAGACCCGCCGCGCGGAACGCCTCGCGGTACTGGTCGCGGTCCCAGCGGGTCATCTCCACGGTGATGTTGTCCTGCCACTCGTGGGAGTGGACGTTCTCCTCGTAGTAGTTGACGGCGCAGTAGAACGTGCCGCCCGGACGGAGGATCCGCGCGATCTCCTCGAGGGTCTCGTGGGGATCGGCGGCGTAGTAGAAGGCCTCCATCGACCAGACGTGGTCGATCGAGTCGTCGTCGAACGGCAAGGCGCCGAAGTCGCCGACGACGTAGCCGACCTGCGGATCGTCGGTGTAGCCCGCGGCGTTGCGGGCCATCTCGGGCGAGCCGTCGAGCCCGTAGATTCGCCCGGCCTCCTTGGTGTCCCGCAGCGCGCGGCCGGCGTAGCCGCTGCCACAGCCCAGATCGAGGACGGTGTCGCCGGGCTCGACGGGCAGCCGCGCGAGCGCGTGCTTTGCGGTGTGCCAGTGTCGTTCCTCCATGCCCCTGTCGCGGCCGCTCGTAGCCCACTCGTCGAACTCTTCGCGTACGCTCATACCGATACGCATTCCGCCAGAGGGTCAAAACGGGTTCGGCTCTCGACCGGAGCGCTACCGGTAGATTCTTTAGGCTGGCCTAAAAAGAGGGGAGCGGAGAGGTGTCGGACGGCCGAAATCCGTGGGCATCGGAGGCGGGCCGAGCGAGAAACCGTAGCGATTCCGACCTCTCGATCCTTCTCGTCGAAGCCGAACCGAACCAGCGACAGCGCCATCCGCCGCCGATCGATCGGATCCGACGGAGCGGCCGGGCCGCCTCGAGGACCCGTTTCCGTCCGCGAGGTGACGACACGGGTCGGATTCGGCGGACACGAGCGCGGGCGTCGCGTGCTGCCGGACGACACATCCGCAGAACTAAGTCAGTTCCGCCAATTGATCACGCAATATGGAGTACGAACTGGCGATCGAGGGGACCCCCGAGACGGTCCCCGGGGGCACCGGTATCCTTCTGTTGCACCCGAGCACCGGTGAGACCGACCGCATCGACACCGACTTTCTCAAGACCGACACCGACAACTTTCTGGTCGTCTCCACGCGAACGACCGCCCGCGAAGCCAGACAGAAACTCGAGTACTACGACGTCGACGAGACCTGCGCCGAAATTCTGGATACCCTGAGCATCGAACGGGGCTACTCGCGGCGATCCAGCGACACCGTCCACTACGTCGCCGCCCCCGACGACGTCGACGGCATCGTCGACCACATCGACGGATTCCTCTCGGATCACGACGGGAAGCTCCGGCTCAGCTTCGACTCGGTGACCGAACTCGCCTACTACGCCGGAGAGGAGCGAGCCCTCGAGGCCGCCGAGCGCATCCTCGAACTGCTCGAAGAACACGACGCCGTCGGCCTGTTCCACCTCTCGGAGGACCCCCACGACGAGGCGTTCGTCGAGCGGTTCCGCGAGCTGTTCGACGGCACCATCGATCTCGACGAGGACGGCACCGTCGAGGCGGCGTTCTAGTCCTCGAGCGCGTCGAACGTCTTTTCGGCCCACGTCACCGCGTAGTCCGACCCATGAACCCGGTAGGCGTCGGTGTCGAGCGCGGCGAACGGCGCCGGCAGCTCGAGCCCGTGTTTGATCGCGGCGCAGGCGAGTTCGGTCGCGTCCGCGAAGTCGGTCTCGCCGCGGGCGACGGCTTCCGGCAGTCCGGACACCCGCTCCTCCAGCCGAGCGCCCGCGTCTCGCCAGGCGTCGGCCAGCCCCGGGTGGGCGTCGTCCCACGCGGCGAACACCTCGCGCGTGCGAAGTCCCGTCCAGCCGTCGTACAGCGCCGCGGCGACCTGGTACGTGCCAGCCGGGTCGAGTGTCGTCGCCCGCTCGAGAGCGGGATACTCGTCTTCGAAAAAACCGATGAAGTGTTCGGGAACGCCCAGCCCGACCTCGACGAGCGCTTCCGCGAGCAGAAAGTCGAGGAACGGTTCGGGCGATCCCTCGACGCGAGGTTTGACGATGATCGTCGGCGGGTCGGTCTGGCGGGTCCAGGCAATGCTTCCGTCGCCGGGCATCCCGACCGTGAAGTCGCCGCTCGCGTAGCGGGCGAGCAGCTCCGGGACGTCCTCGGGGAGCCACGCGGCCGGGTACGTCGCCGGCTCGAGCGAGTCCACGAGCAGTCCGAGCTCCTCGGCCTGGGCCGGGGGGAGCGTCTCGAAGTCGCGCTCGCAGTCGACGACGACGGCGTCGGGCGCGTGTTCCTTCCGGACCGCCGCGACTGCGCTCGAGAGCTCTCGAGCGGCGAACATTAGACGAGAACGGTCTGGAAAATGATCAGGACCGACAGCAGCGCCGACGCGGCGATCGTGGCGAGAACGGCCTTGGTTGGGGTACTCATGTTCGGAGGCTATCGGCCGGGTCGCTTAAATCCATCTGTCTCGGTCGAAATCGCGACCTCACGAAGGCCCGGAGCGAGGGCGACGGCTCGTCGTTCGCGGGCACAATCGTCCCGACGGGCGTGGCGCGACCCCCGACGATCGTTCGCGCACCGTCGGTTCGACTGCAACGCTTCGCCGGAACGGGGCGCTTCGGGAGGCGGTACTCGAGGTTACAGTCGAAACGAGGGGGTCGGAATCACTCGTCCGCGTCGTCGTGCCAGGATTCGGGGACGTCGATAACGTAGCGGCCGTCCTCCTGGAGCGAGATGATGTACTCCTCACGGTTGTACAGTTCCATGAGGTTGAGTTCGTACTGCCCGGGTCGGAGGATCTTGATGCTCTCGAACTGTTCGTTGAGCTCGGCTCGGAGCTCCTCGATCGACGGCCGTTCGCCGGAGGGCTCGCTGACGACTCGACCGTTGTCGGGCGTCCGCTCGCGTTCGCCGTCGTCGATCGGGTCGACTTCGGTGATGGGATCGCCCCGCTGGGCCGCGCTCGAGCCGGACGGAAGGTCGTCGGCCGGGACGACCTCGCTGCGGGCGCTGGCCTGGGCCGAATCCTCCGACTCCGCCATCGTCGCCGTCTCGTACTCGCGCTCCCGCGTGTCGGTCGCCNGAGGGTCGGTCGCCGGTTCGTCCGTCGACTGCGCGCCGGAGCGGCCGTCGGCGTCGTCTATCGGCGTCTCCTCCGGCGCGAAAGAGCGGTCCTCCGGTCGACGGGCCGAGTCTGGCCACTCGGCGAACGAATCCCCGTCGCGGTCGGCGTTCGCCTCGTCTCGGTTCCCGGCCGGGGGCGTGTTCGAGTCGGCCGCTGCCGTCGGATCGTCCTCCTCGAGATCCGCCGAGCCGGCGCTGGCCGCGGGCTCGTTCGCGGCAGACGAGTTCGCCGCGTTGTCGGTCGACTCCGTCACCGATTCGGAAGAGACCCAGCTGCGGACGGTGTCGGCGGCCCGGGACGCGACGCCCTCGGACGCCGTTTCGGATCCGGAGCCCGCCTCCTCCCTCGTCTCCGATCGATCCCCGCCGGCTTCGGAGTCGGCGGTCGTCGAGTCCGGGTTCGGCGCGAACTGAAACTTGTTCCCGCCACAGTCCGGACAGCCCGAAAGCATCTCCTTGGAGCCGTCCGGAAACGTGTGACCGCAGTTCGTGCACTGGTGGGGCATTAGTTGCGGGACACGAGCGCGCTGATCAGGGTTTCGTCCTTGTGAAGCGTCTCGATCTGGTTCGCCGGACCGATCACCGTCAGCTTCGCCGCCGATTCGTTCGAACCCATGAGCCGACCGAGCAGCGACGAGTCCTTCGTCTCGGATTTGGGGTAGGTCTCGATCTCGATCCCGTTGAAGCCGGCGTCGGGACTGATCTCGGCCATCGTCATCTCGATGAGCTTGCTCTCCTCGTCGGGGGTCAGGCCCTCCTCGAGGATGACGATGTTCCCGTCGTGAACACCGTCGAGGATCATGCGGATCTTCTCCGTGGAGGCCAGCGACTCCATTCGCTCGCCGCTGATGAGGTCGATTTGTACGCCGTCACCGTCGGGGTCGTCCGGGTTAGTTGCCGTAGGCACGAGTGCTCACCCGAAGTACTCCGCGATGTTGTCGTAGACCTCGTCCATGTTCTCGCCCTCCTTCGCGGAGAGGGGGACCGTCTCGTGCTGGGGGAACGCGTCTTCGATCCGTTTGACGCTCGCCTCGTCGAGGTCGATCTTGTTGGCGAAGATCAGAACCGGGAGATCGCGGGATTCGATGATGCCGATCAGCATCGTGTTGACCTGCGTGATCGGGTCCTCGGCGCTGTCGAGGACGTAGATGACGCCGTCGACGTCCTCGCGAAGCCAGTGCATCGCCTCTGCGACGCCCTCGGTGGCTTCGCGAGAACGACGGATCGCGTCCTCCTCTTCCATCTCGTCGGTGAACTCCTCGTAGTCGACTTTTGTCGTGACACCGGGCGTATCGACGATGTCGATCGAAACCGACTGGCCGTTGCGTTCGATCTCGACGTCTTCCTTTCTGCGTGCGCGGCGCGTCTCGTGCGGAACGTGGCTCTCGGTGCCAACCGCGTCGCCGGTCCAGTCGCGAGCGATGCGGTTCGCGAGCGTCGTCTTTCCGGCGTTTGGCGGTCCGTAGATTCCGATTCGCTTGGGCGTTTCGTCAGTAAACAACCGATCCGTAACCCGGGAGATACTAGCTTTGAGTCCTGTTAACAATCCCATCCTTTTGGGCCCTCCAGCACCGCGAAGTGCGTCTGCGCGTACTACTAACTGAATTCACTTAAGCCTACGTCAGACGTGTAGAGTATCCGAACTTTGTGAAAGACATCCGTGACAAAGGGTATCGAACACCACATATATTAGTTATGATGTGTGTGAGAGGCACTGAAACGGTACGAGTGAGGACGAGTAGGGAGGCTGTGAGTAGAGAGGTTACAGGCGGGGAGACCCCAAGAGAGGAGTCCGACCGAGACGCGAGCATACGAGCGACAGTTGAAAGGGGGAGAGAAGAAGGAAGGACGGAGAGAGAAGAGGGAACCGCCCCCCACCCCTTCGTTTCAACTGGAACTGTCGAAAGGAGGGGATGGGGGGAGGGGTCCTCTAGTAGAGGAAGCTTTATATTCATAGCCTAGAAACAGTAGCCGCACTAGATCCCAAGGGTATAGTTTTGTTAGATATTACTAGTACAGATATAGTATTACTAGACGGGGCCTGACACTTTGTGACGAGATCTGACATTTTGTAGCTAGCCGCGACCAACTCGTTCAGCTACCTCGAGGATCTCAAGACCCCGATATCACAACGGAGAGGACTTCTCGTCCAGACACTCCGCTATAATCCGCCCGATCAGTCCCCCTCTCCCCCACCCCCTCCCTCGTCGATCTCCAGTTGAAACGAAGGGGTGGGGGAGGATGAGTGGTGGATCACCCCTCCGTTTCGATTCGAAGCCGATCCCACCGTCGAACGGATCGCGACCGGTGGAATCGTTCTGCCCGCTCCAATCTCGAAACTTCTGCCNCCCCTCCGTTTCGATTCGAAGCCGATCCCACCGTCGAACGGATCGCGACCGGTGGAATCGTTCTGCCCGCTCCAATCTCGAAACTTCTGCCCGCTCCAATCCCGAAACTGACTATCTTGCTGCCTACTACGATCCCCAAACTGATCACGACCACGTCCGATCGTCGCTTCTCGATCGTAGTCTGTTCCGCTGTATCGCGTGAATCGTTGTCTTTTCTCTCTACATCGTAGTTCCTCCACCGCATTGCGAGAGAATCCATCGCACTGTCAGGTCGCTTTCCAGCCTCCGTGGCGGACGGACTCATTTTGTTGGGACGCCGGCCCCTGACGCGTTCCCTCGGCAGCGTCTCGTTTCGATCGCTTCGGACGACGCCACCACGAATGGGTTGGTATCTGCCGAAGTCGTGATCGCTCGTCCTCGCGGCCAGGAGGGGACGGGAGACGGTTCTCCGATCGCCGCGGGACGGCACTTCCGAAACGACGGATCCGAGAACTCGATCGAAGTCGAAACCGGGACCCGACGTGGACGAAGCCCACGCTGATACGGAGAGTCACCGACCGAGGGTTCGGCCCTCGTCCGGTCCGACCCGTCAACAGCTCCGTACCGTTCGTGGCGACTCGAGTCCGTCTCGCGATTCGTTCCGCCGAAAAAGAATTCCATCCTACGTAGGTGAAAGGGAAGAATTTAATATCGCGGTCTTCCTCTGTTTCGTTTGCATCAACTGGATCCGAACCGGGTCCCCACCGCGGTTAATCGGCCGTGATGGCCGCTCAAACGCTGTCTTCCCGCCTTCGGATTCGGATCTCCACACGAAACCAGGGGGTGTTCCAACGACGGATGTCAGACGACAACCCAGAGCCGCCACGAACCGACGACGTCGAGGGCGAGACCGACGGATTCTCGACGACGCTCGAGGAGACGGCGATCGGCGACGAGGAACCGAGCCAGGGACTGTTCGACGACCTGCTCAGCGGGGAGCCGATCTTCGAGAACAAGGAGGTTCTCCGTCCGTCGTACACGCCCCACGAACTCCCCCACCGGACCGACCAGATCAACAAGATGGCGACGATCCTGGTCGCCGCGCTTCGGGGTGAGACGCCCTCGAACATCCTGATCTACGGGAAAACGGGAACTGGAAAGACCGCGAGCGCGAAGTTCGTTAGCAAGGAACTCGAGAGCACCTCCCAGAAGTACAGCGTCCCCTGCGACGTCGAGTACATCAACTGCGAAGTGACCGACACGCAGTACCGCGTCCTCGCCCAGCTCGCGAACAAGTTCATCGAGAAAAACGAGGCCCGGATCGATCGGCGAGTCGACGAGCTCGAGGACCGCCTCGCGGACCTCGAGGAGTACGACGGGGCCGACGATCCGTCCGACCCCGCCGAGCGGCCGGCGGACGGAACCGGCGGTACTGCCCCGACAGACGACGTTTCGTCTGGAACGGGAACCGACCCGCAGTCATCGAGTTCTCCAGTAGAAACGGAGGGGTCGAGCGACGAACTGGAACCCGACGCCGACTCGGCTCACCCGCTCACGTCCACGCCGTTTTCCGACCGCGAGGAAGTGCGGGCCCGGATCGACGAGCTCGAGGCCGACAGGGAGTCGTTCCAGGAGGTGCCGATGACCGGGTGGCCGACCGACCGGGTCTACAGCGTCTTCTTCGACGCCGTCGACTACGACGAGCGGGTCGTCGTCATCATGTTAGACGAGATCGACAAGCTCGTCGAGAAAAGCGGGGACGATACCCTCTACAACCTCTCCCGGATGAACTCCGAGCTCGAGAACTCGCGAGTATCGATCATCGGGATCTCGAACGACCTCAAGTTCACCGACTTCCTCGACCCCCGGGTCAAGTCCAGTCTCGGCGAGGAAGAGATCGTCTTCCCGCCGTACGACGCGAACCAGCTGCGGGACATCCTCCAGCACCGGTCGAACGTCGCGTTCAAGGCCGACGCGCTGTCCGACGACGTGATCCCGCTGTGTGCGGCCTTCGCCGCCCAGGAACACGGCGACGCGCGGCGGGCGCTTGATCTGTTACGAACCGCGGGTGAACTCGCCGAACGCTCCCAGGCCGAGACGATCGTCGAGAAACACGTTCGCCAGGCCCAGGACAAGATCGAACTCGACCGGGTCGTCGAGGTCGTGCGCACCCTCCCCACGCAGTCGAAGCTCGTCCTCTTCGCGATCATCCTGCTCGAGAAAAACGGCGTCCACAGCATCAACACCGGCGAGGTGTTCAACATCTACAAGCGCCTCTGCGAGGAGATCGACGCGGACGTCCTCACGCAGCGCCGCGTGACGGATCTCATCAGCGAGCTCGACATGCTCGGGATCGTCAACGCGGTCGTCGTCTCGAAGGGCCGGTACGGCCGGACGAAGGAGATCAGCCTCTCGGTACCGATCGACGAGACCGAGGCCGTCCTGCTTTCGGACTCCCGGCTGAGCAACATCGACGACATCCAGCCGTTCGTGCAGGCGCGGTTCGAGAACTAGGGGTCCTGCGTCGACTCGAGCGAGACGTCTATCCGCGCCGCCGCCCGACGACCGCCGCAGCTCCCGCACCGGTCGCGGCGACCGATCCGACGCTCGCACCGATCGCTTCAGCGCTCGAGAACGGCGCGCCGGCCGCGGTCGCGCCTGCGACGGTCTCGAGACCGGGCTGGGGTGCGAGGACGCCGCCCATGATCGAGTCGAACGCGAGTCGGACGTAGCCCAGCCACGGGATGCGGAACGACGCCTTGCCGGTGATCCAGCCGGGTCGGACGATGTCGGTGTTCGCGCCGCCGCGCTGGTACTGATCGTAGTAGGGGTTCGCGTCGCCCTTCGTGACGAAGCCGTCGTGGGCGGCCGGACAGGTCCGGAGCTGGTCGCAACTCGCCCCGTCGAGGTACTCGGGTTCGGCCTTGGTGTCGACCCAGTTTTCGCCCTCCTCGACCCAGAAGTGTGCGCGGTGTATCACCGGCGTCTGGTGGGCCTGTCCGTCGGGTTCGAAGACGACGACGTCGCCGCCCTCGCCGAACTTCTGGTGATCGTCGCCGTTCTCCTGAGTGACGATTCCGGTGTCGCCCGTGGCCTCGTCGCCCACGAAGCGGTCGTCCGCGACGACAAAGATGAGATCGCCGACCTCCATGTTCGGCTCCATACTCCCGCTCTCGACGGCCACCAGCGGGGGCCAGACGCCGCTGACCCCGAACAGCAACAGACCGATGACCGCGACGATCGCGACGCTGCTCAGGACGTCCCGCACCAGCACGACGGAGTCGTCGTCGGTCCCGAAAAACCAGCGAACGACGCCGTCGTCCTCGATCGTGACGTCGTCGCCCTCGGAACTCGAGCCGCCGTGTTGCACGACGGTCCCGTCGCCGCTGGAGTCGCCACCGGGTCCAGTTCGATCGTTGTCCCCCGACCTCGGTTCGGCGGTCCCGTCCGACGGGGCCTCGCGCGGGTCGCGGCGGTGTGGCTCGTCTCTCTCGTCGCTGGTCTCGTCTCCGGGATCGGGACCGCTCATCGTTCCGTGCTATACCGGGCCCGGCCATCAAGTTTCTGTTCGTCGGACCGACGTTCACGACGGTCATCCGCTACCCTTTTGGCGTCGCTCGCGAATGCGAGGCGTGTGCCACTCGAGGGGGCCGCCCGGATCGTCAGCGAACTCACGAGCCGCGGCTACAACGCCGAGCGCGAGGCCGTAACCCGGATCGCGTCGACCGAGGATCCGGCGGCGACCCTCGAGCGCGTGCTCGAGGCGCTGCCCGACGACGCGCTCGTCGTCCGGTCCGACCACGTCGACCCCGCTCTCGAGGACGCGACCGAACCGGCCTCCGACGGCGGTCGAACCGCCGGGCAGACGGGTTCCGCGGCCGAACACGCCCCCGTTTCGACTGGAGGCGACAGCGCGCCGTCGCCACCGAACGACGGCGGTTTTCCAGTCGAAACGAAGGGGGTCGGCGAGGGACGCGGGAACGCCGGAAGCGACAGGTCCGTGGACCCCCTCCAGCGCTCGATCGAGATCGTCGGCGACATGACCGGCGAGAGCACGGGTACCGGCGAGTACGGCGACTTCGTCTCGGTGTTTCGCGATCGGCTCGAGCGGCTCGGATCGAAGCTTCGCGGGCGGGTCAACCACCGGCCTGCGACGGCCGTCCAGTCGATGCCGGGCGGGAGCGAGGCCGCGATGGTCGGCCTGGTCAACGACGTGCGATCGACCGCCAGCGGCCACTGGCTGATCGAACTCGAGGACGCGACCGGAACCTTCCCGTGGCTCGTGATGAAGGATCGCGAGTACGCCGATCTCGTGGACGAACTGCTGTACGACGAGGTACTGGCGATGGAGGGGACCCTCGCGGACGACTCCGGAATCGCGTTCGTCGACTCGATGTACTTTCCGGACGTTCCCCGCACGCACGAGCCCTCGACGGCCGACCGTCACGTGCAGGCGGCGCTGATCAGCGACGTCCACGTCGGCAGTCAGGAGTTCATGGGCGAGGCCTGGAACCGCTTCGCCGACTGGCTGCACACCCCCGAAGCCCAACACGTCGAGTACCTGCTGATCGCCGGCGACATGGTCGAGGGCGTCGGGGTCTACCCGAACCAGGACGAGGAGCTCGACATCGTCGACATCTACGAGCAGTACGAGGCGTTCAACGAACGGCTAAAGCGAGTACCCGGCGACCTCGAGGTCGTCATGATCCCGGGCAACCACGACGCGGTGCGGCTCGCGGAACCCCAGCCCGGGTTCGACGAGGAGCTTCGGGAGATCATGTCCGCACACGACCCCCGGATCGTCAGCAACCCCTCGACCGTGACCCTCGAGGGCGTCTCGATACTGATGTACCACGGCGTCAGCCTCGACGAGGTCATCGCGGAACTGCCCGAGGAGAAAGCGAGCTACGACGAGCCACACCGGGCGATGTACCAGCTGCTCAAGAAGCGCCACGTCGCCCCGCAGTTCGGTGGTCACACCCGGCTCGCGCCCGAGGAGAAGGACTACCTCATCATGGAGGAGGTGCCCGACATCTTCCACACCGGTCACGTCCACAAGCTCGGCTTCGGCAAGTACCACGACGTCCTCGCGATCAACTCCGGCTGCTGGCAGGCCCAGACCGACTTCCAGCGCAGCGTCAACATCGACCCCGACGCCGGGTACGCCCCGATCGTCGACCTCGATACCCTCGACGTGACCGTCCAGAAGTTCAGCTGACGCCGATTCCAGCCCCACATGTCCCCCGAAGACGCCGACTCACCGCCCGTACGCGCCGACTCGCCGCTCGACGGAGCTGAACCCCTGACCGAGGACGCCGACCCGCCGTCCGACGATCGGTCCGATCCGTTCTACCCCGCCATCGACGTCCACACCCACGTCCTCCCCGAGCGACTGCTGGCGGCGATCCGTCGATCGCTCCGCCGAGAGGCCGGCTGGGAGTTCTCGCTTCCTACCGCACCGTCGGCGATCGACGACGTCCTCCGAGCGGCGGGCGTCGCCGCCTTCGTCGCGCTGCCGTACGCCCACGAGCCAGGCGTCGCACGCGAGCTGAACGGGTGGGTGCTCGAGCGAGCCGCGTCCTCGGACCGCCTGCTTCCGTTCGCGACGGTCCATCCAGACGACGACGTCGGGTCGGTCGTCCGGGACGCCTTCGACGCCGGCGCGCGCGGGCTGAAGATCCACTGCCCGGTCCAGGAGTGTCGGCCCGCGGATCCGCGCCTCGAGCCCGCCCTCGAGGCCGCCGCCGAGCGCGATCGGCCGATCACCTACCACGGCGGAACGGCGCCGATGTTCCAGGACAGCCCCTACGTGGGCGCGGACGCCTTCGCCGAGCTGCTCGACTCCTACCCCGAGCTCCGGGTCTGTTGTGCCCACATGGGAACGTACGAGGTCGATCGGTTCCTCGCGTTCGCGCGGGAGTACGACGGCGTCTACCTCGACACGACGGTCGCGATGGCGAGGGCGGCCCCGGAGACGATCGGATTCGATCCGTCCTCGATCGCCGACGAGACCCTCGCGGCGCTCTCCGGGTCGATCATGTACGGCTCCGACGCGCCGAATATTCCGTACCGGTACCGCGAGGAGCGAGTCGAACTGCTCGAGCGCGACCTGCCGCGAGAAACGCTGCGCGATATCTTCTTCCGAACCGCCCTCGAGTACCTGGACCTCGAGGCCGAAGCGGTCGTCGGGCGAGACTGACGGGACGGGGATCAGCCCTCGAGGCGAAACCGAACCGTCGAGGCGCCGTCGAACCGCGGCCCCGGACCGCGGCGATCGAACCCCAGCTCCCGGGCCGCGTCCTCGATCAACCCGGCGTCGGACGCGATCAGTACCTCGACGGCCATCCCCTCGCGCTCGGCGAACCGGACCGGTTCGGCGAGCAGCCGCTTGCAGGCGTCGGGGGTGCCGTCGAGCTGGGTGACGTGGACGGTATCCTCGCGCGCGTCGAAACTGACGAAGCCGAGCAGGTCCTCCGGATCCGAGCCGGCGTACTGGGACTCCGAGACGTCGGCGTTCGGGTCGTGCGTGCCGTCCTCGGCGACCCGGACGGTGCGGTCGTGGACCAGGTTCCGCATCACGTCGGTCGGGGAGTCGGCGATCGCCGCCAGCGCGTCGGCGTCGGCCTCGAGTGCGTCCCGTACGTTCATTGGGGCGTGGTAATGGCACCCACAAATATAAATCCAGTTGGAATCGCCTCGAGTCCGAACGCGCACCGTCTCCGCGCCGCCCGGGGGCGAAGACGGGGGTGGGATCGGTGAGGGTAAAAGTCGGGCCGATGAGACACAGTTATCTGCCCGCCCTTGCAACCACCTCGCATGAGTCCATCCACCAGGTTACCGTCGGACCGCGAGGTGTCAGTATGCGCGTCGTAGCGAAGTTCGGAGGCACGAGTCTCGGCAGCGGCGACCGGATCAACCGCGCCGCCGACTCGATCGCCGCGGCCGTCGATGACGGCCACGAGATCGCCGTCGTCGCCAGCGCGATGGGGTCGACAACCGACGAACTGCTCGACGAGATCACCTTCGAGACCGACGAAGCCGACCGCGCCCAGATCGTCAGCATGGGCGAGCGGACCTCGGTCCGAATGCTCAAGGCCGCGCTGTCGGCCCGCGACGTCGACGCGACGTTCCTCGAGCCCGGCAGCGAGAACTGGCCCGTCGTCACTGACGAGTACGGCGAGGTCGACGTCGAGGAGAGCCAGAAGCGAGCCCGCGAGGTCGCCGCAGAGCTCGACGAAACGGTCCCGGTAATCACGGGCTTTCTCGCGGAGGGGCCGGACGCTTCGGTGACGACGCTCGGTCGCGGCGGCAGCGACACGACCGCCGTGATGATGGGCAAGTACATGGACGCCGACGAGGTCGTCATCGTCACCGACGTCGAGGGCGTCATGACCGGCGACCCCAACGTCGTCGAGGGCGCCCGCAACGTCGGCGAGATCTCCGTCGACGAGCTTCGTAACCTCTCGTTCCGGGGTGCGGAGGTCGTCGCACCCTCGGCGCTTTCCTACAAGGACGGAACCCTGTCGGTTCGGGTCGTCCACTACCAGCACGGCGACCTCCTCTCGGGCGGCACGAGCATCGAGGGCGAGTTCGAGAACCTGGTCGACCTCCGGGAGCGACCGCTGGCCTGCCTGACCGTCGCGGGCCGTGCGATCCGCAACCAGCCGGGCGTGTTCAACCACCTCTCCCAACCCCTCAGCGAGGCCGACATCAACATCGACGCCGTCGCCAGCGGGCTCGACAGCATCACCTTCTACGTCGACGAGGACGATGCCGAGCGCTCCGAGACCATCCTCCACCGGGAGGTCATCGCTCGCGACGAACTCTCGAGTGTCACCGTCGACGAGTCGCTGGCGGTCGTCCGGGTCACCGGCGGCGAACTGCCCAACCAGCCGGGCATTATCGGCGAGATCGTCAACCCGCTGGCGGAGGCCCGCATCAACGTCCACGACATCATCACCAGCGCGACCAGCGTCGCCATCTTCGTCGACTGGGACGACCGCGAGGAGACCCTCGAGCTGACTCAGGGGCTCTTCTAGCACCCGGAGCGAGCGACCGTTCGCGCTCGACGCCGCCGTTTTTCGCGCCGGAATCGTTACCGTTTGGCAGATTCAGGCTCAACGCACTTTTGATATCCCCTCGAAACACGAGGTATGCTAGAACTGGCACTCCTGTTCTTCGTCATCGCACTGATCGCTGCGGCGCTCGGCGCCGGCGGCGTCGCGGGCGTCTCCATGACCATCGCGAAGTGGCTCGTGCTCGCGTTCCTGGTCCTGGCCGCGCTGTCGCTGCTGCTGTGACGGCGGGGCGATCCCGGCCGCGCATCGCCGCGACGACCGACCGGTTCCGCGTTCGCGCGTCCGAGAGCCGACGGCTCGCCGCGTCGAGCTAACGGAGCGTCGATTCGAAGTCGTCCTCGCGGTCGATCCGGCGAGCGCTACTCGTCCTCGAGCAGCGCCGCGGTCTCGTACTCCTCGCGCAGCACCTTCTTGTCGAACTTGCCGGTCGCCGTCTTGGGCACCTCGTCGATTCGGACGACCGCGTCGGGGGTCCACCAGTCGGGGTAGTCCTCCGCGACGAACGACCGGACCTCGTCGTGGAGTTCGTCCTCGCTCATCCCGGCGTTTTCGGTCGGGACGACGAACGCGACGGGGCGTTCCTGCCACTTCTCGTGGGGCGCGCCGATGACGGTCGCCTCGCTGACGGCGTCGTGGGCCATGATCGCGTTCTCGAGTTCCACCGAGGAGATCCACTCGCCGCCGCTTTTGATCACGTCCTTCGCGCGGTCGACGATCTTGACGTAGCCGTCCTCGTCGACGGTGACGATGTCGCCCGTCTTGAGCCACGAGCCCTCGAAATCCTCCTCGTCGGCGTCGGGACGCTCGAAGTAGGAATCGGTGACCCACGGGCCGCGAACGTAGAGTTCGCCGAAGTCTTCGCCGTTCCAGGGAACCTCCTCACCCGAATCGTCGACGACCGTGAACTCGAGGCCGGGGACGATCAGCCCCTGCGTGGCCTGTTTTTCGTACTGCTCCTCCGCGGGGAGATCCTCGAGTCCCTCCTTGAGGTGAGCGACGGTACCCAGCGGCGACATCTCGGTCATCCCCCAGGCGTGGACGACCTCGACGCCCATCTCGTCGAACTCCCGGATCAGGCTCTTGGGCGCCGCGCTGCCGCCGATGACGATCCGCTCGAGCGAGGAGAGATCGGCGCCGCGTTCCTGGACGTACTCCAAGACGCCGAGCCACACCGTCGGCACGCCGGCGGTGATCGTGACGCCCTCCTCCTCGATGAGTTCGACCAGATCCGCGGGGTCGGGCGAGGGGCCGGGGTAGACGTGTTTCGCGCCCGCGGCGGTCGTCGAGAACGGCAGCCCCCACGCGTTGACGTGGAACATCGGGACGACCGGCATGACGACGTCGTCCGCGGCGATGCCCAGCCCCTGCGGGGTCAGCGTCATCATCGTGTGGCTCCAGAGCATCTGCTGGGTGTACTCGACGCCCTTGGGCTTGCCCGTCGTCCCCGAGGTGTAACACATCCCGGCGGGGCTGTCCTCGTCGAGTTCGGGCCACTCGTAGTCGGCTGACTGGGCGCCGATAAAGGACTCGTAGTCGGTGACGGACCCGAGGTCGGTCTCCGGCACCGCGTCGCCCATCACGACGAACTGCTCGACGCTCGAGAACGTCTCCTCGTCGTAGGCGGCCTCGAGGGGCTCGAGCAGCGACGGGTCGACGAACAGCAACCGATCTTCGGCGTTCTCGACGATGTACTGGATGTGTTCGGCCGGGAGCAGCGGGTTGATCGTGTGCAGCTGGCTCCCGCTGTTCGGCACCGCGAAGTAGGCCTCCGCGTGGCGGTGGTGGTTCCAGCAGAAGGTGCCGACGCGGTCGCCCTCGCCGATCCCGGCCTCCTCGAGGGCGTTCGCGAGTTGTCGGGTGCGGTCGCCGTACTCCGCGTAGGTGTTGCGAACGATCCCGTCGCCGGTTCGGGAGACGACCTCCTGGTCGGGGTGCAGCCGCTCGGCGCGCCAGAGAAACGGTCGGAGCGTCTGGTCGTAACCTGCCATACTCGATCATTATTATCCATACTTAATAACGGTGCGTCTCGCGGGCGGTCAGGTTGCCACTGTTACGAACGGACGGGGTCGTCCGCGAATCCGACCGCCGATGGCGGTATTCGGACGACGCGCCCCGAATCGGTCCGTCGACGAGCGAGCGACGCCGTCCGTCCCCACGTTCCGTCACTCGATTTGAACTGTGCGGATCGCGTCGTCCCGGTATGGTCGGATACAAGTCGAAGGTCGTCGAGCAGATCCACCTCCCTTCGAGAGCGAAGCGCGAGCGCGCGCTCGAGGAGGCCGGGTACAACGTCTTCAACCTCGATTCGGCGGACGTCTTCGTCGACCTGCTCACCGACAGCGGTACGGGCGCGATGAGCGACGAGCAGTGGGCGGCGCTGCTCCGGGGCGACGAGGCCTACGCGGGCTCGCGCAGTTTCGGCGAACTCGAGGACGCCGTTGCCGACGTGATGGGCTTTTCGCAGGTCGTCCCGGCCCACCAGGGTCGCGGGGCGGAGAACGTCCTCTACGGCACCCTCGTCGAGGAGGGCGACGTCGTTCCGAACAACACCCACTTCGACACCACGCGAGCCCACATCGCCAACCAGGGTGCCGAGCCCGTCGACTGT
Source organism: Natronococcus jeotgali DSM 18795 (assembly GCF_000337695.1). GTDB lineage: Archaea > Halobacteriota > Halobacteria > Halobacteriales > Natrialbaceae > Natronococcus > Natronococcus jeotgali. The sequence goes on from NZ_AOIA01000033.1 coordinate 71,780, forward strand.
CCGGTCGACGACGCCCGCGACCCCGCGGCCGACGGCCCGTTCAAGGGCAACACCTCGCTCGAGCGCGCCCACGCGGTCGTCGAGGAGTACGGTCCCGAGCGGGTCCCGGTCGTCGTCCAGACGATCACGAACAACTCCGCGGCGGGCCAACCCGTCAGCGTCGAGAACACCCGGAACGTCCGCGAGTTCGCAGACGAGATCGGCGCGACGTTCGTGATCGACGCCTGCCGGTTCGCCGAGAACGCCTACTTCGTCACCGAGCGCGAAGACGAGTTCGTCGACGCGTCGGTCGCCGATGTCGCCCGCGAACAGCTCGGCCTGGCCGACGCCGTCGTGATGAGCGGGAAAAAAGACGGGCTCGCCAACGCGGGCGGGTTCGTCGCCACCGACAACGAGGCGCTGTACGAACAGTGTAAACAGCGGGCGATCCTCTACGAGGGGTTTCCGACCTACGGCGGAATGGCGGGCCGGGACATCGCGGCGATGGCCGTCGGCCTCCGGGAGGCCGTCGAGGAGGCCTACGTCGCCGACCGCGTCGAGCAGGTCCGGGAGCTCGCCGACGCCCTCGAGTCGGTCGGCGTCCCGATCTACACGCCCGCGGGCGGACACGCGGTCTACCTCGACGCCGGCGCCTTCCTCCCCCACCTCGAGCCCGAGGCGTTCCCCGGGCAGGCGCTGGTCTGCGAGCTCTACCGCGAGGGCGGGGTTCGGGGAGTCGAGCTGGGTAGTTTCGCGTTCCCCGACGCCGACCGCCCGGAACTGGTTCGGCTGGCGCTGCCTCGACGAACCTACCACCGCGAGCACTTAGAGCACGTCGCCGAGACCGCCGCTGCGGTCCTCGAGCGACGCGACGGGGTCTCGGGACTCGAGATCGTCGAGGAACCCGAGATGGCCGAGATCCGTCACTTCACGGCGACGCTCGAGCCGACCGACTCCTCGTAATCCGAGCGAACTGCGACGGCATTGCGAGAAAAAGCCGAGGACCGAACCCGTGCCTACCGCGAGACGGCGTCTCGAGCGCGGTCGCGCAACGTCGACTCCGGCTCGGGCTCCCCGCCGAGCTTTCGTTTCGCGACCGAACGGACGCCCCGTCTGGCGGCCTCGGACCGGGCGGCGCCGGCCAGCCAGTCGGGCACCTGCGACTCGATCTCCTCGCGCTTTTCGGCCTTGAGCTGGCTGTACTTCCGAAGCGTGATACCGACCCCGAGGAAGAGGGCGGCGTCGATCAGCTCCCGCCGGAACCGGTTTCGGTCCTTGTAGACGACGATCGCCTTCGCGAGCGAGAGCAGGCCGATCGCGATGTACAGCTTCGAACTCTTCGCCGGGTCTCCGCTGAGCATCCGTTGGAGCGCCATGCGACGGATCGTACCACGCTCTCGGTGTTAAAGTTCCGCCGGCACGGGACGGGGCTCGGGGCTAGCTCTCACCCGCGTCGATCAGCCACGACGACGCCCCGGCGTCGTCCCTCGCCGATCGGTTCGATCTCGAAGCCGAGCCGCTCGTAGAACGGACCTACCCCCTCGTCGAAGCGCGCGGTCAGCCGCCGTTCGCGCTCGAGGGCGCGCTCGACCAGTCGCCGACCGATCCCCCGGCCGCGGTGGCGACGGCGGACGCCGACGGCCGCGACGTGGGCGCCCCGCTCGCGGGGCTCGAGGACGAGCGCGCCGAGGAGTCGCTCGTCGGTTCCGTCGCGTCCGCCCCGACGATCGCCGGCGACGAGGACGTCGCCGTCCCCGATCCGGGCCTCGACGTCGCCGGGCTCGAGCATCGCGGCGTCGAGGATGCGCCTGACCGCGAGGGCGTCCTCGGAACGGGCCGTCCGAACGTGCATCGATCGACCGTTCGTCGCCGCGGGCCAACAGTCCGTCGGTCGCCACGCCCCGGTTCGCCCGCCTCTCGGCCGCGGGAGACGGAGGGCCTCGTTCGAATTACGCGCGATCAGCCACCCTTGATCAGTCTGAGCACGGTCACGCGCTCGCTCTCGACGGGCTGGTCCTCGGGCACGGGGCGGCCGTCGACCAGCACGCTCACCTCGTGGGGGCTCAACCCGACCTCTCGGAGCAGGTCGGCGTAGGTCGGCTCGGGGGCGTCGGTGGGCACGTCCGCGAGCTCGAGTTCGCGGCTGTCCTCGCCCTTGACGTCGACGGTGACGCGCATGGGTGTCCTTGCTCGAGCCCGGACTTGAGCGCGTCGACTGTCGAACGACCCCGTCCTCGGTCGAGCGGGCTCAGTCGCCCGTCGGCTCGTCGGGCCCGAGTCGGTCCCGCCGTCCGCGCGTCCCGGTTTCGGCCGTTCGTCGTCGGGCGTACAGTCCCCGGACCAGCGCGCCCAGTCCGAGCAGCAGGATCAGGAAATTCAGCAGGCCGCCCACGAACGGCACCCGCGCGAGGACGGCGCCGCCGATCAGCCCGACGACCAGCGCCAGCCAGCGGTTCTCGAGGCCGGCGTAGCCCAGCAGCCAGGCGGCGACGGCGAACCGACCGTAGACGATCCCGATCCAGACGACGAAGGCGAACGCGAACCCGCCGACGATCGAGAACGGGATGCCGACGATCGTGATCGCGGCGGCGACGAGCAGCGCTGGGACGCCTATCAGCACGCCGAGCCCGACCAGTCCCGTTCGCAGGGGGTCGGTCGACACCCGGTCGGCGACGCCGTCCGAGAACCGCGGGAACAGCGCGAGCAACGCGGCACCGAGCAGCAGGTTCAGCGCGAGGGTGTAGAGCGCGACCAGCCACGTCGTCAGCGGCTGCAGCGTCGGCCCGACCTCGACCCCCAGCGTCGAGTCCTCGGTGATCGAGCCCGCGACCGCGTCGGTGTTGCCCTGCAGGTCGCCGTCGTAGCGCAGATCGCCCGCGATCGACGCGCTCTCGCCCAGCGCGATCGTCTCGGCGCCGATGGCCGCGTCGCCCTCGAGCGCGCCGTTCACGACGACGTTGCCCGCGCCGGCGGTGAACTCCCCGCCGACGGTCGCACCCTCGCCGACCTCGACGTTGCCCGCGCCGGCGTCGACGTCGCCGCCGACGCTGCCGTCGATCGTCACGCTTCCGGCGGCGGCCTCGAGGTTCCCCCCGACCTCGCCGCCGTCGGCGATTCGGACGTCGCCACCCGCGGCCGAGACGTCGCCCGTCACGGTCCCCTCGACGACGACGGTTCCGGCGACGGCCTCGAGGTCGTCGATCGTCTCTCCTTCCCCCACGACAACGGTGCCCCCGACGGTCGACTCGGACTGCGCGGCGACCCCCGTCGGCACCGCGCCGAGGAGGACGACGACGAGTGCGACGACCGCGAGTCGCTTGCGTACGGACGTTTCTGGCGCCATAGGTTACCACTCATCGTGTGAGCTGAAAAACATGATCCCGTTCTCGCAGTCGGGGCAGCGAACCCCCTCGTACCGCAGGGAGAGACGAAACGCACTCGAGGTCGGCCTTCGGGCGATTTATCTGCCGGCCACCCCTTGCGAGGACCATGAGCGAGGCCGACGCCGAGGCGGCGGAGCCGACTCCCGGCAAGACCGAGGTCTGGATCGAGAAGTATCGCCCGGAGCGGCTCGACGAGATCAAGGGCCACGAGAACATCGTGCCGCGCCTGAAACGCTACGTCGAGCAGGACGACCTGCCCCACCTCATGTTTGCAGGTCCAGCAGGCACGGGAAAAACTACCGCAGCCCAGGCCATCGCCCGCGAGGTCTACGACGACGACTGGCGCGAGAACTTCCTCGAGTTAAACGCCTCCGACCAGCGCGGGATCGACGTCGTCCGCGATCGGATCAAGGACTTCGCGCGCTCGTCGTTCGGCGGCTACGACCACCGAATTATCTTCCTCGACGAGGCCGACGCCCTCACCTCCGACGCGCAGTCGGCGCTGCGCCGGACGATGGAGCAGTTCTCGAGCAACACCCGATTTATCCTCTCGTGTAACTACTCGAGCCAGATCATCGACCCCATCCAGTCTCGCTGTGCGGTCTTCCGGTTTACCGAACTCACCGAGGACGCCGTCGAGGCTCAGATCCGCGAGATCGCCACCGAGGAGGGAATCGAGGTCACCGACGACGGCGTCGACGCGCTGATCTACGCGGCCGACGGCGACATGCGCAAGGCGATCAACGGGCTCCAGGCCGCGGCCGTGATGGGCGAGGTCGTCGACGAGGAGACCGTCTTCGCGATCACTTCGACCGCGCGGCCCGAGGAGGTCGAGGCGATGGTCGACCGGGCCATCGACGGCGACTTCACGGCCGCCCGCGCGGCCCTCGAGGACCTGTTGACCGAGCGCGGACTGGCGGGCGGGGACGTGATCGACCAGCTTCACCGTTCCGCGTGGCAGTTCGACATCCCCGAGAAGGCGACGGTGCGGCTGCTCGAACGGCTCGGCGAGGTCGACTACCGGATCACCGAGGGAGCGAACGAACGCCTCCAGCTCGAGGCGATGCTGGCGTCGCTGGCCCTCGAGAACGAAGACTGAACGCGACGTTCGGTATCGGTAGCGGTACTGCGAGTTCGTTATCCGGTGTGACTCGTGAAACACCTGTTACGTACAGGCCAATCGGGTAACGAAAGAGTACTTGATCTCCCAGATAGCTGTCAAAGCCCGCCTGCTGAAGATAGAGGATATATGCAGCAAGACTACTCAATCTCTTTCTCTGATTAAAACACTTGGCAAGAGCAATCAATTCGGAACGGACTGTGGTTAACTTCAAAAATATTAACCATACCATTCGAAAGACTAAAATGCGATTGGCTCTATCATCATATACATTGCTGAAATGTCCTCTCAAGGAAGACATTTAACAAAATCGGAGCAGAGAAAAGCCTACAACAACTGTACAAGATTCTGAAATTATGCCACTTTGTCCAAATTGCAAAGATAAGGTAACGATATCAAGCATCGAATTCAATAAAGACAAGAAAAATAAGACTTGTGATGAATGTGGACGGAGGTTCTAGCTTAATGCCTCTCTGTCCAAGCTGTAAGGACTCGGCGATGATCAACGTTGCAGCACTGGAAGATGCAGGACCACTCGTTGAGAAGACATGCGATGAATGTGGAACCACATTCGAAGCACCCCGCTAAATAATGCCTCTCTGCCCCCGTTGCAAGGATGGAGCCGAGTTGCATACAACGATTGACAACGGTAAAAAGACCCGGGTCTGCGATGAATGCGGAAGAAAATTTTAACTATGTGTTATACTCAGTCGTAGATCTAACATGGATATCCAAATTACCTCGAATAATGGGGATCTGAGAATCTATAATAGCTGTAACAGCGAGTTTTAATGACGGACAACGGCGAAGAATCCGGACAAGATTCCGATGAGGACGTTGATCTTTCTCAGCTTACCCTAGAAGAAGCCCGTCTACGGTTTCAAGAGGAATCCGAACGTAGGAATTCTGTTGAGTCAAAGATAGGGACTATTCTAACTGTAGATGCGATCATCGTCTCTGTAATCGGTCTATTCCAGAATCTGACCCTCGCATTAATTAGCGCAATGGCAGTCGCTCTTGCATCGGTCGGAATCGGGATTCACGGCTTGAAAGTACAGGACTATCAGAAACCTGGAAAAGACATCGATGATTATCTCCAATACATCGATGACCCACCCCAACCAATTCGGCGAAATCTCACTATGGCATACATGACTGCAATATCCGGAAATGAAGATGCTGTAAACCCGGAAAAATTTTTCAAAGGTAATCGTACAAAGAATGATGAGAAGTATCGAAACCTGTTTATCTGCCAAGTCCTGACCGTAGTAGCTCTCGGACTGGTATTGCTTCACTCGGCCTCTGCATTATTCTGCTAGTTGCCATATCATATAGTGTAGTCGATTTAAATATTCTATAGTTTTACTGATTCGTCAATCGCGCCTTATATTCAGTACGAGTCGACCAACACTATTGATTGACGACAGAAGTAGTAGCGTTACGTTCACACGCTACTTGTATCGATCCGTTCGATGTGATCTTCACAGTTCGGTACGTATTGCTCGCCAGCCATGGCTCCCTCGACCGGCGGAATCGCCGTCCTCCTCGCCGTCGCAGTCGGCTGTCTCGCGCTCGCGCTGGCGTCGCTTCGGGCCGGGAGCTGGACGCGGCGGCTGTACGGCCTCGAGCCGGACGACGACGCGGGCGCTCGAGCGAACGCCGCCGTCCTCGGGATCGTCGGGGTCGGGCTGTTCGCGCTGGCGGCAGCGATCGTTCTCGAGCTCCCGCCGAGGGCGGTCGGAACCGCGACGCTCCTCGCGAGCGCACTGTTGTGTTTCGTCCTCGGCTGGCTCGTCGCGGTTCGCGACCGCCGGGAGCTGCTGACGACGCCGACCGTCGACCGGGAGACGGGCCGTCGCCTCGGATTCGTCGCGATCGGTTGTGGCGTCCTGTCGCTCGCGTTCGCGCCCCTCGTCTGGCTCGAGGTCGACGACGCGGTCGTCGCCGGCGTCGCGCTGGCGAGTACGGTCGTCGTCCTGCTGGCGGTCGCGTTCGCGTACCGGTGACGGCCGATTTCGGGGAGCCGATCGACGCCCTCGAGCCCGAGACCGCCGTCGTTGGGCGATCTACTCCGAACAACGGTTGCGGAACTATTTTACCCGCTGCGGGGCCAACGTCTGTGTAATGAGTGAACTGGAGGAGGAGTACCGCCTCGAGTACTTCGAGGAGGAAGGGTTCGAGCGCAAGGAGTGTCCCTCCTGTGGCGCGCACTTCTGGACGCGCGACCGCGAACGGGAGACCTGCGGCGAACCCCCCTGCGCGGAGTACGACTTCATCGGGAACCCCGGCTTCGACGCGGAGTACAGCCTCGAGGAGATGCGAGAGACGTTTCTCTCCTTCTTCGAGGACCACGACCACGAGCGGATCGAGCCCTACCCCGTCGCGGCGAACCGCTGGCGCGACGACGTCTTGCTCACGCAGGCGTCGATCTACGACTTCCAGCCGCTGGTCACGAGCGGGGAGACGCCGCCGCCGGCGAACCCCCTGACGGTCTCCCAGCCCTGCATCCGGATGCAGGACATCGACAACGTCGGGAAGACGGGCCGACACACGATGGCCTTCGAGATGATGGCCCACCACGCCTTCAACGCCCGCGAGGACCTCGAGGATCCCGATCGGTACGCCTACCAGGGAGAGGTCTACTGGAAGGACCGCACCGTCGAGCTCTGCGACGGGTTCTTCGACTCGATGGGGGTCGACCTCGAGGAGGTAATCTACATCGAGGACCCGTGGGTCGGCGGCGGCAACGCCGGACCCGCCATCGAGGTCATCTACCGGGGCGTCGAGCTCGCGACGCTGGTCTTCATGTCGATGGAACAGGACCCGGAGGGCGAGTACGAGATGAAAGACGGCAACCGCTACAGCCCGATGGACACCTACATCGTCGACACGGGCTACGGCCTCGAGCGCTGGACCTGGGTGTCCCAGGGGACGCCGACCGTCTACGAGGCGATCTACCCCGACATGATCGAGTTCCTGAAGGACAACGCCGACCTCGATCACACCAACGCGGAGTCGGAGCTGGTCCACCGCGCCGCCAAGCTGGCGGGTCACATGGACATCGACGAGGCCGAGGACATGGAGACCGCCCGCGGGGAGATCGCCGACCAGCTCGAGGTCGACGCCGCCGAGCTCACCGAGCTGATGGAACCGCTCGAGGATATCTACGCGATCGCCGATCACTGTCGCACCCTCGCGTATATGCTCGGAGACGGGATCGTCCCCTCGAACGTCGGGACGGGGTATCTCGCGCGGATGGTGCTGCGACGAACGAAGCGGCTCTGTGACAACGTCGGCGTCGACGCGCCGTTGGACGAACTCGTCGACATGCAGGCCGAGCGCCTGGAGTACGAGAACCGCGACACGATCCGGGACATCGTCCGCACCGAGGTCGAGAAGTACCGCGAGACCTTAGAGCGCGGCGGTCGCCGGGTCGAGAGCCTCGCGGCGGAGTACGCCAAGAAGGAGGCCCCGATCCCGACCGAGGAGCTGATCGAGCTCTACGACTCCCACGGCATCCAGCCCGATATGGTCGAGGAGATCGCCGCGGAGGCCGGCGCCGACGTCGACGTTCCCGACGACTTCTACAGCCTCGTCGCCGAGCGCCACGACACCGCTGGGGCCGTAGAGGAGGACGGCGACGACACCGACTCCCGGTTCGGGGATCTCCCGGAGACGGAGAAACTGTACTACGACGACCAGCAACGCACCGAGTTCGAGGCGGTCGTGCTGGACGTCTTCGAGCGCGAGGACGGCTACGACGTCGTCCTCGACCAGACGATGTTCTACCCCGAGGGCGGGGGCCAGCCCGCCGACACGGGGACGCTCTCGACCGACGACGCCACCGTCGAGGTCGAGGACGTCCAGATCGAAGACGGCGTCATCCTCCACCGGACCGACGCCCACCCGGGCAAAGGCGAGTTCGTGAAGGGCTACCTCGACGTCGATCGGCGCCGACAGCTGATGCGCCACCACACGGCGACCCACATCGTCATCCACGCGGCCCGCCAGGTGCTCGGCGACCACGTCCGCCAGGCCGGCGCCCAGAAGGGCGTCGACTCCTCGCGGATCGACCTGCGCCACTACGCCCGGATCGATCGCGAGGACGTCAAGCGAATCGAGCGGACGGCGAACGGGATCGTGATGGACAACGCCCCGGTCACACAGGAGTGGCCCGACCGCCACGACGCCGAGGCCGAGCACGGGTTCGACCTCTACCAGGGCGGCATTCCGCCGGGCGAGCAGATCCGACTGATCCACGTCGACGAGGACGTCCAGGCCTGCGGGGGGACCCACGTCGCCCGCACCGGCGAGATCGGAACGATCAAAGTGCTCAACACCGAGCGCGTTCAGGACGGCGTCGAGCGAATCACGTTCGCCGCCGGCGAGGCCGCCATCGAGGCAACCCAGGAGACCGAGGACGCCCTCTACGGGGCCGCCGAGATTCTGGACGTCTCACCCGAGAACGTCCCCGAAACCGCCGAGCGCTTCTTCGAGGAGTGGAAGGCCCGCGGCAAGGAGATCGAGGACCTGACCGAACAGCTCGCCGCCGCTCGAGCGGGCGGCGGCGGTGACGCCGCGGAGATCGAGGTCGGCGAGACGGCGGCGGTCATCGACCGCCTCGACGCCGACATGGACGAGCTGCGCGCGACCGCGACCGCGATCAGCGACGAGGGCAAGATCGCGGTGCTGGGTAGCGGGCACAACAGCGCCCAGTTCGTCGTTTCGGTGCCCGACGACGTCGGCGTCAACGCCGGCGAGGTCGTCGGCGAACTCGCCTCGAGAGTCGGCGGCGGCGGCGGCGGCCCGCCGGACTTCGCCCAAGGCGGGGGTCCGAACGTCGAGGCACTGGACGACGCCCTCGAGGACGCCCCGGACGTGTTGCGCAACGTGTTGAACGCCTGAATCCGACGTTCGACCGCGGCTTCTTTCCTCGCGGCTCGCCTTCGGTCGCACATGTCCACCGTCTCGAACGGGAGCGTCTCGCTGTACTACCGCCGCGAGGGCGATGGTGAACCCGTCGTGTTCGTCTCGGAGGCCGGCCTCGGCGGCTGGTCGTGGGGGTGGCAACACGCCGCGCTGACCGGGCCCTACGAGACCGTCGTCTGGGACCTCCGGGGAACCGGCCGCTCCGACGCGCCGCCCGGACCGTACTCGATGGCGACGCTCGTCGCGGACCTCGAGACGATCCTGGCCGCCGTCGACGCCCGGAACGCCCACCTCGTCGGCGCCGGACTGGGCGGTGCCGTCGCGCTCGCGGCCGCCCGGGAGTCGACCCGCGTCGCGACGCTGTCCGTCCTCGGCGCCGCGGACCGGGGTTCGGCGTTCGACCTCGAGCCTCTGCTCGCCGCCCCCGACGACCGCGCGGCGCTTCGGGATTCGCTCGAGGCGGGACTCTCGGTCGACTTCCGGGGATCCCAGCCCGACGTCCTCGACGGGATCGTCGACTGGCGCGTCGAGGGCGACGCCGTACCCGACGGTTCGGAGGCACAGCTCGCCGCCCTCGAGGGGTTCGACGCCGGCGACTGGCTCGTCGAGGTGACCCAGCCCGCACGCGTCCTCCACGGCACCGAAGACGCGCTCGTCTCGCCCGACGCGGGGCGCGAGCTGGCGGCCGGACTGCCCCGCGGCGAGTTCGTCCCGCTCGAGAACGCGGGCCACCTCGTCGGGATCGAACGCTCGCGGACGGTCAACGATCGGCTGCTGGGCTTTCTCGAGGAGCGGTCCGACGTCGATCGGTGATCGTTCGGGTCGGGCTTGCAATCGTCCGCCCGTGGTACTACGGCGCTGGTCGTCGAAGACACTGCCGTGACCCTCTCGCTGGCTCGCCGCGCCGAGCGCGTTCCGGACCGAACGGCGATCGTCGACGCCTCCGAGGACCGCCTCCACGCGCCGGCCGAGACCGTCCACGAGGACCGCGTCACCTACGCGGAACTGTCCCGTATCGCGGGTCGGCTCGCGGGCGCGCTCGAGGACCGCGGCGTCGACCCCGGCGACACCGTCTGTCTGGTTACGCGGAACCGGGTGGCCTCGCTGGCGCTCGTGTTCGCCTGCCGCCGGCTCGGGGCGACGCTCGCTCCGATCTCTCACCGCTTGACGCCCGCGACCGTCACCCGGCCGTTCGAGGTCCTCGAGCCTGCCGTCGTCGTCGCCGAGAGCGCCCAGCGCGACCTCGTGCGCTCGATTCCGTACGACCGAACCGTCACGCTCGAGGAGCTCGCGGAAACCGACGCGTCGACCGTCGACGGCGGAACGGAACGAACCGACGCCGCGCCCCTTCTCGCGATCCACGGCGACGCCGGAGCACCGATCGCGACCCTCTCGGCGGCGACCGTCGAGTGGAACTGCATCGACGCCGTCCTCGAGTGGGAGCTCTCCCGCGGGGACTCGGGGTTCGTCCTCGACCCGCTCTCGACGGCCGGCGGGCTGTTCCGAACCGCGCTCCCCGTGCTGTACGCCGGCGGCCGGCTCCTGATCGACCGCGCGTTCGATCCCGGCGACACGTTGACGGCGATCGACGAGAGCGGGGTGACGGTCGTCTCCGGCGGACGGGCCCCGATCCGCGAACTCGCGGCCGACGAGAACGCCGCCGCGCTGGCGGGCCTCGAGCGCGCGATCTGCGATCACACCGTCGAGGAAGCGCCCGTCGAGACGCTGCTCGAACACGGCGTTTCGGTCTCGCGGGCCTACGGGACGCCGGCGTGTCCGACGGCGACGAGCCGGACGGTATCGGGAGCGACCGACGCCGACGCGGTCGGCGCGCCCGTCCTCGACTGCGACGCGCAGTTGGTCGACGACGAGGGAGCGGCCCTCGAGGGCGAGGCGAGGGGACAGTTACGGCTGTCCGGCCCGGTGGTCGCCGATGGGTACGCAACGCCTGCCGCCGATCGCGACGGCGGCGAGGCGGACTCGAGCGGCGCGTCGGGGTTCGTCGACGGCTGGTTCGACACCGGCGAGCGGTTCCATCGGGAGGCCGACGGGAGCTACCGCCGGACATGAGGCCGTCGTCGGCCCGCAACGACCGATTCCACGGCGATTCGAGATGCCGGCAACGTCCGGCCGTAGCAGAAGGCATTTTTCCTCCGAGCGGTCAGGGAGTGGTGATGGGTCAGCTACGCATCGCCGTCCTGAACGCGGCTCACGAGGACGCGAACACGACGCGAAACTTCCGACGCGAACTCGACGCCTCGCTGGCGGAGTTCGATATCACGCAGGGGGAACTGCCCGAGACGTACGCCTTCGACGGCGCCGTCGTCACCGGCTCGCGAACGTCCGTCTACTGGGAAGAGGAGTGGATCGCCGCCACTAAGGAGTGGGTCGAGGAGGCGATCGCTCGCGACGTGCCGTTCATCGGCGTCTGCTGGGGCCACCAGCTGCTCGCGGACGTCCTCGGCGGGACCGTCGAGGACATGGGCGCCTACGAGGTGGGCTACAGCGAGATCGAACGCTCTGGGGGGTCCCGGCTGTTCGAGGGAATCTCGAGCGAGTTCACCGCCTTTACGAGCCACGCCGACGAGGTGTCGGCGCTGCCCGACGGCGCCGAACCCCTCGCCGCGAACGACTACTCCAATCACGGGTTCCGCAAGGACCGGGTCTTCGGCGTCCAGTTCCACCCCGAGTACGACCGGAAGACGGCCCGCGAGCTCGTCCACCGCAAGGACCTGTCCGACGAACGGCGCGACTCGGTGCTCGCGGAGATCACCGACGAGAACTATCAGAGTGCGTGCGAGGCGAAGCTCGTCTTCGAGAACTTCCTCGAGTACGTCGCGGAACTGCAGTCCGTCGAGGCTACCTCGAGCGGAGCAACGCCGACGCGGGCCGGATCCTCGGACTGACAGGTACGATTTTGACGGTTCGCTCGGTCCGCATCCTCGGCTCCAGATTTCCGAGTGGCCGGATCGAATCCGGCGGAACAGTTTTTTCAGTAGCATCCGCTACTAGCCGCTATGAGCACCTCGGTCAAAGTCACGGACACGACGAAATCGCGACTCGAGGAGCTGCAGGCGGAGATCCGGCTCGAAACGGGACGGAACGTCACGCAACAGGAGCTACTCGAGCGGATCGTCACCGACACGTACGAGTCGAAGGAGGAACTGATCGAGTCGTTCCGCGACGATTTCGAGCCGCTGTCCGACGACGAGATCGATCAGTGGCTCTCCGGAACGGTAGACTCGGGCGTCGAGACTACCGAAGACGAAATCGACGACGTGCTGTACGGCGAATGACCGTCTTCATCGACACGGGGGTGTTCTTCGCACACCACGACGTCGCAGCGGCGAGACACGACGCGGCGACGGACGCGATGCGTGCGGTCCTGACGGGACGATTCGGGCAACCGTACACGAGTGACTACGTGTTCGACGAAGCGATAACGCTCACGAGAACGCGAACCGGAAGCTACGACGACGCCTGGACGCTCGGTCGGCGGATCCTCGGACGCGGGTCGTATCCCGACCGGATCGAACTCGCGACGATAACGCCGGAACTGTTCGAGGCGACGCTCGAGACGTTCGAGCGGTACGCCGACCACTCGCTCAGTTTCACGGATGCGAGTACGATCGCACTCGTCGAGGACTACGACCTCGACGCTGTGCTCAGCTTCGACGACGATTTCGACGGTCTCGTGGATCGAATCGACCCCGAAACGATCGCGAGCGAGTAGCGGTACCGAAACTACGTTCGAGCACACTAGGGCGCCCTCAGATCGAAAATCGGCAGTCAGCTACTCCGCCGCGACCTCGAGCCCCGCCTTCTCCCGGGCGCCGATCGCCTCGACGAGCAACTCGGCGACGTCGACGACCTCGATATCGTCCTCGAAGCCGCCGGTCTTGCGGCCGTCCTCGTACATCGTCATACACATCGGACAGGCGACGACGAACTTCTCGATCCCCGAGCCGGCGTCGGTGTCCTCGAGGGCCTCTCGAATCCGTTCCTCGCTGGGCTTGGGATCCTCGTCGAAATCCATCCAGAGCCCGCCGCCGCCCCCGCCACAGCAAAAGGAACCGGCGCGGTTACGGGGCATCTCCTCGAGCGTACAGCCCGTCGCTTTGATGAGTTCGCGGGGAGCCTCGTACTCGTCGTTGTACCGCCCGAGGTGACAGGGGTCGTGGTAGGTGACGGTGTAGTCGAGCTCCGTCCCGGTAAGATCGAGTTTGCCGTCCGCGACGAGTTCCTCGACGGCCTGGGTCCAGTGGAGCACGTCGACCTCGCCGTCGGCGTTCCAGCGCTCGTCGTACTCGAACGGCATCATCGGGTCGTCGGCGAACTCCTCGAAGTCGAGCTCTGGATACTCGTTCTCGAACGTATTGTAGGAGTGGGGGTCAGTACAGACGATCTTCTCGAACTCGCAGTCCTCCCAGGTCTCGACGTGGTGGCCCGCGAGTTCGATGTAGAGGAACTCCTCGCCGACCCGGCGGATGTCGTTGCCGTCGTACTTCTCGTCGTCGAAGAGGATGCCGAAGCTAACGTCGGCCTCCTGGAGGATCGTCGCCAGCGAGCGGGCGACCTTCTTGTTGCGGTCGTCGTAGCTCGGGTAGTCGCCCACGTACCAGAGGTAGTCGACCTTCTCCTCGCGGGCGTCGGTGACGTCGAACTCGAGGTCGTCGGCCCAGTCGGCCCGGTTTCGGGGGCTGTCGCCGAAGGTGTTGCCGTTCTGCATGACGTTCTGGAAGACGTCCTGCATGCTGGGGGCGATGTCGCCCTGGTCGGTCATCTGGCGATTGAGCCGGGTAAAGGACTGGAGGTGCTCGATCTCGACGGGACAGGCGTCCATGCAGGCCATACAGGCCATGCAGGACTCCATCGTCTCGGTGTCGATCACGCTGGTGCCGCCGTCGGCGATGATCGGCTGCTGTTCGCCACCCTCCGCGCGCTGTTCGCGGTACGTCTTCAGATCGAGGATGACGTTGCGCGGATCGAGCGGTCGGTCCGAGGCCTTGGCGGGACAGACCGACGAACAGCGCCCGCACTTGGTGCAGGCGTCCTGGTCGAGCAGTTCCTTCCAGGTGAAGTCCTCGATTGACTCGGCGTTAGTCGCGTCGAGGTCGGCGGGAACGTTCGGGAGTCGCTTCCCCGCGTTCTCGTCGCGGGTGACGACATTGGCGAACGACGATAGCATGTGAAACGGCTTGGCATAGGGGATCCACGCGATGAAAAACAGCGCGAGCAGCGAGTGGGACCACCAGGTCAGCCAGTGGACGGTTTCGGCGTTGAACCCGAAGACGCCCAGAGTGACGTGGTTTGGATCGGTCGCCGTCCCCTCGAGGACGGGAAGACCGACCGCCCCGAGGAGCGAGGCGATCCCCCAGCCGACGAAGCTGACGATCTCGTGATCGGGCATCCCCGTCGCGTAGATGCGCAGCCCCTCGAGCAGGAAGCCGCCGACGCCGAGTCCGAACAGCGTCCAGATGAAGACGTCGTCCTCACTGGAGGTGTGACGGCCCCAGAGGCGCTCGTTGCGCACCCAGTAGCGGCGGTAGATCGCCATCCCGATCCCGACGACGAACAGTAGCCCCATCGCGTCGACGACGAACTGGTAGGCGAGGTAAAAGTCCCCCTCCCAGAACGTCGCCTGCAGGACCTTCTGGGCGGCGTACTCGTCGATCATCAGGATCGTGGTCGCGATCAGCAGCGTCAGAAACCCCCACATGATAAAGGCATGCATCAGCCCGCCGTAGAGGTCCCTGTCGAACTGTTTCTCGTTCGAGAGTACGATCTTCGTGCTCGAGACGATTCGGCTCGCGAGGTCGTCGAGGCGGGCGAACGGGTCGTCGTCGCCGGCGGTGTACCGCGCGAACCGGCTGTACACTCCGGAGAGGAAGACGAGGATCGTCATGGTCGCCAGGAGATAGAACAGCGCGTACTCCGTGCTACTGAGCCCCCAGTAGGTCTCCCTCGTCACCTCCGTCTGCGCGAGGACGTTCATGTTCAATTAGGCGGGGAGCCGTGACTTAATACTTGTCACGAGTTTGTCCGTCCTACATCGCCGCCGTACCGCGTAAATTGTATGCAAATTCTCAGTTTACGCGTTCGCTCCGATATCCCCGGACGAAAGCGAATGACATCCTGCGACGGTACGAACTACGAGACTCCGCTCGCCGCCGTCGCGTTCCGAAATCGACGGCACGGACTGCCAACAGGCTTATATAGCCGCCCCCCGCGAGTGTCCATCCATGAACGATAAAACCGAGGAACTCCGCGACCTCTTCACCGACGTTACCGACGGCGAGGAGACCGTCACCGAAGCCCAGGAAGACGACCGCGGCTCGCTCGAGAAGGACGAGCGAACCGACCGGGAACGCCTCGAGAGCGTCGTGACGCAGATGAACGAGCGCTACGGGCTCGAGGGACCGTTCCGGACCGGAGAGTACGTCGAGATCGCCGAGGGGTTCTACGAGGGTCGCTCGGACGCCGAGCTCGCCGACGAACTCGGCGTCGACGAGGACGACGTCTTCGCGGCCCGACTGTCCCTGCACCTCGTCGACGAGGACGACGCCGACGAGGTCGACCTCGTCGCGATCCGTCAGCGCGAGGAGGATAATGCGGCGCTGGCCGAGGAGTACGGCGTCAGCGAGCCGGAGATCGAACGCTACCGACGGGTCGCCGCGGCTCGAGACGAGTCCCGCGCGGCCAACGACCGCTACCGCGACGAGTTCGACAGCGTCCTCGCCGACGCCGACCTCTCCGAACGGATGGCAACCGACGTCCGCGAGGACGGACTCGAGGACGCGACCGAGGGGATGGAGACCGACGTCGATTTCTAGCCGCGAACTATCACCCGCTCCAGTCGGCTGCGGGTCGATCGCCCGACCGAAACCGCTCGAGCGACGGCGAGGGTTCTTGTAGGAAGGGGCAGCCAGAGGGCTCGTGTCCCGAGCCCACGTCCCGTTTAGCGACCTGCGGACGGCCGCCTACTGCCCGCGGAAGTGTTACTACCAGCGACGGCTCGACGCCGACGAGCGCGAGCCTCCGTCCGAGGTCGCCGAGATCCGCGACCTCGAGCGTCGGTACGAGGCGCTGCTCGAGGACGGTCACGACCTCGTCGGCGAACCGATCGCCGTTCCGCCGGCGACCTACCGCGACCGCCTCGACGCCGCCCGAGAGCGTCTCGTCGCGGACGGCCACTGGGAGCGGCTCCGCGATCCAGTCGCCCGGGGCATCCTCGCGTCCGGACGGCACTGTCGCGGGATCGTCCACAAGGTGCTCGAGGACCCCCTCGAGCCCGTCCTCGTCTCGGCGGGGAAACCCCCGACGAACGGCGTCTGGGAGTCCCAGTCCGTCCACGCCGTCGCCGCGGCGAAGGCCCTGGCCTGGGAGCACCAGCGGGCGGTCGAGGGCGCCTGGCTCGAGTACCCCGCCTACGGGACGATCCGTCGGATCTCGCTGACGACCCGTCGCAAGGCTCGCTACCGGCGGACGCTACGGACGGTCCGGGAACTCGACGGCCCGCCGGCCAGGATCGACAACCGCTCGAAGTGCGAGACCTGCGAGTTCGCCGACGAGTGCGGCGTCAGGACCCGGACCCTGCGCTCCCTGCTCGGGTTCGGTTAGTGGCTCTCGAGCCAGCGCTCGATCTCGTCGGCCCGCACGCCCCGGCGGTGGATCGTCCCGCTCGAGACGTCGACGACGGTGCTCTCGGTGCCCGGAGTCTCGCCCCCGTCGACGACGGCCGCGACGCGCTCGCGAAACGCCGGGTCGAGCGCGTCCGGACGGCGGACGCTCCCGCTCCCGCTTTCGTTTGCACTCGTCGCGGTGATCGGCGTTCCGGCGCGCTCGCAGAGCCGGAGCGCGAGGGGGTGATCGGGCACCCTGATCCCGACCCGGTCCCGTCCCGACGTCAGCACGTCGGGAACCGCCTCGCGGCGCCGACAGAGGACGGTTACGGGCCCCGGCAGGAACGCCGCCATGAACTCCCGTTCGCGGGAGCTCGCGCGGACGTACTCGAACGCGGCCGGCACCGACGGGACGGCCATCGAGATCGGTTTCGACCGGTCTCTCCCCTTCGCCTCGAACACGCGCTCGACGGCGTCGGCATCGACAGCGTTCGCGCCGAGACCGTAGACGGTCTCGGTCGGGTAGACGACCAGCTCGCCGCTCCGGATCGCCGCGGCGGCGGACTCGAGTTCGCTCATACTGCCCACTCGAGTCGGCGACGGCAAAAGCGCACCGTCAGTCGAGTCCGAGTTCGGCCTCGAGTTCGTCGTAGTCGGGGAACTCGGGCCACTCCTCGGCGACCCAGATCGATTCGACGGTCCGATCGGCGTCGAGGACGACGAACGCGAGTCGGGACTCGCCGATACCGGTCATCCCGTCGAGGTCGTGGACGATCCCGTACTCGGCGGCGACGTCGTTGGCCGGATCGGCGAAAATCTCGGCCGAGAGGTCGTTCTCGTCGAGAAACCGCGAGATGCCGTAGGGAGTCGAGGCCGCGACGCCGACGACGCGGTCCTCGCGCTCGAGCCACCCCCGCTCGGTCAGCTCGTCCCAGACGTACTTGGCGACGAACGATCCGACCATCGGCGTGAACACGAGGACGGTTCTCCCGTCGACCAGCTCCGCGAGCGAGCGGTCCTCCCAGAACTCGGCGGTGACGAGCGGTCTGGTGAACTCGGGGGCCGACTCGCCGGGCTCGAGGTGGTCGGTCGCCCCGAGTTCGACGACGTCGAACTCCGGCATCACTCCTCACCTCCGGCGTCGGCCGCCCGCGTCGCGGCCGCCGGCTCGGTCTCCGGGCCGTCGCCGTAGGTCGATTCGAGGTAGTCGACGATGTTCGCGCTCTCGGCCATCGTCACCCCGGTCCCGTCGTCGACGATCACGGGCACGGTGCGGACTCCGGCGACGCGTTTGACGACGTCGCGCCGCGAGTGAAGCGGCTCGACGAACCGCGAGCGGTAGTCCAGTCCCTGCTCCTCGAGCGTGCGAGCGACGCGCTCGCAGAACGGACACCCCTGGAGCCGGTAGAAGGTAATCGCCGGCTCCCCGTCGGTTGGCTCGGACATAGTCGTTCGTTCGGGAACCGATCGGGTAAACGTATCGTCGCCGGAACCGCAGTGTCGAATGGTAAACGGTTAACCGATCGGGTGGCAAGTCAGTACATCAATGGCGTTGTCTTCGCTGCTCGAGGTCGTGCTCGCTACCTACGAGCTCCCGGTCGTCGGACTCGAGCTCGACGAGTCGCTCGTGACGACCCTCGGGGCGCTCGTCCTCGTCGTCCTGCTCGGACTCTCGGGGTTCTTCTCCTCCTCCGAGATCGCGCTGTTCAACCTCCCGAAACACCGCCTCGAGACGATGGTCGAGGACGGCGTCGAGGGCGCCGGACTGGTCAAATCGCTGAAGGACGACCCCCACCGATTGCTCGTGACGATCCTCGTGGGGAACAACATCGTCAACATCGCGATGTCGTCGATCGCGACGGCCCTGCTCTCGATCTACTTCGGCGGTCTGGTCGGCGTGGTCCTCGCGACCTTCGGGGTGACGGCGGTCGTCCTTCTGTTCGGCGAGAGCGTGCCGAAATCGTACGCGGTCGAGAACACCGAGTCGTGGTCGATTCGCATCTCGAAACCGCTGAAGGCCACCGAGTACCTGCTGTTCCCCCTGATCGTCCTCTTCGACTACCTCACCAGACAGGTGAACAAGCTTACCGGTTCGACGGGCGCGATCGAGTCGCCCTACGTCACCCGCGACGAGATCCAGGAGATGATCGAATCCGGCGAGCGCGAGGGCGTCTTAGAGGAGGAGGAACACGAGATGCTCACCCGGATCTTCCGGTTCAACCAGACGATCGTCAAGGAGGTGATGACCCCGCGACTGGACATGACGGCGATCTCGAAAGACGCCGGCATCGACGAGGCGATCGAGACCTGCATCCAGAGCGGGCACGCCCGGGTGCCGGTCTACGAGGGGAGTCTCGACAACGTGCAGGGCGTCGTTCACATCCGCGATCTCGTCCGCGATCTCAACTACGGAGAGGCCGAAACCGAGGACCTCGAGATCGCCGACCTCATCCAGCCGACGCTGCACGTTCCCGAGTCGAAAAACGTCGACGAGTTGCTCACCGAGATGCGCGAAAACCGGATGCACATGGCGATCGTCATCGACGAGTTCGGCACCACCGAGGGGCTCGTGACGATGGAGGACATGGTCGAGGAGATCATCGGCGAGATCCTCGAGGGCGGCGAGGAACAGCCCATCGAGGAGATCGACGACGAGACCGTTCTCGTCCGCGGCGAGGTCAACATCGAGGACGTCAACGAGGCCCTCGAGATCGATCTTCCGGAGGGCGAGGAGTTCGAGACCATCGCCGGCTTCATCTTCAACCGCGCGGGGCGGCTCGTCGAGGAGGGCGAGGAGATCGAGTTCGACGGCGTCCGCATCACCGTCGAAACCGTCGAGAACACCCGCATCATGAAAGCTCGGCTGCAGAAGCTCGAACGTTACGACGAGGTCGACGAGGAGGTCGACGAGCTCGAGGAGCCCGACGCGAACTAGCGACCGTCGACGCCGTCGACGACTTCGTCGGCGACCCGCGGGGGGAGGGCGAGCCGTCGCGGCCCCTGCACGTACCGCCCGTCGGGCTGTGCGTAGTCGAAGCTGACGATCGCGACGTCGCCGATCCGGCGAACGGACGCCCCCTCTATCACCTCGAGGTCGATCGCCTGGTCGGGGTCGTAGAGGTAGATCGTCCGTTCGTCGGGATCGTAGGCGCCGACCGATCGCAGGAACGAGGCGAGCAACAGCGCCACGAGCGCCATCGGAAGCGTCAGCGCGGCCAGACCGGTGAACGGACCGGCGCCGAGGTCGCCCAGCAACCCCCGCTGGGAGACGATCCGTCCGACGAGCATCAGGGAACCGATGACGACGATCATCGCCGTCGTTCCCAGAATCGCGTCCCTGGCGCGGTCGAGCGAGACGTCGGTCGGGTCCGAGATGGGAAGCCTGTCGGCGAGTCGCTCGAGGTGCCGTTGGTCGGCGGAGAGGGCGAACGCGACGCCCGTGACGAGGACGGCGGCCAGCGCGGCGGCGACGACCGACCGTCCGCCGACCTGTCCGGCCATGTCGTACAGCCGCCAGAAGATGATGATGGTGCTCACGGCGAAGAAGGTCCCGACGCCGAGCGACCACAGGAGACGAACGGTGCGGGAGGTATCGGGATCCCGTCGCCACCGGAGCGGTTCGGACGCGTCCATACCCGACTCTCGCCGCCGATCGTGTAAAGGCTGTTCGGTGTCGGCTCTTTTAGAGCAGGAGGGTGTCGATGGCGAGGTAGCCGACGAACGAGACGACGATCGAGCCGGCCAGCGAGAGGATCCACGCGAGCACGGTGTATCCCATCTTCTGGGCGCTGACCCCGCCGCCGGAGCCGGCGGCGTACCCGCTTCCGATGATCGAGCTGACGATGATCTCGTTGAACGAGACGGGGATACCGAAGAGCACGGCCGCCTGCGCGATGACGAACGACGGGATCAGGGCCGCGATCGATCGGCGCGGCCCCAGCGAGGAGTAGTCCTGCGAGATCGCCTTGATCATCCGCGGCGCCCCGGTCCACGAACCGAGCAACAGACCGAACCCGCCGCCGACGAGCAGGGCGAGCAACGGGAGATCGAGATCTCCCGACAGCGGAATCAGGGGTCCGATCGCGAGCCCGACCTGACTGCCGCCGGCCGAGAACGCCACGAGCCCGCCGAGCATGAGAAGGAAGTGTCGCTCGCCGCGTTCGGTTCCGATCCGGAGGTCGAAGCCGACGACCACCGCCCAGACGACCGCGATGAGCGCCGTCGCGGCGGCGACGCCGGCGAGTTCGGGCCCGGGTATCCACCCGCTTGCGCTCTGGGCGATCGACGCGCCGCCGTCGGGCGGTCCGAGGACGGCGAACTCGATGTTGGCGATGGTGACGCCGACCAGCGCCGCTAGCGCGACGATGAGGGACTCCTCGGCGATCGATTCGGCTCGAAGCGCCCGCGCGATCGCGTAGGCGAGTCCGCCGCCGACGAACGGCGTCAGGACCCACAGGGTGACGATCTCGGAGTACTTCGTCCAGGCGGGATCGCCGCCCATCGAGAGCCCGACGCCGACGACGGCGCCCGTGACGGTAAACGCCGTCGCGATGGGATACCCCGCGAAGACGCCGGTCGCGACCAGTCCCGCGGCGATGATCAGCGCGATCGTCGCGGCCGCCGGCGACAGCGTCACCCCGCCGATCAGCTCCGTCCCGACCGCCTCTGAGACGTTCGCTCCCTGCAGTACCGCGCCGGCGAACCCGAGGATGCCGACGAAGAAGCCGGCACGCATCACCGAGATCGCGTTGGCCCCGACCGCCGGCGCGAACGGCGTCGAACCGCTCGAGCCCGCGCCGATCGCCCACGCCATGAAGAGGCTGGCGGCTGCGGCGATCAGAAACGTCGCGACCGTGACCAGTTCGACCATCTATCGAACGTTACTCGGAGCCCCTACAAGTGTGTGCCGACCTGCAACCGCCGTCTTCGCCACCGTCGCCGCCGAGGGCGGTCGTCGATACCGCTAGGTGTTAAGTAGTAGATCCCCTATCGAAGCGTAGCTATGTGCGACCAGCAGCGGAGAGTCGACAGGCGGGAGTACCTGACACTGGCCGGGGGAGCCGGGGTCGCGACGACGATCGGTCTGGCCGGCTGTCTCGAGGACGCGGAGAACGGGGACGACGAAGGCGGTAACGGCGATGGGGGCCAAACGATCGTCCCCGGCACCGCGCCCGGGTTCGAACCGTTCGAGATGAACGTCGACGGCGAACTCGTCGGCTTCGACATCGACCTGCTCGAGGCCGTCGTCGCCGAGACCGACTACGAACTCGGCGACTGGCAGGAACTCGAGTTCGACGGGCTCATGCCCGCCCTCGAAAACGAGAACATCGACGTCATCGCCGCGGCGATGACCATCAACGAGGAGCGCCAGGAGACGATCGCCTTCTCGGAGCCGTACTACAGCGCCGACCAGTCGGTGCTGGTCCAGTCCGGCGGGGACGTCGAGGCCGGCGAACTCGAGGACCTCGAGGGGCTCGAGGTCGGCGCCCAGTCGGGAACCACGGGCGAGGGGATCATCGAGGACGAACTCGGCGACGACGTCAGTTACACCTCCTACGACAACTACGTCCTCGCCGTCCAGGAGCTCGAGCGCGGTACCTTAGACGCGATCGTGATAGACGAACCCGTCGCCGAGTCGTTCGCGGACGACCGCGAGGTCGAGATCGCCTTCACGTTCGAGACCGGCGAGGAGTACGGCTTCGGCGTCCGCCAGGACGACGGCGACCTTCAGGAGGCGCTCAGCGAGGGGATCGCCGCCGTCGAGGAGTCCAGCCAGTACGACGAGATCACCCGGGAGTGGTTCGGGGAGTAGCCTGATCGGATATGGAAGGCACCGTCGCGCTGACCGAGCTCTCGACGGCGCTGCCCGCGGGACAGCTGTCGTCGCTCGGCGAGGCGCAGGTCGGTCGATACCTCGGGACGGACTGGGAGTTCGTCTACCGGAACGGCGACTACCTGCTACGGGGGATGGCCGTCACGATCGTTCTCACCCTGACGAGCATCCTGGTGGGCTTTCTCGCCGGCTTCCCGGCCGGCGCGCTCGAAGCCTACGGGAGCGGGTACTCCCGGGCGTTCGTCCGGAAGGTCGGCGTCCTGTTGCGGGGGACGCCGATCCTGGTCATCATGCTCTTTACGTACTTCGTGTTACCCATCGAGGTCGTCCTCGGGGCCGCGGAGTTCGGGCTTCGATCGGTCGAGTTCGTTCTGGGCCCCGCGCCGGTTACCGTGCCGACGGACGTCCCCGACGCCTTCGTCGCGGCGACGATCGCGCTGGGCTTCCGAAGCGCGGCCTACCAGTCCCAGATCTTCCGGGGCGCGCTCGGAAGTATCGACGAGGGACAGATGGAGGCCGCCCGCTCGATCGGCATGGGCCGCCTCGAGGCCATCAGACACGTGATCGTCCCCCAGGCGCTGCGTCGCAGCGTTCCGGGATTCCAAAACGAGTTCACGATCGTCCTGAAGGACACCTCGATCGCCTTCGCGATCGGCCTCGGGGAGCTCCTCAAACGCAGCCACGACCTGTTTACCCAGCAGACCACCGCCGTGCTCGAGGTCATCCTCTTCATCAGCCTGCTGTATTTCGTGTTGACGTTCGGAACCAACCGCACCCTCGACTACGTGAGCAATCGCTTCGCAATTCCAGGTGAATCGTCGTGAGTGATCGTCCGAAGACGACCGACGGAACCGTCCGGGAACGCGACGCCGACGCCTCGGCCCGCGGGACCGAACCGCTGTTGCGCATCGAGGACGTCCACAAGTCCTACGGCGACGAGGAGGTGCTCCGAGGCATCGACCTCGAGATCGACCGCGGAGACGTCGAGGTGCTGGTCGGCCCCAGCGGGAGCGGGAAGTCCACGCTGTTGCGGTGTCTCAACCGCCTGACAGAGGTCGATAGCGGTCACATCTACCTCGGAGACACCGAGGTGACCGCCCCCGACACCGATCCGAACGCCGTTCGCCAGCAGATCGGAATGGTGTTTCAGGACATCAACCTCTTCGCCCACCTCACCGCGCGAAAAAACATCACGCTCGGCTTGCGGAAGGTCCGCGGTCTGAGCGCCGA
The DNA here is from genome assembly GCF_000337695.1 of Natronococcus jeotgali DSM 18795. Taxonomy (GTDB): domain Archaea; phylum Halobacteriota; class Halobacteria; order Halobacteriales; family Natrialbaceae; genus Natronococcus; species Natronococcus jeotgali. The sequence goes on from NZ_AOIA01000033.1 coordinate 95,876, forward strand.
GGAGGCCCGCCAGCGGGCCGACAGCGAGCTCGAGCGTGTCGGGCTGGCCGACCAGGCCGACTCCTACCCGGCCCAGCTGTCGGGCGGGCAGAAACAGCGAGTCGGAATCGCCCGCGCGCTGGCGATGGATCCCGAAGTCATGCTGTTCGACGAGCCGACCAGCGCGCTCGACCCCGAACTTAGCAACGAGGTCCTCGAGGTGATGCAGGGGCTCGTCGCCGAGGGGATGACGATGGTCGTCGTCACCCACGAGATGCGCTTCGCCCGCGGCGGGGCCGACGAAATCACGTTCCTCGCCGACGGTGCGATCGTCGAGCGGGGACCGCCCGAGAAGCTGTTCGAGAACCCCGAGCGCGAGCGAACGAAGCGGTTCTTCGAGAGCATCCGCCATGAGTAGCGTCGCCGACGCCGGGGGGTGCGTGCGAGCATGAGCGTCGCCGACGCCCTGGGGATCGACCCGAGTCGGCTCCGCGAGTCGACCGACGACCTCGGACGGATCGCGATGGTCGTCGCCGGGATCGCCTTCTGGGGATGGCTCCTCACGCGCTGGCTCTACGACTGGGCGTTCGCTCGATTGGGGATCGGCCCCGGCGAAGGCGAGAACTTCCTCTCGCCGACGCCGTTCGAGGAAGCCGCCGCGGCGCTCGAGGGGTCGGTCGTCGCCCTCGGTCCGGTCAGGATCCCGGTCGACTGGCTCGCCACCCTCGTCGACGGGGCCGCGCTGGCGATCGACGTCGCGCCCGCGCTGGCGACCGGCGCGTGGTACACGATCGTCCTGACGGCGGCCAGCATCGCGCTGGGCTTTTGCATCGCGGTCCCGACGGCGGTGCTGCGGGTCTACGGCGGTCCGTTCCGGTGGGTCGCGCTCGCGTACACCGAGCTGATCCGCGGGACGCCGCTTCTGGCCCAGCTGTTCGTGCTCTACTACACGCCGTACCTGGCGCTGTGGCTCAACGACGTCGATATCGTCGGCCAGGGGTTCGTCCCCGACTACGCGTTCTGGATCGCGATCCTCGGCTTTACGATCAACGGCTCGGCCTACCAGGCCGAGTACATCCGGGGCGCCTTAGAGAGCGTCGACGAGGGCCAGCTCACCGCCGCGCGGGCGATCGGCCTCTCGAAGCTCGAGGGGATCCGCCACGTCGTGTTACCCCAGACGCTGCGGTACGCCATCCCCGCCTGGACGAACGAACTGGTCTACCTGATCAAGTACTCCTCGCTGGCGGGCTTTATCACCGTTCCCGAGCTGTACTACCGCGCCAGCCGGATCGCCTCCTCGACGTTCGAGTACATGCCGATCTTCACGCTGCTGGCGCTGGTCTATCTGGGTATCGTGCTGTCGGCGACGAACCTGATGGCTCGCGTCGAGCGCCACGTCGCCGTCCCGGGGATCGGCCGGGTCGAGGGCCGACAGCAGGGTTAGTTCGTCGTCGACTTCGAGTTGTCCTCGGCCTCCGGCGGCGGCTCGGCGCCCTCGATCGCCTCGGCGGCTTCGGTGTCCTTCTCGACCTCGACGTGCCAGCGGTCGATCGAATCTTCGAACTCGGCGAGCCGGCCGGAGACGTCCTCCTTCAGGGCGTCGTCGTTGACGTTGACCTCGAAGATGAACCGCTCGCCCTCGCCGCGGGTCGACTGCTGGATGTTCGCGCTGATGAGTTCGTTGTCGAAGTAGTACGGCGCGAGCTGGGTCATCACGTTCTGGTAGACCGTGTCCTCGACCCGCCGCAGGGCCTTCCGGCTCGCGGAGTCGGCCGCCCGCGCGACGTAGTCGATCGATTCCTTCCACTGGTCGACTGCGGCGTCGGCGTCGTCCTCCTCGAGGCGTTCGTACGACTCCGAGAGTTTCTCGCCGGCGGTCCGGATGTCCTCGTCGGGTTCCTTGCCGGCGCGCTCGCCTTTCCCTTCCTCGACGCTGGCCTGGTCGGCCGTCTTCTCGCTGACGTCGGCGTCGAGGGTCTCGTGGGCCTTCGGCCGCCACTCGTCCCACTCTTCGAAGGCGCGGGCGAAGCTGGCCCCGTAGTCGTGGTCGGGATCGTGGACGCCCGTCTTCCGAAGCGCGCGCGTGATGCGCTCGCCGTGCTCGACGACGTCACCCCAATCGCCGCGAACCTTGAATCCCGAGATGCTCTCTTCCATTCGGCTGAGCGACTGCTATGCGTTGGACCGACATAAGTTTCGCCGCTGCGTGGGATCGCCACTCTCGTGGGGTGCGGGGACACGCCCCGTTCGGCGCTCGAGGCGGACCGACACCGTGAAAGTGCCGGCGCGCGCCACTTCGGGTAATGACGATCGAAGACCGAGAGAACGCACATCTGGTGACACACGCACTCGCGAAACACACGCTCTCGCAGCTTCGGGACGTCGAAACCGAGCAGGTCAGCTTCCGGAAGGGGCTCGTGAAGCTCGGCCGGATCTGCGGCTACGAGATCATCGACGGCCGAATGGAGACCGAGTACGTCGAGATCGAGACGCCCCTCGAGCCGACGATGGGCGAGCGGGTCCGCGGGCTGGACGACGTCGTGATCATCAACGTTCTGCGGGCGGCGACGCCGTTCGTCGAGGGACTGCTGAAGGCGTTCCCGCGCGCCCGCCAGGGTGTCATCAGCGCGAGCCGCGACGAGGAGGCCGGCCGCGAGGAGGACGGCTCGTTTCCCATCTCCGTCGACTACGTCAAACTCCCCGAGATCCACGAGGAGGACACGGTGATCATCGCCGATCCGATGCTCGCGACCGGGAGTACGATGTGTACCGTCCTCGAGCACGTCATCGAGACCTCGCCCGAGCCGGAGAACCTGATCGTGCTCTCGGCGGTGTCGGCCCCCGAGGGGCTGTTGCGCGTCGAGGAGGCCTACCCCGAGGCCGACCTGCTGACGGTCTCGATCGACGACCGACTGGACGACGACGGCTTCATCGTCCCCGGGCTGGGCGACGCCGGCGACCGGGCGTTCCGGACGACGTAGGCGGATCGTGTGGCGCCGCCCTCGAGGCGTTCGAGCGCGGACCCGTCGACTCACCCGCAGGTATCGATCCCGAGCACGGCGTTGACGGGACACCGCTGGACGACTGCGGTCGCCAGCAGGTCGCCGCCGGCGACGGCCGCGAGCGCGCCGAGCGTTCGGTCGCGGTTCCGGTAGCCGACGGCGAGCAGGGCGAGTCCGGCGGCGACCCGCAGCGCGCGGTCGAGTCCGCCGACGTTTCGGTCCATGCCCGAGAGGACGGGCGCCACCGCCCTGAGGCTGTCGCCCAACCCCTTCGTTTCCGGTCGAACCGCCGCCACGTCGGGCGGTTCTGTCGCTCGAGCTCGAGTCGAAACGGTCCCTCAGATCCTGTCCGCGCGTTTTCGTCGTGACTCGCGCCGACGACGCTCGACGCGCGCGGCGGACGGGTCGGCGGCCGCCAGTCGAGCGCGCGACCGCCGCGGTTCCTCGATGCGTCGAGTGTAGTTCTTCTTGTTCGGGGCGTTCGCGTAGTAACGTCCGGGAAAAATCCGAAGCAGCTATTACCACATTCCACAATATACATTCCGTATGGTTCGACATATCAAGCGGCGCAAGTTCATTGCGCTCGGTGGGGCTGCTGGGATCGTGGGTGCCGCGGGTTGTATCGGCGAGGACGCGACTGACGGAGACGGAAACGGGGACAACGGGGAGGACCTCGAGGAGGCCCAGCCCGAGGAGGGCGGGGAGACGCTGTCCTTGCACGCCGGGGGGACCGAGGGGACGTACTACCCGCTGGCGGGCGACATGAAGTCCATCGTCGAGGACCAGACGCCCCACGGGATCCAGGTGCAGTCGACGGGGGCGAGCGTCGAGAACGCGGCCAGCCTCGGCCGCGAGGACGCCGAACTCGCGCTGGTGCAAAACGACATCACCTACTTCGCGTACAACGGCGTCGAACTCGAGCAGTTCGACGGCGAGCCGCTCGAGAACCTCCGGGGGATCGCCTCGCTGTACCCGGAGACGATCCACATCGTCACCCAGGCCGATTCGGGGATCGAGTCCGTCGAGGACCTCCAGGGAGCGGCGATCAACACCGGCGACGCCGGCAGCGGGACCCAGGTCAACGCGCTGCAGATCCTCGAGTCGGCGGGGGTCGACGACTTCGACGAGCAAAACACCGACTTCGGGACGGCGGCCGACCAGATCGGGGACGGCGACGTCGACGCCGCGATCACCGTCGGCGGCTACCCGCTGGGTGCGATCGAGGACCTCGCGGCGACCCAGGACGTCTCGTTCGTCGAGGTGTCGGGCGACGTCCGCGAGACGCTGCTTTCGGACGCCGAGTGGCTCGCCGAGCACACCATCCCCGGCGGCACCTACGACGGCGTCGACGACGACGTCGAGACGATCTCGGTGCAGGCGATGCTTGCCACCCACGAGGGCGTCGACGCGGGGGTCGTCGAGGAGGTCACGACGGCGATGTTCGACAACGTCGACGACTTCACGACCCAGTCGGAGTACATCGACGTCGAAACCGCCCAGGAGGCGATGCCGATCGAACTCCACGAGGGGGCGGCGGCGTACTTCGACGGATCGGGAGCCGGCGAGGGGAACGGTAACGCCACCGAGGACAACGCTACCGAAGATAACGCTACCGCCGACGAGGACGAGTAGCGAGTCGAAACACCGATCACGATCGACTGTCGGTACATCACCGTGGACCACCCGACCCGACGCGCGCTTCTCGTTTCGGCGGCCGCACTGTCCGGAGCGACCGCCGTCACCGCCGCCTCCGTCGCCGACAGGACGCTGGTCGTCGCCGACGCCGACTCGAGGGAGCGGCTGTTCGAGATCCCCGTCGATCAGGGACAGGAGGTGACCCTCGCGTACACCCACAGCGTCGAGAAGACGCCGATCGAGGACGTCTACGTCGTCGACGGCTCGAGGCTGCGGGCCGATCGGTCAGTGTTTCACTCCTTCGGGGCGGGGCTGCCGACCAGCGACATCGAGCGAACGGCGGAGGGGTACGTGGTCGAGGGCTCGACGGTCCACGACGAGCTTCGGGTCGCGCCCGGCGAGATCGCGGGCCACGAACTGATCGTGGGGGAGCGACGGTACCCGCTCGCGGAGGTCGCCGACGGTCGCGTGGTCCTGTTTCTGACCGACCGGGGGATCGGCGACGCCGTCGCCGGCGGGACCCGGGGAAGCGAATCGAAACGAACACATCACGAACGCCAGCAGGAATGACCGAGACGCACTCATGAGCGTAGACAGGGAGGACGAGGAGACACTCAGCGACGAGGAACAACAGCAACTCATGGAGGAGGTCCAGCGGCGTCGGTCCCACCGGGGGCCGGCGATCGCGATCGTCTCCCTGATCGCCATCGCGTTCTCGGCGTTCCAGATGTGGATCGCCGCGCGGGGGTACGCGTTCGAAGCGACGCTTCCGTTCGTGGGCGAGTATCGGCTCGTCGGTTTCCAGCAGCTACAGATCAACGCGATCCACGTCGCGTTCGGGCTGGTACTGGCGTTCCTGCTGTTCCCGACGAGCCGGGGCGACGGGTTCCTCGCCCGTCGGCTCGGTCGGATCGAGCCCGCGGTCGGAAACCGTCTCGGCGACGACCACCCAGTGACCCGAGCGACCGCGAGGATCTCCGGCGCCGTCGGGTGGTTCTTCCTCGATCCGGAAATGAACCGAATCGCGCCGGTCGACGTGCTCTTGGCGGTTCTCGCCGCGCTACCGGCGTACTACACCGCGACGCAGTACGACGAGATTCAGCGCATCGCCGTCCTCCGGTTCGAAGATACGCAAACGCTGCCCGAAATATTCCCGGTGCTGGCCCCGTTCGAGGGGGCGTTGAGCGCGGTCGGCGTCCCGATCGCCGACGTCTCGGCGGCCTTCGTGCTGGCCGTCCTCGGGATGGCGTTGGTCCTCGAGGCGACCCGCCGGGCGCTGGGGCTGGTGCTCGCGTCGCTGGTCGGGCTGTTTATCGCGTACGCCCGGTGGGGGTACCTCGTTCCCCAGGACTCGGCGATCGGCGCCCTGTGGGTCCAGCCCGACAACTGGGCGAACATCATGTACAACCTCTGGTACACGGTCGAGGCGGGGGTCCACAGCCAGCCCGTCTCCGTCAGCGTCCGGTTCATCTACATCTTCATCCTCTTCGGCGCGTTCCTCGAGATGAGCGGCGCGGGCAAGTGGTTCATCGATCTCGCCTACTCCGCGACCGGGACCCGCAAGGGCGGTCCCGCGAAAGCCAGCGTCGTCTCGAGCGGGTTCATGGGGATGCTCAGCGGGTCGTCGATCGCCAACACGGTGACGACGGGGGCCTTTACGATCCCGCTGATGAAACGCTCGGGCTACTCGCCCGAGTTCTCCGGGGCCGTCGAGTCGTCCTCGTCGTCGGGCGGCCAGATGCTCCCACCCGTGATGGGCGCCGCGGCCTTCCTCATCGTCGAGTTCACGGGGACCCCCTACGCCGACGTGATCATCGCCGCGACGCTGCCCGCACTGGCCTTCTTCTTCGGGATGTGGGTGATGGTTCACTTCGAGGCGGTCCGGGGCGATATCGGCGGGATCCCCCGCTCCGAACTGCCCGACGTTCGCTCCGCGCTGCGGACCGGCTGGTTCTACCTCATCCCGCTCGCGTTGTTGCTGTACTACCTCGTGATCGCGCGGCTCTCGATCAACCGCTCCGGCTGGCTCACGATCGTCGCCGTCGTCGCCCTGCTGGCGGTCGTCGCCGCCTACGACGAGCGCACCCGAGGCCCGCTGTTCGCGACGATCGCGGCGCTGTTTGCCGCCCAGGCCGGCGCCTACGCGACCGTCGGGGCCGGGATCGGCGACGCGGTTCGATCGATCGCCGGCCTCGGAGGGACGGTCGACGCCGACCCACTGGCGCTCGAGGCAGCGCTGTCGGCCGCGGTCGGCGATCTCGCCGCGGGCGCGCTCCTCGTCGGCGTCGCCTTCGTCCTCCTGCGGCCCCGCGCCGAGGCGCCGCTGCTCGAGTTCGACGACGAGGTCGAGGTCGCGGCCGAGCGAAGCGCCGCGGCGTTCGGCCGACCCGCGCTCTCGGGCAATCGGGCCTACCGGTTCGGAAGCTTCCTCCTGAAGTCGATGGACTCGGGCGCCCGCACCGCGACGACGGTCGTCGTCGCCGTCGCCGCCGCGGGCGTCGTGCCGGGCGTGATCAGCGTCTCCGGGCTGGGGCCGAACCTGGCCGCGCTCATCGGCGACATCAGCGGCGACTCGATGTTGCTCCTGCTCGCGCTGACGGGCGTCGCCGCGATCATCTTCGGAATGGGGATGCCGACGACCGCGATGTACATCATCCTGGTCGCGATGCTCGAGGCGCCGCTGGTCGAGGCCGGCGTCGTCGTGCTCGCCGCCCACCTGTTCGTGCTCTACTGGGGGCTGATGGCCGACGTCACGCCCCCGGTCGCCGTCGCCGCCTTCGCCGGGGCCGGGGTCGCGAAGGCCGAGGAGATGAAGACGGCGTCGCTGGCGTTCCTGCTCTCGCTGAACAAGGTGCTGGTGCCGTTCGCCTTCGTCTTCTCGCCGGGCATCCTGTTCCTGCGGGACGGCGAGGTCGCGGGCTGGGCGGACGTCACCGACATCGGCTACGTCGTCCCCGAGATCGTGATTCCCGTGCTCGGCATGTTCGTCGGCGTCTACGCCCTCGGGGTGACGATCATCGGCTACCAGTACGCCAGGGTGACGCCCACGAGGCGCGCGCTGTACTCGGTCGCGTCGATCCTGCTGATGGTGCCCGAGATCCCGCTGTTGCTCCTCGAGGGGATCCTCGCGCTCGCCGGCGTCCCCTCGGCGCTGACGATCTTCGAGCTCACCGCCGCGCTCCGGGGGATCGGCCTGGCGATGCTCGCGGCGCTGACCTACCGCAACCGCTCGCGGGCCGATCTCGAGGAGGCCGACGCGCGGCCGTCCGCGACGACCGCCAGCGACGACTAAGCCCCGATCCAGTCATTATTTTAACCAGTCCGACGTAGGTGGGAGTATGCCCGACGCCAGCGAACACCCCGTCGACTCCTCGAGTCGCGGGTTCCGGATCGCTCTCGGTCTCTACCTCGGCGTTCTCGTCGCCGGGATCGCCGCCTCCGTAGCGGCGACCGGGCAGGTCTCGGACGCCGTCCTCGCTGCGGTCTTCGTCGGCGGCCTCGCGACCGGAACGATTCTCGGAATCGTCGCCGCGCGGCTCGACGACGATCTCGCGATCCGTCTCGGGCGGAGCCGCCGTCGCCGCGCGCTGCTCGTCCTACCCGGCGTTCCGGGGCTTCTCGGTGCGGCGACCGCCACCTGGTCGTGGTCGCCGATCGCCTCGGCCCTCGTCGCGACCGGGTCGTCGCTCGCCGTTCTCGTGGTCGGCTACGTCCTCGGCGCCGTCGCTCGGACCGAGTACGTGGAGACGGCCGCCGCGGACGAGCCGATCGGTACCTGGAACTGGACGCCGCCCGGCGGCGGCAAAGCCGACGCGTTACTCGCGGTACTCTGGGGATTTCTGGCGCTCGGCAACGCTATCGACGGGAACTTCGCGGCCGCCGTCGTCTGGCTCCTGATCGCGCTGGGCTGGATCGTCGCCGGCGCGATCGAGGGCCGCTGGCGGACGCCGTGGGGTGTCGACCCCGAGATCCGGGTCCACGAGGACGGACTCGTCAAGCGTCGCCCGTTCACGAAGACGTTCGTCCCCTGGGAGGACGTCGCCCACGTCCGGCTGCGCGAGGACGAACTCGTCCTCGATCGCGGGCTGTTCGACGTCCGCCTCGAGCGCTCGGAGCTCGCCGATCTCGAGGCCGTCCGGGAGACGATCGAACGGCGGTTCGAGGCTGCGGGCGCGAACGCGCGGTCCGTCCCGTAACTACGCGAGGTCGGCCCGCCCGCTGGTCGCGCTCCGGAGCCGATCCCGCAGCGCTTCGGCCTCCGCGAGCGGAACCCGAACGTCGAAGGTGACCGCGGCCTCGTAGTCGGCCTCGAACTCGAGGGCCTCGCTCTCGAGGACGCTGCGGACGGTGCCGGAGTCGTCGTAGTCGACGGTGACCGTCACCCGTTCGCTGGGTCGCTCCTCGACGATTCCCGCCTCCTCGACGGCCTCCTTCGTCGCTCGCGAGTAGGCCCGCACGAGCCCGCCGACGCCGAGGTTCGTCCCGCCGTAGTAGCGGGTGACGACGACTGCGCAGTTCTCGAGGTCTTGCTGGGTGAGGACGTTCAGCGCCGGCTTCCCGGCCGACCCCGAGGGTTCGCCGTCGTCGCTCGAGTACTCCCGCAAGAACTCCCCGTCGGGCTCGGCTCGCACCCGGTAGGCGGGGACGTTGTGGGTCGCGTCGTCGTACTCCGCGGCGACGCGGTCGACGAACGCCTCGGCGGCGTCGACGGACTCGACGGGGCGGACGTGGCCGAGAAACTCCGATCCCCGAACGACGAACGTCGCCGTCGCGGCGTCGGCGACGGTTCGGTACGTCTCGCTCACGCGGGACCACCCCGCCCTCGTCCCGGATCGATCATGTGGGCCGTACTCACGCGACCGAAAAGAGCCCGTCGGTCGCCGCTACCGGGATGCCGCATCCGCTACGTTATTGGTCTTTGACACGGTCTGTCACCGCATGGAAGACGCGATCATCGACGAGGCCTTCGCCGACGAACTCCGCAGCGCCTGCCGAACCACCGTCGGCGACGAACTCCGGAGTATCACCTACTTCACCGAGGACGACGTCGAACAGGCGTACCTCCGCTCGGATCTCGATCGGACCGCCGATCTGGTCGGCTTCGCCGAGCACGAGCGACGCGGCTTTCACTCCCAGTCGGCCTACAGAAACACCCAGCTCGGCGAGTACGAGGCGACGATTCGGATGTTCGAGAACGGCTACCTGACGCGGGTCATCCGAGGGGGCCACGGCGTCTGGGTGACGACCGACGATATGTCGATGGAGCGGTTCGAGGAGCTCACGAGCGCGCTCGAGGCGATCCTCGAGGAGCGCGCCCCCCAGTGAGGGCTCACTGGAGTTCGATCTTGCGGACGAACTCGAGGTCGCGGATCTCGGTGATGGCCTCGCCCGAAAGATCCTGATCCGTCACGAGGTAGAGCCGGGGCTCGTCGGTGAACTCGGGGTCCTCGCTGATCGTCTGGCGGATCGAAACGTCGTGGTCGGCCAGGGTGCCCGTGATCGTCGCGACGATCCCCTTCCGGTCGGCGTCGTCGACCGCGATCGACAGCACCGTCAGATCGAGCACCGGCGCCAGATCCATCAGGCTCGGTACCTGCGAGATGTTCTGGAAGATCCGCCGGAGCTCGGGGTCTTCGAGGATGGCGTCGGTCGTCGAGTCGACGACCCGTCGGTCGACGCCGATCTCCCGTGCGATCCCGGTGTTCGGGATCTCGATGCCGCCCGAGACGACCCGCCCGTCGTCGTTGACGGAGAACCCGCGCTCGAGCAGCAGACGGATCACCGCCTGCTGGCTCGGCGATCCCTCGAACTTCTCCATGATCTCGTCGAACATGTCTGTCCGGGCGTACGCGGGCCGCGGTATAAGGATCGGTGATCGACGCCCGCCGAGGCCGCTACAGCGTCCCCTTCGTGCTCGGAGTTCCCTCCCGCCGCTCGTCGATCCGGGTCGCGTCGTCGAGGGTTCGCGCGAGCGCCTTGAACAGCGCCTCGACCTCGTGGTGGGCGTTCTCGCCGTCGACGGCGAGGTGCAGCGTTAGCCCGGCGTTCATCGCGAGCGACTCCCCGAAGTGACGGGCCATGTCGCTCGTGAACTCGCCGATCGCGTCCTGGGAGAACCGGCCGTCGAAGTAGAACCGCGGGCGGCCGCTGACGTCGACGACGGCGTCCACGACGGCCTCGTCTAAGGGCACGCGTCGGTCCGCGTAGCGGACGATCCCCGACCGATCGCCCAGCGCCTCGTCGATCGCCGTCCCCAGCACGATCGCGACGTCCTCGACGGTGTGGTGGTCGTCGATCTCGAGGTCGCCGTCGCAGTTGACCTCGAGGTCGAACAGGCCGTGTTTGGCAAGCGACGTCAGCATGTGATCGAGGAAGCCGATTCCCGTCTCCACGTCGGCTACCCCGTCGCCGTCGATCCCGACGGTACACTCGATGGTCGTCTCGCTCGTGTCGCGGGTTACCGTTGCCGTCCGGTCGGTCATGCCGGATCGATGCCGCCGGCGGTACAAGGCGGTTCCGCTCGGCGGCGCGGGCCGTCCCGTAAACGAGTGAGACAGCAGTGGTTATAAAATTTCTAACCTGTTCTGAACCGGTTTCGAAACGTCCGTCTCGGCGCGACGTTACGGTGAAATAGCGCTAACCCGACGTAACGTTCTACCGACTATATGATGGATACGGTGAACGTGTCTGACGTAACGAGGTAGGTTACGCTTCCATGTCGAACCACTCCCCGCTCTCGAACGACTCGGTCGCCCCCACCGATCCGGACGCCGCCGGAGCGGATCGGTATCGCAGCCGGCTCGTCCGTTCGATTACAGGCCCCGCGCGGTTTCTCGCGTTCTGGACCGCGATCGTCCTCCCGTTCGTCCACGTTCCGTTGCTCGTGCACGGACTCGACGATCCCGGAGCCGTGCTGGCGTTCGCCGTTCTGTTAGGGGGAAACGCCGTCGCGCTCTACGTCGGCCACGATCACAATCGAGCGCCAGCTACCGACGGCTGAAGCCGTGGGCCTCTGTGCTGTGCCGCTGTGATCCACCCCGGGGGCGGTCGTCGTCGCGGGCACCCCCTGCCGTCCGTCCGCGTTCCGAACCCATTATCTACCCGCCACGCACACCGTCGTGGTAGCGTGACCATCCGCGTCGACTGGCGCTCGAGCTGTAGCCTCGTCGGAACGGTGCTCAAGTGGCTCGCCGTTCCCATGGCGGCGCCGCTGGCGCTCGCCGTTCTCGACGGCGACGACCTGTTGCCGTTCGTGACCGCGATCGTCCTTACGGCGACGATCGGATTCGCGCTCGAGCGCCTCTCTACGGAACGCTCGCTCGCGCAGCGCGAGGCGTTCCTGATGGTCGCACTCACCTGGCTCGGCGTCGGCGCGATCGGCGCCGTTCCCTTTTTCGTCGCCGGACTCGCGGCCGACCCGCAATCGGCGTTTCACGGCGGGCTCGGGGGCCCGGTCAACGCGCTGTTCGAGAGTATGAGCGGGCTGACGACGACGGGCGCGACGGTGATGAGCGGATGGGACTTCGCGAACCAGTCGCGGGCGATCCTGCTCTGGCGCCAGCTGCTCCAGTGGCTCGGGGGGCTCGGGATCCTGATCGTCGCGATCGGGCTGCTCTCGAGCCTGATGGTCGGTGGCGCACAGCTGATGGAGACGGAAACCCAGACGCGGAACGTCCGCAAACTTCGCCCGCACATCGACGAGACCGCCCGCCTCATCTGGGGGCTGTACGTCGGGCTCACCGCGCTGGCGGCCGCGACGTTTTACGCGTTACACCTCGTCGGCCTCGGGCCCAACATGAACCTCTTCAACGCCATCTCGCACGCGTTGACGAGCGTCTCCACCGCCGGATTCTCGCCGGAGCCCGAAAGCATCGGCGCCTTCTCGCCGGCCGTCCAGTGGGCGGTCATCCCGTTCATGTTCCTGGGATCGACGAACTTCGTCCTGCTGTACTACGTCACGCAGGGCAACTACCGCCGTCCGTTCAGGTCCCAGGAGTTTCGGTTCTACGCCGGCACGCTGGCGTTTTTCGCCACACTGGTCGCCGCGATTCTCCTGCTCGATCCCGACGTGACCGCGGGCTTCGAGGCGACGATCCGTCACGGCCTGTTCAACGTCACGTCGATGGTGACGACGACGGGGTACGCCTCGACGGACTTCGATCTGTGGAGTCCCGGCGCGAAGCACCTGCTGTTTCTCTGTATGTTCCTCGGCGGGATGGCCGGGTCGACGACCTGCTCGATCAAGTCCCTTCGCTGGCTGGTGACGCTGAAGGCGTTCCGCCGGAGCCTCTTTACGTCGGTCCACCCCGAGGCGGTTCGCCCGCTCCGGCTTGGCACCGAGGTCGTCGACGAGGAGACGGTGCGGGACATCNCCGCCAGAACGGCCGATCCCGTCGGCGAGTTCGAGGCGATGGGCGCCGCGGCTTCGATCTTTCTGAACATCGGTCCCGCCTTCGAGCGGGCCGGCCCGCTCGAGAACTACGCCGGCTTCTCGGTCGCCTCTCGGGCCGTGATGGTGATCATGATGTGGATCGGCCGCATCGAGATCATCCCCGTTCTCGTCCTGCTGACGCCGGCGTTCTGGAAGTCGTAGCCGTCGACGAACGCGAGTCAGTCCCCGTCGACTGCGGCCCGGGCCTCTTCGAGCGTAAACTCGCCCTCGTACAGCGCGCTCCCGACGACGACCGCGCCGGCGCCGGCGGCCTCGAGCGCCCGCACGTCCTCGAGGGTCGCGACCCCGCCGCTGGCGATCACCGGAATCTCGGCCGCCTCGACGAGTTCTCGGACGGGTTCGGTGGCGACGCCCTCGAGCCGGCCCTCGACGTCGACGTTCGTGAAGAGGATCGCGGCAGCGCCGAGTTCCGCGTACCGCTCGGCGGCCTCGACTGGCGAGACGCCGGCGCTTTCGGTCCAGCCCTCGACGACGACCTCGCCGTCCTTGGCGTCGAGGCTAACCACCACGCTGTCGGGGTGTGCCTCGCTGATCTCGGCGACGATGTCGGGATTCTCGACGGCCGCGGTGCCGAGGACGACCCGATCGACGCCGCGTTCGAGCAGGTCGGCGGCGTCGGCCGCGGTTCGGATGCCGCCGCCCAGCTGGGTCGGGACGTCGACGGCGTCGATCACGGCGTCGATCGCGTCTGCGTTCCCGCGCTCGCCCTCGAAGGCGCCGTCGAGGTCGACCAGATGGAGGGCCTCCGCGCCGGCGTCGATCCACCGCTCGGCGGCCTCGACGGGGTCGCCGTAGGCCTTCTCCGTGCCGCGCTCGCCCTGGACCAGCTGGACGACCTCGCCGTCCTGGACGTCGACCGCGGGGATCACCTCGAACCCGTTCGCGTTCATACTCGAGTGCGCGCGGTCGAGACGAGTAAAGGCGACGGTTTCGCCAACTGCCATCGGACGCCGACTGTCCGGCGTTCGTCCGGAACTGTTACCTGTCGGGTGAGAGTGAGAACGCAGTATGTCGGTGCGCCTGGTGCTCACCCAGGAGGTGACGACCCAGCCGGAGCTGACGACGGACGTCCTCGTCGTGCTCGGCGTCGTCGTCCTCGCGCTCGTTCTCTTTCTCACCGAACGGCTGCCGATCGACGTCACCGCAATCTTGCTGATCGTCGTGGTGGTCGTCCTCGAGCCCTGGACCGGCGTCGATCCGAGCACCGGCGTCTCGGGCTTCTCGAACGACGCGACGATCACGGTGCTCGCGATGTTGATCCTGAGCGGCGGGGTCGCCCGCACGGGGCTCGTCCAGGAACTCGGTCGGCGGATGGCCGCCTACGCGGGCGACAGCGTTCGCAAGCAGCTGTTCGCGACCGTGCTCGCGACGAGTCCCGCCTCGGGCTTTCTCAACAACACGCCGATCGTCGCCCTGCTCGTCCCGGTCGTCACCGACGTCGCGAACCGGGGTGGTACCTCGCCGTCCAAACTGCTGATCCCGCTGTCGTACGCCTCCCAGGTCGGGGGGATGCTCACGCTGATCGGCACCTCGACGAACCTCCTGGCGAGCGACGTCAGCGCCAGGCTGAGCGAGGAGTATCCCGAACTCCACGCCTTCTCGATGTTCGAGTTCACGCAACTCGGCGCGCTCGTCGTCGTCACGGGGGCGCTCTATCTGATCTTCGTCGGCCACTTCCTCCTCCCCGAGCGGGTGCCGCCGCGGGCGGACTACCTCGAGGAGTACGCGGTTGGCGACTACGTCGCCGAGGTCGCGGTCGTCCCCGGCTCCCCGCTGGTCGACGAGACCGTCGGCGACGCGACCGCGATGTTCGGATCGGAGGTCGACGTCGTCCAGGTCGTGCGGGATCGAGATCGTTCGGTTGCCCCCCGGCAGGACGTTCGGCTTCGGGAAGGCGACGTCCTCGTCGTTCGCACCGATCGGGGGGCGATCGCCGCCATCGCGGACCTCGAGGGCGTAGAGCACGTCGGCAACCCGAGATCGACGGTCGACCTCTCGGACGGCGACGAGGGCGGAATCGTCACCGAGCTGGTCGTCTCGCTCGACTCGCGGCTCGTCGGCCGGCGGCTCGATCCGGAGGCGTTCCGCGAGGAGTTCGGTGCGGCCGTCCTCGGGTTTCGCCACCGCGGCGAACTCGTCGGCGATCGGATCGTCGGCCGGCGGCTCGACGTCGGCGACACGCTGTTGGTCCAGGCCCCACAGGAGACCCTCGATCGACTCTCGCGCCGCGAGGACGTGATCGTCGCCCGCGAGCCGCCCCGGCCCGAGTACCGAGCCGACAAGGCGCCCATCGCCGTCGCGATCATGATCGGCGTCGTCGCAGTCGCAGCCCTCGATCTCTACCCGATCCTGCTGTCGGCGCTCGGCGGGGTCGTCGCGATGGTCGTGACGGGCGTCCTCGAGCCGAACGAGCTGTACGACGCCGTCGAGTGGGACGTCATCTTCCTGCTTGCGGGCGTGATCCCGCTGGGGATCGCCCTCGAGGGGTCGGGCGCCGCAGCCTACCTCGCGTGGCTGGTCGTCTCGACGGCGGGCTTCCTGCCGACGATCGTCGTCCTCTGGCTGTTCTACATCGTCACGGGGCTGATCACGGAGGTCGTCAGCAACAACGCAAGCGTCGTCCTGATGATCCCGGTCGGGGCGGCTGCGGCGGCTGGGATCGGCGCGAACCCGCTCGCGTTCGTCTTCGCCGTCACCTTCGCGGCCAGCACCTCCTTTCTGGGACCGATCGGCTACCAGACGAACCTGTTCGTCTACGGTCCCGGCGGATATCGCTTCACCGACTACTTCCGGGTCGGCGCACCCCTGCAGTTGCTCCTGTCGATCGTCACCGTGCTCGGGATCGCGTACTTCTGGGGTGTCTGACGCCCGGACCGTTCGATAGTCGAAGGGGCTACCGCAGAGGGGAGCGCTCCCGAAGCCCCCGCCCGTTTCAGTATCATCGTGGCGTATAAAAGAGGTTCAGCAACTACTTGAAGATACCACTCGCAGTACCCAACAATGGTCGAGACTCTTCTAGTAGTCGGAGTGATCGCATCGATCTTCGTCGGCTTCAACATCGGCGGCTCCTCGACCGGGATCACCTGGGGACCCTCGGTCGGCGCTGGAATCGTCACGAAAACGACGGCTGCGGCGGTTATGACCGTCTTCGTCTTCTTCGGCGGGATCACCGTCGGGCGGAACGTGATGGAGACGCTCAGCGAGGGGATCATCACGACCGATCTCACGCTGTCGTCGGGCGTCGCCGTCCTCTTCTTTATCGGACTCGGCATCCTCGTCGCCAACGTCTTCGGGGTCCCCGTGCCGACGTCGATGACGACGGTCGGCGCCATCGCCGGACTGGGGCTGGCGACCGGAACGCTCAACTACGCAACGATCGCCGAGATCATCTCCTGGTGGGTCGTGACGCCGATTATCGGCTTCTGGATCGGCGGTATTATCGGCCGGTACATCTACCCAGCAGTCAACCGCCGGGTCGACATCGAAACGACCGACGGGCCGTTACTGACCCTCGAGCACCGGGGGACGGTCCCGAAGCCGGCGTTCGGGCCGAACACGACCTGGACCGAGTTCGCTACCACGGTCGTCGTCCTCGTCATCGGCTGTTACATGGCGTTCAGCGCCGGCGCGAGCAACGTTCCGAACGCCGCCGCGCCGCTGGTCGGCGACGCGGGACTGGAGGTAAACACCGCGGTCGGCATCGCCACACTCGCGATCGGGCTCGGCGGATTCACCATCGCTCGCCGGACGATGGACTCCGTCGGCGGCGAGTTGAGCGACATTCCGCTGCTCGCGGCGCTGTTCGTCATGGTGACCGCTTCGACGATCACGACGGTCCTCTCCTACATCGGGATCCCGATCAGCCTCGTGATGGGAACGGTGATGACGATCGTCGGGATCGGCTGGGGTCGAGCGACGCGCCCGATCACCTTCCGCGAGGCGGTTACCCGCGATAGCGAGGCTCGCGAGCGCGATATCGAACTGGGCGCGATCGTCGCCGAGGAGAAGGCGGACGAACCGGCGCCCCCGATCGGCGAGGCGGAGACCGAGGAGGTGCTCCACGGGAGCGACCTGTTCAACCCTCGAGCGGTGATCAAGTACATCTCGATGTGGATCATCGGCCCGTCGATGTCGACGCTGCTTGCCTACGGGTTCTTTAGGCTCCTTCCGGGCGTCGCCTGATCGACGGGGGACTTACGTCACCGGATATCGTATCTCGGCCAATGCTCTCGCGAATTCTCGTTCCGATGGACGACTCCGAACCCGCCAGTCACGCCCTCGAGTACGCCCTCGATAACCACCCCGACGCCGAGATCACGGTCTTGCACGTCGTCGGCGTTCCGTCGATGATGATGGGCGACGCGGTGGGGCTTACTCTCGAGGACGACCTCAGCGACGCCGCCGCCGACCGCGCCGAGCCCGTTTTCGACCGCGCCCTCGAAGTCGCCGACGAGCGGGACCGAGAGATCCGGACGATCGTCGGTATCGGTCATCCGGCTCGAAACGTCATCGACCGCGCGGACGACTACGACGCGATCATGCTCGGTGCACACGGGAAGGATCGAAACCGCGCGACGCGTCGGTTCCTCGTCGGCAACGTCGCCGAGACGGTCTCGAAGCGGGCGACGGTACCGGTAACGATCGTTCGCTGACGCGCCGCCGATCCGCTACGTCTCCGACTCGTCCTCGACCGACTCCTCGACAATTTCCTCGACCTCTTCCTCCCGGGGGCGCCGATCGACGCGCTCGTCGACGGCTTCGACCCGCGCCTGCACCTCGTCGACCTGCTCTTTGACCGTCTCGCCGACGGCTTCTTCGACCGTTTCCTCGACCTGTGCCTGCACTTCGCTGACTTCCCTCTCGACGGTCTCCTCGACCGCCTCGGTCATCCAGTCGGGATCGAAGCGGGCCATCTTCCAGACGACGTGAACGACGTAGGAGGCGAACACGCCGACCCCGAACGCGACGCCGATGTTCGTCTCGAGCGTGGCGATCATCACGATCGAAAGCGCGATCAATGCCCCGTAGGCGAGGTCGACGGCCGCGTCGACGCGGATCGGGTTCAGCATCGTCGCGACTCACCCGCTCCGTTCGGGCGGTCGATCCAGCGGTGTCGACTGACGCGGTCGCTCCGGTCGGAGGGCGGTCCCGGTTCTGTCCGTCGAGCGAGTACCCTATCGAAACACACAGTGGCGTTTCGTACGGTACTACCGATTGAAATTCTTTGGCAAGGAACTGCGAGCGGCGGCGAACCCGCGACCCCGTCGGGCCGACCGCTCCGCTCGAGACCCCGCGGCGCCGCCCGGATCGGGCGCGCGACTGACTCCGGCGACGCCGACCCGCCGAGAGAGCGCGGTCCGGGGCCGGCGTTCGAATAGGCGCGCTTTTAGGGCCCGCGGCTCGAGTAGTAGCCGTGACGGAAGCACTGCTCGTCGTCGGCCTCCTCGTCGCGGTCTTTGTCGGCTACAACATCGGCGGCGCGACGACGGGTCCCGCGTTCGGACCGGCCGTCGGCGCCAACGTGATCACGAAGCTCATGGCGGCCGCACTGATGTCGGTCTGTTTCTTCCTCGGTGCGATTACGATCGGGCCCCAGGTCGTCACGACGCTCGGGGAGGAGCTGGTACACACCACCGATATCTTCACGGTCCGTTCGAACGTCGCCGTGCTCTTTTTCATCGGGAGCGCGCTGTTTCTCGGTAACTACGCCGGCGTTCCCGCCTCGACGTCGATGACGGCCGTCGGCGCTATCGCGGCGCTCGGACTCGCGGCCGGCGAACTCGACTTCGCCGTCCTCGGCCAGATCGTCATCTGGTGGGTCGTCGCTCCGATTATCGGCTTCTGGGTCGCGGGCGTCGTCGGTCGGTACTTCTACCCGCGGATCAACGAGTGGATCGCTATCGAGGGCAACCGAGAGGGACGGGAGATGATCACGGTCGATCGCTCGGGGGCCGTCCCGCGTCTGCAGTTCGGAGACGACGCCGATCGACGCGAAATCACGGGCGCGTTCGTCGTCGTCGGGATCGGCTGTCTGATGGGCTTTTCCTCGGGGACGAGCAACATCGCCAACGCGATCGCCCCGATCTACGGCACCGGCGACGTCGATATGGTTCCGCTGATCCTGCTCGGATCGGCCGCGGTCGCCGTCGGCTGTTTCACGATCGCCCGTCGCACCCTCGATACGCTCGGCAACGACATCACGAACCTGCCGCTGACGGCTGCGATCGTGGTCGCGGTCATCAGTTCGACGATCGTGATCATCCTGTCGACGATCGGCATTCCGGCGAGTTTCGTCGTCATCGCGACGATGAGCATCATCGGACTCGGCTGGGGACGTGCCACGCGGACGACGACGCTCTCGGACGCCCGCAGGGGCGAGGAGACGCGCGTCTCGGTCGGGGCGCTCACCGCCGAGGAGGAGGGCGAACAGCCCCCGGAGATCGGCGAGGAAGACCCCGAGGACATCCCGCAGGCGTCGGATCTGTTCGATCCGTCGACGACGGCTCGAGTCATCCTCATGCAAAACGTCGTCCCGGTCATCTCGACGGTCGGCGCCTTCCTCACGTTCCGGTTCGTCCCCGTATTCGGCCTGTGACGCGCTTCGATCGCTCGCCCGCGGCCGCGGACCGTCGATTCCGGTAACTGATAAGACACGTTCCGGCTTCAGAGCCCCGTTAGTCAGGAAGACGCCTGCAGTCGCCGGCAGTGGGTCGGATCGAACAGCAAGCTATACCAATGCGGGCCTCGAATCGTCGTGTGATGCCCACGGTAGAATACCTCAACTACGAAGTACTGGACGACCAGGGCTGGGACATGGACGACGACGACCTCTTCGAGGAGGCCGCCGACGCTGGCCTCGACGATGAGGACTACGGCACCCTCGACGTCGCCGAGGGCGAGTACATCCTCGAGGCCGCCGAGGCCCAGGGCTACGACTGGCCTTTCTCCTGCCGTGCAGGCGCCTGCGCGAACTGCGCGGCCATCGTCAAGGAGGGCGAGATCGACATGGACATGCAGCAGATCCTCTCCGACGAGGAGGTCGAGGAGAAGAACGTTCGACTGACCTGCATCGGTTCCGCCGAGACCGACGAGGTCAAGATCGTCTACAACGCGAAGCACCTCGACTACCTGCAGAACCGCGTCATTTAACGACTTCGAGGGGCCCCAGACGGGGCCCGGTTTAGCTCTTCAGTATTTTTGCGCTCGTAGCGGCCCGCTCTCCTCGAAACATCGATCAGGATCGGAATCCGATGAGAGCATATACGGAGTCCGGTTCCGATCTGGGTCGCGGTGCCAGGATCGGTACACTGTGGCTCACTGCAGGTCGCGCAGTTGCTTTTCGACCCGGTGTAGCTGGCGCTGCATATACAGGATGTACGCAAACAACGCAACGAAGATTCCCCCGTAGGCGGCAACCAGGAACGGCTCCATCGTTACGCAACCTCCTCCTTTCGGAAGGCAATCCTGTCCTCGAGTTCGTGCAGTCGGATTCGGATCGCCATCAGGTAGATGTAAAGCAGCGCCAGCGCGAGCAGCGAGACTCCCAGCGTCAGCGGGTCGATATTCGCGCTCACATCGGGGTTGGCCACGGTCGGCTCGTGAAACGTCGGTGTCCACAGTCGACCGGCAGTGTAGGTGATCGGCACAGTAACGAAGGCGATCGTCCCGTAGACTGCGGCGTACCGCTCGTCGTTCCCTCGTTCGGTCGAAGCGTAGACGACGAGATAGCCCGCGTAGATGAACCAGACCATGAGAAAGGTCACGAGTCGGACGTCACTCCACTCCCACCAGGAGTTCCAGACGACCCGCCCCCACAGGCTCCCCGTGACGAGCGTTAGCGTCGCGAACAGGAATCCGATCTCGCCACCGCTGTGGGCGAGTCGATTCCAGAACCGGCCTTCGTACTTGAGATAGAGAACGCTTCCGACGAACGTCGCGGAGAGCGCGCCAGCGGTCAGAAACGCGATGGGAATATGCCAGTAGGCGATGAGGTTGATCCCGTGATCGATGCCGTACATCGTTCGGGACGCGAATCCGAAGACGAGCGTCAGCGAGAGCAGTCCGAACCCGAAGGCCCCCCACCTCACAACCCGGCTCCACATGATATGACGGAACAACCTGATGAGTGACCCAAGCTGTCCTGAGAGCGTACGCATACCGTCACTCATCGAACGACCACGACTTAGGTTTTTTCAACGCCCAGTAGCGGGTGGTCCGTCTTCAAGAGCGAGTCAATTCGGAACGAGTAGCCGGCCGATCACCGAACGAACACCGCCAGCAAGGCCTTGTCGAGTTCGAAGAGGAGACCAACGCCCGTCACGACCAGCGCGTACCCGCTCAGCCGCCGTATCAGGGCGGGCCGATCGAGTGATCGAACGCGATCGGTGAGGGTGTTTCCGGCCCGCTTGCCACCGTACGCGACGAGCAACAGCGGTCCCGAGAACCCGACCCCGTAGGTAAACAGCAGCGTCGCGCTCTGCGCGACGTCTCCGGAGGTACCGACGAACGCGAGGACGCTCCCGAGGACGGGCCCGACACACGGCAGCCAGATGACGCCCAGAAACAATCCGAGCACGAACCCGCCGACCAGCGGGTGATGGGCGTTCTCGACGGCGGTCGTAAACCGGGTTACC
>NZ_AOIA01000034.1 GCF_000337695.1 Natronococcus jeotgali DSM 18795
GTCACGATTCCGAGCGCGGTAAACGACGCGATGCTCCCGGTGACGATCGCAACCGGTCGAAACCGGTGGCCGGAACTACCCGCGAGCAGGGGTGGAATCATTGGGAGACAACACGGCGTCAGCGCGGTGAGCACTCCCGCGGCGAAGACCGCGACCAGTCCCGGCGTCTCGAGCATTATCGACTCTATTTTCGGGACTGCTCAAAAGAACGTGACGGATCGGAACGGACGACGCGTCCGTTCGGTTGTCGATCAGCTGTCCGCGTCGTCGACCGACTCGTTCCGGAGCGGCTGGTCGTACCGATCGACGTCGTCCGGAATGTCGTCCTCGCTGAGCTCTTCGGTACCCGTCGGGATACCGGCTAGCTCGAGTTTCTTCCGCATCGGGTTCATGTCGTAGCCGAGTTCTTCCTGAGTCCGATCGTAGTAGACGCCTTCCTCCGGCGGACCGGCAGTCGGGAAGTCCTCTTCTTTGCCCTCGAACTCGGGGCGGTCGTGGCCGTTCATGAAGCCGGCTATGTCCTGGACGTCGCGCCAGTCACTCACGGTGTGGGGCGAGCCGTACGGCATCGCCTCTCGGATGAACGCCGACGACGTGTAGAGGCGGGACATTCCCGCACCGTCGTTGAAGGATTCGGGACCCCATAGCGTCGTGGCGGTGCCCTCGATACCCTGTCCGTCCTCGCCGTGACAGGAGGCACAGTTCTCGAGGTACAGCTCAGCACCGCGGACGGGGTTGATCTCCTCGACCGGAACCTCCTCGTCACCTTCGGCCTTGTTCAGGTGCGACCAGTAGGGCTGGCCCTTCACCGGGACTCCCTCGCTCAGCCACTGCATGTACGCCTCCATGGCCTGCATCTCGCGGCTGTCGTATTCGGGCGTTCCCTCTTCGGAGGCCTGGGAGTTCATGCTGCGGTCGAAACAGCCCATCAGTCGCTGCCGGGTGTCGCGCATCCGGTCGCGCCGAGAGGTCCACTCGGGCAGGTCGGCGGTGGTTCCGACCAGCGGGATCATGTCGATGTCCTGACCGGGCAGTCCCTGGCTCATGCCGAGGTCGCTGCCGCCGTGACAACTGCCACACGACATCTCGACGCCGACGTTCTCGGGAATCTCACCAGTGGTGTTAGCCATGATGTCCCGCCCGTACATGATCATCTCCCGCTCGTTTTCGTTCTCGGGGAGCGTCGAGTTGTTCATCTCCTTGGGCGAGAACTGTATCTCCTCGCCGGCGGTCTCGTTTCGGAACGTCATGTTGTCCTTCGACTCCCCTTCCCGCAGATCACCGTCGAGTACGGTGCGGTCGGGCCACTGTTCCGGAGCCTGTATCGGCTCGCCGCCCTCGACTTCCGTTTCGGGGTCGGTTTCGTTGTCCCCTCCCGGGTCCGACGGAGCCGAACATCCGGCCAAAACCACCAGGAACAGGACCCCGGCTAACAGGATCAGTTTCCTGTTCACGGTGCGGAACACCGTCCATCCAGGCTGTCTCTGTTGATTACAGTAACTGGCATGGGTCACTATGACGGAAACTAATGGTTAAACATTTATGGTTGTGACCACCCACAGGGTGAGTAGATTCGAGAGTATGGCCGGACAAACCGACACACCATCGACAGGTCAGCCCGTCCCGTGACGCCGAAGAAAATCATTACGGTCGCATTACTGGTCACGGCGCTCGGAATCGGCTACTACTCGATGAACGCGGCGCCCGTCTTGAGTGATGAGTCACACACGTATCACGGCGACACGACATGGGGAACGGACGTCGAGGGGGCGATGGAAACCGCAGAATCGGAGGACAAACCGGTTCTCGTCTACTTCTGGACGACGTGGTGTACGTACTGTGAGGATTACAACGACAACGCCTACGTCGACCCGGACGTTCACGACCGTCTTGACGAGTTCGTTCTCCTGGCCGTGAACCTCGACGACGGGAGTCCGGAAGCCAAACAACTCCAGCAGCGGTACAACGCGAACTATCCGCCCCAGCACGCGGCGATCACTCCCGATGGCGAACTGCTGATGGAGATCAACGGCTACGCCGAGACGGACTCCTTTATCGCCTATCTCGAGGAAGCGCTGACGGAGTGGGAGAACCGATGATCGGGACCGCGCTGCTTTCCGGTGCGACGCTTACCGGCCTCGTAGCGACGCTGTTGCTGTTTCGGGGCTATCTCCGTCGAGATGACGCCTACGCGACCGCCGTCGTCCCGCTGATCGGGACGACGGGCGCGCTGCTAGTGGTCGCGCTCGGCTACCTCACCTACCAGTTCGTCGTCACCGACTACACGAACGCCTACGTTTGGAACAACACGGCCAACTACATTCCGCTGCTCTATCGCGTCACTGGCGTTTACGCGGGCAACGAGGGATCGATCCTGCTGTGGGCATCGCTGACCGCCGTCGTCGCCTTCTGGGCGGCTCGCCGTCGCGGTATCGGATCACCGGACGCCAAGCTCGTCCAAGGGCTCACGGTCGGGATCGCAACGTACTTCGCCGCGATGTTGCTCGTCGACAGTCCCTTCACCGACATCGCCGCGGAGTTTCCGGAGATGAACGAGGGGTACGTCCCCCTCGACGGAACGGGGCTCAATCCGCTCCTGATCGATCCGTACATGGCGATCCACCCGCCGATAATGTTCATCGGCTACGCGCTCATGACGATGCCGTTTGCCATCGGCGTCGCACACTTCGTCTCCACGATCCGCGGCGACGGTGGCATCTTCGGCGACTGGATCGGAAGCATCACGCGCTGGCTTCGCGCGTCCTGGCTCTTTCTTACCGCCGCGATCGTGCTCGGGTCGCTGTGGTCGTATCGGGTCCTCGGCTGGGGCGGCATCTGGGCCTGGGACCCCGTCGAGACCGCGGTGTTGATTCCGTGGATCTTCCTCACCGCCACGCTTCACGCCGTGATGAACTATCGGTCGCGTTCGACGTACGCGACGCTCGCCCCCGCGATGACGGCCACGACGCTCGCGCTCGTCGTCTACGCGACGGCGATCGTCAGAAGCGGCGTCTTCCGGAGCGTCCACTCGTTCGCCGACGACGGGATCGGCTTCGCGTTACTCCTCTTGCTCGCGGTCACGACGATCCTGGGTATCGGGCTCCCGCTGGGCTACTGGCTCCTGCGGGAACCGGACGCCTCGAGCGGCGAGTCCGGACCGTGGATCTCCCGGCCGAACCTGTTGCACCTGGCCGTCCTCGGTATCGGACTGCTCGGGTTCGTCTCCGTCTGGGGACTCACGTTCCCGGTGCTCAACACCTACATCACCGGCATGGAGGTCGAGGTCACGGACACCTACTACAATATGTGGAGTTACCCGATCCTGCTCGGCATCCTGCTGACACTGGGGTTCTACATGGATTACGACGTCGAGGGGCGTCGCAGGGCGTTGCTCTCGCTTTCGGCATTCACGGCCGCAACGCTGGTGGCGGCCCTGATCGCGCCGACCGAGGCGTGGATGCTTACGGACACCGGACCGAACGACGCCCTGTTCTACCGGCTGATCGGCGACGCGAGCGTGCTCTCTCTTCTCCCACCGGTCGCGTACGTCACGCTCACCGTCCTCAAGCGCGCGCTCGAGTTGATCCCCGGCTCCCCGAACCGCCACTACCAGTTCAAACAGGTCGGCATCGCGATGATCCACGTCGGATTCGCGATCCTCGTGGTCACCGTCGCGCTCTCGTATCTGTTCACCGCCCAGTCGTCGGTAATCGTCTCCGACGCCCGCCAGGAGGCGGAACTGAACGACGCACCGGTCCACGACGTCCCTGACTCCGCCTACGCCGTCCAGGTGGACGACTACCGCGAGTATCAGCGTCCGGCGGATCCCGACGTTCGCGACGTCGCCCTCTCGGTCGAGGAGGTAACGGCTCGAGGGGAGTCGATCCACGAGACGGCACAGCCCGTGTACGGGACCGTCACCGAGATTAATCAGGGGCCGGAGGCGACGATCGTCCAGCTCGACGACTCGCCGATCTGGCTCGGCGTCGTCGGCGAGGGTCAGGAGTCCGTCGACGTCTCGGAAGGCGACCAGGTCGTCGGGGTCGGCTTCGTCATGTGGGACTACCTGCCGGATATGTCCCGAACCGACGCGGTCGTCGTCGCCGAGCCCGGAAACGTCGGCCCCGTGACGAACCCGCCGGAAGCGGTCGACCAGACGCGCGTCGAGGGGAGCGCCGTCGGCTTGACCGTCTACGAGGGCGGCGACCCCATCGGCAGCGGGAGCGCCGGTCAGGAGCAGTACCGCCAGCAAGGCGACATGGAGGTCAGGGACGTCTTCGTCGACCGCGGACTGGCCCACGACACGTACGTCATCGCGGCGGTCGACGACGGCACCGCCTCGCTGACGATCCGACAGATCCCGCTGATGAATCTCATGCGCGCCAGTACCGTCGTCTTGCTCACCGGAATGCTGGTCGTCCTCCTGTTCGATCCGGCGTACGGGCTCGCTCGCGCGTGGTCGCGTCGTACCGACCAGCCGAATGCCGCCGAAGCCGAAACACCATCCGATGACTGATCTATGACAGACCGACACACTACGCTCGCAGTACTCGTATCGCTCGCTCTCGCGACACTCGTCTCAGTCGCGATCGTTCCCGGGGCCGTCGTCGCCCAGTCTCAAACCCAGTCGGGAACCGTGACCGTCGAGGACGGCTCCGCCGACGGGGCCAACGTCACCGTCGCGCCGCTGAACGGATCGTCACAGCTCGCCGCCGACCCCGTCGAGACGACGGTCGAAAACGGCTCGTTTAGCTACGATCTGATCGAGGGCGCCTCGACGTACTTCGTCCAGCTCGAGCACGGAAACCTGTCGCACTACCAGCTGATCACCGACGGCGAGGAGCCCGCGTTCGTACTGAACGAGACGGCCTCCCGAACGCTCGTCGCCGAGGACGGCCAGCCGGTCTCGAACGCGACGGTCAACGTCACCAGCGAGTTCGGCCCCGATGTCGGCCAGGTGACGACGAACGAGGACGGCTCCGTTACCCTCGACTCACTCCAGCCCGACCGGACCTACGCCCTCGAGATAGAGGCGAACGGGGCTCGCTACCGGGAGCTGATCTCGACCGGAAACGGGACGACCGACGAGACGACCGAACTCGCAGAGCCGACCGGAGATCGAGACGAGTTACGCCTCGGCGGCGGCCAGCCTGCGAACCACGTCATGCAGGTCGGCCCCACCGAGAGCGGGGACGGCCTATTCGTCGTCGAGACCGTCTCGCTCGAGAACGGCGCCGATCGGCCGTTCGTCGGCCCGGTCGACTTCGAGGTGCCGACCGACGCCGAGGTCGTCCTGGGGATGGTCCGGGACGAACGCGCCGACGTCGAAACCGAGAACGGAACGGCGACGGTCAACGCCTCGATCGAGGCCAACGAGACGGCCGAGGTCTCCGTCTTCTACCAGCTCGAGAACCGGGACCTCGAGAAGGCGGTCGGCTACGACGTCGAACAGTTCGCCCTCTCGTTCCAGGAGTACGACCTGAACCAGGTCGAGTCCTCCGAGAACCTCGTCGAGGCGGACGCGCCGATGCCGATGCTGACGAACGCCG
Source organism: Natronococcus jeotgali DSM 18795 (assembly GCF_000337695.1). Taxonomy (GTDB): domain Archaea; phylum Halobacteriota; class Halobacteria; order Halobacteriales; family Natrialbaceae; genus Natronococcus; species Natronococcus jeotgali. Next base: position 5,550 of record NZ_AOIA01000034.1, read on the forward strand.
ACGCGCTCGCGGCGGACGAGCAGATCGCGGTCAGCATCGACGAGGACGGCGGGGCCGTCGCTAGCGACGAACTGGACGACGACTCGCAGGGCGGTGATCTACCGCTCGGCCTGCTGAGCGTCGCTTTCGTCGCGATCGTGGTGGGTGGCCTGGTAGCGTACCGGCGACTGTAACGACCCGACTTTCGAGCGCCGAGCAGCGGCGGGGCCGCGAGTCGATGGGCCGCGACGGCGTCACCCTTCGACCACGTACTCGAACGTTGCCACGCCGGTGAGAAACAGGAGTCCGTCGTAGACGAGCAGGAGCTGGAACCACTGCCACGACAGGTGGCCCTCGGTGAGCATGCGCGTGAGTTCGACGCCCGCGAGCAACACCGGGACGACCAGCGGCACGAGCAGGAGGGGCAACAGAAGTTCGCGAAGCCGTGCCCGAGCGGTGATCGTCGCGATGAGGACGCCGGTCGAGGTGAACCCGAACGCCGCCAGGAGAAAGACCACGAGCAGGACCGGAACCGTTTCCAGCGCGACGCTGAACCCGAGGAAAACGACGGTACAACACAGCGTCACGAACGCGACGCCGGTCGTGAACACGGTGTTGCTCACCACCTTGCCGACGTAGATCGCCGACCGATCGACGGGCACCAACAGAAGCCCGTCGAGTCCCGCGTACTCCACTTCTGTCGCCGCGCTCTGGCTGACGCCGAAGGTCCCCGCGAACACGAACGCGATCCAGAGCGCGCCGCTGCCGACCACCCCCACGTCGGTAAACGATCTGGCGAAACTGAACGCGAAGATGACGACGACCAGGAGCGCGAACACGACTGCCGTGTTGAGCACGTGTTTGGAGCGTAACTCGATGAGGAGATCTTTGCGCGTGACCTCGAGGACGACCCGTCCGTAGCCGGCGATACCGTCGCTCATCGCGAACCAGCCGGGTCGATAGCCCGATCGTACGCCGTCTCGAGCGCGTCCGTGTCCGGCCCATCGATGCGAACGTCGCGCGAAATCACGCCGTCGACGAGGACGAGGGCTCGATCGCAGTCGGCGGCGCCCCGCTGCAGGTCGTGGGTCGCGAGCACGACGGTACGATCATCGAACTGCTCTAAGATCGCCTGCAGATCCGCGGCCGAGCGCTGATCTAGCCCGGCGTAGGGCTCGTCAAGCAACAGGACGGTCGGATCATGAAGTACCGAACGGGCGATGGCGAGTCGCTTCGTCATGCCGTGAGAGAACGTCTCGACGCGCGTTGAGGCGCGTGTCCGGAGGTTCACCTGTCCGAGAACCGCCTCGACGCGATCGGTATCGACGCCGCGCAGGCGGGCGTGGAGCCGCAGGTTCTCGCGGGCGGTGAGCGTCCCGTAGACCATCGGTCGGTGGCCCACGACGCCGAGGGAGCGCCGAACGTCGGTCGCGTCGGGCGTCACCTCGGAGCCGCCGATGCGAATCTGCCCCTCGCTGGGAAAAGACAGCGACGACAGCATCTGCATCAGCGTCGTCTTGCCCGCTCCGTTGGGGCCGAACAGACCGACGTGTTCGCCGGGCTCGACGGCGAAACTCACGTTACGGACGGCAATGGTCGAGCCGAGTCGTTTCGTCACGCCGTCGACGGTGATCGACGCCATCGATCTCAGGCGTGTTCCTCCGGCGGTCCGCCCTCACCCTGTTCCTCGTCGTCGTGAGCCCTGACCGAGACCTCGCTGGCCTGGAGTGTCCCGTCTTCGACGGAGCCTTTCGCGACGACGATCCGGTTCTCGGCCATCGTCTCGGGCATCTCGCCATCGTAGACGACAGGAACAGTCGTGTTATTATCCGTAACGGTAAAGCGAAGCCCCTCGTTCGTCTGCTCGAGTTCGCCCACCTGTCCCTCGAGGTTGACCCACTCGCCGTCGTACCCGCCGCCCTCGACTGAGGTCGGCGTGACGAACTCCGCGGAGGCATTCATAACTGTCATTCCGAGGGCACCCAGCAGTAACGCGACGCCAATACCGACGAAAAGAAGCTTGTTCCTGCGTTTCACACACGAGTATGTGACGGAAGTACAGTTTAATCTTCTGTGTTTCCTTATTGATGCGTTCACTCCGCGTCGCGTGACCGAAACAGTGACTTTCCCCGCTCGATAAACTACGACGTGTCGCTGAGTGGCGTGTCGGCGACGGGTGCCGATCTCCTTCGACTCGTCGCTGTCCCGGTGTTCGCCTGGGCTGCGGTTCGCGACGTCAGGACCCGGCGCGTCTCGAGTACGATCTGGATCCCGCTCGCTCTGTTGGGAGTCGTCCTGCTCGTACTGGACGGCCGGACGGCCTGGCACGCCGGGGCGCCCGTCTGGACCTCCGAGTTTCTCCTCCCGGCAGCGATCAGCCTCGGGTTCGTCGTCCCGTTCGCGTACCTCTGTTGGTGGGTCGGCGGGTTCGGCGCCGCCGACGGGAAGGCGCTGCTGGTGCTCGCGCTGTTGTTTCCGACGGCACCCCAGTACGGGGTCGGATCCTGGGCGGTTCCGGTCGCGACGTCGCCCCTCGGGGCGTTTTCGTTTACGATCCTGACCAATGCCGTCCTCGTCGCGCTCGCGATCCCGTTCGCGCTCGCGGCCCGCAACGCCGCTGCCGGCCGGTTCACGCGACTCATGTTCGTCGGTCGGCCCGTCGACTGGGATCGGGTGCCGACGACCCACGGCAAACTGCTGTCGGCGCCCGACGAGGACGCGGGCGGCGGGCTCGACCTCGACGCCCTGCGGATGTACCTGCGGTGGCGCGGCCTGACGCTGGCGGCGGTTCGCGAGCGAGCCGACCGCGTTCGCGACCCCGCGACGCTTCCCGCGGCGCCGAACCCGCCGACCGACGGCGCCGTCGGCGCTCGACCCCGCACCGACGGCGACGGCGCGCTCGAGGGCACATCGCCCATGTCCTCGCCCGACCTCCGCGAGTACGACGACCCCTGGGGTGCGGAGGCGTTTCTCGAGGATATCGACGGGACGGCGTACGGAACGACGCCGACGGAGCTGCGAGCGGGGCTCGAGGCGCTCGCGACCCGGGATCGGGTCTGGGTCTCGCCGGGAATGCCCTTCCTCGTCCCGCTCGCTCTCGGACTCGTGATCGCGCTTGCCTACGGCGACGTGTTGCTCGGAACCCTACTGTAGGGTTCGTTCGTACGCCGGGACGAGGGCCGTCCAGAACACGACGAACGCCGCGCCGACTCCGACGACCAGCAGCCAGGGCCACTCGGCATCGATCGGGAATCCGCCGAGCAGCAAGGCGAGGGTCCCGACGAGCAACAGGATCGAGACGAGGACGCTCGCGAGTTCGATCGTCGCCGCGACGGGGTTGGCTCGCAGGCGCGCGCCGACGTCGGGAACTGTCATACCCGTGGCTCACGCGGCAGGACCAAAACCCTCACGGCGGCGCTGGCTCGTGCGGACGCCTGTCGGCCAGTTCCGGGGCGACCGCGAACGTCCCGCGGTCGCGTCGGAAAATCGGTACGTCGGCCCCTCTCAGGTCCGTGACTCGATGTCGTCGGCGATCTCGTCGAGTTCGTCGTCCTCGAGCGACGGCGGGTCGCCCGCGACGCCGTGGATCGGGCCGCCGCCGTCGCCCTCGAAGCGGGGGACGATGTGGCAGTGGACGTGCGGTACTTCCTGGCCGGCCGCCTCGCCGTTGTTGAACGCGACCGTCGAGGCGTCGGCGTCGACGGCGTCCTCGACGGCCGGAACGAGTCGATGGATCGTCGCGTAGAGGTCCGTCGCGACGTCCTCGGGGACGTCGTTGAGTCGTTCGTACTCCTCCCTCGGGATCACCAGCGTGTGCCCCGGCGCCAGCGGGTTGGCGTCGAGGAAGGCGACGGTGGTCTCGTCCTCGTAGACGATGCGGGCGGGGATTTCTCCCGCCACGATCTTGCTGAAGATCGTACTCATACGCCAGTGTGTGTCGGCTCGCCGTAAGAAGGTTACCCGCTGCGGGCCGGTCGGGCCTCAGAACCGCAGGTGCGAGGTCGAACTCGGGCCGTCATCGCCGTCGTCCTCGTCCGCCCGGCCCGTCCGACGGAAGGTCACGTCGTCGTCCGTGAGGTACACCTGGCCGTCCTCGACGGCAATCTCGACGTCGACCAGCGTCGTGTCCGCCGCCTCGCCGTTGTCGCAGTACCCCGAGCAGGTCTCGAACATCGAGCCGTGTTTCGGACAGACGATCTCGCCGTCGCGGATCACGGCGCCGATCCCTTCTCGGTGGAGTCGCTGCTCCTCGTGGGTACACCGGTTGACCCACGCCTCGACGGGCTCGCGGTCGTCGTCGCGACACGGAACGAGGATCACCTCCTCGTCGTCGCCGCGTCGATCGCGGACCGTGAACAACCACGACCCCTCCTCGAGAACCGTTTCGACGCTCGTCAGTCGGTGTCGAACCGCCATACCCCCGCTTGGGCTGGGAACGGCTTAGGCGTCCGGGCCGTCCGACGAGCACAACTCCTCGAGGACGGCCCCGATCTCGGCGAGGTACGCGTCGGGTTCGTACCCCATTCGGACGATCCAGACGTCCTGGTAGGAGGGGTGAAGGATCGGAACGAGCCAGGTGTCGAGGCGCTCGCAGCGGACGGGCTCGAGAACCGAATCGATGAACCCCTCGAGTCCCCGTCCCTCGGCCGCCAGCACCGATTTCGTCGCGTGCTTGCCAGTCGCGAGGACGACGTCGGGCTCGAGGGTTTCGACCTCCGTCACCAGGTGGGCCCGACAGGTCGCCCGCTCCTCGTCGGTGGGCTCGCGGTTGCTCGTCGGGTCCTCCTCGCTGGCGGGAAAACACTTCACGGCGTTGGTGTAGTAGGCGTCCTCATCGTGGCCGACTCGCTCGAGCATCCGACGGATGCGTCGGCCCGAGTGCCTGGAGGTGTAGGCCTTGCCCGTCCAGTTACCGCCCTTCCAGCGGTCGGCGTCGGGATTCCCGAGTCCGGGCGCCTCACCGACGACCAGCACGTCGGCGTCGAGCGGTCCCGTGCCCCAGGAGATGCAGTTGCGATCCTCCGCGAGGGCGGGGCAGCGACGGCAGTCGGGCTCGATGACGTTTCTCGAGTCGGGAAACGGCGGTTCGGCGCTCGATCCGGAGTCGTCGTTCGAAACTGGCACGGGAGCGTTCGGGGCTCGAGGGGGATAGGCGAGTCGGATCGTCGCGGGGCTGAAGAAAAGTTTACGTTCACCGAGCGGGTTACGGACGACTAATGGCCTCAGAACTGCTGATCGAATCGTTCTCGTTGCTACTGTACACCCTGGTCGGCGCCCTTCTCACGGCGGGCGGAATCGCCAGCGAGTACGCCAGCGCCCAGCACCTCGGTTCGGGCGAGGCGACGGTCGCGCTCTGGCTCGCCGCCATCGGCGCGATCATGCTGTACGCCGGCGTCTACGGCATCGGCTACCAGAAGCTCCTCGCGTCGATTCGCTCGGCGTAGGTCGGCCCGCTGGCGCACCCGACTCCTCCTCTCGAGGCGGCCGACCGAACGACCGTAGCGGCGCGACCGATCGTCGACATCGATTCCTCTTTACCGTCCCGGCTAGTTACGTCCGGTATGAGCAGGTTCGACGAGGTCGACGACCAGTACGACCCCCACGCCGTAGAGCAGCGGGTCTTCGACTACTGGGACGACGTCGACGCCTACGAACAGACGGTCGAGCACCGATCGGACGGCGAATCCTTCTTCTTCGTCGACGGCCCGCCGTACACGTCGGGGTCGGCCCACATGGGGACGACCTGGAACAAGTCCCTGAAGGACGTCTACCTCCGCTTCCTGCGGATGCAGGGGTACGACGTTACCGACCGTCCGGGCTACGACATGCACGGGCTGCCGATCGAGACCCGCGTCGAGGAACGGCTCGGCTTCGAGAACAAGAAGGACATCGAGGAGTTCGGCGAGGACGAGTTCATCCGGGAGTGCAAGGAGTACGCCGACGAACAGCTCGAGGGCCTCCAGTCCGACTTCCAGGACTTCGGCGTCTGGATGGACTGGGACGACCCCTACCGAACCGTCGAACCCGAGTACATGGAGGCCGCCTGGTGGGGTTTCTCGAAGGCCGCAGAGCGCGGCTTAGTCGAGAAGGGCCACCGATCGATCTCGCAGTGTCCCCGTTGCGAGACCGCGATCGCGAACAACGAGGTCGAGTACGAGGACGTCGCGGATCCCTCGATCTACGTCACGTTCGACCTGAAAGATCGGGAGGGATCGGTCGTCATCTGGACGACGACCCCGTGGACGATCCCGGCGAACACGTTCGTCGCGGTCGACCCGGAGCTGACCTACCAGGGGGTTCGCGCCGAGAAGGACGGCGAAGAGGACGTGCTGTACGTCGCCAAGGAGTGCGTCGAGGGCGTGCTGAAGGAGGGGCGCTACGACGACTACGAGGTCCTCGAGGAGCTCTCGGGCGAGGAGATGATCGGCTGGGAGTACGAGCATCCCCTCGCCGAGGAGGTCCCCGACCACGTCGACGTCGACGACGCCCTCCAGATCTACGACGCCGAGTACGTCGAGGCCGACCGCACCGGGCTCGTCCACTCCGCGCCGGGCCACGGTGAGGAGGACTTCGAGCGCGGCAGCGAACTCGGCCTGCCGATCTTCTGTCCGGTCGGTGGCGACGGCGTCTACACCGAGCAGGCCGGCACGTACGAGGGCCAGTTCGTCAAGGAGGCCGACGAGGAGATCATCGCCGACCTCGAGGACAACGGGGCGATGCTCTCCTCGGGAACGGTCCACCACAGCTACGGCCACTGCTGGCGCTGCGACACGGGGATCGTCCAGATCGTCACCGACCAGTGGTTCATCACGATCACCGACGTCAAAGACGAGCTGCTCGCGAACATCGAGGACAGCGAGTGGCACCCCCAGTGGGCCCGGGACAACCGGTTCCGGGACTTCGTCGAGGAGGCGCCCGACTGGAACGTCTCCCGCCAGCGCTACTGGGGGATCCCGCTGCCCGTCTGGACGCCCGAGGATCGCGACGACGACGAGGAGATGATCGTCATCAGCGACCGCGAGGAGCTCGTCGAGCGCGTCGACCAGGAGATCGAGTACGATTCCGTCGACCTCCACAAGGACACCGTCGACGAGTTGACGATCACCGAGGACGGGAGGACCTACACCCGCGTTCCGGACGTGTTCGACGTCTGGCTCGACTCCTCGGTGGCCTCCTGGGGCACCCTGAACTACCCCGCCGACGACAGCCGGTTCGACGAGCTCTGGCCCGCCGACCTCATCCTCGAGGCCCACGACCAGACGCGGGGCTGGTTCTGGTCCCAGCTCGGGATGGGTACCGCGGCGCTGGGCGAGAGCCCCTACCAGGAAGTGTTGATGCACGGCCACGCGCTGATGCCCGACGGCCGCGCGATGAGCAAGTCCAAGGACATCCTGATCGACCCCCACGAGGCGATCGACCGCCACGGCCGGGACGTGATGCGACTCTTCCTGCTGTCGAACAACCCCCAGGGCGACGACATGCGCTTCTCCTGGGACGGCATGCAGACGATGGAGGACAACCTCCGGACGCTGTGGAACGTCTTCCGGTTCCCGCTGCCGTACATGCGGTTGGACGAGTTCGATCCCCGGGAGACGGACCTCGAGGATGTAGACCAGGACCTCGAGCTGATCGACGAGTGGGTGCTGGCCCGGCTGCAGTCGACGAAAGCCGAGATGACCGACCACTTCGAGAACTACCGCCAGGACAAGGCCCTCGAGGCGCTCCTCGAGTTCGTCGTCGAGGACGTCTCCCGTTTCTACGTCCAGGCGGTCCGCGAACGGATGTGGGAGGAAGCGGACAGCGCCTCCAAGGAGGCGGCCTACGCGACGATCTACCGGGTCCTGCGGGAGACGGTCGCGCTGCTCGCGCCCTACGCGCCGTTCGTCAGCGACGAGATCTACGGCACCCTCACGGGCGAGGCCGAACACGACACCGTCCACATGTGCGACTGGCCCGCCCTCGAGGAGTACTGGGTCGACGACCAGCTCGAGGAGGACGTCGCCTTCCTCCGGGCGATCGAGGAGGCCGGCGCCAACGCCCGCCAGCAGGCCGGCCGCAAGCTGCGCTGGCCCGTCCCGCGGGTCGTCGTCGCCGCCGACGACGAGCGCGTCGCCGACGCGGTCGAGCGCCACGCCGACCTGCTCGCCGAGCGACTCAACGCCCGCGAGATCGAACTCGTCTCGGCCGAGAACCGCTGGGAGGAGCTTCGGTACAGCGCCGAGGCGGACATGAGCGAACTCGGTCCGGCCTTCGGCGACCGCGCCGGGCAGGTCATGAACGCGCTCAACGAGGCCCGCATCGACGACCCGGACCTCGAGGCCCTCGAGGACGCCGTCGCGGACGTACTCGAGGACGGCGAATCGATCGAGGAGTCGATGGTCACCTTCGTCACCGAGACCCCCGACGACATCGCCGGGACCGCCTTCTCGCTCGACGGCGACGACCGCGGGGTCGCCTACGTCGACGCCTCGCTGACCGACGACATCGAGAGCGAGGGGTACGCCCGCGAGGTCATTCGCCGGGTCCAGGAGATGCGCAAGGAGCTAGATCTGGACGTCGAGGAACGGATCGTCCTCGATCTCGAGATCGACGACGACCGCGTGGCCTCGCTGGTCGAGGAGCGCGAGGACCTGATCCGCGAGGAGGTCCGGGCCGACGAACTCCGAACCGTCGAGGACGGTCACCGCAAGGAGTGGGACGTCGACGGGGTCGCGATGGAGATCGCCGTCGAACCGGTTGCGGCGGCGGAAGCCTCGGACTGATCGGCGTCGGAGCACCGGTGTGAGAGGATAGCTACACCGCGTTTTTTGCGTCCGCGCTCGTCGTCGAAGCCGTTCGAGAAACGCTACAGCTCGGCCGCGATCGACGGCGCGACCGAGACCGCGCTGTACTGGCGCTCGATCGTGTCGGTGCCGTAGATCGCGTCGACGCCGGCCCTCGAGAGCTTCGTGACGGCGTCGCGGGCCAGCAGCGGGTGGACGCAGGTGACGAACACCCGGCCAACCCCCCGCTCGCCGAGGACGCCGACGGCCTCGCTCATCGTCGACCCCGTCGCGATGATGTCGTCGGTGACGACGACGTCCCGATCGGTCACGGCGACGTCGCTCGGGGAGATTTCGACCTCGGTACCCGAGAGTCGGGTCTTCTCGAAGTAGTCCGTCGCACCCGTTCCGTAGGCGTCCCGAACCGTCTCGGCGAGTTCGATCGCGCCCGCGTCGGGCGAGAGGAAGACGGGATCCTCGAGATCGGTCGGGAGCGGTTCGGCCAGCCGGTCGGCGGCGTCGACGGCCGTCGCGGTCGGCTCGAAGAACTCGCAGATCGACTCCTCGTGGGGGGTGACGGTGAGCACGCGATCCGTTCCGGTCGAGACGGCGCGGGCGACCGCCCGCGCGGAGATCGGGTGGCCCGCCTCGAAGGCCTTGTCCTGACGGCCGTAGCCCATGTACGGCAGGACGGTCACGACCTCGTCGGCGCCGGCCTCCCGGGCGGCGTCCTGAAGCTGGAGCACCTCGAGGTGGGCGTCGCTCGAGGTCGTCGAGGCGACCACGATCGCCCGTTCGACGTTGCGGTCGGCGACCTCGGGGGCGGCCGCGAGCAGTTCGCCGTCGGGGAAGCGGTCGTACTCGACGGCGGCGAGCGGTTCCTCGAGTTCGCGGGCGAGTGCCGCGCCGAGGGACTGGGAAGTGGATCCGCTGACGATCATACGTGTCGCCACAGCGCGGCGGGTAAACCCGTTTTCGTTCTCCGCGTCGCGTTCCGGCGGACCCCGGGGACTACGGGCGGGTCAGCCGTCGCTCGCCGCCGACGGTATCCAGCGCTGGGCCCGCACCGTCTCGAGGTCCGCGAGACCGCGCGGGCAACGGCCGGAGCCGGGACGGTCGACTGGCTGGCTGTTGCTCGCGCTGGCGGCGTTCGTCGCACTGAGAACGGTCTCGAGGGGCCGAAAACGGAGCGATCTGTCGCCGCCTAGTCCACGAACTCGATCGCGTCCCCGAGCTCGAGCGGGACCGACCCCTTCCGGTAGCCCTCGACGCGGCCGTCCGGGCGGGCGCGGTAGACGACCGCGGGGCGGTGTCGCAGGTCGGGTCGTTCGCCCCGCACTGCGGCCCAGGCGTCCTCGCGAAAGCTCGAGCAGTCGACGAACAACACGGCGCCGCCGCCGTGTTCGGCGAGCTGGCCGTCGGTTTTGGTCTCGGCGGTGTCGCGTACGGCGGCGACGGGGCCGGCTGCGACCCGGTTGCCCGGCGGCTGGGGACGGGTCACCTCGACGAGGCGGTTCGTCCCCTCGTCTTCCGCCCGGTAATCCAGCGAGTGACCGGTCGTCACCTCGATCTCGGGGGTGACCTCGTAACCCGCGTCGGTGAGGATCTTCGCGGCGACGAACTCGCCCATCGCGGCGCTCATCCGGACGCGGTCGACGTGGTCGCTGGTGCCGAGCTTGCCCGCCATGACGTGGCGGTACTCGTCCAGGACGCCGGTTTCGAGAAACTCCTCGAAGAACTGCGTCGACTCGCGGCGGCCGGCGTCGGGAAAGCCCGCGGCGTGTTCGCGGAAAAAGGCCCGCGTCGACTCGCGGCCGTCCTTGGACATGAAGACGGGCAGGAAGAACCACGAGAGGTACGGGTAGTCCTCGAGCCAGGGGTCGACCTCGTGAAGCGTCGCGAGCAGCTCCCGCTGGCTCCACCGGGCGACGTGGTAGGGAACGTTCTGCCAGCCGAACTTGTCGGTCTTCCACAGCGCCGAAGGTGTCTCGGTGTTGCCCATCCAGTAGGCTTCCTCGCCGTTGCGGGCGAAGAGCGCGAGGTCGCCGTTTTGCATCTCGAAACGGTGCGTTTCCCAGTCTGCGCCGATATCGAATCGCGGGGCGACGGCTCGAGCGCCGATGTTCGAGCGAAGCGGCCCCAGTATCTCCTGTCGGACTCGTTGCTCGCTCCAGCGCGCGGGCGAGTAACGAAAGCGAAGCGGCCGTGCCACGCCAGTAGGTTGTGCCCGGGGGGGTATATACTGTTCGCTGACGGGACGGCCGGGGTGTGACCACCGTTACATTGATAAGCGTCAGCTCCCTACAATGTGTGTACTTACCATGTCAATGGGTGCCTATGACGAGGACGAACACGAGCGGCGCGAGGCGCAGGCCTCGCGGGTGGACGCGGATTTCGACGACGAGCGGACGATCTACCACGGCAAGGTCGAGTACGACGCCGGCGAATCTGCCGAGGAGCTGCTGAACAAGTTCGAGGAGATCAAGTCCGATTAAGGGGTCGTCCCGCCGGGTTCTTTCTGGGACCGTCGCTGGAGCAGTACCGACAGCGTCGTGACCGCGATCACCGCGACCACGTGGCCGACCAGCGCGGCGATCAGGATCGGGTGGTCGGTCACGAACGGGACGAGCAGCAGCTGCACGGCTGCGAACGCCGCGTTGAGTCCGTCGGTTCGGGCGTACTCCCGGGTCGCCTCGGGCTCGAACTCGTAGACGATCGACCGCCAGAGTCCGGCGACGGTCGCCCACCAGCAGGTGCCGATCCGGTAGACGACGTCCCAGAGGATCAACAGGAGCAGGGCGACCGCGAGCGCCGGGGGCTCGGGGCCGAGGATCTCCGTCAGCAACGGTACGTCGCTGGTCCGGGGATCAGTGACGAACAGGTACGTGACCAGGAGGACGAACGCCGTCACCCCGAGGACGACCTCGATGCTCGAGCCGAACAGCACGCGCCGATACCCGTCGGGCGAGCGAAGCGCCCGAACCGAGCGGCTATACCGGAGCATGAGCCAGCTGCCGACCGCCGCGACGAGGACGGCGACGGTTCCCGGAACGACCGCCTCCCACAGCCCGTAGGCAGCTGCAACCGCGAGCAGCGCCGCTTCGAAGACCGCGAACTGGATCCCGATGGCGAGCCGGTCGGAGAGATCGAATCCCGGCAGCGCGCCGACGATGCTCTCGTAGACCCACGTCTCGCCGTACTCCGGGGTGCGGGTCATTCCTCGAGCGGGCGCCCCTCGTCGGGCAGTCCGCTCTCGAGGGTGTCCCCGTCGAGGGTTATCTCCTCGGCGAGCGCGCTGCGGACGGCATCCTCGAACGGCGTCGGATCGACGCCGACGAGCTCCCGCAGACGGTCGTCCTCGACGACCACCGGGTTGACCATCCCCTCGATCAGCCGGTGGGCGACCTGCGGGTCGACGTCGGTGACGAGATCGACCCAGTACGCCGACAGCGTCGGCGTCAGCACCGGAACCGGGACGATCACCGGCTCCCATCCCCTCGTGATCCGCGCGGTCGTTCGAAGCATCTCGCCGTAGGTGAGCACGTCCGGACCGCCGATCTCGTAGGTTTCTCCCGCGGTCTCGGGACGCTCGAGGACCGCGAGCAGGTACGCGATCACGTCGTCGATGGCGATCGGCTGACACTCGACGCGAACCCACTGCGGGGTCACCATCACCGGGAGCCGTTTCGCGAGCTGGCGGACGATCCGGAAGCTCGCGCTCTCGGCGCCGATGATGATCGCCGCCCGGAGCACCGTCACCTCGGCGCTGCCGGTCTGCAGCTCGGATTCGACGAGCCGGCGCGAGGCCAGGTGCTCCGAAAGCTGCTCGTCCTCGTCGCCCAATCCGCTGAGGTAGACGATCCGCTCGAGACCGGCGTCGGTCGCCGCTCGCTCGAAGTTCCGCGCGGCGCGGCGATCCTGCGAGATCAGGTCCTCGTCGCCGCCCCCCATCGTGTGGATCAGGTAGTAGGCGACGTCGATCCCCTCGAGGGCGTGCTCGAAGCTGCCCTCCTCGAGGACGTCGCCCTCCGCGACGGCGATCCCGTCGTCGGGCGGGTCGTAGTCCTCGGCGTCCCGAACGAGCACCGTCACGTCGTGGTCGGTCAGCGCGCACAGCCCGGCGACGAGGCGGCTCCCGACGAAACCGGTCGCACCGGTCACGAGCACGTTCATACCGGTGTGACGGACGCTCGATCCTTAATCGGTCGCGTTGCAGCCCCTTCGCCGCGGAGCTCACTCGAGGGCGTCCCAGCCCGGCGTCTCGGGTGCGCCCCGCTCCTCCTCGACCGTTCTGGCGGCCGACGGCGTTGGGGTCGTCCCGTCGGCGCTTGCCTCCCGTCGTTCCCACTCCTCGATCGCCGGACCTACCCAGGCGTCCTCGTCGTCGCTCGCGGTCGCGTCCCCGTCGTCGCTCGGGGTCACGTCCTCGAGCGACTCGAGCGCTCGTTCGTACCCCCGCTCGTAGTGGTTCTCGGAGATCGCGAGGGTGCCCGGACTCGAGGCGGCGGCGACGGCCAGACACTCCGCGCGGTCGGCGGGCCGCAACTCGCCCGCGGCGAGTCGATCGAGGAGGCCCTCGAGTTCGTCGGGACGGGGGTGACAGAACAGCTTCGCGCCGATCGCCTGCGGGCCGAACAGCAGGTCGTCGGCGTCGTCGTGGCTGCGCTCGAGCAGGCGCTCGCCGCCGAACGCCGACTCGACGCGCTCGCACTCGGTCTCGGCCCCCAGCGCGAGGTTTCGCTCGGGGTAGACGCCGCACTCGTCGGGAAAGCGATCGGTGCCGTGGATCCGACACTGCAGCGTCGTCGGGTCGAGAAAGACGCAGGTCGGCAGCCAGGTCGCGTCCTCGCGACCGAACGGGGCGACGGGCTTGGGCGGCTTCCGGAGCCCGACGAAGAAGGCGGGACGGCCCGCGACCGCGGCGACCCTGTGATCGCCGACCGCGACGCCCTCGTCCTCGCCGACCGCCCAGAACCGCGGCGTCAGCGCCGCGGCCGCCCCCCGCTCGAGGAAGGTCCGAACCTCGTCGCGGGTGAGCGCGGCGAAGTTGTAGCCGTCGTCGATCGGGGTGCGCTCGGCCCCGGAGCCGCTTTCGGGGATCGACCGACCGACGGCGCGGTCTCCCGCGTCCGTCTCGCCCTCGTCGAGCAGCGGTCGCCAGTCGAGACAGCAGCCGGCACAGCCCTCGCAGTGCACCTCCATGGTCGCCGGTACCGTGGGCGCGGCAATAACGGCTGTGCCGGGGGAACGACTTTCACCGCTCGGGGCCGATCCTCGCACATGGCGCGGGACACCTGCGAGGGCTGCGGGCGAACGGTGACGATCGCCGGCGGGATCGCCAACATCTGGTCGTTCGGCGATGCCGGCAACGCCGGAACCGCGATCGCTCTCGAGCTCGAGGACGGTTCGGATCACCTGCTGTGTTACCCCTGTATCGCGGCGCTGCCCGACGAGCCGACGGACGCGGACGTCGCGCGACTGGCCCGGGTCGACGAGGAGACGTCGCGGCTCGAATCGAACTGAGGCGGCGCCGGAGAACGGAGCGTCGAACCGAAAGCAAACGTGTGACACACCACCACGATCGCCGTCGAGGTTCGATCCGACGCTGCGAGCGGAAGGGGTGGGATTTGAACGCCACGAGGCACGATGGCCGCCGCGGGCCTGACGGCGCCGCGGTGCTCTACCGCTGAGCGACCCTTCCGCACTCGAAGTCGACGACGGGGTCCGTATTCGTAATCGACCCGCTACCGACCCCGTACCGGGCTCCTACGTCTCGATAGGCGGCGCCTTCTCGAGTTACGCCGGCCGGAACCGTCGCCGACGATCGCGGGACGCGGGACGGTTCGCAGCCTTTAGGGCGCGACCCGCCGTGGGTCGAACGGTGAACCCCGAGCGGATCTTCGAGGCCTTCCCCGCGCCGAGCTACCGCGGCGCTCAGGAGGCGGCGCTTCGCGACGTCCGGGACGCGTTCGCGGCCGACAACGACGTCGTGCTGGTGCGGGCGCCGACGGGCAGCGGGAAGTCCCTGCTCGCCCGCGCGGTCGCCGGCTGCGCGCGGACCGTCGGCGAGGCCGAGCCCAGCGAGGCCGCGGGCGCCTACTACACGACCCCGCAGGTCTCCCAGCTCGACGACGTCGCGGCCGACGACCTGCTCGCGGATCTCAACGTCATCCGCGGGAAGTCGAACTACACCTGCATCCTCCCCGAGGAGCGCGATACCCCGGTAAACCAGGCCCCCTGCGTTCGCGAGCGGGGGTACGACTGCTCGGTCAAACACCGGTGTCCGTACTTCTCCGACCGGGCGATCGCCTCGAACCGGTCGATTGCGGCGATGACGCTGGCCTACTTCATGCAGACGGCCGGCAGCGAGGTGTTTCGCAAGCGCGACGTCGTCGTGATCGACGAGGCTCACGGATTGGCGGAGTGGGCCGAGATGTACGCGACGATCCAGCTCGGCCCGCGAACGGTGCCGTTCTGGGACGAGCTACGCGTTCCCGAGATCGACGGCCTGGATCGAGCGGTCCGGTACGCCGAGAACCTCGAGCAGATCTGCACCCGCCGGAAGGACGAGCTGCTCGGCCAGGAGTCGCTCACGCCGCGGGAGGTCCGTCAGCGCGACCGCCTCCAGGAGTTGCTCGGCGAACTCGACTGGTTCGTCTCGGACTACCGGGACCCCGAGAGTCCGACGACGTGGCTGGTCGACCAGTCCGAACCGCGCTCCGACGGCAACGGAGGCGACGATTCCGACGGGAGCGGCGAGAAACTCGGCGGTCCACTGACGATCAAACCGATGAACCCCGAGCGTTACCTCCGCCACACCGTCTGGGACCGCGGCAACAAGTTCGCGCTGCTGTCGGCGACCATCCTGAACAAGGCCGCCTTCTGTCGGCAGGTCGGACTCGACCCCGCCGACGTCGCGCTGGTCGACGTCCCCCACAGCTTCCCCGTCGAGAACCGCCCGCTGTACGACGTCACGCAGGGGAAGATGACCTACGAGCACCGCTCGGAGACGACGCCGAAGCTCGCCCGGACGATCGTCCGGCTCATGCAGGAACACCCCGACGAGAAGGGGTTGATCCACACCCACTCCTACGCCATCCAGGAGCGACTGGCCGACCTCCTGGGTGATTTCGGCGTCGGGGATCGGATCCGCGTCCACGACCGCGACGACCGCGACGCCGCCCTCGAGGAGTGGAAAGCGAGCGACGACCCCGACGTGTTCCTCTCGGTGAAGATGGAGGAGGCGCTGGACCTGAAAGGCGAGCTGTGTCGCTGGCAGGTGCTCTGTAAGGCCCCGTTCCTCAACACCGGCGACTCGAGGGTCGCCCACCGCCTCGAGGAGGGCCAGTGGGCGTGGTACTACCGAACCGCCCTGCGGACGATCGTCCAGGCGTGCGGACGGGTCGTCCGGGCGCCCGACGACTACGGCGCGACCTACCTCGCCGACTCGAGCCTGCTCGACGTCTTCGACCGCGCCCGCTCGGACATGCCCGACTGGTTCGCGGCACAGGTCGATCGGATGGAGCGCCCGGAGCTGCCGGCGTTCGACCCGAGCGCGGCCGTCGACGGCTCGAGTTCGGGCGATCGTTCGCGGAGCGGTTCGGGTCGGAACTCGAGCGGTCACTCGAGGGGCGGTCGTGTCAGTTCCTCGCGCTCGCGGCGTTCGTCGGGCTCGAGTCCGCTGGCGGACGTCTGGGATACGGACGGGTAGTTAGCAATCGGATTCTCTTCGCGGATCTGGATTCAAGTGACCGAGCGTTACGTAGAGCGTGCGTATGGACCGTCCGGCGTTGTATCTGCAGCCTCAACCAACCACTGCCGGGTGGGACTGAAAAGGGCTGGCGCGTTGAGCGGACGCGAAGCGTCCGCGAGGTCGTCGGCGCGAAGTCGTTCGAAACGGCTTCGCCGTTTCGTGATGCCAAAAATCTTCGATTTTTGAGCACGCCGACTGCTCGAGGGACCACCGATCCCTCGCTGCTCGGGAGAGCTCCGCTCTCCCGTTGCTCGGGGAGCGAGGCGACGTAAGCACCGACCGAGCGGAGCGAGGGAGGCGCGCAGCGAGCCGTAGCCCTCGAGCGGACCAGGGGCTTTCGGGGAGATACTGACGAGTAGCAGGTTCTGCTCACACGAACACAGGGGATTGCCACGCCCTCCCCAACCGATTCGTTCGGTCGCGTCGCTCCCTCACTCATCCCTCGCACAGTATCATCGACCGTCCTCACTGACGTTCGGCCGGTCGACAGCGCGCGCCACCGCAGAAGGAAGGATCAAACCGAGCTGATACGTAGTTCTCCTGTGCTGATCACGAGAGAAACTGCTCGGACTGGATTCGATAGAGCCGTGGAATCCGGGATGACAGTCGCACGCGGCTATCACAACGCCGCCGTCGCGCCCCAGGCGATCATGGAGGTCACCATGAGGGCGACGAACAGCAGGGCGATGAGCTGGTTTCGGTCCATGTGTACGCGCAGTCAGTCCCGCGGTATGAATGTCACGCCCGGTTCACTCCTCGAACCGCGCGTCGACGACGACGTGGGCGACGCCCGCGCTGTGGCTCTTGACCCGTCGCTTTTCGAGCACCTCGAGCTCTCTCTCTGCCCGCTGGGCCGCCGTCTCGAGCCGTTCGATCGGTCGGTCCCACAGCCGCGACTCCGGGGTCGCCTCGTGGTAGTGGACGACCCCGCCGGGCACTAGCGCCTCGAGGGCGTGCGGGAGAAAGTCGCGGGCCTCGTCGGTTCTGGCGGTGCGAGCGTCGGCCGCGTCCTCGCTTCCCGCGCCGTCCGCGCGCCCGTAGTAGCCCATGACGACCCTGTCGACCTCGAGCTCGCCCGCCAGCTCCCGACAGTCGGCCGTGTAGGCGTCGATCCGATCGCCGACGTCGTTGAGCACGGCGTTCTCGAGCAGGTAGCGGAAGGCGGTCGGGTTCAGCTCGGTCGCGGTCACCCGCGCACCCGTGCGGGCCATCGGGAGCGCGAAGTAGCCGATCCCGGCGAACATGTCGAACACCCGCTCCCCGGGGTCGACGACCTCGCCCATCCGGACCCGTTCGGCCTGGTTGCCCGGCGAGAACATCACCTTCGCGGGATCGAGCCCGTACCGGGTGCCGTGCTCGACGTGAACCGTCTCGGTGTCGCGCTCGCCCGCGAGCAGGCGGGTCCGGGGTTCGCGGTAGGTGCCCGCCGTCCCCTCGTTGGCGATCCCCTCGTCGGCCAGCACGCTGTCGGCCTCGCCGTGGAGCTCGAGTAAGGCCTCGGCGACGTCGGTCTCGTCGGGGCACTCGTTCGGGAGCGTCACGAGGACGATCGAACCGATCACGGCCCAGGAGCCGGGCGCACCCTCGAGGGCGGCGTCGCTCCAGCCCCGTTCGGCGAGCAGGTCCTCGAGGTCTCGGCTCCGGAACGCGGGCTCGAGCTGGCGGACGACCTCGAGGACGCGGGTGTCGGTCGGGGGTTCGGTGATCGGGAGCGCGATCCGCTCGGGGCGGTCCTCGCGAGTTGCGTCGTCCCCTGCGGAAGCCGTTTCGCTCACAGCCCGGCTTCCCTCGAGCGCCTCGTCGACGCGCTCGCCGTGATCCGAGACCACGTCGCTGACCGCCTGGACGCGCCGCGAGTCGTCGTAGACGCCCTCGGCGCGAAGCGACTCGATAGCCGTCTCCGTCCGCTCGCTCTCGACGACGGCCGCCAGCGGCGCGTCGGCGCGCTCGAGGGCGTCCGTCGCCGCGGTCGTATCCGCGTCGGGATCGGACCCCTCAGGCATCGTCCTCGTAGGGGTCGTAGTAGCCGTCGTCGTCCTCGTCGCCGGTGTCGGGATCGGGATCGGGCAGGATGTGGACGCCCGCGCGGCTCTTCAGGACGGGGACGGTCTCGACGTCGGGATCGAAGTAGTCGGGACGGGCGACGGTCTTGGCCCGGAACGTCTCGGGATCGAGCACCTGAACCGCGTTCTCGTCCTCGACGGTGACGACCGTCGTCTCGACGGCTTCCTCGCGCTCGCCGAGCTTGCGGGCCTCCGGCGAGTCGCCCTCCTCGTAGTCGGCCTCGTAGCGCTCGCCCGTGGTCACCCGGGTTCCCTTGAGGTTTCCGTGAGCGCTGCGGACGAGGACCGGACCGTCGTCGTCGTCCGCGAGGTCGATGACGTCGCCCGGCCTGTACGGCGGGAGGCGGACGGCGAAGGTGACCCGGTAGACTTCGTTGCCGTCCTCGTCCTCGGTGACGAGCGTCTCGGCGTCGTTCACCGAGCCGCCGAACTCCTCGACGGTCTTGTTCGCGATCTTCTTGCCGATCTTGTTGGTCGAGACCTTGATGTCGAGGCCGTCGTCCGTCTCGCCGACCTCGGTAACGAAGGCGTTGCGGTCGCCCGTCGCCTCCATGTCGGCGACGACCTGATTCGCGATCTCTTCGGCGCGCTCGAGTTCCTCGCTCGTCGGCGTTCGCCCCTCGGCGCGGATCTGGACGATGCTGGCGTAGTAGTCGCCGGCGATCCGGCCGCACCGTTGACAGGTCTGGCGGGCGATCCTGACCGGGACCGTCACCTGCTCCTCGACGGGCGTCCCGCGCACGACCCCCGTGAAGTAGGCGTGGATCCGGATCGCGTTCTCGTCGACCTGTTCGGGCTCGACCTGCCAGGCGACGTCCTCGACGTCGACGTGGACCGCCAGGGCCTCGCCGACCTCCTCGAGGGCGATGTCGGTGTAGTCTTTCGCCCCGACGTCGACCCAGCGATTCCGCCGGTAGACGGCGCCACAGCGGGCGCAGACCCGCACCTCGATCCGCTCGGGCGCGTCGACGAAGTCGAAGTCGGCGAAGTAACAGCTATCGCAGAGTTCGACCTCGGCGCCGGGGCGGAGCGGATCGGTCGCCGCCTCGGGGTCGCCCGCCGATCGGTCGGGTACCGGATCTCCGCAGCGAGGACAGAACGCGCGCGACTCATTCATTGTCCCCGCTTGGAGAGTGAGGATGTTAAGCGGCCCGCTCTCCGCACGCTCACTTCCGCTCGGCGGACGCCAGTCGATCGCCGGCGGCGCTTCGTCGCAACCACTCGAGGACGACGGCGCCGCCGGCGATCCCCGCGCCCGACGTGAACCCGGGTACCGCCTCGTCCTCGTCGTCGGTGTCGTTGCCGAGCACCTCGTCGGCGTCTTCGGTTCCGTTGCTCCCCTCGCCGGACCCGCTGTCGTTTCCGGTCCCGACGCCGGCGGTTTCGGGATCTCGGGTTTCGAAGGTGTCGTTGCGGTTTTCGGGCCGAGAGACGTTGTCGCTCTCGCTCTCGTTGGCGCTGACGTCGTCGAACGCCGACTCCGACCGGATCGCCAGTAGCCCCCCGGCCGCGGCGTAGAGGGTGTCGTCGGCGAGCGCGAGCTCGTGGGGGTGGGCGTCGGTTCTGATCGACCACTCGAGCGTGCCGTCCTCGAGGGCGAGCGCGACGATTCCGGCCCCCCCGTTCGCGCTCCGAATGCCGACGTACAGGGTCTCGCCGTCCGCGACCGGCGGACCGTACACCGCCGACTCGAGCGCCGGCCGCCACCGCTCCTCGCCGCTCTCGCGATCGTAGCCGACGATGTCGTCCCGGGTCAGCGTGTAGATGCGATCGTCGGTCGCCAGCGTCGCGGCGTACCCGTCGCCGATCCAGCGAAGGTCGCCGGTTTCGGTCTCGTAGACGGCGACCTCGTCGACCCCGCCGACCTGGACCGCGACGACGTCGTCCGTCGCGAGGACGACTTGCTCTCGAAACCCGCCGTCGTCGGTGCTCCAGCGCACGTCGCCGTCGTCGCCTTCGATCGCGTACAGCGATCGCCCGTCGGTCGCGAAGACGGCGCCGTCGGCGGCGGCGACGGGCTGATCGACCAGCGTCCCGTCGTCGGGCTCGAACGCCCACAATCTGGCGCCCTCCGCGGCGTCGACCGCGTGGAGCGTGCCGTCGGAGACGACGAGCGCTCGTCCGTCGACGACGGTCGGCTCGGAAACCGCGTCGCTTTCGAACCCCTGCTGCCAGACGGGCTCCGCACCCTCGTTCTCGAGGGCGGTGAGATCCTCGCCGCCGACGTAGACTCGGTCGTCGACGGCCGTCGGGGTGCCGTCCGCGCCGACGTCGTCGCTCTCGGCGATCCGTTCCCCGTCGGCGGCGTCGAAGGCGTGAACCGCGCCGTCGGTCGTCCGGTAGACGACCCCGTTGCTCACCGCGACCGAACCGCCGGACTCGGTGTGCTCCCAGTCGACGACGGCGGGATCGTCCGGCCCGCTCTCTCCGGCCGCGTACCCGGTGTGACCGGGGTTCCCGCGACGGGAAGTCCACCCCCGATCGGTTGAACCGACCTGTCCCGCCGTGCCGTCGGCGGCCGTCCGCCGCGACGCGAGGGTTCCGACGACGGCGGCGAGCCCGCCCACTTTCAACACCCGGCGTCTGCCGTACCCCGTCATGTTCGAGGTCGGTATCGACGCTCCTCCCTTATAAACCCGATCGCATCGTTCTCTTTTCGACGTCGGGCGGAGTTCCACGGGAAACGAAGGGGTGTGACCGCGACCCGCGGGAACCGTCGGCGCGTCTCGACCGACGGCAGCGGTGACACTTATTTCGCCGGAGCCCTTCGATTCGCGTATGGACTGGCAGCCGGATTGGGGTCTCCGCGTGCGGATGTTCGTAACGATGTTCCTGTTGTTTGCGTTGTACATCGTCTTCGCCGGGGTGATCGCCGCCTACATGGGAAGTATCGCGGTCTTCGTCGTGCTCTTTGGCGGGATGTCGCTGGTGCAGTACTACTTCAGCGACACGCTCACCCTGAAGAGCATGGGCGCGAGGACGGTGTCGGCCGAGGAGTACCCGCAGCTCCACAGCTCGATCGAACGGCTCTCCCAGCAGGCCGACCTCCCGAAACCGAAGGTGGCCGTCGTCGACTCGAAGGTGCCGAACGCCTTCGCGACGGGACGCAACCAGAAAAACGCCGCCGTCTGTGTCACGACGGGACTGCTGAGCACCCTGAACCGGGAGGAGCTCGACGGCGTCCTCGCCCACGAGCTCGCCCACGTCAAGAACCGCGACATGATGGTGATGACGATCGCCTCCTTCCTCTCGACGATCGCCTTCATGATCGTCCGCTGGGGGGCCTTTTTCGGCGGCGGGCGCAACCGAAACCAGGGCGGAATCGTGGTCGCGATCCTGGTCTCGCTGGTGGTCTGGATCCTCAGCTACCTCCTCATCCGAGCGCTCTCGCGGTACCGCGAGTTCGCCGCCGACCGCGGCGCCGCCACGATCACCGGCAAACCGTCGGCGCTCGCCTCGGCGCTGATGAAGATCTCGGGCGAGGTCGACAAGGTACCTGACACGGACCTGCGCGAGGAGGCCGAGATGAACGCCTTCTTCATCATCCCGCTGAAATCCGGCGTCGTCGGGCGGCTGTTCAGCACCCACCCCTCGACCGAGCGCCGGATCGACCAGCTCCGCGACCTCGAGCGCGAGATGGAGGGCTTCTAAGGGGGTCCGCCCCACACTCCGGGTATGGGACTACTGGACGGGCTGCGCTCCATCCTCGGCACCCGCGCCGAGTCCGACGCGAAACGCGACGCCGACCCCGACGACCTCTTCGGGATGAGCACCGCCTACCTCACCATGGAGGCGGAGCTGGGTTACGAGTCCGTAGACGTCGGCGCGCTCTGTTTCTCCGGCGTCGACTCGAGCAGCTTCCGCGAGGCCGTCGACGAGGTCGAGGCGATCCTCGAGGCGGGCCGCGAGGACACCGGGACCGAGTTCGCGGTCTCGGCGGACGACCACGGCTACCACTGGGTCGTCCTCGAGGACTCGGATCCGGAGGACCTCATCACCAGCCTACACTTCGCCGCGGACACGTTCATCGAGCACGGCTACGGCTCGCGGCTGCTCGCGGCCGTCTTCGCCTACCGGAACGAGCGGGGGCCGGCCTACTGGATCTACTCGTTCCGCCGGGGGCGGTTCTACCCGTTCGCGCCCCGTCCCGGCCGGGAACGGGATTCGAACGCCGAGTTCAAACTCGAGTCGACGCTGGACGGCGAACTCGAGGTCGAGCGCGAGAAGGAGTACTGGTACCCGCTCTGGCCCGACGAGGGCGGGACCCACCCCTGGGAATGAGCCCGATGGCGACTCGATTCCCCCGCGGCTCCAAATATGTTTGGAGCCAACGGTATGACGTTCTCCGGCGTATCCGTGTGTACGGCGGGACGCCGCGTCAACTGCGCCATACACCCAGTTGTCGAATCCGCTGCACCCTGCGTCGGTCGTCCTGCCGCAGCCTCCACCCTACCCCCTCTTTCGCTTCCGTTTCCCGTCGACCGCGGAGTCGGCCGTGTCGAACCAGTTATGCGCCCGGCATCGGTACGCCCGACCCGTGAGCGACTGGACCCAGTTCAAGCGGGACCCGCAGCGATCGGGCGTTCGACGCGACCTCGAGGACCCCGCCCGCGTCGCGGAGTCGTGGACGGTCGAACTCGACGCCGTCGCGGGATCGCCGGTCCTCGGCCGCGACGCCGTCGTCGTCGGGACCGAACGCGGGAACCTGTACGCGTTCGACCGCGAGACGGCCCGTCGACGGTGGGTCTTCGAGACGGGCGGCGGGATCGACGCGACGCCGATCGTCACGGCCGAGCGCGTCTACGCCGCGACCGACGCCGGAACCGTCCGCGCGATCGATCCCGGAACGGGCGACCCGATCTGGCGGACCGACCTCCCCGCACCCCTCGAGTCGGCCCTCGCGTTCGCCGACGGGCGGCTCTACGCCGGCCACGCCGCGGGGCTCTCGGCGCTCGAGGGGGAGACGGGCGAACGCGTCTGGACCCACGAGACCGACGCCCCGGTCGTCGGCGCGCCCGCGGTCGCCCCCGATCGCCGTCGGGTGTACATCGGCACCGCCGACGAGCGAGTGCGCTGTCTCGAGGACGGCGACGGCGCGCCCGAGGAGGTTTGGACCGCGCCGACCGACGGGGTCGTCGCGGCGCCCCCGACGATCGCCGACGGGCGCGTCTACGTCGCCGACGACGCCGGCACGCTGCTCGCACTCGATACCGAGACCGGTCAGCCCTGGTTCAGTTACGACATCGGCACCGCGTTCACCACCTCGGCGACGGTCCTTCCCGAGGAGGGGACCACCTTCGTCGGCGCCGACGACGGCTACCTCCACGTCACCGACACCCGCTTCGGCCGGCGCAAGGTCCGCGGCTGGCTGTTCTCGAGGAAGGGAGTCGAACTCGACGGCGAGGTCCGCTCGAGCCCGGTCGTCGCGGGCGACACCGTCTGCGTCGCCGACGCGACGGGGTCGGTGTACGGCGTCTCGGCGACCGACTACGACCTGCGCTGGCACGTCGACGTCGGCGCCCCGGTCGCGGGAACGCCCGCGGTCGCCTCGAACCACCTGTACGTCCCCGCCGAGGGCCGACTGGTCCGACTCGCGTGGACGACCGACGGTTCGCGGTAGCCGCGCTCGAGCCGTTCCGCCCTGCCCCTCGCCGAGCCGCTCTCGCGGTACGCTCTCGTCCTCGCCTTCGCCCGTAAACTTCCACTTCGGCTCCCCGATCGACCCCGCGCCGCCCGGCACTTTCACTTTCACTCCCCTGTTAACGAGGCTTTATGGGGCGTCCGCCACAACGAGTGAGTAATGCCAGACGCAGACCTCGAATCCCTCCCCGGTGTCGGCCCGGCAACCGCAGACAAGCTCCACGAAGCGGGCTTTGACTCCTTCCAGAGCCTGGCCGTCGCATCGCCCTCCGAACTCTCGAACACGGCCGACGTCGGCGAATCGACGTCGGCAGACATCGTCCGCGCGGCCCGCGACGCCGCCGACGTCGGCGGCTTCGAGACCGGATCGGCGGTGCTCGAGCGACGAAACGAGATCGGCAAGCTGAGCTGGCACATCGACGAGGTCGACGACCTGCTCGGCGGCGGGATCGAGACCCAGTCGATCACCGAGGTGTACGGCGAGTTCGGCTCCGGGAAATCGCAGGTCACCCACCAGATGGCGGTCAACGTCCAGCTTCCGAAGGAAGTGGGCGGTCTCCACGGCCGCGCGATGTTCATCGACAGCGAGGACACGTTCCGCCCCGAGCGGATCGACGACATGGTTCGGGGCCTCCCGGACGAGGTCATCGAGGCCACCCTCGAGGACCGCGAGATCGAGGGAACCCCCGGCGACGAGGCGACGATGGACGACCTCGTCGACGACATCCTCGACAAGATCCACGTCGCGAAGGCGTTCAACTCCAACCACCAGATGCTGCTGGCGGAGAAAGCCAAGGAGCTCGCGGGCGAACACGAGGAGGCGGAGTACCCCGTTCGACTGCTCGCGGTCGACTCGCTGACCGCGCACTTCCGCGCCGAGTACGTCGGCCGCGGCGAACTCGCCGAGCGCCAGCAGAAGCTCAACAAGCACCTCCACGACATCGACAAGGTCGGGAACCTCTACAACACTGCCGTCATCGTCACCAACCAGGTCGCCTCGAACCCCGACTCGTTCTTCGGCGACCCGACCCAGCCGATCGGTGGCAACATCCTCGGCCACAAGTCCACCTTCCGGATCTACCTCCGGAAGTCCAAGGGCAACAAGCGGATCGTCCGCCTGGTCGACGCGCCGAACCTCGCCGACGGCGAGGCCGTCATGCGCGTCGAAGACGGCGGCCTAAAGCCGGAGTAACGACGCGGATACGCCGATCGCTCGTCTCCGGTGGTCGGTAGAAGAGAACGGCTGTCGTTCGTCCGACTCGAGTTGCACCCGCGAGCGACTTTTGTGGTCCAGATTCGTTCGGGGAGTGGTCAGCGACCGCAGGGGAACCCGACGAAAGAGAGCGGGTCCTAGTCCTCGGTCGAGGTCTTCTCCTTGTCGAGTTCGCCCCGGTAGATCTCCGCGCCGTCCTGGGCGACCTTCTCCGCGAGGACGGCGCACTTGACCCGCATCGGCGAGATGTCGACGCCGAGCATGTCGATCACGTCGTCGCGATCCATCTCGAGCAGATCGTCGACGGACTTGCCCTGCAGTTCGCCCGAGAGCATGCTCGCGGAGGCCTGGCTGATCGCACAGCCGTCCCCGGAGAAGGCGACGTACTCGATCGTCTCGTCGTCGTCCTCGAGCTTGACGTCCATTCGGATCTCGTCGCCGCACATCGGGTTCTCGCCGACGTGGGTGAAGGTCGGATCCTCGAGCTCCCCGTAGTTGCGGGGGTTCTTGTAGTGGTCGAGGATCTGCTGTCGGTACATATCGGAGCCCAGTCCCATCGTTGGGGACGCGTACGGTCGTGCGCTGTAAAAGGGTTCCGGGCCGAGAGCTGCCGCTACGGGGCTCGAGGCCGTCGAAAACCGGACCGGATGCGTACGCATCCGAACTGTCTGGTTAGTCGGCGAACGATCGCTCCTCGGTACCCCCCGTCGACCCCTGGTCGATCGGCGGGTTCAGGTAACAGACGTCGACGACGGTGCCGACGCCGACGATCGCAGCGCCCGCGAGCGCGTACGGCGCCGGAACGCCGAACGCGGCCGCGGCAACCAGCGCGATCACGAACGCGATCGGGATCGTCCCGAGCGCGAGGTCGTACCGGTCCGCCGCGGCGAGAACGTCGATCAGGGCGTCGAAGGGATCCCGTTCGGGACGTCCGAGCGTCTTCTCGTGCATCCGTTCTCACCTCGGCACGTAGCCGTACGCGTCCGATTCTAAAAACTTTTTTCGAGTTTCTTATTTCCCCCGCGGCCCGTCGACGTGCGGTGCCGAGGACGGGACTCGCCGTCCGTCAGGACGTCTTCGGACACGGGTTCTCGAGGGGGTACTCGACGTCGTCGGGGTAGGCGCTCTCGTCGGTGGGCTGGAGTTCGAGGGCGATACAGAACCGATCGAGTCCGACCTCGAGGCTCCCGAACAGGAGGAGTTCGACGATCTCCGCTTCGGTGAACGCCTCGCCCAGTTCCGCGAAGAAGTCGTCGGAGAGCCTGTGGGGGTCCGTCGAGAGCCGTTCGGCCAGCGAGACCGCGAGGTACTCCCGGCGGGAGAGCCCCTCGGGATCGATCTCGCCGAAGACGGCGTCCTCCTTGGGGGCGACGGCGTCGCGCACCTCGAGGGTCCGGACCGTCGCGCAGTAGGCGCACTGGTGGGCTTCGGCGACCTTGAGTCGCATCAGCTCCAGCAACTCGGTGTCGACGTTCGCTCCGCGCCCGAACGACTCGAACGCGGCCACGACGTGCTCGAAGATCTCCGGGCAGTGGGCCATCGCACCGAAGAACGCGCCGTCGCCGTACCAGCCCGTCTCTGCGTCCTCGAGTAGCTCCCTGGTTCGGTCGTCGTCGACCGCCGTCGGGTCGAGAGGCTCCGGCCGCGGTGACATAGCTCGGTGTTACTCGCGTGCCACGTTATATCTTGCCGTGGGAAGTCACCACTCCTCCGTCCGCCGAGCGACGCCAACGCTAAGGCGGTCGCCGCGGTGGCGTCTACCGATGACGTCCTCTCAGTCCGACGGTTCGGCCGACGAGGATTCGCTCGCGCCCGCCGAGATCACGGAGCGGTTCGCCGAACTCGAGCCCGGCGACGCGGTGCGGGTGAACGATCGCGAACTGACCTACGAGGTGGTCGAAACCGACGACTACGCCGTCGTCGCGGAGTCTCCCGACGGCCGCCGGGTGACGTTCTCCCAGAACCTTCAGTCGGGCGGCTGGACGGTCAACGAGCCCGTCTTCGCCGTCGAACGCCTCGAGGAGTAACGCTTCTCACGTCCGCTCGAGGAACAACCGGAACTCGAGGTCGTTCTTGTCGGCGCCGACGACGTCCGTCGCCTCCTTCCGGAACCTCCCCTCGAGCCCGGTCTCGTCGGTGATCGACGGCTCGCAGAGCCGATCCGCGAGCCGCTGGACGGCGCTTGCCCCCTCGCCCGGCGAACGGAGGACGACCCCGGCGAACTCCTCGAGCGGGAGCGCCGCGAGGCGTTCGACGACCGGTTCGAGCGACGGGTCGTCGCCGACGGCGACGCTCGCGAACCGCCGCGAACCGCGGGTCAGCGTCTCGACGCCGTCCTCGGCGCGACCGTTCCCGTCCGTTCGGTCGATCGCGGCGGTGCGGAGCCGCTCCGCGCGCTCGATCGCGCTCGATCGCCACTCCTCGATCGGCGCGTCGGGCTCGATCCGTACCGCGTAGGCGTCGCCGTCGCCGTCGAACTCGAGGAGTCCGTACGCGACCGCCAGCTCGAGCAGCCTCGAGGACGCGTCGACCGGCAGCTCTCGTCGAGCCTGCGCGGCGGTGAACCGGTCGGTCCCGTACCGGTCGACGGCCGCGGCGTAGAGCTCGAGGACGCCCTCGAGTCGCGGTAGCGCCCCCGTCATCAGTGACCCATCGAGTGTCCGACCGCCCACGGGTATCCCTCGGTGCTTCGCACCAGTCCGCCGGGACCGTGATCGTGGTCGTGGTCGTGACCCGCATCCTCGACCTGCGAGGCCATCGGGACGGCGCCGTCGATGCGGACGATCATGCTCGCGGTCTCGCCCGCGCAGGCCAGCGCCTGGCGTTTGACGTACAGCGGCTCGAGGACGCCCCGGTCGGCCGCGTCGACAACCGACCCGGTCTCGAGGTGCAGTCCCGCCCTGTGGTCGCCGTCGTGGTGGGCGGTTCGCAGCTCCAGCAGCGCGTCGGTCGGATCGATTCCGCTGGTTTCCGCCAGCGTCCTCGGGATCGTCTCGAGGGCGTCGGCGAACGCCTCGACGGCGAGCTGTTCGGGTCCGGCCCGTCCGGCCGCGAACGACCGCAGCTCGCGGGCCAGCGCCGCTTCGACGGCGCCGGCGCCGGGGACGACCGCCTCGTCCTCGACGGCGAGTTTGAGCGCGTAGAAGCAGGTGTCGAGGACGCGCTTCGTCTCGTCGGCGACGTGCTGGGTTCCGCCGCGGAAGACGACCGAGACCTGGCCGAGCTCCTCGAGCCCCGAAACGATCGCAACGTCGGTGGGGCCGAGCGAACGGCGTTCGACGGTCGCGGCCGTTCCGGTCGTCGCCCGCGTCAGGCTCTCGACGGGAACCGGTTTCCCGCCCGTGGCTCGCGCCAGTCGGTGGTGCTCGTCGCGCTGGGTTCGCTCGACCGCGAGGATACCTTCCTCGGCGAGGCGGTACCGAACGGGATCGTCGATCGCCTGCTGGCAGAAGACGACGTCGGCGCCGACTCCGACGACGGCGTCGACGTACTCCTCGTAGACGTCGCGCTCGTACTCTCTGAGCCCCTCGTAGTCCGCGTAGGACTCGAGGTCGACGCGGCCGACGCCCCGTGGGGTGTCGATCGAGAGCGCCTCGTCGATCAGGGCGACCGTCGCGTCCCGGTGGCGGTCCGGGAGCGCTCCCTCCGGGGAGACGACGTCCGTCGAGGACGTCTCCGTGTCGATCACGAGCCCGTCGATCACCGCCGAGTCGTAGAACGAGCCGCCTGGGATCGTCTTTCTGGTGAGTCGCTCGAAGCCGACGCGGCCGTCGCGCTCGATCGCCCGCACGGCCTCGACGGCCCGGTCGGCGAGGAAGTCGGTCCCCGACTCGTCCCACTTGCCCGTGACGACCGTGCGGGCGACGTCGCGCAACCGCTCGTCGTCGGCGACGTCGACGGGCACGGTCAGCTCCGGGAGGGTCTCGACGGCCCGAGAGACGGCGAGGTGATACCCCTCGGCGATCTTCGCCGGCGAAACGCCTCGCTCGAGCAGCGACTCGGCCTCGCCGAGCAGCCCGCCGGCGAGGACGACCGCCGTCGTCGTTCCGTCGCCGACCGCGGTGTTCTGCCCCTGCGCGACCTCCAGGACGAGCGTGGCCGCGGGATGGGTAAGCGTCATCCGCTCGAGGATGCTCGCGCCGTCGTTCGTGATCGCCACCTTCCCGTCGTCGGTGATCAGCATCTTGTCCAGACCGTTCGGCCCGAGCGTCGTTCGAACGATCCCCGCGAGCCGTTTCCCGGCCTCGAGGTTCTGGGCTCGGCTCGGGACGTCCTCGCGTTCACCCGCCGCGAGTCGGTCGTGTGCCGCGTTACTCCCCGACATGTCGTATCCGCCCGTGAGTACAGAACGGACCGTGATAAAGGAACCCGCACCCGTTCCAGATCGCCGCAACTACTCCGTCGCGCACCGACTCCGTCGTCCAACCCGGACCTGTCAGCGTCGCTGAATCAGCTATAACTGCGACCGCGTTACTAGTGAACTCGTATCATGCCGGAAACCGTCTTCGAGGTCGATACAGACTCGCCGCCGGACGAACAGCCCGATCCGATCGTCAACCGCTGGCACCCCGACGTGCCGCCGGTGTCGTCGATCGAACCCGGCGAGAAGGTTCGCGTCGAGTGTCTCGACTGGACCGGCGGCCAGGTCGAGAACGACGACAGCGCCAACGACATCCGCGACATGGAGCTGGACCCGAACCACCACCTGAGCGGTCCCTTCGAGGTGCAGGGAGCCGAGCCGGGCGATATGCTCGTCGTCGACATCCTCGATCTGGGCGCCTTTCCCGACCGCGAGTGGGGATTCAACGCGATCTTCGACCGGGAGAACGGCGGGGGCTTTCTGACCGACCACTTCCCGGAAGCCCGCAAGAGCATCTGGGAACTGGACGGCGTCATGGCCAGCACGCGCCACATCGAGGACGTCCGGTTCCCCGGCTGTGCCCACCCCGGCATCCTCGGGACGGCGCCGTCCCACGAACTGCTCGAGGAGTGGAACGAGCGCGAGCGCGCGCTCGTCGAACGCGGGCCCGACGATCCCACCGCGGTCAACCACGAGACCGGCGAGGCCGAACCGCCGCTGGCGCTCCCGCCCGAACCCAACGACGTCCTGCTGGGCGACATGGACGAGGATCAGGTCGAGGAGGCGGCCGAGGAGGCCGCACGGACGATCCCGCCCCGCGAGAACGCGGGCAACTGCGACATCAAGAACCTCGGCCGCGGTTCGCGGGTCTACCTCCCGGTCTTCGTCGAGGGCGCGAACTTCATCGTCGGCGACCTGCACTTCTCGCAGGGCGACGGTGAGATCACGTTCTGCGGCGCGATCGAGTTCCCCGGCTGGATCGATCTCAAGGTCGACGTGATCAAGGACGGGATGGAGAAGATGGGCACCGACTACGCCATGTTCAAGCCCGGCTACATGGATCCGGACTTCTCGAACTACGTCGTCTTCGAGGGCTACTCCGTCGACGAGGACGGCACGCAGCACTACAAGAACGCCAACGTCGGGATGCGCCGGGCCTGTCTCGACGCCATCGACTACATGACGAACTTCGGCTACTCCGCCGAGCAGGCCTACATGCTGTTGAGCACGGCGCCCGTCGAGAGCCGCATCGCGGGCATCGTCGACCTGCCGAACACCTGCGTCACGGTGTCGGTTCCCCAGGAGATCTTCGAGTTCGACGTCGACCCCGATCGGCTGGCCGACGGCGGCCCCGACGAGAGCCGCGGCGAGGTCGCGAAGACGTCGTAGCCCGCGCCGGTTCCGGGGACTCGAGGGCGGCGGGTCAGCACGCGACCTCGCGGACGGACGCTACCCCGACTCCCGCTCGAAGAGGCGGTCGGACAGGCGTCGAATATCGTCGACGACCTCGCTATCCTCGTCGAGCTTGTACGTCGCCCGGTCCTCGAGTTCGTCCGTCTCGACGACGATGCCGTACGCGACGAGATCCGCTACGTGATCCTCGACCGAATCTGTATCGACGCCCGCGATCCGGCCGATCTCGCTCGCGCTAAAGTGGGTGACGGGATCTTCCGCCTCGGTCAGCAACGCCCCGATGATCTTGGTCTTCGGGTGGGTCCCGAACACGTCGGTCAGCGGGACGTTCGTAGCGATCGCCTCGGGGTCGTCGGAGTTTTCGTCCATACCCGACCCGTCGGTAAGCCGAGGGGTAAAAGTTGAGCGAGCGATTGCCGCCCTGGGGTCGCCCTCGCATAGAATCGGCGGGTATCGGGCGCCTCCGTCGTTAGGCAGTAGTCGTCGAAATCGGGACGGAGAAGCGAACTCGGCTATCGTTACGCGAACAGCTGCCGCGCGTCGTCGAGGGCCGCGACCAGCTTGTCGACCTCCTCGCGGGTGTTGTAGACGTAGAACGAGGCTCGAGCCGACGCCGCGACGCCCAGCTTGTCGTGTAGCGGCTGGGTGCAGTGGTCGCCCGCCCGGATCGCGACCGTGTGGTCGTTCAGGATCGAGGTGAGGTCGTGGGCGTGGACGCCCTCGACGTTGAAGCTGACGAGGCCACCGCGATCGGCGCCGGGTTCGGGGCCGTAGATCTCGACGTCGCCCTCGCTTTCGAGCTGTTCGTAGGCGTAGCGGGCCAGTTCCTGCTCGTGATCGCGGATGCGCTCCATACCGATCTCCTCGAGCCAGTCGACGGCCGCGTGGAGGCCGACCGCCTCGGCGATGGGGGGCGTCCCGGGCTCGAACTTCCAGGGGAGTTCGCCCCAGGTCGAGTCCTCGAAGGTAACTTTCCGGATCATCCCGCCGCCGTAGAGGTACGGTTCCATCGCCTCGAGCAGCTCCCGCTTGCCGTAGAGGACGCCGATCCCGGTCGGGCCGGCCATCTTGTGGCCCGAGAAGGCGTAGAAGTCCGCGCCGATCTCCTTCACGTCGACGGGCTGGTTGGGCACCGCCTGGGCGCCATCGATAAAGGAGAGGGCGTCGTGCTCGTGGGCCAGCTCGGTCAGCTCGGCGACGGGGTTGATCGTGCCCAGCGTGTTCGAGACGTGAACCGCCGAGACGATGGCGGTGTCGTCGCCGATCAACTCGCGGGCGTGGTCCATGTCGAGGCGGCCGTCCTCGTCGACGCGGACGTACTCGACGCTGGCGCCGGTTCGCTTGGCGATCTGTTGCCAGGTAACCAGCGAGGCGTGGTGTTCCATCTCGGTGAGGACGACCTCGTCGCCGGGCTCGAGCTCGTTCAGCCCCCACGAGTAGGCGAGCAGGTTCTCGCTCTCGGTCGTGTTCTTCGTGAAGACGACCTCCTCGCGGCCGTCGGCGCCGATAAACTCGGCGACGCGGTCGTGGGCCACTTCGTAGGCCTCCGAGGCTTCCTGGCTCAGGTGGTGGATGCCCCGGTGGACGTTCGCGTTGGACTCGCGGTAGTAGTCGCTCATCGCGTCGACGACGGGATCCGGGGTCTGGGTCGTCGCCGCGTTGTCGAGGTAGACGACCTGCTGGCCGTCGAACTCCCGCTCGAGGATGGGGAACTCGTCGCGGATGGCCTCGACGTCGACGGCGAGGTTCTGGTGGCTCATTACGCGTAGGGAGGGTTCCCAGACAAAACACTCCTTCGGTCCGACGACAGCGCGTCCGCTCGGCGGTTCGGGTCTCGCAGGGAAAGGGTGGGTGGGTGGGTGGTGTGTCACGACAGGGAACGCCGAACGACTCGGGTGTGTGACTCTGGTGTGGTGGTGGTAGGGCCCTGTCGTACTTCCACGTAGGACCGCACCGTAAATACCGTTGACTCCAACACACTTTGGTATCGTCTCAATCAGACGTAACATGAAGGGGATGCAGGCTAGCTCAAGAAGCCTGGAGACGGACGCAGCCGCCTAGTACATCCGCAACAGCTGGGCGTGTTTCGTTTCCCCGACCTCGAGGACGTTCGCCTCGTCGATAAAGCCCTCCTCGAGGGCGAGTTCGACGGCCCGCGTCCCGACGATGTTGGCGACCGTTGCGCGTGCGAGGCTGTCGACGACCGCCGTCTCGTCGACGGCGTCGCCGCCGTAGAACTTCTCGGTTACGGTCAGAGTGATCTCGTCGCCCTCGAAGGTCTCGCCGAGGACGTCGGCGTCACAGACCGAGACGAGCAGGCCCTCCTGGGTCTCGCGTTCGTTGACGATCATGCCTCACTCGAGTTGCCACTCGTCGTCGTCCTCCGGCGCTCGGCCGGGATCGGTGACCTCGACGTCGTCGCGTTCGGGCGGTCGGCGACCGCCCGCCTGCTGGCCAGTCATCTCCTCGCGTTCCTCCATGACGCGCTGTTCGGCCCGCTCGCGCATCTCGTTCGCCTCCTCGGCGATCTCCTCGGCCTCGTCGTACTCGCCGAGCTCCTCCAGGATCTCGGCTTTCTCCTCGAGCACTCGGGAGTTGCGCATCCCCAGCCGGATCGCGTTGTCGATGCAGTGGAGGGCGTCCTCGGCCAGCCCCCGTTCGGAGAGGAAGAAGGCGCGGTTGTACCACCCCTCGGCGAACCGCTCGTCGATCTCGACGGCCCGCTCGGCGTGTTCGAGGGCCTGGGCGGTCTCGCCGAACTCCCAGAGCGCGTAGGCGAGGTTCGTCTCGGCGGTGGCGGCGTGCTCGCTGTCCTCCTCGAACGACAGCGCCTCGCGGTAGGCGCCGATCGCCTCGTCGTACTCCTCGAGTTCGGCGTGGGCGACGCCCTTGTTCGTCCAGGCTTCCTGCTCGAGGCGGTCGTCGTCGGCGAAGCGGGCGGCTCGCTCGAAGGCCTCGGTCGCCTGCTCGTAGCGGTTGATCTGCATGTAGTTCAGCCCGACGTCGAGCAGTTCGCTCGCGTCGACCTCGTCGCTGTCGATGCTGTGTCTGTCGAGGGTGTCGGTGACGACCCGCGAGTCGACGGGGTCGACCTTCGCGGGATCGACGCCGAGTTCGGGCGGGTCGAGATCGAACTCGTCGTAGTCGTCCCCGAACCCTTCCCCTTCGGAGAAGGGATGGTCGGAGTCGCCCTCTCGGTCAGTCATTGGTGGAAAGTGGGCGCGACGACTGTTAAGGGCTGCGACCTGGTGATATCTGCGTTCCGTACTCACAGCGTTGGCAGCAGAACGAACACCACGAAAGTCCCACCCGCGGTGGCTTGACCGATCAGCCGGCACGGCAGGGGCTTTCGTGGTGGTCTCGGTCAGTTCGGTCATGCCCCGGTTGCGTGCACGACCGGTCGCTGGGATTCCTCACCGCAACTCCCCTGAGAGCACCTTCGCCGCGACGAGAACGGGATCCCACGTCGTGTTAAATGGCGGTGCGTACGCCAGATCGTAGTTCTCGAGGTCCTCGACCGCCGCGCCCTCGTAGAGTGCGGCGACGACCGCGTGGCTGCGGTGGACCGCCCCCTCGCCGTACTCGCTGACGAGGCTCGCTCCGAGGACTCGCCCGGTGTCGCGGTCGGCGGTCAGCGTGACGGTGACGGTGCCGTCCTCGGGGTAGTAGCCCGCCCGTGAGTTCGCGTCGATCGTCTCCGTGACGGGGTCGAACCCAGCCTCGCGGGCCTCCTCGTGATCGAGAATTCCCGTCCGAGCAGCCTCGACGTCGAACGCCTTGATCGCCGCCGTCCCCGCGACCGCCCCGCCCGTCGTCGGCCGCCCGGCGACGGTCTGGCCGACCGCGCGGCCGTGGCGGTTCGCGGTCAGCGCTAAGGGGACGTACGCCGGCTCGCCGGTGACGGCGTGGGTCGCCTCCGCGCAGTCGCCCGCCGCGTAGACGTCGTCCGCGCTGGTCTCGCGGTAGGGGTCGGTCGCGATCGCGCCCGTCGGACCGAGTTCGATCCCCGCGTCCTCGGCCAGAGCCGTCCGCGGGCGAACCCCCGTCCCGAGCAGCGCCATCTCGACGTCGACCCGCTCGTCGGCGGCGACGACGGTCTCGACCGCGTCCTCGCCCTCGAGGGCCTCGACCTCGCTGCCGAGGTAGACCCGGACGTCCTGCTCCCGGAGGTGGTCGGCGACGGCCTCGCTGGTCGCCTCGCCGAACGCCGGCAGCAGGCGCTCGCCGCGCTGGAAGAGGTGGACCTCGAAGCCGTTGGCGGCCAGCGCTTCGGTCATCTCGATGCCGACGTAGCCGCCGCCGACGACCGCGACGGGGCCCGTACAGTCCTCGAGGTACTGACAGGCCGGTCCCCGATCCGGCTGCTGGAACGTTTCGTCCTCGCGCGCTCTGGCGACGTACTCCCGGAGCTCCTTCCCGTCGCTCATCGAGCCCAGCGTGTAGACGCCCTTGAGGTCGGTGCCCTCGACCGGGGGTTCGGTCGCCGCGGCGCCCGTCGCGAGCAGCAGGGAGTCGTACGACTGTGTGACGGTGCCGTCCTCGCTCTCGGCGGTGACCGTCCGGTCGTCGGGATCGATCGCGACGACCTCGTGGCCCGTCCGCAGGTCGATGTCCCGTTCCTCGCGGAACTGTTCGGGGGTCACGGAGACCAGCTCCTCGAGCGACTGGATCTCCCCCTTCACGTAGTAGGGGAGCCCGCAGGCGCCGTAGGAGACCCACTCCCCTTTCTCGAAGACGACGACCTCGAGGTCGGGGTCGTCGCGTTTGGCCTTGCTCGCCGCTGACATCCCGGCGGCGTCGCCGCCGACGACAACGAAGGTGTCGGACATGGGCCCCTGTTTCTCGCGCAGCCGCTTAAGCGAGGGTCACTCCCCGCGGGCCAGGGGTTCGGGCACCGTCACCGTTGAGTACGATCCCGTCCAAGGGACGCGTATGCGACTGTTCGTCAGCGTCGACCTCCCGGACGACCTCGCGGAACCGGTCGCCGCCCTCCAGGGCGAGTTCGCCGAGGCGAGCGGGCTGCGGTTTACCGACCCCGAGCAGGCCCACCTCACGCTGAAGTTCCTCGGCGAAGTTGCGGAGGACCGCGTGCCGACGCTCTCGAGGGAACTGCGGGCCGCGGTCGACGAGACCGGCGTCTCGCCCTTTACCGTTCGGTTCGACGGACTCGGCGTCTTCCCCGACCTCGAGTACATCAGCGTCGTCTGGTTCGGCACCGAAGCCGGCGGCGCGGAGCTCACCCGACTCCACGAGGCGATCGAACAGCGGACGACGGCGATGGGGTTCGACGAGGAGTCCCACGACTTCACCCCCCACGTCACGCTCGCGCGGATGGAACACGCCGGGGGCAAGGAGCTGGTCCAGAAGCTCGTCCGCGAGCGCGACCCGACGGTCGGCGAGATGCGCGTCGACGAGATCCGCCTCATCGAGAGCACCCTGACCGAGGACGGTCCCGAGTACGCGACCGTCGAGCGGTTCCCCCTCGAGTGAGCTGTGAGGGCGCTGCGCCCCGCGAGATGGACAACATTTTAAGCCACCGCGGGCTACGTCCGGCTACTATGGGTAAGAAATCGAAGGGCAAGAAGAAGCGACTTGCCAAACTCGAGAACCAGAACAGCCGCGTGCCGGTCTGGGTCATGATGAAGACCGACATGGAAGTGCAGCGAAACCCGAAGCGGCGCAACTGGCGGCGCAACGACACTGACGAGTAACAATGAGTGCAAGCGATTTCGAGGAGCGGGTCGTTACCGTCCCGCTGCGTGACGTCAAGAAGGGCGCCAACCACGAGGCCGCGGACCTGGCGATGCGGCTGGTTCGGGAACACCTCGCGAAACACTTCGCGGTCGACGAGGACGCCATCCGACTGGACCCCTCGATCAACGAGGAAGTCTGGTCGCAGGGTCGATCGAACCCGCCGCGGAAGCTCCGCGTCCGCGCGGCCCGCTTCGAGGAGGAGGGCGAGGCTGTCGTCGAGGCCGAGGTCGCCGAGTAAACTTGCAGCGTCTCG
Organism: Natronococcus jeotgali DSM 18795; assembly: GCF_000337695.1. Lineage (GTDB taxonomy): Archaea > Halobacteriota > Halobacteria > Halobacteriales > Natrialbaceae > Natronococcus > Natronococcus jeotgali. The sequence goes on from NZ_AOIA01000034.1 coordinate 42,740, forward strand.
CCTTCGCCGGATCGGCCTACGTCGGCGTCTTCGCCCGCGCGACCGACGCCTGTGTCATCGTCCGCCCCGACGTCGACGACGACACCGTCGCCGACCTGACCGACGAGCTCGAGGTGCCCGCGGTCCAGACGACCGTCGGCGGCTCCTCGACGGTCGGCGCCCTCGCGACGGGCAACGAGAACGGCCTGCTCGTCAGCTCGCGGGTACTGGAGTACGAGCGCGAGCGACTCGAGGAGGAGGTCGATCTCCCCGTCGCCGAGCTGCCGGGTAACGTCAACGCCGCCGGGAACGTCGTCCTCGCGAACGACTACGGCGCCTACGTCCACCCCGATCTGACGCGGGAGGCGATCCAGGTCGTCGAGGACACCCTCGAGGTGCCCGTCGAGCGCGGCGACCTCGCGGGCGTGCGCACCGTCGGCACCGCCGCGGTCGCGACCAACAGCGGGGTGCTCTGTCACCCGAAGGCCACCGACGAGGAACTGGACGTTCTCGAGGACGCCTTAGACGTCCGGGCCGACGTCGGCACCGTCAACTACGGCGCGCCGCTGGTCGGCTCGGGCCTGCTCGCCAACGAGGCCGGCTACGTCGTCGGCGACGAGACGACCGGACCGGAGCTGGGCCGGATCGAGGACGCGCTGGGCTACCTCGAGTAACCGACCGTAGAACCGTCCGCTTCGTTTTTCTCTCTCCAGTAGCGTGCTCCGAGTCGACTACTGCTGGCGTTCGAACCGGTGGCGCACGACTTCGCTGTCGTCGTCCCACTCGAAGTCGTCGTGGGCGCGCTCGAGCAGGCGCTCGTAGGCCTCGAGGTCGTCCATCCCCTCCGCGCGGGCGTCCTCGTCGGTCAGATCGCCCAGCGTCCGCTCGGTGACGTCCGTCACCTCGAAGGTCGTCCCCTCGATCGCGAACGTGTCGCCTTCCTCGGCGTACCGGCTGCCGCGGTGGATCTGGGTCACCTCGCCCTCGAGGGCCTGCGCTTGCATTCGCTCGTTGGGTAGCAACGCCGCCGGATCGTGCTCGGACATGAGCCGACGTACGCGACCTCGGGTGAAACCGTTTGGCCCTCCGGAACCGTCGGCGGCGCGAAACGTTCGCCCGCCCCCTCGCCGTCCCTCCGTTCGACCCCCGGTCGCCGGCCTCGCCGGAAGGGAAGATTCTTCCGGCTGCCTGCCGCAAACAGTGCTATGGGACAACAGCAACTTCAGCAGCTCTCACAGGAACTTCAGGAGATCGAGGAACAGATCGAGACCCTTCAGGGGAACGTTCAGGACCTCCAGCAGGAGAAACACGACGTCGACGAGGCCATCGAGGCGCTCGACACCCTCGAGAGCGACTCCACGGTGCAGGTGCCCCTCGGCGGCGGCGCCTACCTGCGGGCGACGATCGAAGATATCGACGAAGTGATCGTCGACCTGGGCGCCGACTACGCCGCGGAGTTCGAGGAGGACGGCGCCGTCGACGCCCTCGAGAACCGCAAGGACCGCCTCGACGACCAGATCGAGGACGTCAACGAGGAGATCACGGAGCTCGAGGCCGAGAGCAGCGAGCTCGAACAGCAGGCCCAGCAGCTCCAGCAGCAGGCGATGCAACAGCAGATGCAACAGATGGGACAGGGGCAGGGCCCGGACGAGTAGCCTAGCGGGTCGCACCCATGTTCGACAACCTGAAGAAGAAACTCGGAAGCTTCCGGCAGGACGCCGAGGAGGCCGCCGAAGAGAACGTCGAGGAGGTCGAGACGAGCGAGGACGCCGCCGAACTCGAGGACGACGCCCGGGTCGACGCCGAGTCGGCCGACGCCGGCGGTGCGGTCGCCGATGAGTCGACGCCGGGGGAATCCCCGAGCGACGCGTCCGAACCGACCGACGCGGCGTCGGAGCCCCGCATCGAGGACGAGCCGACCGATACCGGGGCCCGGCCCGACGACGCGACCGCTACCGACGTCGAGAGCGTCGAAACGGGCGTCCCCGCCGAGATCGAGGACGCGGACACGGTCGCGGAGGACGCCGACGCTACCGCCGAGATCGCGGACGCCGATTCCGCCGCCGGGACGCGCGACGGAACCGCGACCGCGGCGCCCGAGGACGCCGATGCCGACAGCGGCGGTCTGAGCTTCGGCGACAAAGCTCGCTCGTTGGTCAAAGGCGAGTTCATGATCGCCGAGGAGGTCCTCGAGGAGTCGCTCGAGGAACTCGAGATGGCGCTGCTCACGAGCGACGTCGAGATGGAGGTCGCCCGGGAGATCATCGACAACATCCGCGACGAGTTGGTCAACGAGACCCGGTCGTTTACCTCCTCGACCGAGGAGGTCGTCGAGCAGGCGCTTCAGGACGCGATCAGGGACGTGATCAGCGTCGGACAGTTCGACTTCGACGAGCGGATCGCCGTCGAGGACAAACCCGCCGTCTTGCTGTTTACGGGCGTCAACGGCGTCGGCAAGACGACGACGATCGCGAAGATGAGCCGTTACCTCGAGGAGCGCGGGTACTCGACGGTGCTGGCAAACGGCGACACCTACCGCGCGGGCGCGAACCAGCAGATCCAGGAGCACGCCGACGCGCTCGGTCGGAAGTGCATCAGCCACGAGCAGGGCGGCGACCCCGCGGCCGTGCTCTACGACGCCGTCGAGTACGCCGAGGCCAACGACGTCGACGTCGTGCTGGCGGATACCGCCGGACGGCTCCACACCAACGAGGGGCTGATGGACCAACTCGAGAAGATCGATCGGGTCGTCGATCCGGACCTGACGCTGTTCGTCGACGAGGCCGTCGCCGGCCAGGACGCGGTCAACCGCGCCCGCGAGTTCGACGAGGCCGCGGAGATCGACGGCGCGATCCTCACGAAGGCCGACGCCGACTCCAACGGCGGCGCGGCGATCTCGATCGCCCACGTGACGGGCAAGCCGATCCTCTTCCTCGGGGTCGGACAGGGGTACGACGACCTCGAGCGGTTCGATCCCGACGAGGTGGTCGCTCGCCTCCTCGAGGAGGAGTAGCGACGCCGCTTCCGGTGTCGGATCGGAGCGAGCGGTCCGATTTCGACCGTCGCCGACGTGGTTTTTCTCGAGCGGTGCCGTCGGGACGCCCCTTCTTCCAGAAACCATTGCCGCCATCCCCGACTCGAGACGCCGTTGCGAAACGAGAAACGGCGCCCTCGAGCCCCAGCGTCGGCTACTCTCGTACGCGGTCCGGACGGGTAGTGGCAACTATTACCGCATCGGCCTAGCTCCGTCAGGGATCGCCTGTTCGCGGAGCCGTATATGTGTGGGATGGTATTACGCAACAAATGATGGTCCCTCGAGAGGCCCCCCTCGGCGCGTCGATTGCCGAGCCGGTACCCCGACGGTGGTACAGATGAACGAGACCGAACGGCACAAGCAGAACAAACACCCGCTCGACGTGATCGACGACGTTTACGAGTACGCCGCCGACGGGCTGACGTTCGAGCAGATCGAGGAACGGGCCGGCGACGGGGAGTGGGAGCGTCTGAAGTGGGCCGGGATGTACGCCCAGAAACAGGAGGGGTACTTCATGATCCGGACCAAGGTGCCGGGCGGTAACCTCACGCCCGAGCAGGCGGAGGTCATCGGCGAGTGCGCCGCCGACTACGCCGTCGCCCCCGAGGAGTACGGCGGTACGGAGCAGAACGAACTCTGGGGGGACGCCTACCTCGACATCACGACCCGACAGGACGTCCAGAAACACTGGATCCGCGTCGAGGACGTCCCCGAGCTGTGGGAGCGCTACGACGAGGTCGGCCTGACGACGGTTCAGGGCTGTGGCGACTCCGCGCGAAACGTGCTCGGCTGTCCCGCGGCCGGCCTCGACGACCACGAGTGCTTCGACGCCCAACCGGTCGTCGACGCCGTCTCCGACTTCTTCACCGGAAACCGCGAGTACGCCAACCTCCCGCGAAAGTTCAAGCTCACGATCACGGGCTGTGCCCACGACTGCGCGCAGTCTCAGATCAACGACGTCGGCCTCGTCCCCGCGAGGAAGGAACTGGGGGACGACCACCGCTACGGCTTCCACGCCCGGGTCGGCGGCGGCCTCTCGGACGGGCCGCGGATGGCCTCCGAACTCGACGTCTTCGTCCGCCCCGAGGACGCCGTCGAGTTCTGCCGCGCGGTCGCACAGACGTTCAAGGAGCTCGGCGATCGGAACAACCGCGGCGTCTGCCGAATGCGGTACCTCGTCGAGCAGCTGGGGGCCGAGAGATTCGAGGAGGCGGTCCGCGAGCGCTGTACGGTCGACCTGCCCGACGGCGGTCGGAGCCTGACCGTCGGCTACCGGGGCGATCACGTCGGCGTCCGCGACCAGAAACAAGACGGCCTGCAGTACGTCGGCTTCAACGTGATCGCGGGACGCATGGGCGGCGACGAGTTCGCCGCGGCGGCTCGCGCCGCCAGGGAGTACGGCACCGAAAACGCCTCCGTCCGACTCGCTACGGACCAGAACTTTCTCATCACGCACGTTCCCGAGGAGAACGTCGACGCCCTCCTCGAGGAGCCGTTCGCCCGGGAGTACCAGCCCGACCCAGGTCCGTTCTCTCGGGGCGCGGTCGGCTGTACGGGCAGCGAGTTCTGCAACTACGCGATCATCGAGACGAAAAAGCGCACCAAGCGCTGGGCCCGCGAGCTCGACGAGCGCGTCGACGTGCCCGACGATGTCGAGGCGATCAGGATGCACATGTCGGGCTGCTCCGCGTCGTGTGCCCAGCCCCAGATCGCCGACATCGGATTTCGGGGCGAGACGGTCAAAGTCGAGGGCGAGGACGGTACCAACGACGCGGACGACGACCTGGTCGAGGGGATGGACGTCGGGCTCGGCGGCTCGCTGGGGGCGGACAACGAGTTCCTCGACTGGATCGAACACGCCGTGCCGGCGGACGCCGTGATCCCGGCGCTCGAGCAGCTGTTCGACGCCTACGCCGACGGCCGCGAGGACGGCGAGCGGTTCTACGAGTGGTGCCGTCGCGTCGAGAACGACCGCCTGCGGACGATCGTGCGGGGAGCCGAGGCGCCGGTTGCCGGAGGTGTGGCACGTGGGGACTGACGGCGAGACCGAGCGAAGCGAGGCCTCGGACCGAGTGAGTAGCGCGGAGCGAAGCTCCGCGGACCGTTCGAGCGGACGAAGCCCGCGAGAAGACGGCGAAGCCGCGAACCGCGACGACCGCGTCCTCCCGGGCGTTCCGGAGTCCGAGGACGCAGACGACACCGTCATGGTCCCCGAGACGAGCGGCGCCGCGCCGCGCTCCCGCGAGGGCCTCGACCACGCCCGGGAAGGTGCAATCGAGACCGCCGCGGACGAGGACTGTGGTCCCGACACCTGTACGTGCGGCGAGAAGACCGCGAGCGATGCAGAGGGTCGGTCGGTGGCGACCGACGGCGCGGGCGTGAGCAACGTCGACGAGAACGGCAGCCTGGGCGACCTCGAGTTCACCGAGCCCGCCGAGAACGTCAGTCAGAACGTCGACGACGGCGAGCCCGACGTCCGCGTCGGCGTCCCCGAGGGCGTCGACCTCGAGACGCCCGAGTACTCCATTCGCTCGGAGATGAACGATATCGAGACGCCCGACGAGAAGACCTGGTTCATGGAACTGGACGAGGCGGTCATCGACGAGGGGCGGTGCATCCAGTGTGGCACCTGCGTCGCCGCCTGCCCCTCCGATTCGATCGGCGTCGGCGAGGACGACCTGCCGAAACTCGTCAAGATGTGCACGGGCTGTTCGCTGTGCTGGGACTTCTGTCCCCGCGGCGGGCTGCGCTACGAGCGCCAGTGGAAGATTACCGGGGGCGAGGACAACGTCAAGGGGGCCGGAGACCCGATCACGGAGTTTTCCGCGCGGGTCGACGAGGACTGGACCGACGGCGCCCAGGACGGCGGCGTCGTCACCGGGATGCTCGCGAGTCTGCTCGAGGCCGGCGAGATCGACGGCGCCCTGATCGCGACCGAGAGCGAGGACGAACCCTGGAAGGCCGAGAGCTTCCTCGCGACCACCGAGGAAGAACTCGTCGAGAACGCGGGGACGGTGTACAACCAGACGCTCGCGCTGGGCAACCTCGACCTGAAACGGTGGGAGCACAAGCTCCCGGACAAAAGCTGGGACGAACTGAGCCTCGCCCTGGTCGGCACGCCCTGCGAGATCGAGGGCATCCGCGCCCTGCAGGACTTCGACTGGGACTACCAGGCCCACGACGAGGGGATCGGCGCCGTCGAGTACACGATCGCGCTGATGTGTACGAAGAACTTCAACTACTACAGCCTCATGGGCGAACAGCTCGAGGACCAGCGCGGCATCTCGCCCGACGAGATCGGCAAGATGGACGTCCTCCACGGAAAGTTACTGGTCTACGACCACGACGGCGGGATGATCCTCGAGGAGGAGATCGGGAACTTCCACGACGCCGCGCTCAAGGGCTGCGACGAGTGTGCCGATTTCACCGGCTTCTGTGCCGACGTCACCGTCGGTTCGGTGGGGTCGTCCGACGAGTTCTCGAGCGTCATCCTCCGGACCGAGCGGGGCGTGCGGGCCTGGGAGCACACCGAGCCGAAACTCGACTACCACGACCTCGAAGACAAGTCGGCGGTCGGCAAGCTCCAGGGCTGGGACAAGAAGCAGGCCTTCGAGAGCCTCGAGCGCCCCTTCGATCCCGATGCGCCCCGCTTCATCGACTACACCGACCACACCGAGACCTACGGGACGGCGACGAACCCTCACGACGAGGGCCACTAGCGGGGGTCGAACACCACCGTTTTTGTATCGGTCGTGCGACGTGAAGCGTACGCGATGATTCAGCACGGGTATCGTAGTCGACAGCCGATCGCGATTCGGGGTTCGTTCGATGGGTTCTGAACCGAACGAGGCGGGTCCGACCGATCCCGCGGATCGCATCGTCGGCCTCGACGCGCTTCGCGGGTTCGCCCTGCTTGGCATCCTGCTGATCAACGTCTGGGTCTTCTCGATGCCCGAATCGACCCTGTCGAATCCGACGCTGTACGGCGACTTTACGGGCGCGAACTACTGGGCCTGGTTCGTCAGCCACGTCTTCGCCCAGCAGAAGTTCATCACCCTGTTCACGATCCTGTTCGGGGGCGGCGTCGTCCTGTTTACGCGCAACGCCGAACGGCGCGGGGATCCGGTCTCGGAGCTGTTCTTCCGGCGGTCCGGGTGGCTGGTCGCGTTCGGTCTCGCCCACGCGTACCTGCTGTGGTACGGCGACATCCTCGTCGCCTACGGAGTCTGCGCGTTCGGCGTCGTCGCCGTTCGGGATCTCCCGGCGCGGAAGCTCGCACTCGCGGGGCTCGGGCTGGTGGCGTTTCCCTCCGTCAGCGAGGTTCTGGCCGGGCTGACGATGGATCCGTCCGCGATCGCGAGTACCTGGCAGCCCCCCGAGTCGGCGCTCCTGTCCGAGGTCCGGACCTACCGAAGCGGGTGGCTCGAGCAGATGACCCACCGGGTCCCGACGTCCGTTCAGCGTCAGACCACGGGACTGATCGGGTACACAGCCTGGCGTGTGGGCGGGACCATGCTGTTCGGGATGGCGCTGTTCAAGTGGGGCGTCCTGACCAACGAGCGCTCGTCGCGGTTCTACCGCCGGCTGATCGGGGTCGGCGCCGTCGCCGGGCTCGCCGTTATCCTCGCGGGCGTCTGGTACATCGAGGCCAACGACTGGGGGATCGGGGCGGCGCTGTTCTGGCGACAGTTCAACTACTGGGGGAGCTTCCCCCTCGCGGGCGCGTACATCGGCGCGGTGATGCTGTACTGTCGGCGGCGTTCCGAGGGACTCGTCACCGGAGCCCTCGCGGCCGTCGGTCGAACCGCGTTCAGCAACTACATCCTGCAGACGGTCCTCGCCACGTCGATCTTCTACGGCCACGGACTCGGCCTGTTCGGGCAGCTGAACCGCCTCGAGCTGCTCGGCGTCGTCGCGGCGATCTGGGCGGTCCAGGTTCCGCTCTCGGTGCTCTGGCTGCGGTACTTCCGGTTCGGGCCGATGGAGTGGCTGTGGCGGACGCTCACCTACCGGTCCCGACAGCCGCTTCGCGTCGATCGGTCCGAGTGAGCGCGTTGCGCTTCGGCGAGCTTATTTTCCGCGGGTCGAACCCCCGCGTATGGAATCGGAGTCCCGCATTCGCGTCGCGACGCCCGCGGACGCGCCCGCCGTCCGCGAGATCTACGCGCCCTTCTGCGAGTCGACCGCGGTGACCTTCGAGGAGACGCCGCCCAGCGAGGCCGAGCTGGCCGACCGCATCGCCTCGACGCTCGAGGACCACCCCTGGCTCGTCTGCGAGCGGGCGGGCGAGGTGGTCGGCTACGCCTACGCCGGCCCGCTGCGAAAGCGCCGGGCCTACCGGTGGGTCGTCGAGCTGTCGGTCTACGTCGCCGAGGGCGCCCGCCGGACGGGGGTCGGCGAGGCGCTGTACGAGTCGCTGTTCGCCGTCCTCGAGCGCCAGGGGATCCGCGACGGCTACGCGGTGACGACGGTGCCGAACCCGTCGACCGTCGGCTTCCACGAGCGACTCGGTTTCGAGCGGCTGGTCGACTTTCCCGCGATCGGCTACGCCGAGGACGAGTGGCGAGACGTCGCCTGGTGGCGCCGATCGATCGGGGAGAAGGTCGCCGACCCCGACCCGCCCCGTTCGTTTCCGTCGGTGCGGGAAGACGACGACTTCGAGGCGCTGCTGGCGACCGGGAGCGAACGGCTCGAGGGGTGATCAGGCCTCGAGGGCGTCGGCCAGCTCGTCCAGTCCCTCGACGACGATATCGGGGTCGGGTCCGAACGGCTCATCGGGATCGCCCTTTCGATCGAGCCAGGCGCCGTCCATCCCGGCGTGGACCGCCCCCTGGACGTCGAACCACAGCGCCGAGACGTGGACGATCCCGTCGATCGGGGTTCCCGTCCGGCCCGCGGCGTGGCGGTAGAGCTCGGGGGCGGGCTTGAATGTCTCGAGCTCGTGGGCGCTGACGGTATCCTCGAGCAGGTCGCCGATCCCGGCGCCCTCGACCATCGATTCGAGCATCTCGGGGTTGCCGTTCGAGAGGACGTAGCAGTCGTAGCCCGCCGTCCGGAGTCGCTCGACGCTCTCCCGGACGTCGTCGAACACCCGCAGGTCGTGGTAGGCCGCGAGGATCTCCTCGCGGTCGTCGGCGTCGCAGTCGACCCCGTGGGCCGCGAGGGCGTACTCCAGGGCGTCGCGGTTGACCTCGTAGAACGTCTCGTAGGCGTCGAGGTGGTTCGCGACGAGCGTGTACTGCATCGAGCGCTCGCGCCAGGTCCGGGAGATCGGCGCGGGGTCGTCGACGGGAGCGTGGGTCTCGAGTGCGCTCTCGACGGCGTCGACGTCGACGAGCGTGCTGTAGGAGTCGAAGGTGACCGTTTCGACGGAGTCGGGCTCGAGCGTCATGCGTCCCCCGTTGGCGGCCAGCACCATTACTGCTCGGCTCCCCGTCGGAGGGCCTGCTCCCGTCGACTCGGCTCGAGAGCGCCCCCGCGAACCGTCGTCTCTTTTGCCCGGAAGCGCGCAGTACCGACCATGGAGCCCTCGACCTGGCGAACCTACCTCGTCACGCAGGCGTCGATCGCCGAGGATCGGTCGACCCCCGAGGTCGTCCGCGCGGCGATCGAGGGCGGCATCGACGCCGTCCAGCTCCGCGAGAAGGAGACGAGCGCGCGCTCGCGGTACGAGCTCGGCCTCGAGCTGCGCGAGCTGACCGCCGAGGCGGGCGTCGATCTGATCGTCAACGACCGCATCGACGTCGCCGAGGCGATCGACGCCGACGGCGTCCACGTCGGCCAGTCGGACCTCCCCGTCTCGGTCGCGCGCGACCTGCTCGGTCCCGAGGCGATCGTCGGCTGCTCGGCGTCGACCGTCGAGGAGGCTCGACGCGCCGAGGCCGACGGCGCCGATTACCTCGGCGTCGGCAGCGTCTACGGGACCACCTCGAAGGACGTTCCCGAAGCGGAGAACGGAATCGGTCCCGAACGGATCGCCGCGATCGTCGAAGCCGTCTCGATCCCGGTCGTCGGTATCGGCGGTATCACGGCCGACAACGCAGGTCCCGTCGTCGAGGCCGGCGCCGCCGGCGTCGCGGTCATCAGCGAGATCGCGGCGGCCGACGATCCCGCCGTCGCGACCGACGCCCTCGCGCGAACGGTCGAAACGGCGAAGGACCTCGAGCGCCGAGAGTGACGGAACCATGACGAGATCCGACACGACCCGGCCGACGCTCGCGGACTCCCTCGGGGAACTCGCCGAAACCGAGCCGCTAGTGCAGTCGCTGACCAACGAGGTGACGATCAACGACGTCGCGAACCTCACCCTTCACTGGGGCGGATTACCCGTGATGGCCGACTCCCCCGGCGACGCCGGCGAGATGGCCGAACTCGCGAGCGCAGTGCTGTTGAACATCGGCCAGATTCCCGACTCGAAGTTCGAGGCAATGGGCGAGGCGGCCGAGACGGCCAACGACCGTGGGATTCCGATCGTCCTCGATCCGGTCGGCGTCGGCTCGACGCCGACGCGGGAGGCGGTCGCCGAGGAACTGCTCACCGAGTACGAGTTCGCCGCGATCAAGGGAAACTACGGGGAGATCAGCGCGCTCGCAGGCGTCGAAGCCGAGGTTCGGGGCGTCGAGTCGGTCGGCGACTACGACGCTATCGAGGAGACGGCCCGCTCGCTCGCCGAGTCGACCGGCGCGGTCGTCGTCGCCTCCGGCGTCGAGGACGTCGTCGCGGACGGCGACGGCACGACCCGGATCGCGGCGGGCCACGAGCGACTTGGCGAGGTCGTCGGCACGGGTTGTATGCTCGGCGGGACGATCGCGACGTTCTGCGGCGCCCTCGAGGACGCCCGCAGGGCGGCGGTAGACGGCACGCTCGCGTTCGGGATCGCGGGGGAGCGAGCCGCCGAGCTCCCCCACGAAGGGCCGGCGAGCTACCGGACGAACTTCCACGACGCCGTCGCCGGGCTCTCCGCCGAAGCCGTCGCGGAGTACGACCTCGAGTCGCGGCTCGAGCCGATCGCGTGAGCGATCAACAGACCGGTTTCGGGTTCGCGCCCAGCTCCTCGAGCGAGGCGACGTACTCCTCGTAGGCGGCTTCGATCGCCCCGCTGGCGGCCTCGAGGGCGCGCTCGCGGTCGGTCTCGTCGGGACAGACCTCCTCGAGCAGATCGGTCGCGCGCTCGAGCTGGCCGTCTAGGTCGTCGCCGAACTCGCGGAACAGCCCCGCCGTCTGGGGGTCGGCGTCGCCGACGAAGTAGCCGACGATCTGGCTCTTCGAGCGCTGGCTCGCGAGGATCCGACCGATCAGCGCGCCGGTTCGCTCGACGGTGTCTTCGCGGTCGCGCAGGTACTCGTGGAGGTTCGGCACCGTCTCTGGCTCGTAGTCGTCGAGTTTCTCGTCGACGGTTTCGTAGTGGTCACGCTCCTCGGCGGCCGTCGCCTCGAAGGCCTCGCGGGCGTCGTCGTCGTCCTCGTCGTCGGCCCAGGCCTCGAAAGTTCGCCAGGCGGCGTGCTCGGCGTCGGCCGTCGCTCGCAGGACGGGTTCGGTGTCGATCTCGCCCCCGGTGTCGGCGTACAGCGACTTCGAGGAGCCGAGTCGGGAGAGTTCGGTTTCGTTTTCGGCGCGGACGGTCTCGAGGAATTCCTCGGCGTCTGTCATCGAACCACGGTTCGTTCGGAGACGGGTTATGCCTGCCGTTACCGACAGCCGCGACCCGCCTCGAGGGGAGCCGTCGCTCCCGGAATCGATCGAACGCGAGAAAATCCGCAGCGCGGGCCGACCGCGACGCGTCGGTTACTCGCCGGTCTCGACCGGGGCGTTCACGAGGTTGCCCCACTCGGTCCAGGAGCCGTCGTAGTTGACGGCGTCCTCGTAGCCCAGCAGTTCGTGCAGGGCGAACCAGGCGACCGACGAGCGCTCGCCGATCCGGCAGTAGGCGATGGTCGTCTCGTCGCCGTCGATTCCCTCCTCGGCGTAGAGCTCCTCGAGCTCGTCGCGGCTCTTGAAGGTGCCGTCCTCGTCGGTCACCGCGGACCACGAGATGTTCCTCGCGCCGGGGACGTGGCCGCCGCGCTGGGCGGTCTCTTGCATGCCCGCGGGGGCGAGGATCTCGCCGGTGAACTCCTCGGGCGAGCGGACGTCGACGAGCGGGACGTTGCGTTCGATCGCCTTCTCGACGTCGTCGCGGTAGGCGCGGATCGTCTCGCGCGGGCCGCCGGCCTCGTAGTCGGTCTCGGGGAACGACGGGACCTCCTCGGTCGTCGGGTAGCCGTTCTCGAGCCAGTACTCGCGGCCGCCGTCGAGCAGGTAGACGTCGTCGTGGCCGTAGTACTTGAACTGCCAGTAGGCGTAGGCGGCGAACCAGTTGGCGTTGTCACCGTAGAGGACGACCGTCGAGTCCTCGGTGATGCCGTGGCTGCCGAGCAACTCCTCGAACTCCTCTTTGTCGAGGATGTCCCGTCGGGTCTGGTTCTGGAGCTGCGTCTCCCAGTTGAACCCGATCGCACCGGGGGCGTGTTCCTCGTCGTACGATTCCGTGTCGACGTCGACCTCCACGAGCCGGAGTCCGGGGTCGTCGCTCTGGAACTCCTCGAGTCGATCCTCGACCCAGTCGGCCGTGACGAGTGCGTCGGTCGCGTAGTCGTTCGTTGCCATACCCGATCCGTGGCGTTCCGTCCACATAGGCCCGAGCTAACCGGTCAATTCGGTCGACGCTCGACTTTCGAGGATTATATTGCCTCTTTTCTCCCGTCCCCGAGCGCGGCGGCGAAGGCGATCCGTCGTTCGCCCGTCGAACTCGGCGGCGGCGGCGGCGTTCGATCGGACGGTGCTGCAAGTATTGCCACGATCTCGGTACGCCGGGGAGACGTGCCGGAATCGGAGTCTACTCGGGCGCCCCGCAACAGGTCGAAACCGATGGACGAATCCGTCGTCGTCTCGCCCGACTGGCTCGCGACCCGGCTCGAGGACCCCGACGTCGCGGTCGTCGACGTTCGAGACGCCTGGGAGTACGACGGGATCGGTCACGTGCCCGGCGCCGTGAACGTTCCCTTCGACAGCTACCGCGACGAAACGGGACCCGACCCCGGGACCCTCCCCGGACGGGAGGCGTTCGAGGAACTCCTCGGCGAGGCCGGCATCGAACCCGAGGACACGATCGTCGCCTACGACGACACCCACGGCGTCTTCGCGGCCCGGTTTCTCCTCACCGCGAGGGCGTACGGCCACGAGGACGCGCGCCTGCTCGACGGCGACTTCAGCGCCTGGAACCGCGAGCGCGAGACCGACGCCGAAACGCCGATCGTCGAGCCGACCGCGTACGCGGCCGACCCCTTCTCGTTCGACCGGAGTCCGCTGATCGACCGCGCGGGCGTCGAGGCCGCCCTCGAGGGCGACGCCGTCCTCGTCGACACCCGCGACCCCGAGGAGTACGCGGAGGCGCACCTCCCCGGAGCCGTTCGACTCGACTGGCGCGCGGCCGTCGACGACGAGACCCGCCGCCTGAAACCCGCCGCCGAGCTCGAGGCGCTGTTCGCCGACCGCGGGATCACCCGCGACCGGGAGATCGTCCTCTACTGCAACACCGCCAGGCGGATCAGCCACACCTACGCGGTCCTCGCGGCGCTCGGGTACGAGACCGTCTCCGTCTACGAGGGGAGCCTGACGGAGTGGCTCGCGGCCGACGGCGAGATCGAGACCGGGTCGACCGCGTAGCCGGCCTCAGACGGTCCCGCTCGAGGCGTCGGGCAGGGTGAGTCGAAACGTCGTCCCCTCTTCCGGATCGGGCTCGATCCAGATCTCGCCGCCGTGGCGCTCGACGACCCGCTGACAGAGCGCGAGTCCGATCCCGGTTCCGGCGTGGGCCTCGTGGCTGTGCAGCCGTTCGAAGACGTCGAACACCCGCTCGTGGTCGTCGGGTTCGATCCCGATACCGGCGTCGCTGACCGAGATCACCCACCTCCCGTCGCCCCGGGAGACGGACTCGCCCCCGTCGGGCGTCGAGCCGGATGCGGTCTCCCGGTCGGCCGTAATCCGTACCGTCGGCGGCTCGTCGCCGCTGTACTCGACGGCGTTCTCGAGCAGGTTCTGGAACACCTGCCGGAGCTGGTCGTCGTCGCCCTCGACCCGGGGGAGCGAGCCGATCGACACCGTCGCCTCGGTCTCCTCGAGCCTGAACTGCAGGTCGTCGACGACGTCCGCGAGGACGGTCTCGAGGTCGACGGGCTCGAAGGGATCGCCCCGGGTCTCGACCCGGGAGTACGCGAGCAGTCCGTCGATCATCTCGCGCATCCGGTCGGCGCCGTCGACGGCGTACGCGAGAAACTCTCGGGCCTCGGCGTCGAGGTCGTCGTCGTAGCGCCGTTCGAGCAGGGAGAGGTAGCTCGAGACCATCCGCAGCGGTTCCTGCAGATCGTGGGAGGCCGCGTAGGCGAACTGCTCGAGCTGCTCGTTCGAGGCCTCGAGGCGCTCTCGGTAGCGCCGTCGCTCGATCTTGTACCCGACCCAGTTCGCCAGCAGCCCGACGAAGGTGCGCTCCCAGTCGGAGAACCCGCCGGGACAGGGCTCACGGTCGTAGAAGCAGAACGTCCCGTACACCGAGCCGTCGACGAAGATCGGCGTGCCGAGGTAGCAGGCGACCGCGGCCGCCCCGTTCGCGACCCCGTCGGCCGGCTCGGGCGCGTCGGGGTCGGCCCCGACGTCCTCGATCGCGACCGTTCGTCCGGCGTCGACGACGCGCTTGCAGTTCGTCCGGTCGAGGGGCACCGTTCGCCCCGCCTCGAGGTCGGTCCCCTCGGCCGCGTCGACGGCCTCGAGGGTGTACTCGTTGGTCCGTTCCTGAACCGACGACAGCGCTCCGCACTCGGTGCCGAGCGTCTCGCGGACGATGCTCAGTAGCACCTCGATCTGCTCCGAGAGCGGTCGGTTCGCATCCGTGAGGGCCTCGTAGGCGTCCTGGAGCGCGCGCTCGCGCCGGCGGAGCTGGTCCTCCCGGCGGACCCGGTCGGTCACGTCCCGGAAGTGGACCGTCACGGCCGTCTCGTCGGGATAGACGCGCAGTTCGTACCAGGCTGCCAGCGAGTCGAAGTACTCCTCGAACCCGAGCGACTCCTGGGTCTCGAGGGCGTGTTCACAGCCCTCACGAACCGTCGCTCCGACCCCGTTCGGAACCGCCTCCTGTATCGCCGTTCCGCGGAGCTGCGCACCGCTCGCGTCCAGTACCCGCTCGGCGCCGGCGTTACAGAACGTGATCCGAAACTCCCCGTCGAGCGCGAGCACCGCGTCGGTGATCCGCTCGTAGGTTCGCGCCGCCCCGTCGCTGCCCGGGGTCGTCGACCCCGATCGTTCACCCATTTTGGATACGTAAGGGGCATCCGATAAATAAATCACTCGTCACCGACGTCGCGCCAGTCCGGCGCCGTCGAGTACGGCCTCGAGGATAGCTCGTCGAACGCCGCGTAGACGACCTCCGAGAGCGCGGGGTGGACGTGAACCGAATCCGCGACGTCGTCGACGGTGCCGCCGCCGTCCATCGCGACGACGACCTCCTGGATCAGCGTCGGCGCCTCCGGGCCGACGACGTGACAGCCCAGGATCTCCCCATCGGGCGCCGCGAGGACCTTGACGAACCCCTCGTCGGGGTCGAGGATCAGCCCGAGCGGCGCGGCGTCGTAGCTCACGCGGACCGACTCGTACTCCCGGCCGTCCTCCTCGAGTTCCCCCTCCGTTCGGCCGACGCTTGCGACCTGCGGTGAGGTGAAGACCGCGTGGGGCATCGCCCCGTAGTCGACGGTCCGCTCGACTGTCTCGAGCACGTTCGTCGCCACGATTCGGGCCTCGTAGTCGGCCGCGTGCTTGTAGGGTTCGTCGCCGAGAACGTCGCCGAGCGCCCAGATCCCGTCGACGCTCGTCTCGAGGCGCTCGTCGACCTCGACGTACCCGTCCGCGTCGGTCTCGACGCCGGCGTTCTCGAGGTCGAGCGCGTCGGTAGTGGGACGTCGGCCGGCCGCGACCAGAACGTCGTCGGCCTCGAGCTCGACCGCGTCGCCGTCCCCGCCGTCGTCCGACGGCTCCGCGATCACGCTCACCCGATCGCCGTCATCGCGGGCTTCGACGGCCTCGTAGCCCGTGTAGAGTTCGCAGTAGCGCTCGAGCCCGTCGGTCACCGCGGCGCTGACGTCGTCGTCCTCCCGCGGAACGAGCTGCCCGCTCCGGCCGACGATCGAGACGTCGGCGCCGAGCGCGCCGAAGAAGTAGCCCAGTTCGGCCGCGATGTACCCCCCGCCGATCACGACGAGCTCGTCGGGTCGCTCGTCGAGGTACAGGGCGTCGTCGCTGGTGAGAACGTCGACGCCCTCGAGGCCGTCGACCGGGGGCATCGTCGGGCGACCGCCGACCGCGACGACGATCGTCTCGCCGCGGATCCGTTCGCCGTCCCCGTCCGCGGGAGCGCCGTCCCCGTCCGCGACGGGGTCGATCGCTACGGTGCGCTCGTCGACGAACCGCCCCTCGCCGCGGTAGAGCGCGACGTTTTCGGCCTCCTCGAGCGACTCGGCCTGTCGCTTCGCTTTTCCGAAGACCGCGTCCTCGATCGACGACGTGATCTCTCCGTAGGCGACGTCCTCGAGGGATGCGTCGACGCCGAACCGTTCGGCGCGGCGGATCCCGTCGACGACGTCGGCCCGGTGGATGAGCGCCTTCGAGGGGACACAGCCACGCGTGATGCAGGCGCCCCCGAGCGGTCCGGGTTCGATCACGGCCGCCTCGAGGCCCTCCTCGGCTGCCGCGGTGGCTACCTGGCTTCCCGACCCGCCGCCGATGACGACGACGTCGAACTCGTCCATATCACATACACGACCACGCTACCCACCGTAAAACGGGAGGCTGCGTACGAAACGGGGCGCTCCGGCGCTACAGCCAGTCGTCGCCGGTGTCGTCCGACTGCCCGTCCGCGTAGGTTGCGACCGCGTCCGCGAGGTTCGCGATCGCTTCCTCCTCGGTGGGGCCCTGGCTCGAGACCCCGGTCTCCTCGTCGTCGGCGATGTAGAAGCCGTCCTCGGCGCGGACCGTGACGTCGGCGTCGGCCAGAGCGGGATACTCGTCGGCGTCGATGTGCGGGTTCGTCGGCATACCCGAACGTTGTCGGCGGGCGGCTGAAATACCCTCCGACGCCGCGGTTCGAACCGTCGGCCGTCCTCGAGGCGCGTCAGTACGCACTCGACGACAGCGCGCTGCCGCACGGTCCGGGATCGCCGAAACGGGGTTCGGTCGATCGGAAGCGCTGGCGGTCGAGAAAAAGCCTTTAACGCCATCGCCCCGTACACCGGGCAAATGGTACTCGACGATCTCGGCACTTCTCTGCGGGGCACGCTGGACAAACTCCGCGGGAAGTCACGCGTCAGCGAGGAGGACATCGGGGAGATCGTCAAGGAGATCCAGCGCTCCTTGCTCTCCGCCGACGTCGACGTCTCGCTCGTGATGGAGCTGTCGGACAGCATCGAACGGCGCGCGCTGGAGGAGGAACCTCCGGCGGGAACCCCGGCCCGGGACTTCGTCCTCCGGATCGTCTACGAGGAGCTCGTCGACCTGATCGGCGAGTCGACCGACCTCCCCCTCGAGGAGCAGACGATCCTGCTGGCTGGCCTGCAGGGGTCGGGGAAGACCACCTCCGCCGCGAAGATGGCCTGGTGGTTCTCGACGAAGGGGCTTCGCCCCGCCGTGATCCAGACGGACACCTTCCGGCCCGGCGCCTACGACCAGGCCAAGGAGATGACCGAGCGCGCGGAGGTCGACTTCTACGGCGATCCCGACGCCGACGACCCCGTCGAGATCGCCCGCGAGGGCCTCGAGGCGACCAGCGAGGCCGACGTCCACATCGTCGACACCGCGGGGCGACACGCCCTCGAGGACGACCTGATCGACGAGATCGAACAGATCGAGGGCGTCGTCGAGCCCGACACCTCGCTGCTCGTGCTCGACGCGGCGATCGGGCAGGGCGCGAAAGACCAGGCCCGCCAGTTCGACGAGTCGATCGGCATCGACGGCGTCGTCATCACCAAACTCGACGGGACCGCCAAAGGCGGAGGGGCACTGACGGCGGTCGACCAGACCGACTCCTCGATCGCCTTCCTGGGAACCGGCGAGGAGGTCCAGGACGTCGAGCGGTTCGAACCCGACGGCTTCATCTCGCGGCTGCTTGGCATGGGCGACCTCGGCCAGCTCGCCGAGCGCGTCGAGCGGGCGATGCAACAGACCGACATCGAGGACGACGAGGAGTGGGACCCCGAGGATATGCTGACGGGGCAGTTCACCCTCAACGACATGCAAAAACAGATGGAGGCCATGAACAACATGGGTCCCCTCGATCAAGTGATGGACATGATCCCCGGCTTCGGCGGCGGGATCAAGGACCAGCTCCCCGACGACGCCATGGACGTCACCCAGGAGCGCATGCGCACGTTCAGCGTCATCATGGACTCGATGACCGACACCGAAAAGGAGTACCCCAAGGCCATCGGCGCGAGCCAGATCGAGCGCATCGCCCGGGGTTCGGGCACCAGCGAGGAACAGGTCCGAGAGCTGCTCCAGCAGTACAAGATGATGGAACGCACGATCAAGCAGTTCCAGGGGATGGGCTCGGACAAGGAGATGCAACGGATGATGCAACAGATGCAACAGGGCGGCGGTGGCGGCGGAATGGGCGGTATGGGCCCGTTCTGAGCGCGTTCCGTTCCCGAGCGCACCGACCCCGCTACCGAGACGAGCGGGCGACCGTCGCCGGAATCGACTCGCCCGTCTCAGGGGTCGACCGGTCGGCCGTCCTCGGTCGGCGGCGCGACGCGGTCGACGTAGCTCTCGAGGTCCGGCTCCCGGACGCGGACGCGGACGGCGATCTCTCCGAGCTCGTCGGGCTCGCCCACCGAGAAGTTGACGCGGTTCTCGAAGGCCGCCTGTTTTTTCAGCGCGAAGCTGAACGCCTCGCCCTCGCGGTTCGCGAAGAACTCCCCGCGGGCGGTGTCGAGGATCTCCTGGCGGTGTAACAGCTCCGAGAGATGCTCGAGCGAGTGGGCCTCTCCCCTGATCTCGCCGAACTCCTCCTCGAGGTCGGCGTCGGGAAAGACGTTCGCAACGGCGTCGGCGACGCGGCTCGTTACCTCGGTGTCGTAGACCGGCGCGGTGATCTCGACGTCGACGCTGTAGATCTCGGTCATGGTCGTTCGGCCTCGGATTCCGGTTCGTCGATCGGCTCCGTTTGCTCGCGGACGAGTCGGCGGATCCGCTCGCGGAACGCCTCGAGCGATTCGGTGTTGTCGACGACGACGTCGGCACGGTCCATCGCGTCGTCCATCCCGAATCCGCGCTCGCGCTCGTCGCGCTTCTCGAGGGGCTCGCCGCCGTCGTTCGCGCCGGCGTCCCGCCCGCGCGCGTCGATGCGTTCGGCCCGCACGTCGAAGGGGGCTTCGATGCTGACGAGCGTAAACGCCTCGCCGAACCGCTCCTCGAAGGCGTCGACCTCGACGCCCGATCGGATCCCGTCGACCAGTACGGCGTCGTGATCCTCGAGACGGTCGTCGATCATCGGCAGCGAGCGCTCGGCGATCGCCGCCGGACCGTTCTCCTCGCGAAGCGCCTGGGCGACGCCGCCGTGGTCTTTCGCGGGATCTAACCCGCGGTCGGCCGTCTCCTGGCGGACGACGTCGCCCATCGTCACGACGGGGACTCCTTCCTCTCGCGCGACGGTGGCGGCCTCGCCCTTGCCGCTTCCGGGCAGTCCCACCGTTCCGATGACGTGCATCGATCGAACGTACCGTCGAGACGTGCATAAGGCCTGTGTTCGTCGCTCACTGCGTCGACCCGCGGGGTCGCGGCCCCTCGGTTGCTTCTCCCACAACCTCGTTATGTATCGCCATATCGAACCGAAACGAGCCGATTTCGGATCACAGACCGCTCGTAGCCCCCGAAACGACGCTCTCGATTCGACCGCTCGACTCGGCTCGACTACCGGCGGTGCTTTCGGTTCTGAAACGGCGCCCGCGATCACAATCTCTCGTTTGCCGCGGCTCCGTCTGTTCAGAACTCGAGCAAATCGAGAGCAATCGTCGAAACGGAACGTGGCTGTTATTTACTGACTCGAATTTGGCAACGGCTGCGTACTATGACAGCAATCGATAGACGGCGATTCACGATGGCGGCCGGCACCGGACTGATCGCGGCGATCGCGGGCTGTTCGGACGGCGGGACGGACGACGAATCCGAGAACGGAGGGGACGAGTCCGAAAACGGGATGGACGAAAACGGAATGGACGAATCCGAGAACGGAATGGACGACGAGACCGAGAACGAAACGGACAACGAGTCCGAGGACGGCGGACTCGGCGAGGACAACGAGACCGAGAACGAAACGGACAACGAATCCGAAGACGGCGGACTCGGCGAGGACAACGAGTCCGAGAACGGAATGGACAACGAGTCCGAGAACGGAATGGACAACGAGTCCGAGGACGGACTCGGTGACTGATAGCCCCGCCGACTACCCGGGAATCTCGCGTACTCCAGCCCGAACGCGGGTGGCTCGCGGCTCCCGCTCGAGCGGAGCGACGGGGTATCGGATCGTACGGTTGCGAAGCGCCTTGGCGACGTGATCGGACGGGACGAGAGCCCGCTTTCGAAGAACGGGTTTCGGTCCCCGATTGCGCCACCGGCGAATCCCAACCGCTTATACCGTTCGACGGACGACTCGTACTCGAGGGCACGTAGCTCAGTCCGGAAAGAGCGTCGGACTTCTAATCCGACGGTCGTGGGTTCGAATCCCATCGTGCCCGTGCAACGAGCCGCGGAGCGACGAGCAAACCGGCACGCGGGATTCGAATCAGGGAGCAGCCCGCTGCGACCGCGGTTCGAATCCCACCGTGCCCGCTGATTCTGCGACGGTCGTGTCCGTTTGACCGATCGGAGCCCGATCTTCGCACGCCGAGTGCGAGAACGCCGACGCGACCTGACCGTCCCTCGAGACGGCGCCTCGCCGTCAGTTGTCTCGACTGTGCAGGCCGCCGATACAACCCGCTCGAGTCGCTGTCACGAATATGGACGAACCGATCGCAGACGCGGACACGTTCGCCGAACAGGCCAGTCGACGCGCGGCGACCGAGCGGGAGGCCATCGAGTGGGCCGTCGACGAACTCGCGGCCGCGATCGACGAACGCGGAATCGATCTCGAGCCGCTGCTCGAGTACGGTCGGCGGAGCCGCGAGAGTCTGCCCGACCGTCACCGCCGGGCCTACGAGGCGATGGCCGCGGAGCTCGATGTCGATCCGGCAGTCTACGACGCGTACGTGTTCGCGTACTCCGAGCTTTGCGAGGAACTGGCCGACGGGAGGGGACGCTCCGAGAAGAACCCGAAAGGGTGTACGAACGTTCTCGTCACCCGACCGACGGTCGACTCGGAACCGTCAACAGACGCCGGATCGACGACCGGAGGGCCGCTCGTACTCAAGAACCGGGACATCGCCGGTCGGGGATCCCGTCCGAAGTCGATCGTCGAACAGCCGCCGATCGGCGACTACTACGGGTTCCTGACCGTCGACACCTGCGGAACGATCTCGATCTTCAAGGGGGTGAACGACCGGGGGCTGGTCGCGGCGAACACCTACATCGACAGCGAGCGAGACGACGTCGAACCCGAGGACCAGCTCCGGAACGGGACCGTCATCCGGATCGTGTTAGAGGAGTGCGCCACCGTCGAGGACGCCCGGTCGCTACTCGAGTCCGTACCGACCCGACGCCTGTGCGGACAGACGCTGTTTCTCGCGGACGAAACCGACGCCGTCCTGCTCGAGATCGACCCGGTCGCCGAGCGGATCGGCGTCGACGACGCGGCCGTCGTAACGCGAACGAATCACTTCGTACTCTCGGAGTCGACCGAGACGGAGAGTTCGATCGAGCGCCGGGACCGGGCCCTGTCGCTGCTCGAGGACGCCGACCAAATCGATCGGGACGATCTGTGGGAGCTCGCGCGGGATCACGAGAACGGCCCGGGAGACGACTCGATCTGCCGGCATCCGGAACCCGAGACGGACGAGCCACACGCGTTCGGTCAGCTGACGACCGCGAGCGCGGCCGTTCTCGAGGGCGGCTCGCCGACGATCGAGGTCGCGATGGGCAACCCCTGCAGGGCCGACCGCACGCGGTGTTCGTTCGGCGACGAGATCCCGACCGATCTTCGAACGGGGCGCCGGTGGCTCGATCGTCGATGACCCTCGCCGCTCGACGCGGAGCTCGCGTCGCTCAGGCTCGGACGCGTGCCCGTTCGAGGTCGGCCTCGAGTCGACGCGCCGCCTCGAGTCGGAGCCGCTTCGCTCGGCGTTTCGCGAGCCGCGAGTCGGGGAGTCGATCCGCGAACGGCTCGTAGGCCCCGGGGGAGAACCCGAGTTCCCGCAGGTAGCCGCTTACGCTCGGGCTCTCGAGTCCGTCGTGGACCGCTGCGTCGGTGACCGATTCGACGGTTCCGAAGTCGGGAAGCGTCAGCTTCCCGTCGGCGGCGTCGGTCGCGGACTCGGCGCCGTCGACGACGGTACCGCGGGCGTCGGCGTGTGCGACGATCGATCGCACCGTCTCGGCCAGCCGGAGCACCTCGCTCGGCAGGGCCGCGTCCGGCGAGCGCCACTCGACGGTCGGCATCGCCTTCCGCAACCGAACGGGGGTCCAGACCGCGTCGTAGGGATCGAACTCGTCGTCGAAGCGAGCCGGTTCGACGCCGCGGTCGAGGGCGCGCTCGCGGAACCCGTCGTAGGCGTCCTCGAGTCGCCGTTCCCAGTCGGCGACGCCGTCGACGTAGGGCCAGAGCTGGCCCTGTTCGGGGCAGGCCTCGTAGCACGAGCGCCGGTAGAGGTAGGGACGCGCACACTCGACGATGCGCTCCCCGCGGTAGTGCGACGAGCTGTTGAGGAGGACGAACGCGGGATCGATCGCCGTCAGGGCGTTGAGCTGAGCGGCGACGTTCGATTGCTCGAAGTGCATGTGCGTGCCGGCACAGATGCGGGCGTCGTCGAACGTCGGTCCCACGATCCGGCGCTGGAGATCGGTCCCGCGCTTTTCCCGGTACGGAACGTCCGCCGGCGAGGCGTACAACGGGGTCGCGAGCGGAACGAGTCGCTTGTCCCGGTCGCGTGCCGCGTCCACGACGCGTTCGATCTCTCCGAGGAACTCCTCGCGGAGCTCGGCCGTCGACGAACAGGGCGTTGTCTTGATTTCGAGCATCGGCTCGACGAACTCGGGATCGACCTGATCCGAGACGTCGAGCAGTGTTTCGGGTGGTACCAGATCGCCGCCGTCGTCGACGACCCAGTACTCCACCTCGAGGCTGGTTTTCATAGATGTCTCCGTTGAGCTGCGGTATCGTCCGACCGTCGGGCGGATCGCCGTCGGGTCGTCGCTGCAGTCGAACGCTATCGATCGAACCGCGAGCCGGCGTCCGATTCTTTCTCTCCGGATGACGGGGTATGCCGCTCTCGGGTGAAGCGCTTGAGCCTGCACGCGACGGGCCTTCGACTCTCGACGAACGCCGGTGCAGGCGTACGGACTCCATGCCGTCGATACTGGGGTCGTCCCGTCTCGTCGGTGCGAGGTTCGACAACCGAAGGCGGCAAAGAGTCGACCGCGACCGGGCGGCAGTGGCGACGAGCGAACCGGCGACGGCTCGACTCCGACGAGAGGTGTCGCTTCGGCGGACGATCGCACGACCGTGATGGTTGGATCGGGTCTTATCCAGTTGCAGCGCTTACGGACAACCGTGACCGCAGCCAGCCCGACCAGACGCCGCGTGCTCTCGCGTCTCTGTCTCGCGGCAGGGACGCTGCTCACCGCCGGATGCGTCGGATCGGGCGACGACGCGGACGACGAGGACGAAGCGCCGATCGTCGACGCCGCGCGCTCGCTCGAGAACGACACCGACCCCGAGACGTGGCGGGACGTCTCGGAGATCCGCCTCGACGCCTACGTCGGCGGCTGGGTCGGCGTCGAACCCGCCCACGTCGACCGCGTCGAGAACCCGACGCTGGTGCTGTTCGCGGATCGATCCTACGAGATCACGATCGAGAACCGCGACAACGTGAAACACAACCTGGCGATCTGGGACGCCGACGGCGAGCGCGTCGGGGAGCACGCGACGGACGTCGTCGTCAACACGGGGACGACCGAAACGCTCGCGTTCACGGCGACCGAAGAGATGGCGATCTACATCTGCGAACACCAGCCCCGGATCCAGCTCGGCGACCTCGAGATCGTCGCCGAGTGAGCCGGACCGCGGCTCGCGGTCGCTCACCGAACGATAGTCACCGGTACCGGCGCCCGCCGGGCGATGCGCTCGGCGACGCTGCCGAGCAGGACCCGGGAAACGCCCTCGCGGCCGTGGCTGCCGATGACGATGTGGTCGATGTCGTGTTCCTCGGCGAAGGAGACGACCTCGCGTTCGGGTTTGCCGACGGCGGTCTCGGTCCGGAACTCGACGTCTTCGGTATCGATCTCCGCCGTGGCGTCCGCGAGTTCGCTCGCGGCCTTCTCCTCGCGGTCCCGCAGCGCCTCCTGCAGGAGGTTGATTCCGGCCTCCGTGGAGCCGTCCGCGGCCTCGACGACCCGCAGCAGGACGATCTCCTCGTCGGCGTGAGCGTCGAACGCGTACTCTACCGCCTTTCGTGCCGGCGCCGAACCGTCGTATGCGACGAGTACCGTCATACGATCCCTACCCGATTCGACGTTATAAACGCGATGCACGAACCGTCTTCGCGGGTCCTCGTCCGACGTCCGAACTTCGCCTCGAGCGTGCGTGCGGGAGTCGCGAGGGCACCGCTTCGACTCGAGGCGGTTTAGTCGTCGAAGCCCTCCTCGAACCGGAAGGTGCCGTTTCGCTGGACGACCTCGCCGTCGATTTCGATGCGGGAGTCGCTCCAACCGTTTTCCGCTCGGGTCGCCGGAGGCGACCACTCGCGCAAAACCGTTGATGGAAAAGCCGCTCGCTCCCGTCGGTCGCTCGCGGTACTACGCTTCGAAGCCGTCCTCGAACCGGAAGGTGCCGTTCCGCTGGACGACCTCGCCGTCGATCTCGATGCGGGAGTCCTCGCTCATGTCGACGATCATGTCGACGTGGACGGCCGATTCGTTCGCCTCGTTGCCCTCCCCGACGGTGTCGTCGTAGGCTCGGCCGACCGCCATGTGGACCGTGTCGCCCATCTTCTCGTCGAACAGCATGTTGTAGGTAAACCGGTCGATGTCGCGGTTCATCCCGATCCCGAGCTCGCCCAGTCGGCGGGCGCCGTCGTCGGTCTCGAGGACGTTCGTCAACACGGCCTCGTTTTTCGCCGCCGAGTGCTCGACGACCTCGCCGTCCTCGAACTCGAGGAAGACGTCGGTGATCTCGCGACCCTGGTGGTACAGCGGCATGTCGAACAGTACCTCGCCCTCGACGCTGTCGGGGACGGGCGCGGTGAAGACCTCCCCGCCGGGGAGGTTGTGCTCGCCGTGGTCGTTGAGCGTCGGGTTGCCCGCGATCGACATCGTGACGTCGGTCGTCTCGCCGCTGACGATGCGGATCTCCTCGCCGTCGTCCATCAGCTCGACCATGTTTTCCTGGTGGTCGCGCTGGGCCTCCCAGTCCTTGTTGACGGCGTCCCAGACGAACCCCTCGTAGGCCTCGGTGCTCATCTCGGCGAGCTGGGCGTTCGCGGGCGCGGGGAACTGCGTGAGACACCACCGCGTCGAGAGCCGTTCCTCGAGGATCGGCTGGCGGGCCTGTCGGGAGGCCGCCTGCGTCTCGGGGTCGACGTCGCTCGTTTGCGTGACGTTGTCGCTGGCCCGGATCGCGACGTAGACGTCGGTGTTTTCGATGAGCGCGAGCTCGTGGTCGGGCGTCTCGAACTCGTCGTCGGAGGCGCGGAGGTAGGCCCGTCGCAGGCGCTTTCCGGTTCGCTGACTGGTCGCGACGGGGTTTGCGCCGCGGTCGCCGATCACCTCGTGGAGGGCGACGGCCAGGTCCTCGGCGACGGGGTGAGCGTCGACGACGACGTTGTCACCCTCCTGGAGGTCGACGGAGTGGTTCGCGATGATCTCGGCGTGTTCGCGGATGCGCGGGTCCATGTGACACAGATCTTGCCACGCCGGAATACCGTTTTCGAATCGAAATCCCGGCGCCGATCGGCCGTCCCGGGCCGTCGGGCGATCGCGCCGGAAATCGAGGGGTCCCACGGCCGACCCCGAGGGGACCGCGCCTCGAGAGCGGCGGCTATTTGGCGGATCGTCGGCTACCCGGACCCATGATCGATCTGCGCTCGGATACGGTGACGAAACCCGACGAGGAGATGCGGGAGGCCGCCGCCGCGGCCGCGGTCGGCGACGACGTCTACGGCGAGGACCCGACGGTCAACGACCTCGAGGCCCGCGCGGCCGAGCGGGTCGGCACGGAGGCTGCGCTGTACGTGCCGACCGGAACGATGGGCAACCAGATCGCCGCGCGAGTCCACACCGAGCGGGGCCAGGAGGTACTGGCCGATCGCAAGAGCCACGTCGTCAAGTACGAACTCGGCGGGCTCGCCCAGCTCGCGGGACTGCAGGTGCGGATGCTCGACGCCGACCCGCGGGGCGTGCCGACGCCCGAGCAGGTCGACGCGAGCTACGTCGCGGAGGACCTGCACCGTCCGGGAACCGGTTTGCTCTGCCTCGAGAACACTCACAACGCCCGCGGCGGGCTCGCGATCGCACCCGGGAAGATCGAAGCCGCGGTCGACGCCGCACACGACCGCGGGGTTCCGGTCCACGTCGACGGCGCGCGGATCTTCAACGCCGCGACGGCGCTCGACGTTCCCGTCACTAGGCTCACCGAGCCCGTCGACTCGGTCATGTTCTGTCTCTCGAAGGGGCTGGGCGCCCCGGTCGGCTCGATGCTCGCGGGCTCCGAGGAGTTTATCCAGCGGGCTCGCCGGGTCCGCAAGCTGTTCGGCGGCGGGATGCGTCAGGCCGGGATCGTCGCCGCGCCCGGGCTTTGCGCCCTCGAGAACGTCGACGGCCTCGAGACCGACCACGAGAACGCGCGCCTGCTGGCCGACGGGCTCGGCGAGATCGACGGCCTCGACGTGCAGGACCCGGAGACGAACATCGTCCTCGTGGACGTCTCGGGGCTCGGTTTGACCAGCGAGGACGTCCTCGAGCGACTGGGCGAGGACGTTCGGGCGTCGGCGTTCGGCGAGACCACGCTCCGATTCTGTACGCATCGCTGCGTTTCGCGGGACGACGTCGAGAAGGCGGTCGATCTGGTCGGCGAACGCCTCGAGTAACTTAGCGTCCCTCCATCCCGTCGCGGAACTCGAGGACCGTGCGCCGCAACAGGAGGTACGTAAAGAAGATCAGTCCGAGCAGGATCAGGACGATCGCGATGATAACCGGATCGTCGGGGAGGAAACCGAGCATACTCGAGCCGTACAGCGCGGGTCCGCAAAACCGTTTCGGCGTTTTATTTCTTATACACCAACGGTGTAGTATTCGGTGGCGACTCCCCGCATCTTCCGGCGACGGCCGCGTCTCTCACCCGCTGTCTCCCTCGTCGGCCTCGTCGATCGATCGCCTCCGACGATCCGCTCGCACTCACGCCCGGACGTCGATGGTCTCGAGGACGGTCCCGTCGGGCTGGCGGAGCTCGCCGACCAGCCCGTCGCCGTCGCGCTCGAGGACGGCGAATCCCGGTCGGTTACCGCGGGGCTGGGCGTGGCTGCCGGGATTTATGAGGACCGCGTCGCCGGCGTCGACGACGGTCGGTCGGTGGGTGTGACCCGAGACGACGACGTCGGCGTCCCGCGAGCGACCGAACATCGCCAGCCCGGTTGCCCCGCCCTCGCGGCGGTGGGTGACGGCGAACCGAGCCCCGCCCGCCTCGACGACGCGGGCCGTCGGCAGCCGCTCCCGGACCGCCGCGCCGTCGGCGTTGCCGTGGACGGCAAACAGCCGCGAGCACTCCGCTCGGAAGGCCTCGAGCGCCGCCACGCTCGTGAAGTCGCCGGCGTGGATCACGGTGTCGGCCGTCCGGGCCGCCTCGAGGGCCTCGCCGGTGAGTTCGTGGCCGTCGCCGCTGTGGGTGTCCGCAAAGATCGCGATCATGGTCGCCCTTCGGGAGTCCCCGTCAGGTTCCTTTCGGTGTCGGCGGCGCCGTTTCGGACCGCGCGCCCTCGGCGGGGTACCCGGATCTAGAACGGCTCACACTTTAACCCCGACCGTCCGTACTCCCAGTCGATGGCCAGTAGTACCTCCGTCGTCCTCGCCGCGCTGTTCGCGAACGGTGCGATCGCGGTGTTGAAGTTCGGCGGCTTTCTGTTGACCGGAAGTCCCGCGATGCTTTCGGAGACGTACCACTCGATCTCGGACACGGGCAACCAGGTCTTCCTGCTGATCGGCATCAAGTACGGCGCGCAGGAGGCCACCCGGAGCCACCCGTTCGGCCACGGGAAGGCCCAGTTCTTTTACAGCCTGCTCGTCAGCGTCATGCTGTTCGGGATCGCCGGCTGGGAGAGCGCCCGCCACGGCTACGACGCCCTGCGAGAGGGCGGCGTCCACCGGGCCGGCGGGGACGTCACGCTGCTCGGGGCGACGTTCGATCCGGTGTACGTCAACTACGCCGTCCTGCTCGGGGCGATCGCCTTCGAGACCTACGCGTTCTGGAAGGCCTATCAGGGGATCACCGCCCAGATGGACGAGTACGGCTGGGAGACGTTCCGCGAGGCGTTTCGCAAGACCAGCGACGTCACGACCCTGACCGCGCTCACCGAGGACACCATCGCCCTGGCGGGGGCGGGGATCGCCCTCCTCGGCGTCTACCTCACGCGGACCACCGGGAACCCGGTGTACGACGCCGGCGCCGCGCTCGTCATCGGACTGATGTTGATGGGGTTTGCGATCGCACTCGCCTGGGAGAACAAACGGCTCATTCTGGGCGAGAGCCTCCCCGAACCGGCCGAGGACGAACTTCGCGCGATCGTCGAGGGCGCCGACGGCGTCGCCGATCTCGTCGACTTTCGGACGGTCTACTTCGGCCCCGAGGACCTGCTCGTCACCGCCGACGTCTCGTTCGATTCCGAACTCGACTCGGATGCCATCGACGCCCGGATCACCGAGATCGAACGGGCGCTCCGGGACCACGACGATCAGGTGGGCAAGGTCTACATCGAGCCGGCGGCGTAGTCCGTCACTCCTCGCCGGCGTCGCCGCCGGCGTAGACCGCGACGATCGTCGTCCCCGGGGGGCGATCGCCCAGCGTCGCCGACACCGTCGTCTCCTCGAGGTCGACCGTCGACTCGAGGCGCGTCCAGCCGTCGCCGTCGTCGACGGCGATGGCGACGTCGGTCGGGCTCGCACCGGGAGGCAGCGCCGACGGATCGTACACGAGTTCGATCCGGAACGCCTCGACGGCCCGCAGCTCCTCGAGGCCGACGAGCTCGATCGAGTCCGCGAGCGCGGTCGCCGTCGGATCCCGGGCGCTGCGATCGAGGCCGAACGCGTCCGGGACGACGCCCGCGACGACCTCGGCGCGGGCGCCCGCGCGATCGAGAGTGTACTCCGCGACGTCGCCGGAATCGTAGCCGGGGATGGCCATACGCGAGGCCAGGCCCTCGAGGGGTATGTCGCTGTAGCGCGCGCACGCCGGCTGTGGGTGTCTTTCCCACGGGACGACCGCGGTCGGCGTCTCCGATTCCGACGTCGTCGCCGGGGTCCGAGACGAATCCTTTTATCGCAGCGGGAACCACGTCACTACCGTGTCCGAGACAGACGGGTACATGCGATTCTTCCCGTACGAGCGACCCTACGAGAACCAGCGCGAGGCGATGGACCGCATCTACAACGCGCTGGTTCGGGACCAGGACGTGCTCTTCGAGGGTGCCTGCGGGACCGGAAAGACCCTCTCGTCGCTGGTGCCCGCCCTCGAGGTCGCCCGCGAGCGGGACAAGACCGTCGTCATCACGACCAACGTCCACCAGCAGATGCGCCAGTTCGTCGAAGAGGCCCGGGCGATCACCCGCGAGGAGTCGCTCCGGGCGGTCGTGTTCAAGGGGAAGGGGTCGATGTGTCACATCGACGTCGGCTACGAGGAGTGCCAGACCCTGCGTGACAACACCCGCGCGGTCGTCGACGCCGAGCGCGACCGCGAACAGTTAGAGCGCCGCCAGCGGGAGCTGCTCGCCGAGAGCCAGGAGGGAAGCGACGGCTCCGCGGCCGACGCTCGCAGCGCGGTGATGGACGAACTCGAGAACATCGAGGACCGGCTGGAGGATCTCGAGGAGAAGAACGTCTGTGACTACTACCGGAACAACCTCACGCAAGATACCGACGACTTCTTCGCCTGGCTGTTCGACGACGTCCGCACGCCCGAGGAGATCTACGAGTACGCCGAGACGCGGGAGTTCTGTGGCTACGAACTCCTGAAGGAGGGGATCGAGGGCGTCGATCTGGTCGTCTGTAACTACCACCACCTGCTGGATTCGACGATCCGCGAGCAGTTCTTCCGCTGGCTCGGCCGCGACCCCGAGGACGTCATCGCCGTCTTCGACGAGGCCCACAACGTCGAGGACGCCGCCCGCGAGCACGCGACCCGGACCTGCTCGGAGCGCACCTTCGATTCGGCGCTGGACGAACTCGCCGACAGCGACGACCCCCGGGCCGAGGATGCGACCAACGTCCTCTCGGCGTTTCACCGCGCGCTGGTCGAGACCTACGAGGACTCGTTCGGTTTCGGCGACCGAGAAGGGATCGGCGAGAACTGGGCGGACGTCCCGATCGCCAACGAGGACCGCCGCGACGAGCTCACCCTCGAGTTCCTCCGGCGGTACTCGGGGCGGGGGATCGACGACGACCTCGAGGCGGCGATGGCGCTCGGCCAGGAGCTAGACGAGGAGTACGAGGAGGCCTACCGCGAGGGCGAGACGGCCACGCGAACGGAGTGTCAGACCCTGCAGGCGGCCGGCTTCGTCAGCGCCTGGATGGACGAGGGGACGAAGGAGGGGTTGTACCCCGTCGTCTCCGTTACGCGAGACGCCGGCACCGACGAGATCTACGGCCGCGCGGAGCTGTACACCTGTCTCCCCCGTCAGGTCACCGGACGACTGTTCGAGGAAGTCTCCGCGACGATCCTGATGAGCGCGACCCTGCAGCCCTTCGACGTCACCGAGGACGTACTGGGTCTCGAGGATCCGATTTCGATGGCCTACGGGCTCGAGTTCCCCGAGGACCACCGCCGCACGTACGCCGTCGAGACGCCGCCGCTGTTCTCCTCGGACCGGGACGACCCCGCCGTCCAGGAGATCGTTACCGACGCGCTCGACGACGCGGTCCGAATGACCGCCGGCAACACGCTGGCTTTTTTCCCGAACTACGGCGAGGCGAGCCGCTACGCGGAACGGCTCGAGCGCCGCGAGTCGGCGACGGTCTACCTCGACGAGCCGGGCGTCGCCGTCGAGGAACTCCGACGGGAGTTCGTCGCGGACGACGGCGGCGTCCTCTGTACCTCGCTGTGGGGCACCCTCGCGGAGGGGGTGAGTTTCGACGGCGACGACGCCCGGACGGTGGTGGTCGTCGGCGTCCCCTACCCTCACCTCGACGACCGGACCGAGGCGGTTCAGGAGGCCTACGACGCCGCCTTCGAGGGAACCGACACGGGCTGGCGGTACGCCGTCGAGATCCCGACGGTCCGCAAGACTCGCCAGGCGCTCGGTCGGGTGCTTCGCTCGCCCGAGGACATCGCGGTGCGCGCGCTGCTCGATCGGCGCTACTCGAGGGAGGCGAAGTCCGATCTGGGCAAGTACAGCGTCAACGGAACCTTCCCCCACGAGGAACGCGAGGAGCTGCTCGACATCGAGCCCTCGAAGCTCAAGTTCGCGATGCTGAACTTCTACGGCGATCACGGCGCCTACGAGGGGGATCCGCCGGCACCGTAGGCGACCGCGGGGACGTGGGTGCTATCGAACGGGAGCGGAGACCGCATCAGGCGTCGTCGATCGTAACGCTGGCGGCGCCGTTCGTGACGATGACGATGTGCTCGCCGTCGTCCTCGACGGTCACGTCGAACGTCTCGGCGTCGGCGATCGATCGCGTCTCGAGGGGGCCCTCGTCGGCGTGATCGAGCCGAAAGCTAACCGCGCTCGGACTCACCTCGGCGTCGTCGTCCGGCTCGGCGAGTTCCTCGACGGTGACCGACACGGAGAGCCGATCGCCCGAATCGGCGGCGAACGTCGCCGTCTGTTCGTCCCGGACCGTCTCGTCGACGGCGACGTCGTCGCCGAGCGACGGCAGATCGCTACACCCAGCCAGCGTCGCCATCGCCGCCGAACCCGCGAGCAGCGTTCGTCGGTGCATGGCTCCCGTCTCGTATCACCTCGCATGAGTTTTCTGGCCGGCGGCGGCCGTCGTCAATCGGCGCTCGCGGCCTCGAGGGGTCCCCAGGCGTCGTACCCGCCGGCCATGCTCGCG
The DNA here is from genome assembly GCF_000337695.1 of Natronococcus jeotgali DSM 18795. Taxonomy (GTDB): domain Archaea; phylum Halobacteriota; class Halobacteria; order Halobacteriales; family Natrialbaceae; genus Natronococcus; species Natronococcus jeotgali. The sequence goes on from NZ_AOIA01000034.1 coordinate 75,234, forward strand.
ACGGCGTCGGCGTCGCCGTACTCCTCGATGAGCCTGGCCGCCTGGACCGAGGTCTGGCCGACGTAGCAGTAGACGACCACGTCGTCGGCCCACGCGCGGTCGGCGACGGTGTCCTCGAGCTCCTCGATCGTGACGTGTTCGGCGCCGGGGAGGTGGCCCTCCTCGTAGGCCTCGGCGTCGCGGACGTCGAGGAGGTCGAACTCCCCGTCGCCGTCGATGCGCTCGCGAACGGTCTCGGGGTCGAGTTCGGCGACCATTATCGCTTGCGGAGGTAGATGCGGTAGGTCGCGTCGCCGCTTCGCCAGACCCGCGCCTCGGCGTCGTCGCCGACGGCCCGGGGGACGTTCTCCGTACAGGGGACGTGGTCGGTCTCCTGGACGAGGAGTTCGCCCGACTCGAGGTCCTGCAGGCCCTTCTTGGCCTCGACCTGCGGGTACGGGCAGACCTCGCCCATCATGTCCTGGACGAGGTCGGCCTCCTCGAGGAGTTTGTCGGCTCGGTCGTCGCTCAGTTCGTCCGGTGCGTTCGTGACGTCGTCGATGGATGGCATTGTCGTGCGTTCGTGCTTCGAGTCGGTTAGCGAGCGATTCAGATCGCGCAGCCGACCTCGCGGTAGATCCAGCGGGTCATCACGTAGACGCCGGCGACGATGCCGACGGCCGCGATGAACGAGTGGACCGACAGCTCCGCGATGCCGGAGTAGATGTTGCCGATGTTACAGCCCGGGGCGAGCCGGGAGCCGGCGCCCATGAGCAGGCCGCCGCCGATCGCGTTCGGAAGGCGTCGGCGCTTCGGGACCCGGACCGAGAAATCCCCGCTCCAGGACGCCGCCAGAAACGCGCCGACGATGACGAACCCGATCATCACCATATCGGTCGTGACGTCGACGCCCTGGCCCTGAAAGAGCACCGAGCCCCAGTAGTCGTAGGACTCGGCGTCGACGCCGACCTGCGAGAGGAGGTAGCCGGTCCAGCGGGCCTCGGGACCGGTGACGCCGACGATCGAGGCCTGGGTGAACCAGAGCACGGCGGCACCGGTGATCCCGAGAGCGGCGGTACGGGGGTCCCACGGCCGCTTGCTCGCCGCGAGCGGATCGCGCCACGCGTCGACAATCCCGGCGACGTACTCGCGGGTTCCGCGGGCGATCCGTCGCAGGCCCGCAATCGGCGCGAGCAGCGCCGTCAGCTGAACCGAGGCGACATCGGACCGCCCCCCGAGGGTTCCGGTCTCGCTCGAGCGCCCGAGCACCGCGGCGTAGACGAGGACGGCGCCGCCGGCGACCGCCAGGGCGAGCAGTCCCGCCGGGATCGAGGAGAGGGTAAACAGGCTCACTCCCGACCCGAAGGTGAACGTCTCGAAGTAGGTGCTCTCGAGCGTCGGGAACGCGACCGCGAAGGCCGCGTAGCCGACGCCCATGAACAGCAGGGTCAGCCAGAACTGGAGGTAGCCCTCGCCGGCCCGGTAGAGGGTGCCGCTGGCACAGCCCCCGGCGTAGGTCATCCCCACGCCGAAGACGAAGCCGCCGACGAGTCCCGTTAGTCCCCACTCGGGCGTCCACAGCGCTCCGTAGTAGCCGAACTGGTAGGCGATTCCCCAGAAGACCATCGTCAGCAGCGTCGCGACGGCGACGCCCTTCGTGACCCGGGAGTCCTTGTACGCGAAGAAGTCCCGGAACGCGTTCACGAAGCAAAAGCGCCCCTTCTGAAGGAAGACGCCGAGCGCGAGGCCGACGACCGCGACGACGAGTATCGTTGCGACCACATCCGGGGTAGCGGTTCGTCGAACTTAACCCGCCGCCAGCCGGGAAAGGATACCTCGAGCCCGGACGATCCGGTCAGGCGGCGAAGCGTGCGGTCTCGAGGGGAAGCGACGACGACGCCCGACGTTCGTCGCGCGGTCGGCGACGGAGGACGCGACAATAATTGGGGGATTCCGGTGCTATTCCGAGAGGACGATTCGCCCCTCCGGCGAGCCGTCGGACTCGCTCCGGAACTCGAGTTCGCCGACGGTCCACTCGATCGCGTCGGTATCGCGGTCGGCGAGCCGCCTCGCGGTCGCCTCGTCGCCGCCTCGGGCCAGGGTTACGTGGGGGACGTAGTCGGTACCCTCGAGTCCGTCGACGACGCCGAACTCCTCGGCGAGGCGGGCGTGGACCGCCTCGAGGGCGGGACTGTCGACGGCGAGGTAGACGACGGGGGCCGCCCCCAGCGGCGGATCGGCGAAGTAGTCGATCCCGGCGACGCGGGCCTCGACCGGCGGGGTCCCCTCGAGGGCGCGGCGCGTACGGTGCTGGAGCTGCGCGGCGTGGTCGGGTTCGCCGAGGCGTTTGAGCAGGCAGGAGTGGTCCTCGCGCACGGTGTCGAATCCGACCAGATCGGGGTAGAGGGTGGTCGCGAGCTCGCGGACGCGCCCGGGGACGGGAACGGTGACGCTGTACACGTCCCCGCGAGTAGGGGTGGTCGCCGTATGAGTGTGGCGTTCGATCGGCTCTTCCGTCCGACGTACCGACGACGCTCGTCGCACGTCCCTCGCTCCGTTCGGGTCATCGGGAGCGATAGCGGAACGCGGGTCGCCGCCGTCGTCGGAAAGACCTATTTAGACGGCTCTACCAACGTCCCGTAATGGATGTGCGGGGGCTCCGAGCCCTAGTGGTGCTCGTGGTGGTCGGCTGCCTGTTCGTTCCGATACCCGCCTCGGCCGTGGTGGCGGCCGACGGCGACGCCGGAACCCAGCAGCGGACGCTCGAGCAGGTGGACGAGGAGGGACTGCAGTTCGAGGACGCCGAGGAGATCTATATCGACGTTACGGTCCACGAGAACGGATCGGCGTCGTTTCTGGTCGACTACCGCTTCCCGATAAACGGCGAGAACGCCTCGGCCGAGGAGTGGGAACGGCTCCGGGACGACATCGAGTCGAACCCCGAACCGTACGTCGAACGGGAGGCCCAGGGCTGGAACGACGTTCTCTCCGACGGCGAGAACGCGACGGACCGCGAGATGGAAATCTCGAACTTCTCGGTAAGTACGGACGAAAGCACCGCGCCGCGAGAGCTGGCCCACGTCCAGTACCGGTTCGAGTGGTCCTCGTTCGCCCACGTCGAACTCAACAGCATCGAGGTCGGGGACGCGCTGTCGGGGTTCACGCTGGTCGACGACACGACGCTACAGCTCTCCTGGCCCGAGAGCTACTCGGCCTACGAGATCGATCCCGAGTCCGACGATCGGGGGGAGGGGTCGGTCCTCTGGAACGGCGACGGCACCGAGTTCGCCGACGACCAACCCCGCGTCGTGCTGATCGAAGACACTGAATCCGCGGGCGAGTCGCCCGAGTCCGAAGGAGGACCGGAGATGCCCTGGCTCGCGGTGGGCGGTGCGCTCGGCGCGCTCGCGCTGGCCGCGGTCGCCGTATGGTGGTTCCGGCGCGACGCGGAGCCCGGCCCCGAGGCGTCCGGGACGGACGTCTCGACGGAATCGACCGCGCCCCGACAGACCGGCCCGCCGGCGGAGTTGCTCAGCAACGAGGAACGGGTGTTGCGCCTGATCGAGGACCGCGGGGGCCGGATCAAACAACAGGAGGTCGTCTCCGAACTCGACTGGACCGAGGCCAAGACCAGCCAGGTCGTCGGTGGACTTCGGGAGGACGACGAGATCGACGTCTTCCGCATCGGTCGGGAGAACGTCCTCGCCCTTCCCGAGGAGGACGTCGCCGAGGAGTAGCGCGACCCGTCGCAACACTTGCACGTCGGGTAGGGTTTAAGGGGTTTCGTTCTCTTAGAGAGTCCTAATGAGCGGTTCCGCCGATAGATCGGCCGCCCTTTTCGCTACCGCCGGAGCCGTTACGCCGCGACGACCGCGACGACCGGGCCTTTGAGCCCGTACTATACCCCACCCCTGTTCCGGATCGAACTCACTTCCCGAAATTGCTAATTCTTCGGCGTAGCGTGGTCTATGGAGTTAATTTCTGTAACTAAGAACGATGAATTTAAGTCCGTCCTCCCGCTCCACTCGAGTAGCTATGACACGCGTTGCACTCGCGTTCTCGGGGGGACTCGACACGACCGTCTGCGTCCCGCTGCTCGAGGAAGAGTACGGCTACGACGAGGTAATCGGCGTCACGGTCGACGTCGGCCAGCCGGAGTCGGAGTTCGACGAGGCCGAGGAGACCGCCGAGGCGCTCGGACTCGACCACTACGTCGTCGACGCGAAAGCCGAGTTCGCCGACCTCTGTTTCGACGGCGTCCGCGCGAACGCGACCTACCAGGGCTACCCGCTCGGGACCGCGCTCGCGCGCCCGGTGATCGCCAGCGCGATCCTCGAGGTCGCCGAGGAACAGGACTGTACCGGGATCGCCCACGGCTGTACGGGCAAGGGCAACGACCAGCTCCGTTTCGAGGCGATCTGGCGCGACTCCGACCTCGAGGTGATCGCCCCCGTGCGCGAACTCGGGCTCACGCGCGAGTGGGAGAACGAGTACGCCGCGGAGAAGGACCTGCCCGTCGAGGGCGGCGACGGCGGCAAGTGGTCGATCGACACCAACCTCTGGAGCCGCTCGGTCGAGGGCTCCGAGCTCGAGGACCCGAGCTACGTCCCCGGCGAGGAGATCTACGAGTGGACCGAGGCGCCCTCGGACGAGACCGAGGAGATCGAGATCGCCTTCGAGGAGGGCTATCCCGTCGCCGTCGACGGCGAGTCGTACGACCCCGTCGAGCTCATCCAACACCTCAACGAGCTCGCCGGCTCCTACGGGGTCGGTCGCACCGATTCGATGGAGGACCGCATGCTCGGGCTGAAGGTCCGCGAGAACTACGAGCATCCCGCGGCGACGACGCTGCTCAACGCCCACGAGGCCCTCGAGAGCCTCGTGCTCACCCAGGAGGAACGCGAGTTTAAACAGCAGATCGACCAGAAGTGGTCGAAGAAGGGCTACGAGGGACTGGTCGACGCGCCGCTGGTGAGCGCCCTCGAGGGCTTCATCGACGAGACCCAGCAACGCGTCACCGGGACGGTGACGATCCGCTTCGAGGGCGGACGGGCCCGCGCGGTCGGCCGCGACAGCAAGTACGCCGCCTACTCGGCGGAGCACGCCTCCTTTAACACCGAGACGGTCGGGAAGATCAGCCAGGAGGACGCCACAGGCGTCGCGAAGTACCACGGCTTCCAGCGCCGCCTGGCCAACGAGTCGATCGCCGCGCAGCGCGACGACGAGGAGGTCGAGCTGGCGACCGACGGAGGCGAGGAGTAAGATGAGCGGAGAGGAAGCTCCCGACGGCGAGGACGGGTCGGGCGTCGTCCGGCGGGACCGCTTCAGCGGCGGCCCCGCCCGGAGCTTCCTCTCCTCGCTTTCGGCCGACGAGCGGATCTTCGCGGCCGACCTCGAGGTCGACCGCGCCCACGTGCTCATGCTCGCCGAGCAGGGGATCCTCGCGGACGACACCGCGGGGAAGATCCTGACGGCGCTGGACGCGATCGAGGTCGACGGCCACGACTCCCTGCCCGACGGCGAGGACGTCCACGAGGCCATCGAGACGGCCGTCATCGAACAGATCGGCCCGGAAGGCGGGAAGATGCACACCGCCCGCTCGCGCAACGACGAGGTCGCGACCTGCATCCGCTACCGCCTGCGCGAGGACGTCCTCGAGGCCGTCGAGACGACCCTCGCACTGCGCGAGTCGCTGCTCGAGGTCGCCGACGAGGGTCGGGAGACGATCATGCCCGGCTACACGCACCTCCAGCCCGCCCAGCCGACGACCGTCGCTCACTGGGCGCTGTCCTACGAGGGCGCGGTCCGTCGCGACACCAAGCGTCTGCTCGACGCGTACGGACGGATCAACGAGTCGCCGCTGGGCGGGGCGGCGTTCGCGGGCACGACGTTCGACGTCGACCGCGAGCGCACGGCGGAACTGCTCGGCTTCGAGCGCGTGATCGAGAACTCGATGGACGCCTCCTCGAGCCGCGACTTCCTCCTCGAAACGACCCAGGTGCTGTCGACCCACGCGACGACGCTGTCGGGGCTCGCCGAGGACCTCGTGATCTTCGCGAACCGCGGGTTCGTCGACCTCGCCGACGACTACTCCTCGACGTCCTCGATCATGCCCCAGAAGAAAAATCCCGACACGCTCGAGCTCGTTCGCGCGGTCGCGGGCGACGCCGCGGGCGGGGTCCAGGGGCTGACGACGACGTTGAAGGGACTTCCCCGCGCGTACAACCGCGACCTCCAGCGGGCGACGACCCACGCCTGGGAGACCGTCGACGCCGTGGCGGAGGCGAGCGAGGTCGCCGCGGGTGCGGTCGCGACCGCCGACTGGAACGCCGACGTCCTCGCCGCGGAAGCCGGCGAGGGGTTCTCGACGGCGACCGGCGTCGCCGACCTGCTGGCGGCGAACGGACTGCCGTTTCGCACGGCTCACGAGATGGTCGCGAGCGCGGCGGAGAACGGGGGCGACTACGACGCCCTCGAGGCCGCTGCCTCGAACGTCCTCGGCGAACCCCTGGAGTCGTTCGTCGACCCCGCGGCCGTCGAGGACGCGCTGGACCCCGCGGCGAGCGTCGCGAGCCGGGACTCGCGGGGCGGTCCCGCCCCCGAGGCGGTCGCCGACCAGCTCGAGGACGCCCGCGAGGCGCTCGCGGCCGACGAGGCGACGCACGCGGCGACCGACGAGGCGCTCGAGCACGCCCACGCGGCGCTCCGCGAGGAGGTGAACGCCTATGTCTGAGCGTCGCTCGGCGTTCCTCGTCGGCCAGGTCCGATCGGCGACCCCGATCCCGCCGCCGTCCCCGCGAGGGGACGATATACAATCTGAATGATACGAGGGACAAAATCTGCCGGAAAGCGCGCGTCACACACCGTTAGCGTGTAGTGCAGCTATTGTAATTTTGTTGTTAGGTTCGAAGGTTTTAAGGGTTCGGCGGTCCCAGTGTGGAGTACAATGACAGAATGCGTCGAGTGTGGGGCGGAAGTGTCCCTGCACGACGATCTGGAAGTGGGAGAGATCGTTGACTGTACGACCTGCGGAGCCGAACTGGAAGTCGTCGACACCGAGCCGCCAGTCCTCGAGCGAGCCCCAGAGCTCGAAGAGGACTGGGGTGAGTGACCTTGAAAGTAGGAATACTCTACTCCCGGATCCGCAAGGACGAGAAGCTCCTCCTCTCGGAGCTTCGTGAGCGCGATCACGAGGTCGAAAAGATCGACGTCCGCAAGCAGACCTTCGACATCGGCGAGGCCCCCGAGGCGTTTGCGGACCTCGACGTCGTCGTCGACCGCTGTCTGGCCACCAGCCGCAGCCTCTACGCGACGCAGTTCTTCGAGGCCTACGGCATTCCGGTCGTCAACAGCAACGAGACGGCCGATATCTGCGCCGACAAGGTCAAGAACAGCCTCGCGCTCGAGAAGGCGGGGGTTCCCACGCCCGCGACGAAGGTCGCGTTCACCAAGGAGACCGCCCTCGAGGCGATCGAGGACTTCGGTTACCCCTGCGTACTCAAACCCGTCGTCGGCTCGTGGGGCCGCCTGATGGCCAAGATCGACTCCCGCGACGCCGCGGAGGCGATCTTAGAGCACAAGGCGACGCTGGGTCACTACGAGCACAAGGTGTTCTACGTCCAGGAGTTCGTCGAGAAGCCCGGTCGCGACATCCGCGTCGTCGCGATCGACGGCGAACCCGTCGCGGGAATGGTTCGGTCGTCGGACCACTGGATTACCAACGCCGCGAAAGGTGCCGAGACGGACGTCTTCGAGCCCGACGACGAGGCCGCCGAACTCGTCGAGAAGGCGAGTGACGCCGTCGGCGGCGGCCTGCTGGGCATCGACCTCATGGAAACTGCGGACGGGTACACCGTCCACGAGGTCAACCACACCGTCGAGTTCAAGGCGCTCAACGACGCCGTCGAGACCGACGTCGCGAGCACCGTCGTCGACTGGCTCGAGGAGAAAGCCGCCGAGAACGGCGCCGAGGAAGTCGAGGTGACGCCCTGATGGCGGTCGGCACCGACGCCAGCGCCGACGAATCCGCCGAGACCGTCACCGCGACGGTCGTCGGCGGCAGCGGCTTTACGGGTGGGGAGCTCCTGCGCCTGCTCGCGGGCCACCCCAACTTCGAACTCGCGGAAGTGACGAGCCGTTCGAAGGCCGGCAAGAGCGTCGGCTCGGTCCACCCGCCGCTGCGAGGGACCGACCTGCGCTTTACCGAGCCGGAGGACTTCGAGTCGGTCGACGTCCTGTTCGCCGCGACGCCACACGGCGTCTCGATGGGCCAGATCGACGACTTCTTCGAAATCGCCGACACGGTCGTCGACCTCTCGGCGGACTTTCGCCTCGACACCGAACAGCAGTACGAGGAGTGGTACGACGGCCACGACGCGCCGGAGTACCTCGAGAAGGCCGAGTACGCCCTGCCCGAGATCAACCGCGAGAACCTCGCGGGCGCGGAGCTGATCGCCGGCGGCGGCTGTAACGCCACCGCCACCATTCTGGGGCTGTACCCGCTGTTCGAACACGGAATCCTCGAGGGCGGCGAGCAGGTCGTCGTCGACGTGAAAGTCGGCTCCTCCGAAGGGGGCGCCGGCGGCGGCGAGGCCTCTTCGCATCCGGAACGGTCGGGCGTCGTTCGCCCCTACGCGCCGACCGGCCACCGCCACGAGGCCGAGATCGAGCAGTTCCTCGACACCTCGGTCGCCTTCACCTGCCACGCCGTGGACATGATCCGCGGCGCCAGCGCGACGGGTCACGTCTTCCCGTCGGGACCGGTCTCGAAGGGCGACCTCTGGCAGGCCTACCGCGGCTGCTACGAGGACGAGCCGTTCGTCCGCATGGCCGCGGGCGGCTCCGGCGTCTACCGCTACCCCGAGCCCAAGTCGGTGGCGGGGACGAACCTCGCGGAGGTCGGCTTCGAGCTCGATCCCTCGAACAAGCGCGTCGTCGTCTTCTCGGCGATCGACAACATGATGAAGGGCTCTGCGGGCCAGGCGGTCCACGCCGCCAACGTCGCGCTCGGCCTCGAGGAGACGGCCGGACTCGAGTTTACGGGGCTTCACCCCGTGGGGGCACCCTAGGATGACCACTGTGGTCAAGATCGGCGGCGCCCGCGCCGTCGAGCCCGAGGGTGCGCTCGCGGACGTCGCCTCCCTCGTCGAGGATGGAGAGGACGTCGTCCTCACTCACGGCGGTTCCACCGCGGTCGACGAGACCCTCGAGGACCTCGGCCAGGAACCCACCTACGTCGAGACGCCCGGCGGCGTCGTCGGGCGGTTCACCGACGAGGACACCATGGACGTCTTCAAGATGGTGATGCCCGGCAAGCTCAACACGGATCTCGTCGAGAGCCTGCAGAACGAGGGCGTCAACGCCGTCGGCCTCTCGGGAACGGACGGCAAACTTCTCGAGGGCAAACGCAAGTCCGCCGTCCGCGTCAAGGAGGACGGCAAGAAGAAGATCAAGCGCGGCGACCACTCGGGCAAGATCGAGTCGGTCAACGCCGACCTCCTCGAGACCGTGCTCGAGGGCGGCTACACGCCCGTCGTCTCCGTCCCGATGCTCGGGAAGGAGAAGTCTGGCGGGTACACCGCCGTCAACGCCGACGCCGACCGCGCCGCGGCGGCGATCGCTGGCGCGCTCGAGGCCGACCTGGTCGTGCTCACGGACGTCTCGGGGATCTACGAGGATCCCGACGATGACTCGACGCGGATCGACTCCGCGTCGACACCCGAGGAGTTCGCAGCCGTCGAGGAGGCCGCGGAAGGATTCATGACGAAGAAGGTGATGGCCGCGACGGAGGCCCTCGAGGGCGGCGCGTCCTCGGTGGTCGTCGCCACTGCAAACGCGGACGAGCCGATTACCAGCGCGCTCGCGGGTGAGGGGACGACCCTCGAGCCGGGCGCGCTCGCGGACGAAACCGAGGAGGTGGCGCAGTGAGCGACCACGATTTCGTCTCCGGCAGCAAGCCCATCGGCCTCGCGCGCGGCGAGGGACCGTCCCTCTACACCGCCGACGGGACGGAGTACCTCGACGCGGGCGCGAGCTTCGCGTGTACGCCGCTGGGTCACTCCCATCCCGCGGTCGTCGACGCGATCCAGGAGCAGGTCGGCGAGCTAACCTTCGTCGACTCCTCGTTTCCCGTCCAGTCCCGCGAGGACGCCTACGCGGCGTTCGTCGCGGCGACGCCCGACGGACTCGAGTCGGCCTGGTTCTGTAACTCCGGGACCGAGGCCAACGAGGCTGCGCTGAAGTTCGCCCGGTCTGCGACCGGCGAGTCGAAGATCATCGCGGCGACCCGCTCGTTCCACGGCCGGACGATGGGAGCGCTCGCGGCGACCTGGAAGGACAAGTACAAGGAGCCCTACGAGCCCCTGGCCGGCGACGTCGAGTTCGTTCCCTACGGCGATAGCGAGGCGCTCGCCGACGCGGTGGACGACGAGACCGCGGCCGTCATCCTCGAGCCGATCCAGGGCGAGGGCGGGATCAACGTCCCGCCGGCGGGCTACCTCGAGACGGCCCGCGAACTGACCGACGAAACCGGCGCGGCGCTGGTCTTCGACGAGGTCCAGACCGGGATGGGCCGAACGGGATCGATGTGGGCCTGCCAGAACGCGGGCGTCACGCCCGACGTGCTCACCACGGCGAAGGGCCTCGGGAACGGCCTGCCCGTCGGCGCCGTCGCGGTCCGAGACTGGATCGCCGACGGTGCGGCCTCGCACAACGCCACGTTCAGCGGCGGCCCCGTCGTCGCCGCTGCGGTCCACGCGACGATTTCGACGCTGGTCGAGGAGGAGTGGCCCGCCCACGCCGCCGAGGTCGGCGACTACCTCGTCGACAAACTCGAGGCCGCACTCGGCGACGCGGTCCGCGAGATCCGCGGCGAGGGCCTGCTCGTCGGCATCGAGTTGAAACGCGGCGCGAACCGCGTCGCTCGCGACCTGGCGATGAACCACCAGGTGCTGGCGCTGCCCGCGGGCCGGACCGTCCTGCGCCTGCTGCCGCCGCTCGTGATCGACGAGGGCGAAGCCGACCGACTCGTCGAGGCGCTGACCGAGACCGTCGCCCCCGAAGCCGCGTCAGAATCATGAGCGCGAGTGTGACCGATGCGACCGACGTTTCGGAGGAGGACGCCCGAAACCTGCTGGTCGATCTGGTCTCGATTCCCTCGCCGACCGGCGAGGAACGCGAGGCGGCCGAACGGCTCGTCGAGTTCTTCTCGGCGAACGGCCGCGAGGCCTGGATCGACGAGGTCGGCAACGTCCGCGCACCCGCGGACGACGCCGTTTTGCTGACCTCTCACGTCGACACCGTTCCCGGCGAGATCCCCGTCGAGGTCCGCCCCGCCGACGCCGAGGACCTCGAGGACGAGGTCGCCGAGGAGGAAGGCGAGGACGTCCTCTGGGGTCGGGGCAGCGTCGACGCCACCGGTCCGCTCGCGGCGATGGCCGTCGCCGCCGTCCGAACGGGAGTTTCCTTCGTCGGCGTCGTCGGCGAGGAGACGAACTCCCGGGGCGCCCGCCACCTGGCCGTCGACCGCGAGGAACCCGACGCCGTCGTCAACGGCGAACCCAGCGGCACCACCGGGATCACGCTGGGGTACCGGGGCTTTCTCTCCGGCACCTACGTCGCGACCAGCGAGTCGGGCCACACCTCCCGGCCCGAACCGAACGCGATCCAACATGCCACCGAGTGGTGGACCAACGTCGAGGCCGCCTTCGAAGACGACGAGTACACGCCCGTCTTCGAGCGGGTCACGGCGAAACCCGTCGACATCGACGGCGGGGTCAGCGAGGACGGGCTCTCGGTCGAGACGACCCTGCAGGCCCAGCTTCGGATTCCCCCGTCGCTGGACGCCGAGTCGGTCCGCGAGACCGCCGAGGCCGAACTCGAGATCGGCACCGTCTCCTGGGCCGAGCCGATCCCGCCGGTGATGGAGAGTCCGCGCACCGAGGTCGCCCGCGCGTTCCGCGCGGCGATCCGGAAGGAGGGGTGTGACCCGCGGCTGCTCCGGAAGACCGGCACCAGCGACATGAACCTCTATGCCGGCACGTGGGGCTGTCCGATGGTCACGTACGGCCCGGGCAACTCCGAGCTCGATCACGCGCCCGACGAGCGCCTCTCGCTTGCCGAGTTCGACCGCTCGGTCGAGGTGCTGACGCGAGTGGCGACGACCCTTCGCGGAGGCGACGACTGATGGCCGAGCCGCGACACTTCCTCGAGATCGACGACCTCTCTCGCGAGGAGCTGACCGCGGTCCTCGACCGCGCCGAGGCGTACAAACGCGCCGAGGCGAACGGCGAGGACCACGCCGACCTCGAGGGCCAGACCCTGGGGATGATCTTCCAGAAGCCAAGCACGCGAACCCGCGTCTCCTTCGAGACGGGAATGACCCAGCTGGGCGGCCACGCGATCTTTCTGGGCGCCGACGACATTCAACTCGGTCGGGGCGAGCCGCTAAAAGACACCTCCCGGACCCTCTCGCGGTACGTCGACGTCGTCATGGCCCGGCTGTTCAAACACGACAACGTCGAGGTGCTGGCCGAACACTCCTCGGTACCGATCGTCAACGGGCTCACCGACGACGCCCACCCCTGCCAGACGCTGGCGGACCTGCTGACGATCCACGAGGAGGCGGGCGGGTTCGAGGGTGTCTCGGCCGCGTGGGTCGGCGACGGCAACAACGTCGCCCAGTCCTTCGTCATCGGCGCGGCGCTCGCCGGCATCGACCTCACCGTCGCCACGCCCGACGGGTACGGGATCGACGACGCCGTCCTCGAGCGCGCCCGCGAACTCGGCGGCGACCCGACGACCACGACCGACCCCGCCGCGGCGGTCGACGGCGCGGACGTCGTCTACACCGACGTCTGGATCAGTATGGGCCAGGAGGACGAACGCGACGTCCGGACGGACGCCTTCGAGGGGTTCCAGGTCAACGCGGACCTGCTCGAGGACGCCCCCGACGCCTCGGTGATGCACTGTCTGCCCGCCCACCGCGGCGAGGAGATCACCGACAACGTCATCGAGAGCGACCGCTCGATCGTCTTCGACCAGGCCGAGAACCGACTCCACGCCCAGAAGGCGCTGTTGAGCTGGCTGCTCGAGTAGCGAGCGAATTTTCCTCGCTTACCGTTCGAGGAACCCGTACGCGATCCCGAGGACGATCCCGTAGACCGCGTGGCCCAGCAGGCTCCCGACGTCGACGTTCGGCAGCGGCGGCGCCATCGGGAAGCCGACGGCCGAGAGCCAGATCGGCATGACGACGACTGCGAGACCGACCCAGACGACGATTCCGTAGGCGAGACCGAGGACGGCGCTCCGAACCATCCCGTTCTGCCCCGTCGCCGTGAGCGCCGCCGCGAAGACGACGCCCAGCACCGCGCCGTGTGAGACGTGGAGGATCCAGCCGGCGAGACCGCCCTCGAGCCCGTACATCGCCGGGATCGCCATCTCGAGCACTTCCGGCATCTGCATCGCCATCATCGCGCCGAAGGCGATCGCGCCGACGATCCCGCCGACGACGCCGGCCTGCCAGGGTTCGAGTACGGTCCCGGTGCGTTCGCCCGTTCGAGTTTGTACTTTCGATGCCATATGGTACCAGTACACTCGGGGGTGCGTAGCGGTGTTCCGGTCTGGCACCGGTCGCGCACGGGCGCCGAACGCCGGAGCGACGCGAAGGTTCTTTGCGCGGGCTCGCCCAGTTCGTTCCGATGGCGGATCCGCTACGCATCGAGGCCGGAGATCTCGAGGCCGACGCGATCCTCGAGGCGATCGAGGAGGGTCGACACGTCGTGGTTACGACCACGACCCTCGGCGACGAACACGAGGTCACGCTGCGGTACGACGGATCGGTGTACTACTGCGACACCCCGACCCGATTGCACCGCCACGAGAGCGCGCGGGAGATGCGGACCTGTATTCGGAACATGGGGTACGGAACGGCACCCGTTGGCGACGACACGTGACGCTTTCACTTCCGGAGCCGTAGCGTCGCGTATGTCGACCGATCCCGAACACCGTCTCGACGAGCTACTGGAGACGCCGGATCCCGGATTCGGTACGGTGATGAGCTGCGTCTTCGGCATCGAACCCCACGAGACCCGAACCTACCTCGCGCTCCTCGATCGGCCCGGTAGCACGATCGACGAGCTGGAGGCGCCGCTCGAGCGCGATCGGAGCACGATCAACCGTTCGCTGACGACGCTGTACGAGCGCGGGATCGTCAGTCGGGACCGACGGCTCCTCGACGGCGGGGGGTACGTCTACCAGTACACCGCCGTTTCGCTGCCGGAGGTCAAGCGGATGCTTCACGACGCGCTCGACGCCTGGACGGCGACGGTTCACGGGGTCATCGACGACTTCGACGGCGAGTGATCGTTCCCGCCGCCCGCCGTGGCAGCGTTGGTTACAATCAGCCCACTTTTCTCCCTCGCCCGCCACGGTCCCGGTAATGAGTCTCAGCCTCTCCGCCGAGGATCCGACCGTCCCCGGGGACGCGACCGACGGCACCTGGCTCGAGTGTATCGACTGCGGCGAGACGTTCGCTCCCTTCGCGGACGTTCGGTACACCTGCGACGACTGCGAGGGCCTGCTCGAGGTTCGATACGCCGATTTCCCGACCTTCGACGACTTCGAGGGAGAGGGCGTCTGGCGCTACGCCGACGCCTTGCCCCTGGAGTCGGGCGTCTCGATCCGGGAGGGCGCGACGCCGCTGTACGAGGTGCCCCGCCTCGAGGACGAGATCGGCGTCGAGACGCTGCGGATCAAACACGAGGGGATGAATCCGACCGGCTCGTTCAAGGACCGCGGGATGACCGTCGGCGTCGCCGTCGCGCGGGAACTCGGCGTCGACCGACTGGCCTGTGCCTCGACGGGCAACACCAGCGCCGCGCTGGCGGCCTACGGCTCCCGCGGGGGAATGGAGACGCTCGTCTTGCTTCCCGCAGGCAAGGTCGCCGCGGGGAAGGTCGCCCAGGCGAGCCTCCACGGCGCCCGCATTCTGGAAGTCGACGGCAACTTCGACGCCTGCCTCGACATCGTTCAGGAACTCGCGATCCAGGGCGAGGCCTACCTGCTGAACTCGCTGAACCCGTTCAGACTCGAGGGTCAGAAGACGATCGGTCTCGAGATCCTCGAGGCCTTCCGCGAGGACTACGGCGCCGTCCCCGATCGGATCGTCCTCCCGGTCGGCAACGCGGGCAACACCGCGGCGCTGTACAAGGCGTTCCGCGAGCTCGTCCAGGCCGGCGAACTCGAGCCTGCGGCCGTCCCGAAGCTCACCGGGGTCCAGGCCGAGGGCGCCGCACCGATGGTCGAGGCCATCGAGAACGGCGCCGACGAGGTCCGGCGATGGGACGACGTCGAGACCCGCGCGACGGCGATCCGGATCGGCAACCCCGTTAACGCCCCCAAAGCCCTGCCGGGGATCCGCGAGACCGACGGTACCGCGATTTCGGTCTCCGACGAGGAGATCACCGACGCCCAGCGCGCGCTCGCGGGCGAAGGTATCGGGGTCGAGCCCGCCTCCGCGGCCTCCGTCGCCGGGCTCCGCAAGCTCCGCGCCGAGGGAATCGTCGGGAGCGACGAACGGGTCGCCTGTCTCACCACCGGCCACCTGCTCAAGGATCCCGACGCGGCCGCCGCGGCCGGCAACGACCCCGAACCGGTTCCGGCCGACACCGACGGCGTCCTCGAGCGCCTCGCTGACGGAAACTCGTCGGACCGATAGCGCCATCGACGCGCTCAACCGTCTCGAAGGGAGGTCTCGAGTCGGTGGGCCGAACGGCGACCCGATCCGACCACCACTTATTTCCATACCATCTTAGAAGATATCTTATATTTTAAGTAGCAAGAAGCGACATAGTCTCCCCTAACCGGTGATCATTACCAATGGTTGTAGACGATTCGACTGGAAGCTGTTCGGAATGCGGCGGACGACTGCGGGCGACGGAGACCGAGTTGATCTGCGAGAACTGCGGACTCGTCTCCGGAGAGGACGCGATCGACCGCGGCCCCGAGTGGCGTTCGTTCGACGACGGACCGGATCGCCGACGGACGGGCGCGCCGTTGACGCGCTCGCGACACGATCGGGGACTCTCGACCGAGATCGGCTACGGAAGCGGCTCCGGTCCCCGGTCTCGCCTGACCGGTCGAAAACGACGGCAGATCGCCCGTCTCAGGCGGGAACACAACCGAGCCCGGATCTCGACGAAGGCCGAGCGCAACCAGGTGTACGGGTTCACCGAGATCAAACGCGTCAACGGATTGCTGTCGCTTCCCGCCTCCGTTCGGGAGCAGTCGTGTACCCTCTTCGAGTCGGCCCAGTCCGAGGGGCTGTTACAGGGGCGATCGCTCGAGGGGTTCGCCGCGGCCGCGATCTACGCGACCTGTCGGACGAACTCGCTGGCCAGAACGATCGACGAGATCGTCGCCGTCGCCCGCGCCGACGCTGACGAACTCAAGGCCGCCTACGACGCCCTGAACCGCGAGCTCGAGCTCCCGACCGGCCCGATCGATCCGACCCAGTACCTGCCGCGGTACGCCTCGAAACTCGAACTCGAGCCCGCGATCGAGAACCGGGCTCGCGAACTCGTAACGGCGCTGCTGGAAGACGGTGCCATCGGCGGGCGGAACCCGAGCGGCGTCGCCGCGGCCTGTCTGTACGCGGCCGCCGGCGAACGGGAGGAGTGGCCCTCGATCACCCAGACCGCCGCGGCCGACGTCGCCGACGTCGCACCCGCGACGATTCGGTCGACGGCCGTCGCACTCGACGATCGGAAGCAGTAATCGTTAGGTCGTTCGGAGCGTGTCGGTGCTCGGCTCGTAGACCTCGCCCTTCTGTTTGAGCTTGTCGATCTCGTGTTCGGCCTTGGACTCGTCCATCCCGATCTCGTCGGCCCGCTCGAGGACGATGTCGACCGGCGCGCCCTCGTCGTACTCCTCCTCGATGTCGCTGATCAGCCCCTTGATGTTCTTGATCCGGTCGCGCTGGGACTTCGAGGTGCCGGCCTCGACGATGTCCGCGTCGAACTCGCCGGTTTCGGGATCGACGCCGATATCCTGCAGACACGAGCGGACGATCTCGACGACCTGCTCGGCGTCTCGCTGCTCGACCGTATCGGAGAGCCGCACGCGGGCACTTGCCTCAGAGAGGCGGACGAGTGCCTCGAGTTTCCGGGCCGTGACCGGAACCGGGGCGTCCTCGTCGGTCCCCTTCGCGCGCAGGTCGACGTAGAAATCGCGGATCGTCTCGCGGGCCTCCTCGGTCATCCGCGGGTGGCAGTTCTGTTTCGCGTAGGCGATGTACTTCCGGAGGAGTTCGGCGTCGATGACGGGGTCGACCTGCTCGGTCATCTCCTCGATCTCGCCCTCGCTGACGTCGAGGCTGGTCATCTCCTCGCGCTGGGTCGTCAGCTCGCCCGCGTAGTTGGTCGTGAGGATGTGCTCGGCGAGGTTCTTGTCCTTCTCCTCGTCGGGCTGGTCCGTAACCGTGAAGATGAGGTCGAACCGCGAGATGAGGGCCGGCTCGAGGTCGATCTGCTCGCCGATCGGCTCGTACTGGTCGAAGCGGCCGTACTTTGGGTTCGCGGCGCCGAGCAGCGAACACCGGGACTTGAGCGTCGCGTTGATGCCGGCCTTCGAGACCGAGATCTTCTGTTGCTCGAGGGCCTCGTGCATGGCCGAGCGGTCCTCGCTGCGCATCTTGTCGAGTTCGTCGACCGCCGCGATTCCCTGGTCGGCAAGCACGAGCGCACCGGCCTCGAGCGTCCACTGCTGTCCATCGCCGAAGTCATCCCTCACAGCCGCAGCGGTAAGACCAGCCGAGGACGACCCCTTCCCGGAGGTGTAGACTGATCGAGGTGCAATATTTTGTATATACCCTAGCATCTGAGACTTCCCGGTACCCGGGTCCCCGATCAGCAGCATATGCAGATCGCCCCGAATCCTCGAGCCGTCGGGCAACTGCTTCGTCACCCCCGAAAAGAGCTGGAGGATCATCGCGAGTTTCTCCTGCTCGTAGCCGTAGATCGAGGGGGCGATCGAGCCGACCATCTGCTCGTAGATGTCCTCGCTCGAGGAGAGCCGAACGATCTCTTCTTTGTCCTCGTCGGTGATGTCCATGTCCTCGAACTGCTCCTCGTCGATGTCGACGGACATGCCTTCCATGTAGAAGTCGAAGACGGGCGATTTGTCCTGGCCGTCGCCCTGTTGCTCGAGGCGGAGGACGCCGGTTGTGGAGACGTGGTCGCCGGGGGTCACCTCGCCGGTGATGTCGTCCTCGACGTGGACGTCGAGCGACTGGGGCGTCTCCCCGCCGCGCAGGCCCTCGGGACTCTCCTGGATGCGGAGCTTCTGGGAGTCGACGAACTCCGACTGGTCGAAGTTCACGCGGAACGGGCCCTGACGTTCACAGCCCTGGCACTCGTGGGGTTCCTGGAAGTCGCCGCTGGACTGGGGGACTCTGGTGAGGGTGCCACAGAGCTGGCACTCGAAGGCGGCCTCCTCGATCTTGGGGCGGACGTCGGTCGCCTTGCGGACGATCCCTCGAGCCTGCACGAGGGAGTTCATGTCGCGGGCGCGGATGTCCCGGATCTCGGGCGACTCCGTTTCGGGGAGGTTTCGGATCCGAACGTGGGCCTGGCCGAGGCTCACGTCGATTGGGAGGTCGTACAGTCGCAAGGCCTCCTCGGCGTAGCGCTGGAGCTGTTCGGGCTGGGCGAGGAAGTCGTCGGCTAAGTTCGGATCGTACCGGTAGAGATCCTGCCAGTCGACGTGGAGCGATCGCTGCTCGTTAGGGTACTGCTGCGCAAGCTGCTTGATCTCGTTGTCGTAGTAGTTGCGGAAGAACTGCTCGAACGAGTCGACGAGTTCAGAATTTCCCGCTTGCGCCATTGCACGTCCGTAGGGTCGCCACCGTGTATAAATGGTCGCAAAGCGGACCGAAACTGGTCGCGAGCCTGGGTTACCGATCCGCGGCCGAACCGATCGTCGAACCGTCCGCAGTCGGCAGATCGGCGTCCTCGTCCGGTTCCGCGTCGAGTTCGTCGACGGAGACGCCGAGCGTCGCAATCGAGCGCACGGCCTCCTCGACGGTGACGTCGACGTCGTAGACGTTGTCGATCGGAATGTGCATGATGTAGCCGTTGGTCGTGGGGTTCGGACCGAGCGGGACCATGACCGTCAGCATCTCGCCCTCCCCGACGACGCGTTCGACGCTCGCCGGCGTATCGGCCGTCAGAAATCCGAACACGTACGCGTCCTTGTGCGGAAACTCGACGAGCTTGACCTCCTTGAACTGATTCGTGTCGTCGTCGACCAGAATGTTGCTCGCCCGACGAACGCTCTCGTAGAGCGTGCTCACGCCGGGAATAGTCTCCATCGTCGCGTGGATTCGCTTCGAAACGTGTTTTCCGGGCGTGTGCTCGGCGGCGAACCCGACGAGCAGGAAGAACCCGATCAGCGAGAGCAGCATCGTCGACTGGATCACGACCCGCGGGGGTTCGTTGGGCCAGACGTACTGTACCCCGTCGACGACCGGCGAGAGAATTCCGACGACGAAATCGATCACGACCAGCAACACGAGCAGCGTCACGACGAGCGGGACCGTCAGAACGATCCCGTTGACGAGCCACCGCTTCGGTCGCTCCGAAACCGCATTCATACGGTTACGTGGCCGGCAATCGGTAGAAAACGTTCGGGTTGCGTTTGCGATTCGTCTCGAGTCTCGACCGATCGCGTCGCGTCGCGACTGACGGACTTGACCCGGACGCGCCGGTTGCCGGGATAGCCAGGAGGACGCTCCGAACCTCGCGGCCGGGGACGAACTCGGCGGGTAGCTCCGATGCTGTCTGCGAGGTCGAAGCCGCTGCGACGACGGGTGTGCCCTTCTCGTAGAAACAGGAAATCCGTGCCGTGAGGCTGATACTCCCGCGACCGAGACTCTTCACGGCCGTGAATCGGAGCTGTGCTTTTATCCGTTGGGAGCGTACGGACCGCATGACACCACGATCGGCGCCGCGTTCGGACCGCACCCGCCAGCGGGCCGTGACCGCCCGTCTCGAGGCGACGACCGAACGACTCGATGCCCTGGAGGGTCGCCAGCGACAGCTCGAGCGCACGGTCGCAGCGGTGGCTCGGGAGGCCGGACTGTCGGTCGGCTCCCCGTGCACCCGGTGTGATCGGAGCCACACGCTCGTAAAGTCCGGCCTCGTCTACTGTCCGGAGTGTGGGTACAGACGGACGCTTTGAGGTTCGGAACCCGGAGCGAACCGTCTCGAAAAACCTGTGCGCCGACCGACGAACCCGCCTAACGCGGTCGCTACGTCGGTCGAAAGACCCCGATCGCACGCCGATCGTACGATCGGTGAAAAAGCCGATGCGGTCGCCGTTCGGCGACCGACTATCGCCTGGTTAGACGCGCTCGACGTTCGTCGCGCGCGGACCCTTGGGGGCCTGCTCGATGTCGAACTCGATATCGGTACCCTCCGTCAGGTCCTCGCCGCCGACGTCCTCCATGTGGAAGAATACGTCCTCGTCAGCGTCCTCAGTCTCGATGAAACCGTAACCGCCCGTGTCGTTGAAGAAGTCAACCGTACCGTTTGCCATTACAACCAGACAGTATCCCGGCACACGAATAAGGGTTGGCATTCGTATTTCCAAACCCGAGTACTGTATACGAATGTCTACTACCGTCGGAAAAGCGAGCACTCTGTGCGTAGAACGTCGGTTCTGCGTGGGAAGAGCCCTCCGGCTCCCCGACTCTGGCTAGAACGAACGGAGAACCCACAGTTTTCGTTTCCGAACTGCGCCCGAATCTCGCGATTCGGGGTCGCGTCTCGAACGAGTCGTCCGGTTTCGGGCGCGATCCACCGTCCGTCCTCGTCCCTCTCCGGAACCGTGGTAGTTCCGCGAACCCCGGGAACCGAGCCGTCAGTGACGACCCGTAGCGGAGCGATCCGCTCCGCCGACCGGCGCCTTCGTGTTTCGGCGAGCCCTTTTTGCTCCGCTGTGGCGTAGCTCTCGTATGACTTCCCGAACGCCGGTGTTCTGTCAGGTGTGCAACGAGGCGATCGATTCCGAGCACTCCCTCGAGCACCACCTGGTCTACGAGCACAGACCTCGCGAGCTGGCCAGCCGGCTCGCTTCCGAGTGGGAGGCCGAGGAGCTCGGTTCCGAGGAGTAACGACGGGCTCCGAACTCGGTGAGTGTTCGCATCGCGACTCTGTCTCTCGGCGGTCTCGAGTCGCGTTCGTCGAGAACGCCGCTGCTCACGGATTTGCTCGCAGCAGTACTATGGGATCGCCCGGATTTGAACCGGGGTCACGGGCACCCAAGGCCCGAAGTATACCAAGCTAACCCACGATCCCGTATCTCCCATTCCGGACGAACCGCTTAAAGCGTTTCGTTCCGTACCGAACGGCTTTCCCCGCTTCGCTCGCTACGCTCGAGTATGGTTACAGGAATCGAGATTCTCCTCCTGGTGATCGTTCTCGTTGCCGTGCTGGGCGCGACGACGATCATCCAGACGGTTCGTCCCTTTATCGTCAACGCGGTCGTCGGACTGCTCGTGTTGTTTCTGGCCCAGGCCGGCTTCGGCGTCTCGGTCGCGATCACGCCGATCGCCCTCCTGATCGTCGCGCTCGGTGGACTACCCGGCTCGCTGCTGGTGTTGTTGCTCTCGCTGTTCGGCGTCGCCTTCGTCCCCTGACCGACGCTTCGATCGCAATTTTCGATCCGACCGCGTTCCCAGAAGGGCGCTACAGTTCCTCGTCCCGAAGCTCGATGTCGGCGATCAGGTCGTAGGGGTGGGCCTCCTTGCGGATCCCGTCGACGAGCGCGAACGCCTCGCCGGGCGAGAGGAAGTGCCGCGTGACGACCTGGCCCAGCGGTGTCGGCTCGAACCCGTCGATGAACCCGTACTCGAGCAGCTTCCCGATGGCGTGTTTGGTCGGCACCTCGCCGAGCATCCGATCGTTGAGGCGCTTGGCGGCCTTGCCGCCGACCACGACGTTCGCCAGCGTCTCCTCGACGGCGGCGTCCTCGTCGTAGTGGGTCATCACCGACTCCATCTCTCCCTTGAGGAGTTTGAAGGCGACCTCGTCCTCGGTCATCTCCATCGAGCCGTGGTACGAACAGTCGGGTTCGACCAGCACGTACACCTTCCCCTCGTCGTGGTAGTCCGGCCGACCCGCACGGCCGAGCATCTGGTGGAACTCCTGGACCGAGAGCCACTCGATTCCCATCGCCAGCGAGTCGAAGATCACCTGCGAGGCCGGGAAGTCCACGCCCGCCGCGAGGGCGGCGGTGGTCACGACGGCCGACAGCTCCTGGTCGCCGAACTGGCGCTCGACCTGTTTGCGTCGCCCGTAGTCGAGCCCGGCGTGATAGGGCGCCGCGGAGTACTCGAGCTTCCGGGAGATTTCGTGACACCGCCTGCGGGAGTTGGTGAAGATGATCGTCTGGCCCCGATACCCCTTCGAGGACTCGGTGTCGAACTCCCGTTTGACGAGTTTGTTCTCGATGCGGACCTTCTCCTGGCCGTCGGCGAAGGTGACGTGGCGCTCGATCGGGACGGGTCGCTCCTCGAACTCGATGAGCTTCGACTCGAGGACCTCGGCGAGCTGTTCGGTGTTGCCGACCGTCGCCGAGAGGTAGATCCACTGGGCTCCTCCGTACTCGTCCCGTCGGGCCGCGCGCTGCTCGCAGGTGTACTTGAGTCGGGAGATCAGCCCGTCGAGTCGGTGGCCTCGCTCCTCCTCTTTGAGAGTGTGGACCTCGTCGATGACGACGGTGCCGATGTCGCCGAGGTCCTTGCCCGTCCGCAACGCGTGGTCGATCCCCTCGTAGGTGCCGACGATGACGTCGGCGTCGGGATCGAACCGGTTCCCGTCGTCGGTGATCCGGCTCGCTCCCACCCGCAGCGAGACGTCGACGAGGTGGCCGTACTCGTCTTCGAAGTCCTCGTGTTTCTGGTTCGCGAGTGCGACGAGCGGAACCAGAAACAGCATCTTCCCCTTGCCGTTGAGCACGCGGTTGAGGCCGGCCATCTCGCCGACGAGGGTCTTCCCGGTCGCGGTCGCCGAGACGACGAGCTGGTCGTCGCCCTCGAAGAGGCCGTTCTCGACCGAGAGGCTCTGAACCGGCAGCAGGGTCTCGAACCGGTCCTCGAGCAGCCCCTGTAATCCCGGATGTAGATTCAGCGAGTCCACCCGGACGGGGTCGACCTCGTCGGTCGTCGCCGAGATGGTGTCGAACTGGGTGAGGTCGGGATCGAGCTGGCCCTGCAGCAGGTTGACGATCCGCTGGAGGTCCTGCACCTCGAGCATCAGTTCTTCGAGTCGTTCCTTCGCGGCGCCGGTGACCGCCCCGCCGCCGGAAAAGGAGAGCTGGCGCTCGAGTTCCTGGCGGGCGCAGTCCCGACAGATCCAGTCGGTGTTGTCCTTGACCGCGGTGTCGGTCGTCACCGGGGAGTACCGCCCCGCAGAGGCGCAGTAGCGGCAGGTCCGGACGGCCTTGGTCTTGTCCTCGAGCTGGTAGCCCGACAGCATCTCGGTGAGCTCGCGGCGCTTCTCGGGCGAGGTCTGCTCGGAGATGCGGATACGCTTCGCTCGACGGGCGAGCTCGACGAACTCGTCGGGCTGGCGGGGCTCCTCGTTCGAGCCGTCCTTCAGCCGGAACTTCGCGGGTCGAGGACCCGCGGAGGTCTCGGAGAGTCCGAGTTTCGCCCGGAACAGTCGCTTGCCGTCCCGCTGGACGACGACGAGGTAGTCGTCGCCCGTCTGGTGGCAGAATATCGTTTCGACGTCCTGGACCTGCTGCGACACGACGACGAGTACGGCGCGACGGTATTTCAGCGGTTCGGACTCGAGTGGTCCGTTCAGGCGTCGCCGTTGACGATGTCGCTAACGGCCTGGGGATCGAACAGCTGCTCGTCGACGCCGTAGACCTGCTCGGCCGCCCGCTGGGTGACGACGAGGTTCGTGATCGGTCCCTGGTAGAGCGGCCCGCCGCGGTAGACGTCGCCGTTCTGAACGGCCGTCAGCTCGCTGCCGGCGGCGTCGGCCTCCATATTGGCCACGACGGACTCCTGGAACTCCTCGGCGCTCGCGTCCTCGTTGCCGCGACAGAGGATGACGTCGGGGTCGACCTCGAGCAGCGTCTCGTAGTCGATCTGCCCGCGGGAGCTGTGGAAGTCCTCGACGTCGCTCTCGGCGAGGGCGTCGCGGACGCCCAGGTCGCGCCACTGCTTGAAGCTCGTCCCCTCGTTGATGACGTACGGGAGGAACGTGCCGTCGCCGTTGGGCCACAGGACCGCGACCGCCGGCCGCTCCTCTTCGGGCGGTACCACGTCCTCGAGGGTCGACTGGAACTCGTCGTGGAGCTCCGCAAAGGCCTCGTAGCGCTCCTCTTCCCGGAATACCTGCGAGACCTTCTCGAAGGCCTCGTACAGCGTGAGGTACTCGTAGTCGTGCCAGTCGTACTCCCGCGAGAAGATGCTGTTGCCGAAAAACGGCCCGACCCCCGCAACGTCCTCGATGTCGCTTTCCTCCCAGCCGTCGTACCGGTTCTGCAGGAAGTTCGGATCGATGGCGTGGACGTCGGCGTCGTGGTCGTAGAACTTCTCCTTGTCGACGCCGTCGCCGTCCTCGTACAGCGCGTCGATCGAGTCCCCGTCGACGGAGACGTCGGGGATCTCGTCGTAGTAGCGAGTGTGATACCGCGAGGGCATCCAGAGCGCTTCGGGGGGGTCCCGACCCAGCGCGACGCCCATGTCGGCCCAGCTACCGTTGTTGGCGACCCACGTCTCCGGGACGCCCTCGAATTCGACCTCGCCGACGGGCGGCATCGATACGCTGTACGACTCTCCGTCGCCCGAGCCGTCGCTTCCTCCGTCTCCCCCGCTGATACAGCCGGCCAGCGCGGTCCCGGCGGCGACCGCGCCGCCCGCTCGAACGACGGTCCGTCTCGTCCACTGCTGCGCGTCGGTCATCACGTTTTAGGCTAGCCTAAAAGTATATAGTTGTTACGACTATCGGGAGAGAAGTGGCGGTTTGCGGATCGAGACGCTCACCGATCGGAAAGCGCGCGCTTGGGGAGCACCTGCAGTTCGGGCTCGCGCGTTACCCTGGCCTCGACGCCGAAGACGTCGGCGAGGAGCTCCTCCGTGACGACCTCCTCGGGCGGCCCCCAGTCGTAGAGCTCGCCGTCGCGCATGGCGACCAGGTAGTCCGCGAAGCGGGCCGCCTGCGAGATGTCGTGGAGGACGACGGCGACGGTGACGCCCTTTCGCTCGTTGAGCTGGCGGATCGTCTCGAGGACGCGAAACTGGTGGTGGACGTCGAGAAACGTTGTCGGCTCGTCGAGCAACAACACGTCGGTCTCCTGGGCGAGGACCATGGCGATCCAGGCGAGTTGCTTCTGGCCGCCGCTGAGCTGGCCGAGTTCGGTCTCGCGGAGCGCTTCGATCCCCGCCAGCTCGACCGCGCGGTCGACCGCCTCGTGGTCCTCGACGTCGACGCCGTCGAAAAAGCCCCGGTGGGGGTAGCGGCCGTGGTAGACGAGGTCCTCGACGGTGATCGAGCCCAGCGAGTCGTTCTCCTGGGAGAGCACGCCCAGCTCCCGGGCCAGCTCCTTGGGGTCGAACGAGTTCAGGTCGTTCCCGTGGATCGTGATCGTTCCCGCGTCGGGCTCGAGGTGGTTCGAGAGCCCCTTCAGGAGCGTGCTCTTCCCGCTACCGTTCGGACCGACGAGCGCGGTGACGGCACCCTCCGGAACGTCGAGGCGCGCGCAGTCGACGACGGTCTCCTCGCTCGTCGGGTAGCTGAGTTCCAGCCCGTCGCCGACCAGGGCACTCTCGACGGCGACGCCGTCGCCGTCGGTGATTCGATGCCGTCCTCGGTCCGTATCGCGTTGCGTTCGTGCCATTAGAGTTCACCCATCGATCGCTGCTTGCGCATCAGGTAGAGGAAGTACGGACCGCCGATCAGGCCGGTGACGACGCCGACGGGCATCTGCACGCCCCCCAGTGCAAGCCGCGCGGCGACGTCGGCCGTGACCAGCAATGCGGGTCCGGCGAAGGCGCAGCCGATCATCAATCGCCGGTAGTCGCTTCCAACGGTGTTTCGCACGATGTGGGGGACGACGAGCCCGAAGAAGCTGACGACGCCCGCGATCGCGATGGCGACGCTCGCGGCCAGGATCGCGAGCGCGGACAGCAGGAACCGGACCCGTTCGACGCGCATACCGAGCGACCGGGCGGTGCTCTCGCCGAGCATCAACACGTTCAGCTGGCGCGAGCCGGCGAGCGCGAGCGCGATCGCGACGATCGCCGGCAGGATCGCGATCCGGACCTCCGCCCACCCGGTTCCGGTCAGCGATCCCGTGAGCCAGGCGATCGCGCTCTGGACGACGCCCAGGTCGTCGGCGAAGAAGAACAGCCCCTGCTGGAGGGACTGGAAGACCATATTGACGATGACGCCGGCGAGTACGAGTCGGACGGGACTGGTCCCGCCCTTCCAGGCGATCGTGTAGACGACCAGAAACGCGAGCGTGCCGCCCAGGGCGGCGATCAGCGGCAGGAACGGCGAGAGACCGCTGAAGACGACGAGCGTCGCCAGGACGGCGAATCCGGCCCCCGAGCTGACGCCCAGAACGAAGGGACTCGCCAGTTCGTTGCGCGTCACCGCCTGGAAGATCGCCCCGGAGACGGCCAGCGTCGCGCCCGCGATAACGCCGACGAACACCCGCGGCAGTCGGAGGCTCCAGACGACGACGCTCTCGGTGCTCACGTCCGGCGGTTCCGTTCCGAACAGGAACGACGACCAGGCCTCGAGGTTGAAGATCACCGCGGGGTTGAACACCGCCTCCCAGGCCCCGCGCAACGTCATCGAGTACTCCCCGAAGCTCACCTGTATCAGCCCGGCGACGACGGTCACGACCGTGCTCGCCAGACAGAAGAGCACGAGCGTGCCCGTCAGCCAGTTTTCCCGTTCCCGGGCCGACGGGTGTCCCCCGACCGACTTCGCTTCTCCCATCACCATTTAGGTGTGCCTAAAAGACATATAGGAGTTGTGATTACGAACCGACGCGACGGCGATCGGTTCGACCCTCGAGCGGGAGTCCGTCGGCGATCGTACTGTCGGGACCGCCTCGAGGGGCGGCCGTTCACCGAACGACTCGGCGTTGTTGCTTCTCGCGGAAACGTCTTCCGGCCGTCGTTCCGTCTTGCGGGCGCTCGGAGTCGACGCTCGATTCCGCCACCCGACCGAACGTGTCACTGCTCTTTCTTTAGGCTGACCTAAAACCAGTGGATTTACAACCTTTTAGGGTAGCCTAAATCGATACATGCGAGGAGATCCGAATCGAAATCAGCGGTATCGTGTGCGGAAATCAGTCGCGCGCGGAGGTGTCGCCCCGTGAGCTACCGCGGACGCGGCAACGAGGAGCTACTCGCCCAGCAGGCCGAACGCGAGTCCGCCGCGCGGACGTACCCTCGCCACCTCCCCTTCGCCATCCGCGAGGCCGAGGGCGTGACGGTGACGGACATGGACGGCGACGAGTACTACGACTGCCTCGCGGGGGCGGGAACGCTCGCGCTCGGGCACAACCACCCGCGGGTGATCGATGCGATGGAGCGGGTTCTCGAGGCTGATCGGCCGCTGCACACCCTCGACATCTCGACCCCCGCGAAGGAGCGGTTCGTCGACTCGCTGTTCGAGAGCCTCCCCGACGAGTTCGCCCGCTCCGCGAAGGTGCAGTTCTGCAGCCCCGCCGGGACGGACGCCGTCGAGGCGGCGCTGAAACTCGTCAAGACGGCGACGGGTAACCGGAGCGTCCTAGGGTTCCAGGGCGCCTACCACGGGATGACCAGCGGCGCGCTCAGCCTGATGGGCGACACCGACGCTAAGGATCCCGTTCCGGGGCTGATGAGCGACGTTCACCACCTCCCCTACCCCAACGACTACCGCTGTCCGTTCGGCATCGGCGGGGAGGAGGGGCACCGAACCGCCAGCCGGTACGTCGAGCGCCTCCTCGAGGACCCCGAAAGCGGGATCACCGAGCCCGCCGGCGTGATCCTCGAGCCCGTCCAGGGCGAGGCGGGGGCGGTGCCCGCGCCCGACGGCTGGCTCCGGGAGATCCGACGGATCACGCGCGAGCGCGAGATCCCGTTGATCGTCGACGAGATCCAGACGGGGCTCGGCCGCACGGGCGAACGCTACGCGTTCGAGCACGCCGACGTCGTTCCCGACGTCCTCACGCTCTCGAAGGCCGTCGGGGGCGGACTGCCCCTCGCGGTCGTCGTCTACGACGAGTCGCTCGACGTCTGGGAGCCCGGCGCCCACGCCGGCACCTTCCGGGGCAACCAGCTCGCGATGGCCGCCGGGGAGGCGACGATCGACTACGTCCTCGAGCACGACCTCGCGGACCACGCCGCCGACGTCGGCGCTCGCCTGCGCGATCGCCTCGAGGCGACCGCCGAGCGGTTCGACGCGGTCGGCGACGTGCGGGGTCGCGGCCTGATGCTCGGCGTCGAGTTCGTCGACCGGGACGACGAGTGGCGGGGTCCGGGCCCCCACGCTCCCGCCGGCGACCTGGCCGAAGCCGTACAGGCCGAGTGCTTCGACCGCGGTCTCGTCGTCGAACTCGGCGGTCGGAGAAGCGCCACCGCGCGATTCCTCCCGCCGCTGATCGTCTCCGCGTCGCAGGTCGACGAGATCGCGTCGATCTTCGACGAGGCGGTCGCGTCCGTTCTCGAGGGGCGGAAGCCAGCCCCGGAGGTGCGCGGATGAGCGACGACGGTCTGTTCCTCGGATCGTCGGCGGGCGACGCCGCCTACCGCGAGGCGATGGGGCTGGCGACCGACGCGGTGCTCGACGCGGTCGCCGCGGGCGACGATCCCTACTCGGGGGCCTCGCCGGAGTCGCTCGCCGAGCGCTTCGACGACCCGGTCGTTCCGGAGGACGGGAAGGGGCTCGAGGCGACGATCGAGGAGGTCGCCGATCGCGTCCTCGCTCACTCGGTCGACCCCTCGAGTCCGCGGTGTGCGGCCCATCTCCAGTGTCCCCCGTCGGTCCCCGGGCTGGCCGCCGAGGCGATGCTGTCGGCGACCAACCAGTCGCTGGACTCGTTCGACCAGGCGCCCGCCGCGACGGTCCTCGAGGAGCGGGTCGTCGACGCCCTCTGCGACCTGTTCGACCTCCCCGCGGGCGCGGACGGCGTCTTTACGAGCGGGGGGTCCCAGTCGAACTTCCAGGCCCTGCTGCTGGCCCGCGATCGGCGCTGCGCCCGCCGGTTCGATCGGGACGTTCAGGCCGAGGGGCTCCCCCCGGGTGCCGACTCGCTGCGAGTTCTCTGTTCGGAGGCGGCTCACTTCACGGCCAAACAGGCCGCCCACCACCTCGGCCTCGGCGAGGACGCCGTCGTCACCGTTCCGACCGACGACCGCCGCCGGATGGCTCCCGACGCGCTCGAGGAGACGCTGGACGACCTTGAGGACCGGGACGCCGAGCCGTTCGCCCTCGTCGGCACCGCGGGGACCACCGATTTCGGCAGCATCGACCCGCTCGAGGCGCTCGCCGATACGGCCGCCGAGCGCGGGCTCTGGTTCCACGTGGACGCGGCCTACGGCGGCGCCCTCGCCGTGAGCGACGAGTACGGCCATCTCCTCGAGGGAATCGAGCGGGCCGACTCCGTCGCCGTCGACTTCCACAAGCTGTTCTACCAGCCGATCAGCTGCGGGGCGCTGCTGGTCCGGGACGGCGACGCGTTCCGCTGGATGGCCCGCAACGCCGCCTACCTCAACCCCGAGGCCCACGACGACCGCGGGGTGCCGAACCTCGTCGCGAAGTCCGTCCAGACGACGCGGCGGTTCGACGCCCTGAAGCCCTACGTCGCGTTCCGCGCGCTCGGGCGGTCGGGGATGGCCGCCCTCGTCGAGGACACTCTCGAGCTGGCCGACGAGGCCGCGGCGCTGCTCGAGTCGGCCGCGGACTTCGAGCTGCTCGGCGACCCGACGCTGAACGCGGTCGTCTTCCGCTACCGCCCCCGCGAGGGGATGACCGACGCGGAGGCCGGACGGCTGAACGCCGCCGTCAGGCGGGAACTCCTCGCGGACGGACGCGCGGTCGTCGCCCGTACCGAGGTCGACGACGCGACCAGCCTGAAGCTCACCTTGCTGAACCCGACTGCGACCGTCGAAGACGTCGGAGCGATCCTCGAGGCCGTCCGCGAGTGCGGGTCCGCAGTCGCCGACGCCAGGGGGGTGGTCGCGTGAGCACCGGACTCGATCCCCGGGCGGCAGACGGGGCGACGGACGCGGACGTCGATCCCGCCGAGCGGGCCGACGACGCCACCGTCCACGCCTTCCTCAACTGCTACCTGCGCGAAACGGGCGCGTACGAGGTCTGCGAGGACGGCGTCGCCGGCGTCGATCCCGGGCCCGACGGGCTCCTCCGGGCGACGCTTCCCGAACAGGGGATCGAACTGCTGGCGCCGCTCGCGTACCGCTCGCCGACCGAGCGACACCTGTTCGAGACGCCCGTGCGGTACCGGCTCCCCGACGGGACGGCCCGATCGGTCGACGCGGCCACCCTCGCCGCGCTCGTCGTGAAGGACCTCTCGCTCGCCGGCGACGGCGACGCGGTTCCGGACGACCTGCTCGAGCGGGTCCTTCGAAGCAAGCGCAACGTCGCGTCGTTCGTCGCGGCACGTGCGGGCGACGAGGCGGGACTCTACGCCGAGGAGCTGTCCTTCCGGGACGCCGAGCAGGCGCTGGTCTTCGGACACCACCGCCACCCGACTCCGAAGAGTCGGCAGGGGATCGCGGTCCGCGACCGCGGAACCTACGCGCCGGAACTGCGGGGTTCGTTTCCGCTGCAGTACTTCCGGGCCGACCCCGCCCTCGTGACCGCCGACTCGGCGCTCGAGCGAAGCGCCGCGAGCTGGGTGAACGACGCCCTCCGGGACGACCCCGAGGTACCCGAGTCGTTCGTCGTCGAGCACGTCGAGAGCGAGGATGTCCTCCTGCCCGTCCACCCCTGGCAGGCCGATTACCTGCTCGACCAGCCCCGGGTTCGGGACCGCCTCGGGGACGGCCTCGAGCACCTCGGCGCGGTCGGCCGGGAGTTTCACCCGACGACGTCGGTCCGGACGCTGTACAGCGAGGCCGCGCCGTTCATGGTGAAGTCGTCGCTGCACGTGCGGATCACGAACTCCGTGCGGGCGAACAAGCGCCCCGAACTCGAACGGGGCGTCGCGGTCGCCGAACTCCTCGAGACCGAGTTCGGCGACGAACTCGACGCGGCGTTTCCCGCCTTCGACGTCGTCCGCGACCCCGCGTACCTCGCGTTGGACGTCGGCGACGACCGCGAGTCGGGACTCGAGACGATCCTTCGATCGAACCCGTTCTGCGGGGACGCGGCCGAGAACGCGACCCCGCTGGCGTCGCTGTGCCAGGACGGGATCGCGGGCCCCTCGCGGCTCGGCCGGCTCGTCGCGGGGATCGCCGAGCGGGAGGGACGGTCCACGGAGACGGTGAGCGAGGAGTGGTTCCGCCGCTACCTCGAGATCGGGATTCGTCCCGTGCTCTGGCTCTACCTCGTCCAGGGGGTCGGCCTCGAGGCTCACCAGCAGAACTCCGTCCTCACGCTCGACGACGAGGGGTACCCCGACGCGTTCCGCTACCGGGACAATCAGGGTTTTTACTTCCCCGAGTCGGTCTACCCCGCGGTCGACGACTACCTGCCCGGCGTCGGCGAGCGCGCCGACACCGTCTGTGCGGACGCCGTCGCCGACGAGCGACTTCGGTACTACGTGATCCTGAACAACGCCGTCGACCTGATCAACGCCTTCGGCTGCGCCGACCTCGTCGGGGAACGCCGGCTCCTGGCGCTGCTGCGCGAGGAACTCGAGCGCGCCCGCGAGCGCTACGACCGTCCGTCCTCGAACTTCCTCGACCCGCTGCTCGAGTCCCCCACGATCCCGTGCAAGGCGAACCTGCTGACCCGTTTCCGGGGGCTCGACGAACTGGAGAACGACCTCGAGAACCAGTCCGTCTACGCGGACGTGAGGAACCCGCTCGTCGCGGAACTCGACCCATGACAGAACCGAAAGCTACCGTCGCGGCCGACTACGACTATCAGGCCAACGACCGACGCATCGATCGGACGATCTCGCTGCGCCAGGCGACCCTCGAGCGCGACCTCGGTCGCCTCCACGCGTGGCTGGGCAGCGAACACGTGAAACCGTACTGGCAACTCGACCTGCCGCTGGCGGCGTTTCGGAACCGCCTCGCGGCCAAGCTCGAGGACGACCACCTCACGCCGTACGTCGGCTGTCTCGACCACGTCCCGATGAGCTACTGGGAGTGTTACCGGGCGGCCGAGGACGACGTCGCGAACCACTACGACGCCGACCCCGCGGACCGGGGCGTCCACCTGCTGATCGGTCCCGAGGAGTACCTCGGCCGGGGGTACGCCCGACCGCTGTTGCGGGCGGTCGTCGCCATGCAGTTTCGCCGCTCGAGGGCCGACCGGGTGATCGCCGAACCCGACGCCCGCAACGATCGCGCGATCGCGGTCTTCGAGGACTGCGGGTTCGAACCCCGCGGGGAGTTCCGCTTCGAGGAGGCCGAGAAGGACGCGCTGCTGGTGGTCTGCGAGCGCGAACGGTTCGAGTCGGCGGCGCTCGCCCTCGACGAGGGCGTCGCCGACGACGCCCTCGCTCGAGCCGGCACGGGAGGTGGAGCGGATGACTGACGACGGCGTCTACGACGTCGTCGGCGTCGGCCTCGGCCCGTTCAACCTCGGGCTCGCGGCGCTACTGGACGGCCTCGAGGAGGACGTCGACGCGGCCTTCCTCGAGCGCGACGCCGACTTTCGCTGGCACGAGGGAATGCTTCTCGAGGGCGCAACCCTGGAGGTTCCCTTCCTCGCGGACCTGGTGACGCTGGCGGATCCGACCAACCCCCACAGCTACCTCAACTACCTACGCGAGACCGGACGGATCTACGAGTTTTACTTCTACGAGCGGTTCCAGATCCCCCGCCGGGAGTACGACGACTACCTTCGCTGGGTCGCCGAGCGCCTCGGGAGCTGTCGGTTCAGCCGCGAGGTGACGGCGGTCCGGTGGGACGGCGACCGTGAGCAGTACGTCGTCGCCGCCGAACACCCCGAGACCGGCGAGCGCTTCGAGTACCGCGGCGAGCACCTCGCGCTGGGGACCGGCTCCCGGCCGCGGGTCCCCGAGGCCCTCGACTGCGGGGCCGACGAGGACGTGTTCCACACCGCCCGCTACCGCCACGAGCGAGACCGCGCGCTCGCGGCCGACTCGATCACCGTCGTCGGCTCCGGACAGAGCGCCGCGGAGGTGTTCCAGGACCTGCTCGAGCGCCAGCCCGAGAGCGAGTATCGACTGGACTGGTTGACTCGCTCCGAGGGGTTCTTCCCGATGGAGTACTCGAAACTGGGGCTCCAGCACTTCTCCCCGGAGTACGAGCGGTACGTCTACGATCTCCCCCAGGAAGTCAAGGACGACCTGATCCCGAACCAGGACCTGCTGTACAAGGGCGTCGATCCGGGAACGAGCGCCGAGATCTACGATCTGCTCTACCAGCGCTCGATCGGCGACCGCGAGCCCGACGTCGGACTCTTCGCGATGACCGAGGTTCGGGACATCGAGCCCCTCGGGGACGCCTACGTCCTCGACTGTCGCCAGTGGCAGGCCGAGGAGTCGTTCGTCCACGAGAGCGAGGTCGTGATCCTCGGGACCGGGTACGAGCGCCCGATCCCCGAGTTCCTCGAGCCCCTCGCGGATCGCATCGCGTGGGACGACCGCGGGCGGTTCGAGGTGACCGCGGACCACCGCCTCGAGATCGACGCCGCGGGCGACGTCTTCCTCCAGAACGCCGAGGTGCACACCCACGGCGTGGGCGTCCCGGACCTCGGGCTGGGCTGCGACCGGAACGCGGGGTTCGTCAACCGGCTGGTCGGCCGCGAGGCCTACCCCGAGGACACGGACACCGTCTTCCAGGACTTCTCGATAGAGCGATTCCTCGAGCGCGCGCCAGGCGCCTCCCGACCCGGGAGCGAACCGACCCCGACGCCGACGCAGGACGACTGACATGAATCCGAACGACACCATCCGACGGAACGCACTGGACGCGGAGGTATGGGAGACGGTCGAGCGCCGCCTCCTGACGAAGATGCTCGAGGAGTTCGCCTACGAGGAGATCCTCGATCCGCGGCCGGTCGAGGCCCGCGACGACCGCGCCACCTACCGGGTCGACTTCGACGACGCGGCGTACCGCTTCGAGGCGACCGAGCGACTGATGGACAGCCTCCACGTTCACGGGGAGACCGTCCAGCGCCGGGAGGGGAACGGGACGTGGGCCGCTCTCGACGACCCGCTTCGCCTGCTGCGAGACCTCGGCGAGGCGACCGATCTCGAGGGTCTCACCGAGGGGAACCTCGTCCGGGAGTACAAGCGCACGCTGCTGGCCGACGCCCACGTCGAGGCCCGACGGCGCGAGCGCGAGGAGTTCGACCCGCTCGCGCTCGATTACGCCCGCCTCGAGGGCGAAACGGACGGCCACCCCTGGATCACCTACAACAAGGGCCGGCTCGGCTGGGGGTACGACGACTACCGGCGGTACGCGCCCGAACTGAAAGAGCCCGTGACCCTCTCCTGGGTCGCCGTGCGCCGGGAGAAGGCGACGTTCGTCGGCACCGCGGACGTCGATCACGACTCGCTCGTCCGTAGCGAACTGGGCGATACCTACGGCGCGTTCCGTGATCGCCTCGCAGGCCGGGGGCTCGATCCCGACGCCTACTACCTCCTGCCGGTTCACGACTGGCAGTGGGACAACAGTATCGTCCCGCTGTTTCCCGACGACATCGCCGCCGACGACGTCGTCCCGCTGGGCGAGGGTCCCGACGAGTACCTCCCCCAGCAGTCGGTTCGCACGTTCGTCAACCTCGACGACGAGTCGAAACACCACGTCAAGGTGCCGATGCGGATCCTCAACACGCTCGTCTGGCGGGGCCTGCCCGGCGAACGCACCGAGCTCGCGCCGACGGTCACCGAGTACATCCGTGGAATCTACGAGGACGACGAGTTCCTGCAAGACCAGGGGCTCGTCCTCCCTGGCGAGATCGCCGGGATCAACTACGACCACGGCGACTTCACCGATATCGACGGCTCGCCGTACCAGTACCACGAGCTGCTGGGCGCCGTCTGGCGCGAGTCGATCTACACGTTCCTCGAAGACGACGAACGCGCCGTCACCCTCTCGGCGCTGTTTCAGGTCGACGGCGACGGCGAGCCCTTCCTCTCCCGGCTCGTCGAGCGCTCCGGGCTCACCCTCGACGAGTGGCTCGAGGAGTTCTTCGACACCGTGCTCCCGCCGCTGTTGCACTTCCTCTACCGCTACGGGACGGTGTTCTCCCCGCACGGCCAGAACACCATCCTGATCCTCGAGGACGGCGTGCCGACGCGACTGGCGGTCAAGGACTTCGTCGACGACGTCAACGTGAGCGACCGACCGTTGCCCGAACTCGAGGCCCTGCCCGACGAGGTCCACGACGTGCTCCGGAAAGAGCCCCCCGAGGGGCTCTGCCAGTTTATCTTCTCCGGGCTGTTCGTCTGCGTGTTGCGATACGTCGCGGACGTCCTCGAGGTCCACGAAGAGTACTCCGAGGAGCGGTTCTGGACCCACGCACGGGAGGCGATCCTCGACTACCAGGCGCGGTTCCCCGAACTCGAGGACCGCTTCGAGCTGTTCGACCTGCTCCGGCCGGAGTTCACGAAGCTGACCCTCAACCGCAACCGGATCTTCGACTCCGGCTACGACGACGCGCCGGGTCGGCCCCACGCCGCCGAGCACGGGACGGTCGCGAACGCGCTCCACGAGGTCGCCGACGGCCGTCCCGACTACGCGACGCCGGATCCCGCCGACGACTGACGGAGTCGGTCGGGCTCACAGCAGCCCGACCAGCGGGACGACGCCGAACCAGGCGATGAAACTCAGCGAGGCCGCCATCAACAGGTCGATGCGCTGGGCGCCCGCCGCCGGCTCGAGTCGCTCCCGGAGCAGCCAGACCAGCCCCAGCGCGTGGACGAGCGAGAGGTAGATCGCCGGACCGTAGCCGGGAACGACGTCGAGCAACCCCAGGAGAGCGCCCAGCAGCGCACCGAGGACGGCCGTCCCCGCGGCCACGGTCGCGGCCCCGCCGACGCCGAACCGGGCCGCGATCGTCCACTTGTCCGCGAGTCGGTCGGCGGCGACGTCGGGCACGCCGGCCAGCGTGATCGAGGGCAGCACCGACAGCAGAAAGGGCAGTCCCAGCAGCCAGGGCACCGGATCGTACCACGCGCCCCCGAGGACAACGAACCCGAGCACCAGGACCCCGACGCTGTGGGTGACGGCGACGTCCAGTTCGCCCAGCGTGCGGTAGGCGAGCCGCAGCGGCGGGAGCGTGTACCCGAGCGCCAGCGCCGCGAGGGCACCCATCGTCCCCGCGGTCGCCGCCGTCGAGCCGATCCCGACGAGCGCCGCGGCACCGCCGAGTGCGACGGCCGCCGCGAGGAACGCGCCGATCCCGGCCCGCACCTGCCCGAACGACAGTTCGTCGTCGACCAGCACGCGGGAGCCCCCGGTGAACGGGCCGGCGAAGGTGTTCCACCGGTCGGTCTCGTAATCCGCGTACTCGTTGCTCAACACCGTCGCGGCCTCGAGGGCGAAGAGGAAGCCGAGCCCGAGCCAGTACGCGCCCGCCGAGAAGGCGTCCGAGCCGACCGCCGCCAGCGCCCCGATCGTGTAGGCGATCCAGGCCATCGGGTAGAACTGCAGGCGCAGCGCCTTCAGCCAGCTCGTCGCCGTTCGCTTCGCCCGTCCCAGCCGCGTGTCGGGCCCCGTCTCGAGGCTCCGGCCCAGCTCCCGGACCTCCTCGAGCCAGTCCTCGCGTTCCTCGAGGCTCGAGTCCTCGATCGGTCCCATGTTCGTCACTCGCGTCGTTCGCACGCCCGCGTAGCCGAGCGTCGCGCGCTTGAGCGCGTGGTTGCCGGGCTGGCGGAGGACCCAGCGGTAGATCCGCGGGGGGACGTCCATCGTGACGATCAGCTCGGCGGTCTTGTCGTCGAGCAGCTCCTCCTTGCCCGCGCCCTCGCCCTCGTCGTAGAAAGAGAAGGCGAAGCCCGGCCTGAACAACCGGTCGAAAAACCCCTTGAGTCGGGCGGGCATCGTCCCCCACCAGTTCGGGTAGACGAAGACGAGGTGGTCGGCCCACTCGAGATCCCGTTGGGCCGCCCGCAGGTCGGGCTCGAGGGGCTGGTTCTCGGGGGAATCGGCGCGGACGTCGGGGTCGAACTCGATGTCGGCGACCGCGAGCTCGCGCACGTCGACGTCGGCCTCGCGAGCGCCCTCGCGGTAGGCGTCGGCCAACGCGGTGCAGTAACTGTCCGTCCGCGGGTGCCCGAGGATCAGCAGTACGTTCACGGCTGTTCGGACGGTTGGATCGTCGGCCGTATAGAACTGTCCGCCCGCTACTCGAGGAGTTCGATCTCGTCGTCGCCGTTGGGCACCGCACAGAGGAAGGCGCCGGGTTCCTCGCCCTCGTTGCGGTACCAGTGGACGGTGCCCGCGGGGATCAGCAGGGAGTCGCCCGCCTCGACCTCGCGTTCCTCGTCCCCGATTCCGACCGTGTACTCGCCCTCGAGGACGTACTGTTCGTGCTCGACCGCGTTGGTGTGTTCGGGGACCTCGGCGCCGGCTTCGAGGACGAACCGACGGATCGCGAAGTTCGGCGCGCCGTCGCTTTCGTCGATCAGAACGCCCTTCTCGAGGCCGTCGGCGGCGTCGACGGGTTCGTACTCGATCTCGTTTCGACGGCGAACGCGCGGTTCGGGTTCGGTCATACCCGAGAGTCGTGCGGGGTGTTACTAAACGTTGTAGTTCGGCCGTCTCGCCGTGACCGGAGCCGCGGCTAAGAAGTGTAAAATACTGCAGTCAAGAGCCGATACCGTTACGAATCCGCCTTACAGGCGCTCGACGTTCGTCGCGCGCGGGCCCTTGGGGGCCTGCTCGATGTCGAACTCGAGCTCCTGTCCTTCCTCGAGGTCCGGGCCGCCGATGTCTTCCATGTGGAAGAAGACGTCCTCGTCCGCGTCCTCAGTTTCGATGAATCCGTAGCCGCCAGTGTCGTTGAAGAAATCAACGGTTCCTTTCGCCATTGCTTCTGAAGAGAGTGGTGCGATATGTATAAACGCTGCGGTTCGTAGATCGACGGTGTATCGGCTGTCACATTCGCCGTCGCCGTCGATTTCGCCCTTGCATCGGGTTACACGTCGTCGACCTCGAGAAACGGGTGTACGTCCGCTCGCCGCCCGGGATCGACGACGAGCGCCGCACGACGGCCCGGAACGCGGGATCGGCCGAAGCCCCTTATATTGGCCGGTCGAAACGACCCGGTATGGCCGAGTACGAACTCGATGCGGTCGACCGGGAGATCCTCTACGCGCTCCAGGAGGAGGCCCGGAATCTCTCGTCCGGCGAGATCGCCGAACGGACCGACGCGTCCTCGAGTACGGTCCGCAAGCGGATTC
This sequence comes from Natronococcus jeotgali DSM 18795, assembly GCF_000337695.1. Lineage (GTDB taxonomy): Archaea > Halobacteriota > Halobacteria > Halobacteriales > Natrialbaceae > Natronococcus > Natronococcus jeotgali. Next base: position 113,796 of record NZ_AOIA01000034.1, read on the forward strand.
AGCGCTTGGAGTCGGAAGGGGTCATCAAGGGGTACAGCGCCAACATCGATTACACGAAGTCCGGCTATCCGATCCGGATGCTGCTGTTCTGTACGGCGCCGATCCCGGAGCGGGGCGACTACCTCGACGAGATCCTGGACATTCCCGGCGTCGTCTCGGTACAGGAACTGGTGACGGGCGAGGAGAACCTCCTCGTGACGGCCGTCGTCAAGAACGATCGGGGCATCACGCCGATCGCTCAGGAACTCTCGGATATGGGCCTGACGATCACCGACGAGGTCCTCGTGCGCAGCCACGAGTCGACTTCGTTCGACGAGTTCTCCGCCGAGTGACCGCGCCGTCACTTGGTTTCGGTTCACTTTTTATACTACTTTGCACCTACCGAGTCCGACGGTAACGCCGCGTCGGCGGCGTCTTCGTCGTACCAGAGCGGCGAACTCTCCAGATGTGCTGAGAATCGGCAGGTCGGTTCGCGGCACTTCTTGCGGAAGACCATGATGTTCTTTCACACGGATTTGGCGAACGATTTGTTCGAACAGCAGGTTATAATAACCAGGATGTTCAAAGCGGTGGTAACGACGACCAGACGGGCCCCGCAGTGCGACCGTCCGCGCTGGTCGGAGGGATGACTCGACGCATGACTGACGAACGCTCGATCGACGCCGCACAACTCTCGGAACTGACGACGACGGACGATTCGGTCGTTCCGCGGGCGTCGACGCGATTGGTGTGGGTACTGTTCCTCTGTAGCGTCGGCGTTCTCGCGCTGACGGTCCGACGGGGCGAGCCGTGGACAGGCGCCGACTACGCGGTCGTCGACGGGCTGACCGCGGTGCTTTGGGTCGTGGTCACCTTCTTCAGTGGCATCGTCCACAGCTACTCCCGGCGCTACATGGCGGGCGACCGCGACCTCGAGCGCTTTTTCGCTCGCGTGTTCGCGTTCACGCTCGTCGTGATGGCGCTTACGGCGGCGAATCACGTCGCGCTGTTCGTGGCGGCGTGGCTCGCGATGGGCCTGCTGATGGCCGGCCTCATCGGCCACGTCCGCGAGTGGGAGCAGGCACGGGCCGCCGGCGCGCTGGCGCGTCGGTACTTCGTCGCCAGCAGCGCGGCCCTCGCCGGGAGCCTGGCGCTGCTGGCCTGGGAGATCGGGACGACCTCCATCAGCGGCATTCTCGGTGGTCTCGAGGGCGTCTCCGGGACGGTCGGCCTCGTCGCCGCTGGGGGGATCGTCCTCGCGGCGCTGATCCAGTCGGCGCTGTTCCCGTTCCACGGCTGGTTGCTGTCCTCGATGACGGCGCCGACGCCGGCCTCGGCGCTGATGCACGCCGGCTTCGTCAACGCGGGCGGCGTCCTGCTGACGCGCTTCGCCCCGCTGGTCGCCGACCACCTCGCGATCATGTCGGCCGTCGTCCTCCTCGGCGCGGTCAGCGCCCTGCTGGGGCAGGCGATGCTGCTCGTCCAGACGAACGTCAAGCGCAAGCTCGGCAGCTCGACGATGGCCCAGATGGGCTTTATGATCCTCCAGTGCGGACTGGGCTTTTTCGCGGCCGCGATCGCCCACCTCGTCCTGCACGGATTCTACAAGGCCTACCTCTTCCTCTCGTCGGGAGCCGCCGTCGAGGAGACGGCGCCTCGCTCCACCGCCAAACACGCCGGCCACACCGAGTTCGGCTTCTCGAGCGCCGTCGTCAGCCTGCTCACGGCTGTCGGCGGCGGCGTGCTCTTCGGCGCGCTCACCGGGAAGGCCACGGGGCTGGCCTTCGACAGCGGGACGATCCTGACGCTCGTCGTGGTCCTGACGACGCTGACCGCGGCGCGGGACATCCTCAACCGGACGACGCTCTCGCGGTCGGTCCGGCTCGTCAGCGTCCCGCTGGTCGTTCTCACGGCTATCGGGGGCTACGCCCTGCTGTACAACGCGATCTCGGCGGTGGTTCCCTCCGCGATGACCCACGCTTCGACGGACGTGACGATCGCGCACGGCCTCGTCGTCGCCCTGTTCGTCGGAGCCTACCTCGCGACGGAACTGGGGTGGCACCGCTCGAGCGAGCGCCTCTACGTCACGCTGTTGAACCTCTCGCAGCCGGATTCGTCGACCGTCCTCACGAACAAGGAGGAGTACAAAGATGTCTAAGCAGACGGCTCAAGACCTCGAACGCGCCCGGGCCGAACAGGCACCACAGCAACGCGATCAGGCGGCAGACCGCCCCGAGACGGATTCCGATCGGGACCCCATCGCCGCGACGATCGAGCGGGCGGCCGAGCGGGTCGGCTCCGTCTGGCCGCTGTACTCGTTCGTCACGGCCAACCCCCTCTCGGGGTTCGAGGAGCAGCCGTTCCACCGGGCCGTCGACGAGGCCGAGCGCCTGTTCGGCGGGCGGGGCTACCCGCACCCCGACGTCTTCCGCACGGCGTGGGAGCGCGGCCAGATCGATCCCGACGTGCTCGCCGCCGAACTCGAGGCCCGCGGGATCGACCGCGATCCGGAGCGGCTCCTCGAGGAGCTGGCCGAGGCCGAGGTCGAAGCGACGCGCGACGCCGAGTCCGACGGCGCGACCGAGACCGTCGACCGCGTGCTCTCGAAGTGGCTCGGCGCCTTCCTCGACGAGGGCCAGGCCAAGTGGCCGATGCCGAACCGCGAGGAGGGGTTCTACGCCGCCTGGCGCTCGGTCGCGCCCTACGGCGGCGACGTGCCGGGTTGTGACGATCCCTCGGACCTTCCGGAAACGGCGACCGAGGCGCTCGAGTCGATCCTCGACGAACACCCCGAGAGCCGGTGGGTCGACATCGCCGAGCGCCACTTCGCCGCGCTGCCGGGCTGGACCGGGTTCATCAAGCAACGCGTCGACGACGACACCGACCCCTGGCAGGCCGAGTACCCGATCGCGCTGCGGGAGTACCTCGCGGTGCGCCTGACGCTCGCGGACCGACTCGATGCGCCGATCGAGTCGCCGTCTGCGGACGAAGATTCCGATACCGGCGACGGCGAGGACGCGGAGCCGCCCCTCCCCGAGATCTGGCTGACCGCCTGGGAGAAGAGCTACCGCGGGCGCTTGCTCGAGCAAATCGACGGCTCTGTGACCGATCCCGCCGACGCGGGCGAGACGTCTCGGCCCGCTGGGCAACTGGTGTTTTGCATCGACACGCGCTCGGAGATCGTTCGCCGTCACATCGAGCAGCAGGGTAACTACGAGACCCACGGCTACGCCGGCTTCTTCGGCGTCCCGATGCGGTACCAGGGGTACGACGCGACCGCCTCCGTCGACGCCTGTCCGCCGATCGTCGAGCCCGAGCACCGCGTGGTCGACCGGCCCGACGACGAAGAGACGGTGACGAAACGCGACCGCTGGACCGGCCTCGCGAAGGTGACGCGGAAACACTTCAAGCGGCTCAAGGCCAACGTCGTCGCCGCTTTCCCGTTCGTCGAGGGCGGCGGTGCCGCCTACGGCTCGGCCATGGCCGCGCGGACGCTCGCTCCCTCGGCGATCGCCTCGCTCGAGAACGCCGTCGACGAGCGCGTCCCGAGCCGACACGAGTTCTGTTCGCCGGCCCTCGAGTACGCCGACCACGAGGACCACACGCACGCGGACCACGACCTCCCGCAGGGAATGAGCCTCGAGGCGAAAGTCGAGTACGCCGAGAACGCCTTCGCGCTCATGGGCTGGACGGACTTCGCCCGCCTGGTCGTCTTCGCGGGCCACGCGAGCCGGACGACGAACAACCCGTTCGACTCGAGTCTCGACTGCGGGGCCTGCGCCGGTAACCCCGGCGGGCCCAATGCCCGCGTGCTCGCGACGATCTGCAACGATTCGAACGTGCAGGCGGAACTCCGCGAGCGCGGCTTCCACATCCCCGACGACACGGTCTTTCTCGCCGGCGAGCACAACACGACGACCGACGAGATCGAACTGTTCGACGACGCGGTCCCCGAGACTCACCGCGAGGATCTCGAGCAGTTGCGCGCCGACCTCGAGCGTGCCCAGGCCGGCGCGGCGGCCGAGCGCCTCGAGTCGATGACCGACGGCGAAGTCGACCCCGAAGCGGCCGTCGCCGAAGTCGAGCGCAGGGCGGCCGACTGGGCCGAAACCCGTCCGGAGTGGGGGCTAGCCGGCAACGCCTCGTTCGTCATCGGGCCGCGCGAACTGACCGACGACGAGAACTTAGACGGCCGCGCGTTCCTCCACTCCTACGACTGGACGACCGACCCCGAGGGCGAGGCCCTCGAGGCGATTATGACGGGGCCGCTGGTCGTCACCCAGTGGATCAACAACCAGTACTACTTCGCGACCGTGGACAACCGCGTCTACGGCAGCGGCTCGAAAGTCACGCAGAGCCCGCTGGGCAACGTCGGCGTCGTGCAGGGCAACGGCGGCGACCTGATGACCGGCCTGCCGCTCCAGTCGCTGCAGCTCGACGACGACGAGCCGTACCACCAGCCGCTCCGGCTGACGGCGGTCGTCCACGCGCCGCGCGAGCGCGTGACCGAGATCCTCCGCCGCCACGACGACGTCGAACGGCTGGTCGACAACGGCTGGATCGGCGACCTGCTAGTCGTCGACCCGCAGCGGAACGCCGAGGCGTTTCGCTACCGGGGCGACCTCGAGTGGACGGCGGTATCGCAGTCGCGGACGGCGGCTCCGGCCCGCGGTCGGGAGCAAGAGCAGGGAGGCGTTTCAGCGTCGGCGCGGGACTGACCGCCCGATCGTCGCTCGCGACGACGAACGCACCGCGGCGCTGGAAGAGCCCGTCGGACTCGAGGAGCGAACGCAGGGCGGTACCGGGAGTGGACGACCGTACCGACGGCGACCCGCGGAACCGTGTTCGACGCCCCGTGACGGGGTCACTCGAGTTAGGGCAGCAGGCTGACGACCGCTGTTTCGTAGCCGTCCGGAACGCACTCGCGGATCGCCGCCGGATCGGTCTCGCCGTCGACGTTGACCAGGTACGCGCGGCCGTCCGCGTCGCCGTAGATCCGCTGAAAGTCGTACACGAACCCGTAGACAGAGATATCGTCGGGAACGTCCGCCGCGTCGCGGAGGAACTGCACCTGTCGATCGACGTTGTACTCGACGAGCCGGTTGACGACCGTCTCCTCGTCCGCGTCGGCGTCGACGGCGCCGCGCTCGAGGGCCTCCTCGACGACGGGGACCAGCATTTCGACCCACTTGTCGACGCCCTGTGGACCGGGCACGTCGCCGCCGGTCGCGACCCGGTACGCCGCCGTGACGGCGCCGCAGCCGGTGTGGCCGACGACGGCCGCGACCGCGGTCTCGGTGTGGTGGATCGGGTAGAGGATTCCGCCGTCGACGATGCGCTCGCCGCCGTCCTCGTCCCAGACCTGGTTGCCGATGTTACTCGGCGTAAAGACCGCGCCGGGGTGGTCGAACCCCCACATGTGCTCGTGGGGTACCCGGGAGTCCGAACAGCAGATCGCGACGACGCCCGGGTGCTGCCCCGTTCGGACGTCCCTGAAGTAATCGTCGGGCAGCGAGTCGACGTGGCGTCGGTTACCCGCGAGCAGCGTCTCGAGGACCTCGTGGTCGCAACCTCGCTCGCGGTCGGGGTCGTCGGGAGTCGCGTTCGCGTCGGCATCGCCCTCGTCGCGATCGCCGTCGTCGTTGTCGGTCGCCATGCGGTACCGTACGCGGACGGTGGTGAAAAAACTCCGACGCCGGTCCGTCTCGTCGGCGGTCCTCGAGCGCGCTCGAGGCGTCTCTCGCCCTTTCGATCGCAGTACCGGACCTGACTTCCGCGAGCCCGCGATTCATCCGTCGCCGACCCCTCCGTCTCGGTATGGCAGAAACCAGACAGTGGCGACTCGCAAGCCGTCCGACGGGCGAGCCGACCCGCGAAAACTTCGACCTCGTGACCGTCGACCGTCCCGAACCCGAGTCGGGCGAGGTCCTCGTGAAGACCCGCTACCAGTCCGTCGACCCGTACATGCGCGGGCGGATGCGCGACGAGGAATCCTACGCCGAGCCGTGGGCCGTCGGCGAACCGATGGGAGCCGCCGTCGTCGGCGAGGTCGTCGAGTCGGAAGCCGACGCGCTCGACGAGGGCGACGTCGTGACGGGGAACCTCCTGTGGGCGGAACACGCCGTCGCCGACGCCGACGCGCTGCGCCGCGTCGACCCCGACCGGGGGCCGGTCTCGACGGCGCTCGGCGTCCTCGGGATGCCGGGCGTGACGGCGTACTTCGGGACCCTCGACGTCGCCGAGCCCCAACCCGGCGATACCGTCGTCGTCTCGGCCGCGGCCGGCGCCGTCGGCTCGGTCGCGGGTCAGCTCGCCCGACTGAGCGGCGCGCGGGTGGTCGGCACGGCCGGCAGCGACGAGAAGGTCGACTGGCTCACCGACGACCTCGGCTTCGACGAGGCGATCAACTACGACGAGACCGACGACCTCTCCGGGGCGATGGCCGAGGCCTGTCCCGACGGGATCGACGTCTACTTCGACAACGTCGGCGGACCGATCACCGACGCCGTCTGGCCGCTGCTGAACGTCCGCTCGAGGGTGGCCGTCTGCGGTCAGATCGCGCTCTACAACGCGACGGCGGTCCCGACGGGGCCGCGGAAGCTCGGAAAACTCGTCGAGTCGCGCGCCCGCGTGGAGGGGTTCCTCGTGGGCGACTACGAGGGCCGGTGGGACGAGGCCCTCGACCGCCTCTCGGCGTTCGTTCGGGACGGGCGGATCCGGTACCGCGAGAACGTCGTCGAGGGCTTCGAGAACGCGCCCGACGCGTTCCTCGGTCTGTTCGAGGGCGAAAACGTCGGGAAGCAGCTGGTTCGGGTCGGCGATCCCGACGAGTAGCCGGGAGTCGACGAGTCGTCAGTCGGTCAGTCCGTACCCGGTTTTGAACAGGTAGACGTCGATCGCCAGGACGACGAGGGTACACGCCGTGAGTACTGCGAGCGAGACGAGCGGCGCGAACTCGGTGTAGGGCGCGGGCAGGATCCCGACGCCGGTCAGGTCCGAGTAGCCCAACAGCCCGTACCGGACGCTGTCGACCATGTACACCATCGGGTTCAGCAGCGAGAGCCCGACCTGCCAGGCCTGCTCGAACGTCTCGAGCGAGTAGAAGACGGCCCCGAAAAAGACCAGCGGCCGGAGGATGAACTGGTTCATCACGGTCAGGTCGTCGAAGTCCCGCGCGACGAGTCCGCCGACGATCCCGAAGCCGGCGAACAGCGTCGTGACGACGACCATCGTCGCGACGAGGTAGAGGCCGTGCTCGATGCTGATCGGGACGAACAGCCGGCCGACCGCGGCGATGATGACGCCGACGATGAGCCCGCGAACCGCGCTGGAGCCGACGTAGGCGACGACCATCTCGACGTACGACAGCGGCGAGGTCAGCGTCTCGTGGATGTACTCGTTCCACCGCCCGTGGAAGATCGAGAACGAGGCGTTCTCGAAGGCGTTCGAGATCGCCCCCAGCACGACGAGGCCCGGGACGATAAAGAGGATGTAGTCGAAGCCCGCGATCTGGTCGATCCGGTTGCCGAGGATCACCCCGAAGACCGCGAAGTACAACACGTTCGTGATCGCCGGCGGCATGAACGTATTCTTGGGCCGGCGGACGAACCGCAGGACCTCGCGTTTGAACAGCGCGCGGAACCCGACCGAGAGCATCAGACGACCCCCTCCTGGGCTCGCTTGGTCGGCTCCTCGCCCGTCTCGTCGGCGTCCTCCGACGCGCTCGAGCGGGTGACCGTCCGGTCCTCCTGGGCCGTCAGATCGACGAAGATCTCCTCGAGCGAGGTCCGCGAGATCTCGAGGTCGGCGATCTCGTGGCCCGCGGCCTCGAGGTCGTTGAGCAGCCGCGGCGCGGTCGAACCGCCGTCGTCGACGCGGACCTCGACGTGGTCGCCGCGGGTCGTCACGTCGCGGGCGTACGGCCCGAGTGCGGGCTCGAGGGCGCCCGCGGCGGGCGGCGCCGACTCGAGGCGGACGTCGACGGTGTCCGATCCGCGCCGTTTGAGGTCGTCGGGCGTCGCGACCGTGACCTTGCGGCCCTCGTTCATGATCGCGACGCGGTCGCAGAGCCGTTCGGCCTCCTCGATGTAGTGGGTCGTCAACAAGATGGTGGTGCCCTCGTCGTTGAGGTCGGTGACGAGGTCCCAGAGGTCGTGGCGCAGCTGGACGTCGACGCCCGCGGTCGGCTCGTCGAGGATCAGCAGATCGGGATCGGTCACGAGCGCGCGTGCGAGCAGCAGTCGGCGCTTCATCCCGCCGGAGAGCCAGTCGAACCGCTCGTTGCGCTTGTCGTAGATGCCGACCCGTTTGAGGACCTCGTCGGCTCGCTCGGCGGCCTCGTCCTCGGGGATTCCGTGGTAGCCGGCCTTGTGCATGAGGACCTCGCGGACGGGGAAGAAGCGGTCGACGTTGAACTCCTGGGGTGCGAGCCCGATCGCGTCGCGGGCCTGCCGGTACTCCGATTCGACGTCGTAGCCGAAGACGCGGGCCTCGCCGCCGGTCTTGCGGACGAGCCCGACCAGCGTGTTGATAAACGTCGTCTTCCCGGCCCCGTTGGGTCCGAGCAGTCCGAAGAACTCGCCCTCCTCGACGGTGAGCGAGAGCTCCTGCAAGGCGCGCAAGTCGCCGTACTCCTTGACGAGATCCGTCGTCTCGATGGCCGGTGGCATCGGTGGCCCCTCGGCCGCGCCCGCGGTTAAGAATGTTGGATCCGGCCGTCGAGACGCCCGTCAATCGACCGTTCGAGGCCGACCCGAGGGATCGACGGCGCCGCTTTGCTGGACGATATCGAAGGCGGTCATCACGTCCGACCGCGAGATCAGTCCGACCAGGTCGCCCTCGGTCCTCGAGGCCGGGTCGCCGACGGAATCCTCGGCACCTCGGCCGTTGCGCGGTTCGACCACCAGGAGCCGTCCGATGTCGTGCTCTCGCATCCGCTCGATGGCGGTCATCGCGTCCGAGTCCGGATCGACCGTCTTCAGGTCGGTGGTCATCACATCGGCGACGGTGTAGGCGTCGCGTTCGACGGGCTTGATGTCGCGAGCGTCCGACAGCGTCACGAGCCCCACGAGTCGCTCGCCGCCGGCGCCGCCGGTTTCGACGACCGGGTAGCCGGTGTGTCGCTCGGTGAACATCCGCCGGAGCAGCTCCGCAACCGACGCGTTCGGCTCGACCGTGTGGAGGTCGCCGGCGGGGGTCATGATGTCCCGCACCGTCACGTCCCGGAAGGCGGCCTTCATCGTCACCTGCTGGGCCTCGCTCGAGGCGGCGATGTAGACGAAGAAGGCGACGCCGATGAGGATGATGTTGATCTGGAACAGCCCGAACAGCCCCATCGCGATCGCGAACAGCTTGCCGATGCTTGCGGCCTGTTGGGTGGCCTGTGCGTAGGGGCGGCCGCGAGCGAGCAGCGCCCGGAGGACGCGACCGCCGTCCATCGGGAACGCGGGGATCATGTTGAAGACGGCGAGTGCAACGTTGAGCACGGCCAGGTAGCCGAGGACGAACCGCGCCCCGCCGAACGCCTCGGGCGTGAGCGCGAAGAGCCCGTAGGAACCCACCCCGACGAGTACCGAGACGATCGGTCCGGCGATCGCGATGACGAACTCCTGTCGCCAGTCCTCGGGCATCTCCGAGAACGCGGCGATGCCCCCGAACAGCCAGAGCGTGATCGACTCGATCGGAAACCCGTACCGCCGGGCGGTCAGCGAGTGGCCCAGCTCGTGGAGAACGACTCCGACGAACAGCCCGACCGCCGCGACGAAGCCGAGGATCCAGGGAGTAAGGCCCGCGGTGACGTCGGCCGTGTCGATCCCGGCCTCGAGGACACCGTTTAGGATCTCCGTCACCTCGAGAGTTTGCACGCCGATCAGGTACGCGAACAACGGCAGTACGAGCAAAAACGTCAGGTCGAGTTTGATCGGGATCCCGAACAGGGAGCCGATTCGAAAACTCCTCGCCATACCGGTAATTTCGGTGGCAGGTCCTTAAACGCGCCCCCGTCACGACGAGACGACCGCCGCGGCGTTCGGCCGACGCGGGCGGAACCGTCCCGGACCGCTTCGGCGCGAATATTAGCCTCCTTATACGGAACTGAGAGTGGGGATAGATACCACGTTTCGTTATTGGTTTGCACCGACATGCTCAGACCATTGAACGGAATGGGCCGATACGCGCGAGATATTTACCGGTGGTAGCTCGAGCCGCCGACGTTGCTGTTCGGACCACAGAATAATCCAGAACGGTGCTACGGAATTCTCGTGGCGTTATCTGGCACGGCCGATCTCATTTATATTGATAATAGGTCCCTTATCCTGTACCCACAATATTGTCCGGGTGCACAATAGACTTATATAGAACCTCGTCGTGCCTTCTGGTACGATGATAGAACAGCAACTCGCCACCACCCAGCTCGACCCCCTTCCCGACCAACTCGACTCCCCGCAGGCCAAACTCGTCTACCTCTACCTTGAGGCCAGCGGCGGAGCGACGGCGACGGATCTGAACGAAGTCCTGGCGATGAAAAAGATCGCCGTCCTCTCGGTCCTGAACTGCCTCGAGGGAGAGGGCCTCGTCGAAAAGAACGACGCCGAGTACGTCGTCTGTAACTGAGCGACGATTTTTGCCGCGCTGTCGTCCACCGTTTCTACAGTGGTAACTGAAACGGCTCACACACCGCTTGCAGTGCAGTCCGCCGCTCGGGCGTTCGTCGACTGACACGCGGTAGACGGCGAGCGAACCTCGGCGTTTGCGCCGGGGAGGCCGTCACAGCTCCCCGCTCGCGTCGGCGCCGTCGACGGGTGGCTCCGAACGCATCGGTTCGAAGGCTTTATCCCCACGGTAGGCCTCGGTTTTCGTAAGTAACCACAACCATGTCAGACAAACCTGCCTCGATGTACCGGAAGATTAGCAAGCCGGCCTACACGCGACGCGAATACATCACCGGCATTCCGGGTTCGAAGATCGCACAGCACAAGATGGGCAACGTCAGTGCGGGTCCCGAGGACTACCCCGTTCAGATCAGCCTCGTTACCGAAGAGGAGGTCCAGATCCGCCACGGGAGCCTCGAGGCCTCGCGCCTGTCGGCCAACCGTCACATGCTCAAAAACGCCGGTGAGAACAACTACAAGATGATCCTCCGGAAGTTCCCCCACCACGTCATCCGGGAGAACAAGCAGGCGACGGGTGCGGGTGCGGACCGCGTCTCCGACGGGATGCGCCAGGCCTTCGGGAAGATCGTCGGCACCGCCGCGCGGATCGACGCCGGCGAGCGCATCTTCACGGTCTGGTGTGACGTCGACGACGCCGACCACGCCAAGGAGGCGTTCCGCCGCGCGTACAACAAGATCTCGCCGCCGTGTCGCATCGTCGTCGAGAAGGGCGAAGAGCAGCTGATCTCGTAACCCGGCTCGCCTCTTCGAAACGGTCCTCGTCTCGATTTTCCCCGCAGCGTCGATCGCTCGAGCCGCGCCCGTCGACCGCGCGGACACGCGAGGAGAGGACGCAGCTTTTTGCGTCGCTGGACCCGACGCTCGAGCATGATCGACCTCGCGGTCGCAAACGCCGAGGAGACGTTCCGCCGGATGCGCGAGCCCCTCGCCGAACGGGGTATCCGTGCCCGTCACGTGCCGGTAAGCGAACGCGTCGTCCCGCTCGGAGCCGACGCACCGTGGTCGGCCGGCGAGTACGACGTCGGGTTCGTCTACCCCGGTCGAGCGATGGAGGGCGGCGTCGCCGATGCCCTGCTCGAGCTCCCGTGGCTCAACGACCGCGACGCGATCCTCACCTCGCGGAACAAGGCCGAGGTGCTCGCCCGCCTCGGGCGAGCCGACCTCCCGGTCCCGGAGTCGGTATACGTCTCGAACGACGTCGGCGAGGACGAACTGGTCGACGCGTTCGATCGCTTCGAACCCCCGGTCGTGGTGAAACCCAACTCGACGACCCGCGGAGTCGGGGTCGCGAAGGCCCACGACCTCGATTCCTTTCTGGGGATCTGTGACTACCTCTCGCTGGTCCACGACTACCGGGCAACCGGTGACCGATCCTTCCTGGTTCAGGAGTACCTCCCCGGGGCGACCGACTACCGGGTGATGGTCGTCGACGGCGAGTACGCCGGCGCCGTCGAACGCCGCCTCCCCGACGAGGCGGTCCGCGAGGGCCAGTGGAAGCACAACGTCCACCGCGGCGCGGCGGCGCGGGGAGTCGACCTGCCCGAGGAGTGGCGCCGGTTGGCCGAGTCGGTCGCCGACGTCCTCGAGATTCCGTTCCTCGGCGTCGACCTGCTCGAGACGGCGGATCGGCTCGTCGTCAACGAGACCAACGCCCGGCCGACCGTCGACGAGGCGACGAAGTACCAGCCGGGGTTTTACGACCGTTTAGCGGGCGTAATCTCGGATTGTGTGGGCGTTTCGGGGACTGTCTAACCGCCATCGCACCTCCGTTTCGGACTGATACCTGACCCTGCGCGAGTGGAACGATCGACCGCAGCGTTCGTACCTGGTAGTTGATCCCGTAACGATCTGATCGATTAATACGAACCCCCGGAATTGGCTGGCAGTGGGCCACGGAGCCCGTAGATTCAGTATGACAGAAGACAACTCCAGCACTCGTCGCAGTATGCTTCGTCTCGCCGGAACGGCAGGTATCGGCCTCGTCGGCCTCTCCGGCGCGGCGTCGGCCGACGGAAAGAACCACGGCGGTGACGGACATCGCGGTGACGACCACAACCGCAAACGACGCGGTGACGACCACAATCGCAAACGACGCGGGGACGACCACAACCGCAAACGACGCGGGGACGACCGACGAAACGAAATGGGCCGTGGCGGGCGCAACGGCAAGCGAGACGATCACCGCGGGCGCGATGGACACGACGACAACCACGGACACCGCGGGAAGGACGGTCGTGGACACCGCAATAAGGACGGTCGAGGAAACAACCGTGGGAAGGACGGCCGACGAAACAACTACGGTAAGGACAGCCGACGCCGCGACGGCGATAACGACTACGAGCGCTACGGAGACCGCGGACACGACGGCGGACGACGGCGCAAACGCGACGGACGCCACGACGACGGGCGACAGCGCAAACGCGACGACCACCACGACGGGCGACGGCGCAAACGCGACGATCACCACGACGGGCGCGGAAAACACGGCACTCCGAACCCGACGACCGACACTGACGGGTTCATCAAGTACACGCTGAACAAAGCGCTGGGCGGCTCCAAGAAATAGCGGCTCCGGGCTTCCGCGAGCGATTCTTTTTCGATCGAACCGAGACTCGAGCGACGTCGGTGCCGACCGCGACTCGACTCCGCGTCGGTTACTCGAGGCTGATCCCCGAGGAGCGTTCGGCCGACTCGAAGACGACCTCGAGGACGCCGTTGTTGTAGGTCGCCGAGGCGCTGTGTTCGTTGACCCGTTGGGGGAGCGACACGCGCTCGTCGTACTGGCGGTGGTCGCTGCTGGCGGAGATCGTCAGCGTCTTGCCGTCGCACTCGAGGTCGATATTGTCCTTCTCGACGCCGGGCAGGTCGGCGACGACGCGGATCTCGTCGTCGGTTTCGTGGATATCGACGTGAGTGTCCATGCCGAACCCGCTGTCGACGGCGCTGGAGGAGTCGAAATCGACGTCGGCACCGTTCATCATCTCGTTCATCATCCGCTCGATTTCCCGAAAGAGATCGTCGAAGGGTTCGTCGCGGTCGTCTCGTCGCATAGCTGGTGATAAGGAAGGGACGGCCAAAAGCTTTCCCCGACGCCTCAGTCCGCGGTCTGTCGATCGGCGGTGCGGTTCTCGGGTTCGTCCAGTCGCCCGAGCCCGATCCCGAGTGTCTCGTTGGTAAGCGCGCGACTCTCCGGGCCCTCGAGCAGCCCCGTCACCGAACGGATCGCGTCGACGTTCTCGGGAACGACGTCGGACTCCTGGTGGATCGCCTGCATGCAGTAGAGGTCCTTGCCCTCGACGGTGATCGACTCCTCCCAGATGCAGTTCTCCCAGATGTCCCCGCGCGGGCGACCCGCGTCGAGCGCGAGGTCTTTGAGCGTTCCGGCGCCGTCGATGCCGGCGTAGTCGGGGATCAACAGGAGGCGGTTCTCCTCGCGGAGTCGGTCCCGGACCTCCTCGACGCTGTCGGGTACCTCCTCGAGGGTGATGTTGACCGCGTGGACGTGCATCATCGTCGTCGGGACCTTGAGTCCGATCGTGTCGATGTCGAGTTCGGGGAAGACGGTCTGGACGTCAGGGCCGTGGTGGGAGGGGATCGAGACGGGGTCCGGCACGGCGTCGTTGATCGGACCGCGGCCGGTCTGGTTCGGGTCGCCGCCGCGTCGGACCAGCGTCGTCCGGACCTTCTCGATGCCGTAGTCCTCGTGGATGGGGGCGACCAGCCGGGAGAGTCCGGTCGTGTTACAGGAGACGACGCGGACGTAGTCGGCGTCGGCGGCTTCCTCGTAGTTCGCGCGGGCGTTGAAACTGACCTCCGCGACGGTCGCGTCCTCGCCGCCCTGGAAGAGCGCCGGGGTGTCGTGGCGCTCGTACAGCGGCCGATTCTGTTCGCCGATTCCGGAGGGCGTGGCGTCGACGACGACGTCGCTGTCGGCGACGAGTTCGTCGACGGTACCGGCGAGGTCGACGCCGGCTTCGCGGAACCCATCGGTGCGGTCCTCGTCGACCGCGTAGAGCGGGTACTCCGCCTCGGCCGCCCCGAGGGCGACGTAATCGGGGCTGACCTTGGCGACGCCGGCGACTTCCATGTCAGGCTGCGATCGCACGGCGTCCGCAACGCGTTTGCCGATGGTTCCATAGCCGTTGATTCCGACGCGGAGCATACGCGTCGACATCCACCGCCGACCGGCATAACTGTTTTGCAAGAATCTGATAGATGTTAACTCGAAATCGAGTTTCCTAGGCAGATTATGGCGAAGAACGGGCCCTAACCTGTATATTCGGCTAATATATAATATATATTGAATGTAATATGATATGTGGTACCACGGTGAACGCACCTCCCGCCTGACGGGCCGTGATCCCTCCCGATCGTCAATCAACGTTGCGAAAGGGGCAAGTGATTTAATCGTGGACCCCGTACTACTCGGATATGAGTGAAAATTCGTACACGGAGAACGAGTTCGAAGGAACGCTCCGGATCGGTCTCAACGGGTTCGGTCGGATCGGACGGAACGTCCTCCGCGCGTCGCTCGAGTACGACGGCGTCGAGATCGTCGGGATCAACGACGTCATGGACAACGACGACATGCGGTACCTGATCAAACACGACTCGGTCCACGGTCGGCTCGAGGACGTCTCACTCGAGGGAGACACGCTCACCGTCGAGGGCGACGAGATCCGGCTCTGCTCCGAGCGCGACCCGACCCAACTCCCCTGGGACGAACTCGACGTCGACGTCGCCTTCGAGGCGACGGGGATCTTCCGCACCCACGACGAGGCCGCCCAGCACCTTGAAGCCGGCGCCGAGAAGGTGCTGATCTCGGCCCCGCCGAAAGGCGAGAAGGAGGTCCAGACGATCGTCTACGGCGTCAACCACGACGAGTACGACGGCGAGGACGTGCTCTCGAACGCCTCCTGTACGACGAACTCGGTCGCGCCGGTCGTGAAGGTACTGGACGACGAGTTCGGCATCGAGTCCGGGCTGCTCACGACCGTTCACGCTTACACCGGCACCCAGAACCTCGTCGACGGTCCGCTCAGCAAGCGCCGCCGCGGTCGCGCCGCTGCCGAAAACATCATCCCGACCTCGACCGGCGCCGCGATCGCCACCACCGAAGTCCTCCCGCAGCTCGAGGGCAAGCTCGACGGAATGGCGATGCGCGTTCCCGTTCCGAACGGCTCGATCACCGACCTCACCGTCGACCTCGAGGAGGACGTCACCGAGGAGGAGCTCGCCGACGCGATCCGCTCGGCGGCCGACGACGAACTCGCCGGCGTGCTCGGCTACACCGACGAGGAGATCGTCTCGCGGGACATCGTCGGGATGCCCTTCTCCTCGTACGTCGACCTCGAGTCGACGATGTCACTCGAGGACGGCCTCGTGAAGGTGTTGACCTGGTACGACAACGAGTTCGGCTTCTCGAACCGGATGCTCGACCTCGCGACGTACGTCGCCGCCGAAGCGGAGAGTCGGGAGGGCGACGAGGTCGCCGCCCGCTGAACGGCTTGTCCTTAAAATTTTAAGCGCGTTCGGCACGCCGTCCCTGTATGTTCAAGACGATCGACGATCTCGCGCCCGGGCAGCGACTGCTGGTCCGTCTCGACCTCAACGCGCCCGTCGAAGACGGCGCCGTTCAGGACAACCGCCGGTTCGCGCGTCACGCCGAGACGCTCCGGGAACTGCTCGAGGACGACCACGGGGTCGCCGTGCTGGCCCACCAGGGTCGACCCGGCCGCGACACGTTCGTCTCGCTCGAACAACACGCCGAGATCCTCGGAAATCACCTCGAGCGGGACGTCGACTTCGTCGCGGATACCTTCGGCGAGGACGCGCTCGAGGCGATCGACGGCCTCGAGGGCGGCGAGGTGCTCGTCCTCGAGAACGCCCGGATGTGCGACGAGGAGCTCCCCGAGGAGAATCCGGACGTGAAGGCCGACACCGAGTTCGTGCGGACGCTGGCTCCGGAGTTCGACGCCTACGTCAACGACGCCTACTCGGCGGCCCACCGCTCCCACGCCTCGCTGGTCGGCTTCCCGCGCGTGATGGACGCCTACGCGGGACGCGTGATGGAACAGGAGTACACCGCGAACTCGTCGATCCAGGAGCGGGAGTTCGACGGCACCGTCACGATGGCCCTCGGAGGGACGAAGGCCGAGGACCTGATCCCCGTCATCGAACGGGTCGACGACACGGTCGACCGGTTCTGTCTCGGCGGCATCGTCGGCGAACTCTTCCTGCGCGCGGCGGGCCACGACGTCGGTTACGACGTCGAGGGAACCGACTTCTTCGACGAGCAGTGGGACGAGCAACGGGAGACGATCGAACGCATCCTCGAGGAGTACGAAGAGTCCCTGTCCCTCGCGACCGATCTCGCTTACGAGGGCGAGGACGACGAGCGCGCCGAGGCCGCGGTCGAGGGCCTCGAGAAGGACACGTCCTACCTCGACGTCGGCTCCGACACCGCCGACGAGTACGCAGATCTCGTCCGCGAGTCCGAAGCCGTCTTCGTCAAGGGCGCCCTGGGCGTCTTCGAGGACGAACGGTTCGCCGACGGCACCGTGACGGTGCTCGAGGCGATCGCCGAGACCGACTGCTTCTCGGTCGTCGGCGGCGGCGACACCTCCCGTGCGATCGAGATGTACGGCCTCGAGGAGGACGACTTCGGGCACGTCTCGATCGCCGGCGGCGCCTACGTCCGCGCGCTCACCGGCGAGCCCCTGGTCGCGGTCGAGGTCCTCGAGGACGCCGCCGAGTAGGGGTCGCTGATAGCAAGACCTTTCGGCTCGCTGCATCCAGTATCGGGTATGTCCGATCTCCGTGCAGCCGCAGAGACGGCCGTTCGCCAGTGTCTCGCCCTCGAGTCTTCGGAGAGCTGTGCCGTCGTCACCGACGACGAGCGCGAGCCGATCGGCGAGGCGATCTACGAGGTCGCGAGCGAAATCACGGACGACGCCGTGATCGTCCGCTATCCGCCCGGCGAGACCCACGGCGCCGAACCCCCGACCCCGGTCGCGGCGGCGATGGCCGGCGCCGACGTCGTCCTCGCGCCGACGACCAAGAGCCTGAGCCACACCCGCGCCCGCGGCGAGGCCAACGAGGCCGGCGCCCGCGTCGCCACGCTGCCGGGGATCACCGAGGAGGTGTTCACCACGGGGCTGGACGCCGACTACGAGGCGATCGCCGACCACTCCGCCGCCGTCCTCGAGCAGGTCGCCGACGCCGAGGAGATCCGCGTGACCGCGCCCGCGGGGACCGACATCACGTTCGGGATCGGCGACCGGGAGTTCCTCTCGGACACCGGGATCGTCCACGAGCCCGGCGAGATGTCGAACCTCCCCGCGGGCGAGGTGTTCGTCAGCCCCGAAACCGCCGACGGCACGTTCGTCGTCGACGGCACGATGCGACCCCACGGGCTGCTCGAGGACGGCCAGGAGCTTCGCTTCGAGGTCGAGGACGGCCTCGTCACCGACATCTCCGACGACGAGATCCGCACGACGGTCGAGACCGCCGCGGAGGAGGTCGGCGACGCGGCTTACAACCTCGCCGAACTCGGCATTGGTACGAACGTCGCGGTCACCGACCTCGTCGGCTCCGTCCTGCTCGACGAGAAAGCGGGCGGGACCGTCCATATCGCGATCGGCGACGACGCGGGAATCGGCGGCGCCGTCGAGGCACCGATCCACCTCGACGGGATCCTCCGGGAGCCGACGGTGTGGGCAGATGGGGAAGAAGTGGAACTTCCACGTAGTGCGTGAGCGGCGGAAGCCGCGAACGCGGGGAGGTCGTAGACCTCCCGACGAGCGAGCGGTGTAACCGCGAGCAGGCACCGAGATCGAGCTCCCGGAATCACGTCGGATTGCGCCAGCCTCGAGCGGGGACGCCGAATCGGGGCGGACGACGACGCCGACGTGTCGGTACCGATCCGCGACGGTGCGAGCCAGTAACGGGCCCACACGCGGTCCAATCGCCTTTTACGGCCGTGGCGTCTACGGCGTGCTATGAACGACGTCCCAGACCGGATCCCGACGCCCTGTCCGTCGTGCTCGCCGGACCTCGAGACGGTCCACGAGGTACTGACGGCGGGCGGCGGGGCGCTTACGGTTCGCTGCAGCGAGTGCAGTCACGTTCACAAGGTACAGCCCGATCCCGAACGCGAAGTCACCCTCGACGTCGTCGTCTCCCAGGAGGGCGAGTCGTTCACCGCGAACGTCACCGCCCCCGAAGGCGAGACCGTCGAGGTCGGCGACGAGTTCATCCTCGAGACCGACGAGGTGCTCTCGACAGTGCGAGTGACGAGCGTCGAACTCGACGGCCACCGTCGCGTCGAGGAGGCCGACGCCGACGACGTCGAGACCGTCTGGACCCGCGAGGTCGACAACGTCGCGGTCAACGTCACGGTTCACCCGCAGGACGGCTCCCGGGACGACAGCCGGAGCATCACCGTCTACGTCCCCGGCGACTACGAGTTCGAGGTCGGCGCGATCGAGGAGTTCGGCGACGACGAGTTCGAGATCGACGCCTTCGTCGTCCGCCAGGACGCCTCGGGGTACGACCGCGATCGCTACGAGATGGAAGGCGACACGGGGATCGCGAAGGACCTCAAGCGGGTCTACGCCTACGACGAGCAGACCAGCGCCTGGTCGGCCTGGTAGTCGAACCTTCGTCCGAGCGAAGAACTGGCGTGCAGTTGCGTCCCACAGGCTATTCTCCGCGAGCCCGTAGGTCCCGCCATGTTCGATCGATTCGGCTCCGACGGCTCCGACGACGATTCCGAGACCGCTCGCAAGCGAATGGTTCGAACGGTCGCCAACCGCGTCGACGACGACCGGGTCCTCGAGGCCCTCCGGACGGTCCCGCGCCACGCGTTCGTCCCGCCCGATCGGCGCGGCGAGGCCTACCGAGATCGACCGCTCCCGATCGGCGACGGTCAGACGATCAGCGCGCCCCACATGGTCGCGATCATGGCCGATCGGCTCGAACTCGAGCCCGGCGAGGACGTCCTCGAGATCGGCACCGGCTGTGGCTATCACGCCGCCGTCACGGCGGAACTCGTCGGTGCCGAGGGCGTCTACAGCGTCGAGTACGGCGAGGAACTCGCCGAAAACGCCCGGGAGCGACTCGCCGAGACGGGGTACGGCGACGTCTCGGTCCGCGTCGGCGACGGCCGCGAGGGGTGGGCCGAGCACGCACCCTACGACGCCGCGTACTTTACCTGCGCGGCGCCGTCGTTTCCGGACCCGGTCGTCGACCAGGTCCTACCCGGAGGACGGCTGCTCGCCCCGATCGGAACCGGCTTCCAGACGCTGGTGCTGGCCGAGAAGCGCGAGGACGGGAGTCTCGAGCGAAGCGAACACGGCGGCGTTCGGTTCGTTCGGATGCGAAGCTGATCGCGGGTTGCGCGGGCGGGCGCGCAGTTGATAATGCTTCGTCCGCTACCTCGGGTATGGACCCTGCGGTACTCCGCGAGGACATGGTCGACGGCCTCGAGTCCCCCGCCAAGGGAGTTCTCACGGACGAGGCCGTCGCCATCGCCATGCGGGACGTTCCCCGCCACGAGTTCCTCGAGGACGACCGAGCCGCCTACGCCGACCGGGCACACGAGATCCTCGAGACCCGCGTCCTCGCGCCGAGTACGGTCGCCCGCCTGTTCGAGGTGCTCGCCCTCGAGGACGGCGACGACGTGTTGATCGTCGGCGCCGGCGTCGGCTACACGGCGGCCGTCGCCGCCGAGATCGTCGGCGAGCAGCGCGTCCACGCCGTCGACATCTCGCGGCCGCTCGTCGCCGAGGCGCGAACCAACCTCGAGCGAGCGGGCTACGAAGGCGTGCTCGTCGACCGGCGCGACGGGGCGGGCGGACTCCCGGAGTACGCTCCCTTCGATCGGATCTTGCTCGAGGCGGCCGCGGTCGACCCGCCTCGACGGCTGCTCGACCAGCTCGCCGACGGCGGCCGGCTCGTCCTCCCTCGGGGTACCCAGCCCCAGCGTCTCGCGGCCATCGACGGCGACGGCTCGAGCGACGAGTTCGAGGCGGTCTCGTTCGACCCGCTCTTGCTCGAGGGCGAGCAATCGGGTGCCGTCGAACGGAATCGGACGAACCGCGAGGACCTCGAGTACGCTCGGCAACGGGCGGAGTCGCGGACGGGCTGGGAACAGGAGTGGATCGCGTGGGACGACCGACTGCGCTGATCCGAACCTCCCGCCGCGTCGATTCTCAGCGCTGGGCGCCGACGTCGTCGAACGGAGCTTCGGAGAACGGATCGAAGCGGACGTTGGAGACGCCGGACTCGAGTGACTCGGAGATCGCGTCGCCGTCGCCGTCGGCCGACCGTCCGGTTTCTCGGTCAGTAAACGGTTCGTCCGGTTGCACGTACTCGTACCCGGAGTCTTGCTCATTTCGGCGTCGCTCGAGGCTCAACGGGCCGTTATCCGATCCCCAGTAGTTATTGGTAGCTTGAACCGAAGCCTGTATCGGACGATCGTCCTCCGGATACTCTTCGGAACCCGGCCAGGCTAGACCGTAGACGCCGTACCCGTCGTTGTAACAGATGTGACTCTCTTCGATAACTGTACCAGGTCCCTCGGTGAACGAGACGACACCGTCTCCATTGCCTATAATTCGGCTGGACCGAATTCGTGCATTGGACTCGGGACCAGTCACGATTCCAGCTCTGTCGTTCGACCGTATCGTACAGTTTTCGAAGGTACTCTGCGATCCACCCCATACTTCAGTGTCTCCGTACAGATTCACCCCTGTCTGATTCTCTTCTATGACACAATCTATCAAGTCACTGCCATCTATGTAAAAGTAAAAGCCAGTATCGTTTTCCGCGACCGTGACGTCGGTGTACGTTCCGAAACTCGCTCGCCACGAGCTGATGCCCGTATTGGCGCCGCGAATCTCTATATCTTCGACTGTTGCATCCCAAGACGATTCCAATGCCCCACCCCATCTTTCCCTCGGATCGAAAGCAATTCCAGTGGCGCGTCGCCAAGGATCTTCAAAATCTAATTCGGTACCGCTCAGATCGACCGTGTGGCCGTTCCCGTAGAGGGTAAAATCACCGTGAACGGATGACCTCCCCTGCTCGTCTCTAAGATCTACTAGGATACAACCCGGCTGCTCGAGTCTATCGGGCGCGAGATCGGCGACGAGTTCGTATTCGCCCGGCTCTTCGATCACCGTTGGCGAGTCGATCGGGGTCGGGTCGCCGTCGCTCGAGGCGGCGATCGACGTGCTGGCGGCAAGTCCCAGACCCGCAGCGCCGACAGCACCGATGAAGGCTCGACGGCTCCGGTCGCGGCTCGAGTTGGTCTCGTGAACCATACCGCTTCCCTTTCACTCACGGCGTTTTAACTCACGTCCCTGCAATAATTTCGGACCGTGGTGATTGTTTGTGCATACGACTCTCGATTGGACTGGTATCTAACCAGGAGTATCGGCGCCGGGTAGCCGCCATCGGTACGTTGACCGGCTGCACGCCGACTCGAGGCGATCTCGAGACGGGATATCGGAACGAGGTGTTTCTCGCTGAACAGCTTGCGGTACGGTAGTCGGTCGGTGGCTGGAAGGGCGCGCTCGAGCGAGCAGTCCGACGGTGTACCGCTTGACTCGCCCCTTGCGGAGGACAAGAGCCGACTCCCGTAGAATAGACGGAACACGCTGGATCGCGATAGCAACTATCGGTCGATCGATCCCGGAAATTGATTCTCGAGACGGTACTCTACCGCTCGGTTGACGCTCGGATGGGCGATTTCAGGCTCGTTCAACCGAAGATACGTACTCTTCGCCCCGGCGTCCTCAGTAGGGACCCAATAGAGCTGCTCCGTTTCACGGCATCTAACGGAGAACGCGTCGATTTCGCCGCCGTAATCACTCAGTACGACGTCGCCCTCTGATGTCGTTTTACTCGCAGTTTTGAACCGAACCACGTCGTCCTCGATCCAGCCGGTCTTGCACTGTACTCGCTCGAGGGCTGTTCCCGTATCGAGAACGAGATCGTAGCTCTCGTTGTCGCCGAACGGCACCGAGACAGTGTAGCCCTCGGCGATTAGCGCAGCCATAATCTTGGCTTCCGTTTCGTCACCGATCTGCTTTGTGTTCATCGTTACCTGTCCTGTACCCGTCGTCGTACAAAAACTCGAGTTTGACGAGGGGTCCTCCTCGACTTTTCACACAGCTAGAGCTTGGGTTTTCGCGGTCCTCTCCCGAAGTCAGAGTCCGAGACAAGAGCTACCGCATTGCCTGCTCGCGGACAGACGTCGGAGCGGGATGTGAACACGGTCGCAGCGGAGTTGCTTCCTGGTTTAATCGCTCTGTCGGGCTTTTCCAGTTACGGGCGACAAGCACACCGCTAGGCGGCGCTCGCAGCGTTGTTTGCGGAAGAAGCGCCCGGAGCGGGATTTGAACCCGCGTCACGACCGTGACAGGGTCGTATGATGGGCCACTACACCATCCGGGCAGACAAGTCGCAAGAAAGCGCCCGGAGCGGGATTTGAACCCGCGTCACGACCGTGACAGGGTCGTATGATGGGCCACTACACCATCCGGGCTTGCTTGCGGCGTCTTGCGACGCATTTCTCCGTTTCCCGGTGAGAGTATTAAGGCTTTCCAATCGTGGAACGTGTGGTAGGACGAACCGGGACACGTCCGCCTCGAGGGCGTCTACTTTCGCTCCCCACAAGGAATATAACCGAGAACGGGCTACGTACGAACGTGACAGATAGTTCCGGTCAAGTTCGCCGGGCCGGATAGCCCCGCTTTTGAGTCGAGTTAGTAACCGTTAAATGCATCCCGCCGCTACGTGCCTGTAGTATCTCGTGACAGCCGCTTCTCTCCCGATAGCCCGCACCAACACATGGTAGACGTAAGCCAACACGAACTCGTTCCGGAGCACACCGTTCTCGAGGAGGACGTCCTCGAGGAGGTCCTTTCGGAATACGACATCGACCGTACAGACCTGCCGAAAATCAAGCGCAACGACTCCGCTCTCCCGGACGAGGCGGCGGTCGGCGACGTCGTCAAGATCGTTCGGAACTCACGCACAACCGACCAGGCCGTCGTATACCGACTTGTGGTGGAATAAATGGCAATGGAACTTGACCGATCGAAACGACGGGACATCTCGCGCGAATACTTCTCGAAGGAACGGCTCGCAGAACACCACTACCGCTCGTTCAACGCCTTCCTCAACCGGGGCATGCAGGAGGTCGTCGACGAGAAGGAGACGATCGATACGGACATCGGCGACAAGGAAGGCGAGGAACCGGTCCACGTCAAGCTTGGCGACGTCCGCGTTGTGACGCCCCGCGTTCGGGAGGCCGACGGTTCCGAGGAACTGCTGTACCCACAGGAAGCCCGGCTCCGGAACATCACCTACTCCGCGCCCGTCTTCATGGAGATGTCGATCGTCAAGGGCGAGGAGGGCGACCAGCGGGTCGTCGACTCCACGGAGACGAAGATCGGCCGGATGCCGATCATGGTCGGCTCCGACAAGTGTAACATCGCCGGCTTCAGCGACGAGGAGCTGATCGAAATCGGCGAGGACCCCGCCGATCCCGGCGGCTACTTCATCGTCAACGGCTCCGAGCGGGTGCTGATGACCAGCGAGGACCTCGCCCCGAACAAGATCCTCGCGGAGTACGACACCAAGTACGGCGACGAGATTCAGGTCGCGAAGACCTTCTCGCAGCGCCGTGGCTACCGCGCGCTGGTGCTGTGCGAACGGAATCGCGAGGGGCTGCTCGAGGTCTCGTTCCCCTCCGTGTCGGGTTCGATCAACTTCGTGACCCTCGTTCGGGCGCTCGGACTCGAGAGCGACGAGGAGATCGTCCACAAGGTCTCGAACGACCCCGAGGTCGTCAAGTACATGCTCGAGAACCTCGAGGAGGCGGAGGTTCAGACCGAGGAGGAAGCGATCGAAGCGCTCGGTAAACGCGTCGCGTCGGGTCAGGGGAAGAACTACCAGCTCAAGCGCGCGAACTACGTCATCGACCGGTACCTCCTGCCGCACCTCCACGAGGAAGGGGTCGACGAGGAGGACGTCCGGATCAACAAGGCCCACTACCTCTGTCGGATGGCCGAGGCCTGCTTCGAACTCGCGCTCGGTCGCCGCGAGGCCGACGACAAGGACCACTACGCGAACAAGCGACTGAAGGTCAGCGGCGACCTGATGCGGGACCTGTTCCGGACCGCGCTGAACAAGCTGGCCCGGGACGTCAAATACCAGCTCGAGCGAGCGAACATGCGCAACCGCCAGCTCTCGGTCAACACCGTCGTCCGCTCGGACGTGCTGACCGAACGGCTCGAGCACCCGATCGCGACGGGGAACTGGGTCGGCGGTCGCTCCGGCGTCTCTCAGCTCGTCGACCGAACCGACTTCATGGGCGTCCTCAGCCACCTGCGCCGACTGCGCAGTCCGCTCTCTCGCTCGCAACCGCACTTCGAGGCGCGGGACCTGCACGCGACCCAGTGGGGTCGCATCTGTCCCTCCGAGACGCCCGAAGGTCCGAACTGCGGACTGGTGAAAAACTTCGCGCAGGCGATGGAACTCTCCCAGAACATCGAGGACGAACAGGAACTCAAACGCGAACTCGCCTCGATGGGCGTCGAGGGGATCCCCGGCCTCGAGGGTATCGAGCGATCGACCGCAGACGACTGATCAACCATGAGCAGCCAACAACGAGAAGCGAAAGTCTACGTGAACGGGTCGCTGGTGGGGACCCATCCCGATCCGCACGAACTGGCCGAACAGATCCGCGAAGCGCGACGCATCGGCGACGTCAGCGAGATGGTCAACGTCTCGGTGAAAGAGCGCACCCGGGAAGTGATAGTCAACGCCGACGCCGGCCGCGCGCGCCGTCCCCTGCTGGTCGTCGAGGACGGCGAGCCCCGCATCTCCGAGCAGGAGATGTCCGCCCTTCAGGACGGCGACCTTGAGTTCGAGGACCTGGTCGACCACGGCTACATCGAGTTCATCGACGCCGAGGAGGAAGAGGACATCTACGTCGCCGTCGACGAGGACGACCTGAACGAGGACCACACGCACCTCGAGATCGACCCGCAGCTGATCTTCGGGATCGGCGCGGGGATGATCCCTTACCCAGAACACAACGCCTCGCCCCGGATCACGATGGGTGCGGGGATGGTCAAGCAGTCGCTCGGACTCCCGAGCGCGAACTACCGCATCCGGCCCGATACGCGCCAGCACCTGCTGCACTACCCGCAGCTCTCGATGGTCAAGACCCAGACCACCGAGCAGATCGGCTTCGACGAGCGACCCGCGGCCCAGAACTTCGTCGTCGCCGTGATGAGCTACGAGGGCTTTAACATCGAGGACGCGCTGGTCATGAACAAGGCCAGCGTCGAACGAGCGCTCGCCCGCTCTCATTTCTTCCGGACCTACGAGGGTGAGGAGCGACGCTATCCGGGCGGTCAGGAGGACCGCTTCGAGATTCCGAGCCAGGACGTCCGCGGCGCTCGCGGAGAGGAGGCGTACACTCACTTAGACGAGGACGGGCTGGTCAACCCCGAGACGCGAGTCGACGAGAACTCGGTGCTGCTCGGGAAGACCTCGCCGCCGCGATTCCTCGAGGAGCCCGACGACATGGGCGGACTCTCGCCCCAGAAGCGCCGCGAGACCTCCGTCACCATGCGTTCGGGCGAGTCGGGCGTCGTCGACACCGTCACCCTGATGGAAGGCGAGGACGGCTCGAAGCTCTCGAAGGTCTCCGTTCGCGACGAACGGATCCCCGAACTCGGCGACAAGTTCGCCTCTCGGCACGGCCAGAAGGGTGTCGTCGGCCACCTCGCGCCCCAGGAGGACATGCCGTTTACCGAGGAGGGCGTCGTCCCCGACCTCGTTCTCAACCCCCACGCACTGCCGTCGCGGATGACCGTCGGTCACATCCTCGAGATGATCGGCGGGAAACTCGGCGCGATGGAGGGCCGCCGCGTCGACGGGACGCCGTTTTTGGGCGAGGACGAGGACGAACTCCGCGAGGGACTCGAACGGAACGGGTTCAACTCCGCCGGCAAGGAGACGATGTACTCCGGGGTTTCGGGAGAGAAGATCGAGGCCGAGATCTTCGTAGGGATCATCTTCTACCAGAAGCTCTACCACATGGTCTCGAACAAGCTCCACGCCCGCTCCCGGGGGCCGGTACAGGTGTTGACCCGCCAGCCGACCGAAGGACGGGCCCGCGAGGGCGGACTCCGTATCGGGGAGATGGAGCGGGACGTCTTCATCGGTCACGGCGCCGCGATGACGCTGAAAGAGCGGCTGCTCGACGAGTCCGACCGAGAGTTCATCCACGTCTGCGGCCAGTGTGGGATGAGCGCGGTCGAGAACGTCGAACAGCGCCGGGTGTACTGTCCGAACTGCGACGAGGAGACTGACATCCACGAGATCGAGATGAGCTACGCGTTCAAGCTCCTCCTGGACGAGATGAAAGCGCTCGGCATCGCACCGCGACTGGAACTGGAGGACGCCGTCTAACCCACCATGCAAAACAGCACACCAAAGGACATCGGATCGATCAACTTCGGGCTCATGGAGCCCGAGGAGTACCGGGAGATGAGCGCGACGAAGATCATCACGGCCGACACCTACGACGACGACGGCTTCCCCATCGACATGGGGCTGATGGATCCCCGTCTCGGGGTTATCGACCCCGGCCTCGAGTGTAAGACCTGCGGGAAGCACTCGGGATCGTGTAACGGTCACTTCGGTCACATCGAGCTGGCCGCGCCCGTTATCCACGTCGGGTTCACGAAGCTCATCCGGCGGCTCCTTCGGGGGACCTGCCGGGAGTGTTCGCGACTCCTGTTGACCGAGGACGAGCGCGGGGAATTCTACGACCAGATCGACGACTCCCGGAAGCTCGGTCGCGACCTGAACGACGTCACGAAGGCGGCGATTCGACAGGCCCGCAAGAAGGATCGCTGTCCCCACTGCGGCGAGATCCAGTACGACATCGACCACGAGAAGCCCACGACCTACTACGAGGTCCAGCAGGTGCTGGCAAGCGAGTACTCCCAGCGCATCGCCGGTGCGATGCAGGGCGACGAGGAAGCCGGCATCGAGCGAACGACGCCCGACGAACTCGCCGAGAAGACCGAGATCGACATCGGGCGGGTCAACGAAATCCTCTCGGGTTCGTTCCGACCGCGCGAGGGCCAGCGCAAGGCCATCGAGAAGGCCCTGGACATCGACCTCACCGAGGAGGACACGAACAAGCTGATGCCGAGCGATATCCGGGACTGGTTCGAGGCCATCCCGGACGAGGACATGGAAGTGCTCGGTATCAATCCCGAACGGTCGCGTCCCGAGTGGATGATCCTGACCGTCCTCCCGGTTCCGCCAGTAACCGCTCGGCCGTCGATCACGCTCGACAACGGACAGCGCAGCGAGGACGACCTCACGCACAAGCTGGTCGACATCATTCGCATCAACCAGCGGTTCATGGAAAACCGCGAGGCCGGCGCGCCACAGCTGATCATCGAGGACCTCTGGGAGCTGCTCCAGTACCACGTCACCACGTTCATGGACAACGAGATTTCGGGGACGCCGCCGGCCCGTCACCGCTCCGGCCGTCCGCTCAAGACCCTCTCCCAGCGACTCAAGGGCAAGGAAGGGCGGTTCCGTGGCTCGCTGTCCGGGAAGCGCGTCAACTTCTCGGCTCGAACCGTCATCTCGCCGGACCCGACGCTCAGTCTGAACGAGGTCGGCGTTCCCGACCGCGTCGCCAGCGAGATGACCCAGACGATGAACGTCACCGAGCGCAACGTCGACGAGGCCCGTCGGTACGTTTCGAACGGCCCCGAGGCCCACCCCGGCGCGAACTACGTGCGCCGCCCCGACGGTCGTCGGCTGAAGGTGACCGAGAAGAACTGCGAACAGCTCGCCGAGAAGGTCGACGCCGGCTGGGAGGTCAACCGCCACCTCGTCGACGGCGACATCGTCATCTTCAACCGCCAGCCGTCGCTGCACCGGATGTCGATCATGGCCCACGAGGTCGTGGTCATGCCGTACAAGACGTTCCGGCTGAACACCGTCGTCTGTCCGCCGTACAACGCCGACTTCGACGGCGACGAGATGAACATGCACGCGCTGCAAAACGAGGAGGCCCGCGCCGAGGCTCGCGTCCTCATGCGCGTCCAGGAACAGATCCTCTCACCCCGGTTCGGCGAGAACATCATCGGGGCCATTCAGGACCACATCTCGGGGATGTACCTGCTGACCCACGACAATCCCCGATTCAACGAGACCCAGGCGCTCGACCTGCTTCGGGCGACCCGAATCGACGAGCTACCGGAACCCAGCGGTGTCGACGACGAGGGCGAGCCGTTCTGGACCGGCTACGACGTCTTCTCGGAGCTGCTTCCCGACGATTTGAACCTCGAGTTCACCGGCACCGTCGGCGACGACGTCGTGATCGAGAACGGACAGCTACTCGAGGGGACGGTCGCCGAGGACGAGGTCGGCGAGTTCGGCGGCGAGATCGTCGACACGATCACGAAAGTCTACGGCAATACCCGCGCACGGATCTTCGTCAACGAGGTCTCGACGCTCGCGATGCGGGCGATCATGCACTTCGGGTTCTCGATCGGGATCGACGACGAGACGATCCCGGAGGAAGCCCAGGCCCGGATCGACGAGACGATCGAAGACGCCGACGACCGCGTCGAGGAGCTCATCGAGGCCTACGAGCGCGGCGAACTCGAGAGCCTGCCGGGTCGAACGGTCGACGAGACCCTCGAGATGAAGATCATGCAGACGCTCTCGCGTGCGCGTGACAACGCCGGAAACATCGCCGACGAACACTTCGACGACGACAATCCGGCAGTCGTCATGGCCGAATCCGGCGCTCGCGGTTCGATGCTCAACCTGACCCAGATGGCCGGCGCGGTCGGCCAGCAGGCGGTTCGCGGCGAGCGCATCAATCGCGGCTACGAGGACCGCACCCTCAGCCACTACAAACCCAACGACCTCTCTGCGGAGGCCCACGGGTTCGTCGAGAACTCCTACACTAGCGGCCTGACCCCGCGGGAGTTCTTCTTCCACGCGATGGGTGGCCGCGAGGGGCTGGTCGACACCGCGGTCCGGACGTCGAAGTCCGGATACCTGCAGCGTCGGCTGATCAACGCGCTGTCGGAACTCGAGACCCAGTACGACGGCACCGTCCGCGATACGTCCGATACGATCGTCCAGTTCGAGTTCGGCGAGGACGGCACCTCCCCGGTCAAGGTCTCCTCGGGCGACGACAACGAGATCGACGTCGAGCAGATCGCCGACCAGGTGCTCGATTCCGAGTTCGCATCCGAGGAGGAGCGAGCGGAGTTCCTCGGTACCAAAGCGGAGCCGACGAACCTCTCGGAGTACGCCGACGATCGCCTCGTCGAGGGAACGGAGGTGACCTCAGATGACTGAGGTCGCCTACGACGTCGACGACGACACCGTCGCGGTCGTCGAGGACACCGATCTCCCCCGTCGGCTCAAAGACCAGGTCTACGCGACCCTCGAGGAGCGCGGTGATGCCACTGTCGACGACGCCGACGAGCTCGCGAAGGCCGTCGAGGCTCGCTACCTCGATACACGGGTCGACCCGCTCGATCCCGTCGGGACCGTCTCGGCGCAGTCGATCGGCGAACCCGGAACGCAGCTGACGATGAACACGTTCCACTACGCGGGGGTCGCCGAGATCGACGTGACCCAGGGGCTGCCGCGGCTGATCGAGCTGGTCGACGCCCGCAAGACCCCGGACACGCCGATGATGACGATCTATCTCGAGGACGAGTACGCCACCGAGCGCGAGAAGGCCCACGAGGTCGTCTGGAAGATCGAGGCGACGAAGATCCTCGCGCTGGGCGACGTCTCGACGAACGTCGCCGACATGCGCGTCCAGATCTCGCTCAACGAGGACACCCTCCAGGAGCGGATGATCACGCCCGAAGAAGTCGCCGAGATCATCCAGGACAACCTCGGCGTGAAAGCGATCCAACAGGGAACCCAGATCGAGTTCGGTCCCGAGGAGCCCTCGTATCGGGACCTACTCCAGCTGGTCGAGGAACTGCGCGAGATCACGTTCAAGGGGATCGAGGACATCTCCAGGGTCGTCATCCGCCGCGAGGAGCTCGACGACGGCTCCGAGGAGTTCATCCTCTACACCGAGGGGTCGGCCTTCGGCGACGCCCTCGAGATCGAGGGCGTCGACGCCTCCCGATCGACGTGTAACAACATCCACGAGATCCACCGCAACCTCGGCATCGAGGCCGCCCGCGAGGCGATCATCGAGGAGACGAACAACACGCTCGCCGAACAGGGGCTCGACGACGTGAACGTTCGCCACCTAATGTTGGTCGCCGACATGATGACCAACCGCGGCGAGATCGAGTCGATCGGCCGCCACGGGATCTCGGGGTCGAAGGACTCGGTACTGGCTCGCGCAGCGTTCGAGGTGACGGTCAACCACCTGCTCAACGCCGCGATCCACGGCGAGGTCGACGAACTCGACGGCGTCACGGAGAACGTCATCGTCGGAAAACCGATCAAGCTCGGTACCGGCGACGTCGACCTTCGGATGGGGTCGACCACCTCCGGCTCCGGCCGAGCAGACTGATCGATGGCGGTAACCCTCGACGACGACGCGCGCCAGTATCTCGCGCTGTTCGAGGAGGTCACGGACGTCGCCGGACAGGACTGCCTCGTCGACGAGCACGACGGGAACGAACGGCTGGTCCTCGTCGTCGCGACCGGTCGGATGGGTGACGCGATCGGTCCCGGGGGTCGGACCGTCCGACGGTTCGAAGATCGCATCGAGGCCCCGGTTCGCCTCGTCGAAGACGCCGACGATCCCGAGACGTTCGTTGCAAACGCGCTCGCTCCGGCTGCGGTCTACAACGTTACGATCAGCGAGAACGACGACACGGTCGCCTACGTCGAAGTCGCCAACGAGGACCGCGGCGTCGCGATCGGCTCCGACGGACGAACGATCGACACCGCCCGACGGCTCGCCGCCAGGCACTTCGACATCGACGACGTCCAGCTGATCTGACTCCCGCCTCGCGAGAGCGTCGCTCGAGCGATGAAACGCCCTCAGATTCCTTCGTTACCCCCAATCGAGCGTTCTCGGGGCGTAATCGTATCTCCAAACAGGGACGCTTAAGTGTCTCCGACCGATAGCGACGAGCATGGCAAACGGCAAGTACGCCGCGCGCAAGCTCAAGAAGGACCGCCAGAACCAGCGGTGGTCCGACTCTGACTACGCGCGCCGCGCCCGCGGACTTCGCGAGAAGTCCGACCCCCTCGAAGGGGCTCCGCAGGCACGTGGTATCGTACTCGAGAAGGTCGGTATCGAAGCGAAGCAGCCCAACTCAGCGATCCGAAAGTGCGTTCGCGTACAGCTGATCAAGAACGGCAAACAAGTTACCGCCTTCTGTCCCGGCGACGGTGCGATCAGCTTCATCGACGAACACGACGAAGTCACCATCGCCGGTATCGGCGGGGCGAAGGGTCGTGCGATGGGCGACCTCTCGGGTGTTAACTACAAGGTCGAGAAGGTCAACGGCGTCTCGCTCATCGAACTGGTTCGCGGGAACGCGGAGAAACCGGTGCGATAACGATGGCTGCAGAAGATCAACCCGACCCCGACGCGCCCGCCGGAAACGCCGACGTTTCCGCGAAGCTGTTCGGTACGTGGGAAACCGACGAGATCGAGTACGGCGACCCCTCGACCGAACGTTACATCACGGTGACACCGGTCGCACACACCGCGGGTCGACACGCGAGCAAGCAGTTCAAGAAGTCCCAGATCTCGATCGTCGAGCGGTTCATCAACCGCTTGATGCAGACCGAGGACAACACGGGGAAGAAACAGAAGACGCTCAACCACGTTCGCGAGGCCTTCGAGCTCGTCCACGAGCGAACCGAGGAGAACCCGGTACAGGTACTCGTAACGGCCGTCGAGAACTCCGCGCCGCGCGAGGAGACGGTCCGGCTGAAGTACGGCGGGATCTCGGTCCCGAAGGCGGTCGACGTCGCGCCCCAGCGCCGCGTCGATCAGGCTCTGATGGTCCTCGCCGAGGGCGTCTACAACGATTCGTTCAAGACCCCGACGCCGCTCGCGGAAGCGATCGCAAACCAGCTCGTCGGCGCAGCAAACTACGACGTACAGACGTACGCGATCAGCCAGAAAGAGGAAAAAGAACGCGTCGCGGCTGCCGCTCGCTAATTCGGTTTGCTTTTATTTCACAGATCAGCGAGTAATCTCTACAGCTATGGCAATATTCCTATCTCTTTGAACGTAACATTGTCTCCCTTCCTAACCTCGTCATCGAGGAGGATAGCAGCTTCGCTCATATCTGTAATTTTTGGAAAGTCCGATTTCTCCACCGGAATTGGCCCAATTTCTTTCGGTATCAGATGA
Organism: Natronococcus jeotgali DSM 18795; assembly: GCF_000337695.1. Classification (GTDB taxonomy): domain Archaea; phylum Halobacteriota; class Halobacteria; order Halobacteriales; family Natrialbaceae; genus Natronococcus; species Natronococcus jeotgali. Next base: position 146,871 of record NZ_AOIA01000034.1, read on the forward strand.
TATGCATCCGTCGAATTGAGATGGGGCTGATACGTACTCCCGACCTGTACTTCATCTTTTGTGTACACCTTCAGTCGAAGTTTATGTTGATCCCCTTCTTGAGTAATCGAGAAACGCACCGGCAAACCTGCTCTACACTGAGAGATCGCCGTACTGCCCTTGCCGAGTAATCGGTAGCTTTCTCCAGCCGCGCTTTTTTCTCGTATAATATTTGTTGCTGCATAGAGGGGAAATCCCTGATTCAGTAGCTGTGCGATCGTACTTCCCGTTTGTGCGGCGTCAACATTATCGACATCTTCAAACGTCGCTATTCCACCGATGCTTCCCCCCTGAAGCAGGGCGAGCCCTTGATCGTATGAGCGACATGAATTAAGTAAAAACGCGTCCGTACCGACGGTTTCGAGCGACCAGGCATCCAGATATCCGTCAGCGCATCTAAATCCTTCTTCTTCCGTATGCCCAATATAGTGTACGAAATCACTAGTCCGTTCGAAGACGGTTGCTAACTCGGATACCGTAAGATCATACCGTGTTGTGACTTCAAATGGGACGTCCTCGCGGTTACCGTACGTTCCGTAGAGAGCTACGAACTCTTCGCTCATTCTCGGATCGTTACAAATCACTTCGATATCGATTGGACCCGTCCGAACCGTTCTATTGATATCGTTGTAAAACGCTGTGAGCGGAGTTCTAGCTGCGATGCTCGACAAACTACCATCGTTCCAGCGCTGTTCGATACTTTCGTTCAGAGATGACTGTCTTTCCGAATTTGAGCCTGCTTTTGTATTCGAACTGCGTCCGAAACCTCCCGATCGTATCGCTTCGGTTTTAACCACAGCTAGATCGTTCGCGAGAAACGGAAGATACGGAATCTTTTCCTCGGCCGGCGACAGTCTCGTCTCTTTCCAATCGGGGAGATACGGTTCGATTGCGTCGAACGGAACCTCGAGATACGATCGAAGTCGTTCTACCGGTGACTGGTTGTATACTGTCTTTATGTCGAATTGCAGTGTTGATTCGAGTTCGTGACGCTCCTGGAGGGAGTTTGACGAAGGACCTGCAGCTCTGACCATACAGTCGAGGAATACGGTTTGTTTCAATAGCCGTTCGACAGTGGATTCGAAACCTTCCCCGTCGGATAAGGAAAATGAACACTTGGATTCGATTACGAGACGAGGTACAGAACCTGATTCAACTTTCGCTCCCAGATAATATGCAAGCGGTGTTACGACGAATATCGAACGAAGATCAGGGGGGATTTCAATACTAATTCCCGTCTCCGGAGGGTCGAACTGGGATGGAATAGTCAATTCCTGATTGAGTTCTATTATCGGCGGGTGACCACGAAGAGTGGGATAGGATCGCTCGGGTTTTATTGTTTTGAGTGCCGAGCTGAACGCCGATACGGTTCGCATCACGTCATCGACATCCGTAGTCGTTCTGATGGACCCAGCTGGTTGTGTATGATACGACCGTGCACCGAGGGCTACGCTGGTTGACGCTCCGAAATCGATCCGCGTTCGATCCGCATTGGAATGGATGTCTACGCTACTATTGATACCCGCATACAGTTTTACACTACCAGAAATGTCAAGATAATATTCACCCTTAGGAAGACTGGTTATTCCCTCCGGGTTCGACTCGACAAGCATCAGGCCCGTCTTGTCGTAAACGTATACCGAGTTTTGCGTTGGAAGCGTGAGGGTTTTTGTCGTTATTTCAGCCTCGCTGTCAACCGGATACGGTATTCCGGTCTCGGTAATATCGTTTACCTCCACGAGCTCGTTCGTTGCGAGTAGATATCGTTTGCGCTCGATCGGATCGACGATCGCGATCCCATCCCCTGTAGATTTGATGACTGGATCTCCTGTCGAGGAGATACCAAATCGAGGCGATTCCATTACCGTATCCCAACGAGCCATTGTGTATTATACATTCTGCGACTCTTCTTATTTATATTAATCTCGCCTTTTAGCACTTCAAAATAGGAGATGGATCTATAAATTCTATGTATGTTATATTAAAATAAATTCATTACGGTCGGGCACGATACACTATACGTAGCATGACGGACCTAACCCAATACCTAACGAATCACCCCCGAATGATCGGCGTGCTGTTCACGATCCTGCTGGCTATCTCGCAGGCTGGTACCGTGGCGGCAAACCACTCGACCTACACTGGACCGTAATTACCACAGCGAATCGACCGTTACGCCGTCGCTCCAGTACACGGTTTCGTCGACTACTATCGGAAACCGGCCCTGATCTAAGAATTCTTCAAGTTGAGATCGTTCCGCCAATATTTGTCCCGTTTTTCCGGGGACAACATAGTAGCCGTCAATCGGAGATAGATGAGGTATGCTTATCGTACCTTTTTCGGCTTGCACTGAATCGTACGTAGTAATATCTATCAAATACCCACCGTTGCTCTTTTTTATGCTACACAGGTTGGGGACCTCGAGGTCAGACTGGGCTATTGTGGTTCTTCCATCACCCACCATATAGTACTGTTGTCCCACTACCGTTTCATTCTTAACAATATCTAGTGCACCGTACAGTGGAAATCCCTGGTTCAGGAGTTTCGCAACCCCTCTACCGACCTCGATCGCTCCACTGTTGATGACGTTACCAAGAGTTACGATTCCGCCGATACTTCCGGCTTCGATTAAGTATAGACCCTGCGTATGCGATTGACAGGCGTTTAGAAAGAATGCCTTTACATTTGACTCTTTGATTTTCTTTCCATTTAATTTACCATCTGAACATTTGAAACCCTTATTGTCGATATGACCGATGTAGTGTAAAAAATCGCTTTTCGTCGCCAATATATCCTTGAGTTCGGTAGTAGAGATACGGCGATGAACCGTTACATCGAACGGCAACTTATCGCGTTCTCCGTAGGTATCGTTGACGAACTCTGATTCCTCGCTCATTTCGATATCATTACACACGACATCAATATCGATCGGATCATCGTGTGGCGTTCGGCCAATACTGTTTTGGAAAGCCGACAGTGGCGTCGTACTGGCTATGTCCTTTCCCTTAGAACGGTTCCACAACTGTCGTACTACTGGAGATTTCGATGCGTTGTTCCGAACTGATTCCGGCTCAGTAGTAGGAACTGGGCCGGTATTTTCGATCGGATCGCCCCGAGTGAAATCTGCAATCGTTTGCGCTTCTTTCGAAACAGTAGGTGGTTCTTTTCTCCGCTTCCTTACCTCGACCGCAGCGAGATCACTGGCAATGAACGGTAAAAACTCGGCCATATCTGGCGTCGAATCGAGATGTGCTTCGAACTGCCACTCTGGTATCGTCGGTTTCAATTCCGAGTAGGGGACGTTTAGATAGTTCTGCACCCGCTCAGCTAGCGGCTGTTCGTACAAGCTTTGTACACTATGATCGAGCAGGGGCTCTACCTCTGTTCGTTTTTCCAGCGGAAGTGGAGTCATCCCCTCGGTTCGCACGACAGTATCGAGAAAGAACAGCTGATTGAGTGTTCGTTCGACGGTCGTCTCGAACCCCTCCGATCCGGTAAGCGAACGGGTATATCCGTGATCAGTCACCAGACGTGGTTGAGTATCCGGTACAACGGTCGCCCCAAGATAGTACGCTAACGGAGCAGCAACGAATATTTTGTCGAGTTCTCGAGGAACCCCGATCCTGATACCAGTCTTCGGAGATGAGAGTTCATCGGGTACCCGTAATTCGTCCCCTAACTCGATAACAGGAGGGTGTCCGCGTAGAGTTGGGTACGATCGTTCCGCGGTCGTCGTTTTCAGTACCGACCCGAAGGTCGACACGGCTCGCATTAGATCGGTCGGTTTCGCGGTAGTCGTAACCGTGTGTGCAGGACGAGTATGATAGGAGCGTGCGCCGAGTATCACCGAGGACGAATCGTTCAATTCGATATGCGTTCGTTCGGCATCAGAGTATACTCGAACGGAGCTATCCACGCGAGCGTATACCTTCATCGGAACCGAGAGATCGAGCGTATACTCTCCATCGGCTAAGAAAATTTGCTCGTCTGGCTTCGCTTCGGCGATCATCGATCCAGTCTTATCGCGAACGTAGACGTAGTGCGTCGTCGGAAGCGTAAGTGCGTCCGTCGTGATCCGGACCGCCGCGTCGACCGGATACTGAATCTCATCGCAGTCGACGGATTCGATCGAAACCGGGTCGCGGGTCGTGAGCCGGTATCGGTGTCGCTCGATTCGATCGATGATCTCGAGTCCGTCGTCGGTCGGCTCGAACGTCGGTTTCATCTGGTGGGTGCCGTCACTTTGTCTCGAGGGCCGATGGGCGAACGTCGCGAGTTCTCGGTCGACATGTCGGAGTCCCGGCTCTTACAGCTGCGTCGTCGGAATCCAGCCCGAGCACAGCGATTCGTCCTTGAGCGACCACCGCTCCTGTCGAACGCCGTTGTGCACCCGAAGCTCGACGACGACGTCGAAAAGCGGTGTCAACACCGCGGCCACGTCGTGTTCTCGTCCCACCGGGAATCGGTAGTGGATCATTCCGTCGGCCGTTCGTGTCCGTCCGTTCGTCAGGTGGATGAATCGGAACGTCCGTTCGGTGCCGTACTTCTCGAGCAACGGGAGCAGCGAATCGACGCCGATTCGAAGCTCCGAGGGTTCGAGTCCGTCGGCGGCGCGTTCGAACGAGTCGATCGCACTCGAGAGTTCGACTCCGAGGTCGGCGAGCGTGTCGGTGGTCGTCGAGGGAACGTCGGACGACGCCCCCGTCGTCCGGGGAGCGGTCGCAGTGCCGGCGCTTCGGACGTCGACGTCGTGGGTGATAATTCGATGGTGGTTCGGCGGATTCTCGTCGGCGAGGGGCTCGAGCGGTGCGCTTCGACCGGTCGTCGAAACAAGCACCCGCCGGCGCGAGCGGTCCGCGGCGTGTCCGAGTAGTCGTCGGCAGGTCTCGGCGTTCCGACTCGCTCGAGCCGACCCGACGACGAGGACGCTCGCTCCGCGCCGTTTCAGGCGAGACAGCTCCTCGATAAATGCGTCGTCCGGGCCGCGATTCGCCGTTTCGGGGGACATCGACAGTATGTTCCGTACTGGTGTGGTGTAAAACATTAAACGTTCGGGTAACTGAGGCCGACCGCGAAGCTACGCTTCGGGCAGGGATCCGCTCTCGCCGACGTAGGTTCGGGTCGCGTCGACGAGGGCCTGTCGGTAGCTGCTCGAGTCGGGGTCCCTGGCGAGTTCCCTGAAGCGGCGTTTGAACGCTTCGAACGGAACGGTCGGGGCGTCGACGGTGGCGACGTGGGCGAGATCGTACAGGCGGTGGTCGGCCTCGACGAGATCGTGTCGCTCCGCGAGTGCCAGGGCGAACGCCGCGTTGACGGCCGTAATTTCGGGATCGGCGCTCGCGGAGAGCCTCGTTCGGTCGGCGCTCGGTTGGTGCTCGGGGCGATCGACGACCGCCGCGGCGAGGCTCGACTCGAGGAACGTGAGGAGTTTCTCGCCGGGGCCGACCGAGAGCGTGATGTCGTCGGCGTAGATATCCTTCATGTGGTTTGCGATCTGGTAGCAGTGAGATAGTTTGCGACGCTCCACGCTCCTGCCGGCCAGCGCGAGAAATAGGACCTCTTCGGTCGACTGCGTGTGGGAGGGGTGTTCCTGCTCGTATCTGGCCATGTGTGCGAACTCGTGGAGGGCGAGCTCGCGGGCCATCGCGCTCGAGGCGGCCTGTCGAGAGATGTTCAGGACGTGTCGGTCGTCGTAGTGGCCAGCCCAGGTGCGAACGTCGGGGTCGTCGCGCAGTTCGACGTCCACCGGTAGCGAGAGGTCGTACTCGGTTTCGAACAGATCGCGGGCCCCGAGAAAAGGGGCGGTCGGGCCCGAGCCGTTCACGCGGATGTCCATGTGTAACCGTATCACGGGCCGTGACTGTATGGCTCTTACGCCCGCCGAGAATCCCGTCCGTCGTCCTTGACCGGACGAGATATTACTGTGTGCTATTCACTCACGCAAAATAGTCTTTCATCGCTCCAGAACGGGATACACGCCGAATCCTGCCGACGACGAAACACTACCCTTTTGACCCCGCTACCGGTATTGGGGGGTATATGGGCCGACGCAAGAAGATCGTCCAAGAGTGTGAACGGCTGATGGACGAACCGGAGAACATCCGGAACATCGCCATCGCCGCTCACGTCGACCACGGAAAAACGACCCTCTCCGACAACCTTCTCGCCGGTGCCGGCATGATCTCCGACGAGACCGCCGGCGAGCAGCTCGCGATGGACACCGAGGAGGACGAGCAGGAGCGGGGAATCACCATCGACGCGGCGAACGTTTCGATGACCCACGAGTACGAGGGGACGAACCACCTCATCAACCTCATCGACACGCCGGGCCACGTCGACTTCGGTGGCGACGTCACCCGAGCGATGCGGGCCGTCGACGGTGCGCTGGTCGTCGTCGACGCGGTCGAGGGCGCGATGCCCCAGACCGAAACCGTCCTGCGACAGGCGCTGCGCGAGGGCGTCAAGCCGACCCTGTTCATCAACAAGGTCGACCGACTCATCTCCGAGCTCCAGGAGGGGCCCGAGGAGATGCAGCGTCGACTCGTCTCGGTCATCAACGACGTCAACGAGCTCATCCGCGGCATGACCGAGGAGATGGACGACATCGAGGACTGGACGGTCTCCGTCGAGGACGGCACCGTTGGCTTCGGCTCCGCGCTGTACAAGTGGGGCGTCTCGATGCCGTCGATGCAACGTACCGGGATGGACTTCGGCGACATCATGGACCTCGAGCGCTCGGACAAACGCCAGGAGCTCCACGAGCGCACCCCGCTGTCGGACGTCGTGCTCGACATGGTCTGTGAGCACTTCCCGAACCCGGTCGACGCCCAGCCCCGTCGTATCCCGCGCATCTGGCGCGGCGACGACGACACCGAACTCGCCGAGGGGATGCGTCTGGTCGACGAGGACGGCGAGGTCGTCTTCATGGTCACCGACATCGGGATGGACCCCCACGCGGGCGAGATCGCCTCCGGTCGCGTCTTCTCGGGATCCCTCGAGAAGGGCCAGGAGCTGTACGTCTCCGGGACCGCCGGCAAGAACCGCATCCAGTCGGTCGGGATCTACATGGGCGGCGAGCGCGAGGAAGTCGAGCGCGTCCCCGCCGGGAACATCGCGGCCGTCACCGGCCTCAAGGACGCCATCGCGGGCTCGACCGTCTCGAGCGTCGAGATGACGCCCTTCGAGTCGATCGAGCACATCTCCGAGCCGGTCATTACGAAGTCCGTCGAGGCGAAAAGTATGGACGACCTGCCAAAGCTGATCGAAACCCTTCGACAGGTCTCCAAAGAGGATCCGACGATCCAGATCGAGATCAACGAGGAGACCGGCGAGCACCTGATCTCCGGACAGGGAGAACTTCATCTCGAAGTAATCACCCAGCGTATCGAAAAGAATCAGGGTATTCCGGTCAACACCGGTGAACCGATCGTCGTCTACCGCGAGCAGCCCCAGGAACCCAGCGACGAGATCGAAGGCATCTCACCGAACCGCCACAACCGCTTCTACGTCTCCATCGAGCCGATGTCGGACGAACTCGTCGAGGCGATCCAGCTCGGCGAGGCGTCGATGGATATGCCCGAACAGGAGCGCCGCGAAGCCCTGCAGAACGCCGGCATGGAGAAGGACGACTCTCAGGAAGTCGAGCACATCCACGGGACGAACATCCTCATCGACGACACGAAAGGTATCCAGCACCTGAACGAGACGATGGAACTCGTGATCGAGGGATTCGAGGACGCCCTCAACAACGGTCCCCTCGCAAACGAGCCGGTTCAGGGAACGCTCATCCGGCTGCACGACGCCAGGCTCCACGAGGACACTATCCACCGCGGCCCGGCACAGGTCATCCCGGCAACTCGAAACGCACTCCACAACGCCCTGATCGACGGCCGCATCAAGATGCTCGAGCCGATGCAGGACGTCCGTATCGACGTGCCAAACGACCACATGGGCGCCGCCTCCGGCGAGATCCAGGGTCGACGTGGCCGCGTCGACGACATGTACCAGGAAGGCGACCTGATGGTCGTCGAGGGCATCGCCCCCGTCGGCGAGATGATCGGCTTCGCTTCCGACATCCGCTCTGCGACCGAGGGCCGAGCGTCGTGGAACACCGAGAACGCCGGCTTCGAGGTCATGTCCGACTCGCTCCAGCGCGAGAAGATCATGGAGATCCGCGAACGCAAGGGCATGAAGCTCGAGCTGCCCGAGATCATCCAGTACATCTAAACCGCAATCGTCACTCTCTCGAGTCGCTTTCTCCTTTCGCGCCCGCTTTCGTAGCGACGCCAGCGTCCGTCCGTGTTCTGAGGAACCCTCGAGAACGTTTCGAGACCTTCCACCGCTTCGCTCGCCCGAGAGTCGCCGAGCCGACGGTAACTGGCCCGACGGCTCGGGAGCTCGGGTGCGAAATCAGCGGTCAGAACTCGACTCGGAAACCGAGAGGGGAGCGTCGAACCGGTCCGACGTGGCACCGGGTCTGTGCCGACGGCTACTGCTCGCCGCGGTTCACTCCCGCTCGCCCGCGCCCAGCGCGCTCTCGCCGACCTTCTCGTGGCCCTCGATGACCTCCTGGCCGTCCATGTACGGCTGCAGCGCCTCGGGGATCGTCACGGTGCCGTCCTCGTTCTGGTGGTACTCGAGGATCGCCACCATCACGCGGGGCAGGGCGAGCCCCGAGGCGTTGAGCGTGTGGAGGTACTCGGCCGACTCGTGGCGCTCGGGTCGGTAGCGCAGCCCGGCGCGTCGAGCCTGGAAATCCTCGAAGTTCGACGCCGACGAGACCTCGAGCCAGCGACCGCCCTCGTCGGGGCCGTCGTCCATGTTGTCGCCGGGCGCCCAGACCTCGATGTCGTACGTTTTCGCCGAGGCGAAGGTCAGGTCGCCGGTACAGAGCTCGAGGATCCGGTAGGGAAGCTCGAGCCGTCGCAGGACCTCCTCGGCTTCCTCGAGCAGTTCCTCGAGGCGGTCGTAGCTGTCCTCGGGCTCGACGAAGTTGACGAGTTCGACCTTGTTGAACTGGTGGACCCGGACGATCCCGCGGGTCTCGGTGCCGTGCTCGCCGGCCTCCCGCCGGAAGTTGGGGGTGTAGGCCTGGTGTTTGAGCGGAAGGTCGTCCGTGAGCAGGATCTCGTCGGCGTACATGTTGGTCACCGGGACCTCGGCGGTGGGACAGAGCCAGAGGTCGTCGTCCTCGTAGGCCTCCTCGTTGCTCCCGCCCAGCCGGTAGGCGTCGTCGGCGAACTTCGGCAGCTGGCCGGTGCCCCGCATCGACTGACTGTTGACCGGAACCGGCGGGAACAGATCGACGTACCCCTGCTCGCGGTGGACGTCCATCATGAACTGGATCAGCGCGTGCTCGAGGCGGGCGCCGTCGCCCTTCAGAAAGTAAAAGCCCGACCCCGTGGTCTTGGCGGCGCGTTGTTCGTCGATGATGTCCAGTTCCTCGCCGAGCTCGTAGTGGGGGGTGATATCGTCGGCGTCGACGCGCAGGTCGTCGAACCCCCAGCGTCGATCCTCGACGTTGTGTCGCTCGTCGAGGCCGAGCGGGACGCTCTCGTCGGGAATCTGTGGGACCTCGAGCATCCGCTCCCGGAGTTCGCGACCGAGATCGGTCGCCTCTTCCTCGACGTCCTCGATCTCGGATTTGAGCTCCTTCGACTGCTCGATGGCCTCGTCCTTCTCGTCCTGTTTCCCCTCGGCGACAAGCTTCCCGATCCGCTCGGTTACCTGGTTGCGCTCGTGGCGCAACTCGTCGCCGCGGGCTTTCAGCTCCCGCCAGCGCTCGTCGATCTCGATCAACTCGTCGAGGTCGACGTCGGCACCGCGGTTCTCGAGCGCGTCGCGGACGGCGTCGGGGTCCTCGCGCAGGAGGGTCCGATCGATCATTGGCCGTGGGTTCTCCGCGCCGGTCCAAAACCGTGTCGGAAGGCGGCCTCACGTGAACCGGGGCTCCGTAGCGGGAAACGTTTTTTTGACGGGGGTCGGAGGACTAGGACATGGATCCGTTCGGGGACGAGCCGTCGCCGGTGTCGATCGAGTACGAGCCCGTCAGCGTCAAGGACGTGCTCGTGGAGATGAAAGATACCGCGGAGCTGCTGATCGACCTCTCCTACTCGGCCGTCCTCCACCGCAACGAGGATCTCGCCCGAGAGGTGCTTCGCCTCGAGCGACGGATGGACGTCCTCGAGATGCGCGCCCGGATGGGGCTGTTGATGGCCTCGCGAAACCCCGGCGACGCCGAACAGCTCGCGCCGGTACTGGGGATCGTCGCCGCGACGGGAACGATCAGCGACGCCGCCGGCGACATCGCGAAGATCGTCCTCGAGGAGATGGGACTGCCCGAGGCGATGCGCGCGGCGCTGCCCGAGGCCGCGGGCGTCCTGGTCCGCGGCGTCGTCGACGCGGACTCCCCGTACGCCGATCGAACCCTGCAGGATATCGACCTCGAGTCCGAGACCGGCGTTCGCGTGATCGCGCTCCGGCGCGGCGGGCGTCGGCTGTCGTCCGACGACCCCTCCGGCTCCGGCGGGGCCGGGGACGAGGACTGGCTGCTCAACCCCGGACCGACGACGACGATCGCTCCCGACGACGTCGCCTTCCTCCGCGGTCCGGACGCGGCGATCGAGGGGGTGTACGAGACGCTGACGGGGTCGCCCTACGAGGGTCCCGCGGTCGAGACGCCGGACGTCGACGATCTCGAACGGGCCGTGGACACGATCGTTCACATGAAAAACCTCTCGGAGCTGGCGATCGATCTGGCCTACAGCAGCGTCCTGTTCGACAGCGAGGGGCTCGCCGAGGAGGTCCGGAACCTCGAGGTCGAGGTCGACGCGATGCAGTCCCGGTTCGAGGCCTGGACGCTCCGGGCGGCCGGGGACGCCCCCGACCCGGTCGCGCTGCGGGGGCTCATCCGGTTGGGGACGAGCACGGAGGTCATCAGCGACGCCGCGCTCGACCTCAGCGAAGGGGTGTTCAGGGAGATCGAGGTCCACCCCGTCGTCGGGATGGCCGTCGGGGAGAGCGACGAGATCATCGCCCGCATCGAGGTCGAGTCGGGAAGTACCCTCGACGGAACGACGATCGCCGCGGGCGTCCCCGAGACCGAGCCGACGATGTCCGTGATCGCCATTCGGCGCCCCGACGAGGGGTGGCTGCTCGTCGGCGACGCCGACGCGGAGATCCGCGAGGGGGACGTCCTCATCTCGAAGGGGACGCGGACGGCCGCGGAGGCGTTCGAGGAGCTCGCGGCGGCGACGGCCCGGTAGGACGTCAGCCGGCGTACGCGAGCAGCGTCGCGACGAGCTCGAGGTAGAGCACCGCGGCGAGGGCGACGACGACGACCGCGAGGGCGAACGGGACGGTCGTCCGCCGCCGCTCTCGGGTCGGAAGGAGGCCCGTGACCCAGCTCATCGCGTCGTCTCCCTCGGGCGCGTCGCGTCTCGGAGGACGGGACGCCGGTCTCGCTCGTCGCGGATCGATTCGGCTCTCATGTGCGTACTGCCCACGCGCCGACACTTGAAGCTCAGTCAGACGCTCGACGGACGAACGGCACACGCGGGCTCTCCTCTCGGTCCGTCCGCTCTCTGAGCGGAGCCCGGTTCCCCCTCAGAACCCGAGAACGAGCGCGGAAACGCCGATAAAGATGACCATCCCGAAGACGTCGACGACGTTCGTGACGATCGGAATCGTCGTGTCGTCGGGATCGACGCCCAGTCGATAGGACGCGTAGGTCGTCGCGAAGCTGAACACGACCGCGATGACGGCGACGGACAGGCCGCTGACCAGCGCGATCGTCAGCAGCGTCGTCAGCGGGAGCGCCGAGCCGACGAGGCCGCCGAGCAGGTAGGCGCCGAACGCAAGCGCCGTGAAGATCGTCGCCGCGAGCGCGAGGATCGCGCCGACGTTCGCCCACAGCTCCCGGTCCCGCGGATCGAAGTCGGTCGTCCCGAGGTGGAGCCGCGTCGAGAGCCGCGAGGAGAGAATCGCGCCGAGGTTCCCGCCCATGTCGACCATCGTGGGAACCATCAGCGCGAGGATGCCGTACTGCTCGAGCATCTCCTGGGCGTCCTCGAGGGTGATCCCGGCCCAGAGAACGATCACGCAGAGGACGACCAGCAGCGGGAACATGTTGCCGACAATGCTGCGAAGCTCCCAGGAGCCGAGCGAGCCCCGGGGAGAGTCCATCAGGCGAGCACCTCCACGAGGCCGATCGCGAACAGCATGAACAGCATCCCGAAGATGTCGCCGAGGGTCGTCACGATCGGGCCGACGAGGTTGTCGGGATCGTAGCCGGACTCGAACCCGGCGAAGATCAGCGCCAGCAGTCCGAAGATGAGCACGACGGAGGTGAGGACGCCGGCGATCAGCATGATCGCGACCAGCTCGTAGAGCGCGGCGACCTCCCAGCCCAGGATCAACAGCGCGAGCCAGGTGAGAACCCCGATCACGACCGAGATACCGATTCCGTTGATAAAGGAGGCGGCCACCGCGTTCACGAGCCGTTCGTCGCGCTCGAACGTCGGCTCGATCAATCCCTGGTGGAGCCCGCTCGAGATCCGCCCGCCGAGCGCCCCGTAGACGTTGCCCCGCGTGGCGAGAAAGACCGGGATCATCACGAACAGTCCCGGAAACCGCTCGACGCTCCCGACCATCCCCTCGAGCACGATCCCGGCGAACAGCCCGCCGCCGAGGGCGACCAGCAGGATCGGCAGCGCCTCGCGGTAGATCGACCAGAACTCCTCCCGTGCGCTCATACCGGTACGTTTCTCAGTTTCTTGTTAAACTTACCGGAGCGGACGGTACGCCGTCGCTCGGGTCTCGAAGTGCGCTTTTCGGCGGAGAGCGCGGGAAAACGAAACGGGGCCCGGGCGGCCCCGTTATAGCGCCGCGCTCGCGACCACCCACGCGAGTCCGATCGCCGCGAGCGAGAGCGCGAGGTTGCCGACGGCGTTCGCGACCGCGAGCCTGCGGTCGCCGCGCTCGTAGAGTTGCACCGTCTCGACCGAGAACGACGAGAACGTCGTGAACGAGCCACAGACGCCGATTCCGACCAGCTGAATCGCTGACTCGCCCATACCCGCGAACGTCACCGCCCCGAGGACGAAGCTGCCGACGACGTTGACGACGAGCGTCGGCCACGGGTAGCGGTCGTCCGAGAGCCGTTCGTAGACGGCGTACCGGAGTATCGCTCCGACCGCGCCGCCGCCGCCGACGAGGTGGGCGGCCTCGAACTCGAGGGCGCCGTCCTCGAGGACGGGTTCGAGGGCGTGGACGACCTCGAGAAGCGCGGTCAGATCCGACGGATCGATCACGCCGTCTCACCGCCGGTCGGTGCCGGTCGCCAGTCGCGCACCTTGCGGGCGAGTTCTCGGCCCGCGAGCACGCCGGTAAAGCCGAGTCCGTAGTTGGCGACGACGATACCGACGAGCAGCCACGGCTCGGCGGCGATGGCCGTCTGAACCGCGAACGTGCTGTAGGTCGTCAGCGAGGAGAGAAAGCCGGTCGTAAACACCAGCCTCGCTTTCCGGTCGACGACGCCGACGTACTGGGCCTCGTAGACGACGAAGCCGAGCAGGAAGCTCCCGACGACGTTGACGAGCAAGACGGCGAGGACGTCCGAGAACAGGCCGGTCGTAAAGAACCGGAGGTTCGCGCCGGCGAAACCGCCGATCGCGATCAGCGCGAGCGTCTCGAGTCGGACGAGCGGGTGGTCGGTCATGGCTGACTGGAAGGGACCGTCAGCCGGTCGTTCGGTCGTCCACGCGCGGACGCCGGGGGGCTGCGGAGGCGGGACGCGGCTGCGGGCGGGACGCAGCCGCGAACGCGGTGAACGAGTCGCCGGCGGTTGTGACAGGCGGGCCCCATCGCCCGGATCGACGGATCGTTCTCGCACGACCTACATGACGGTTGCGGAAACCGGGCTCGTAACCGAGAAGGAAAAGATCCAAGTTTAGACTGTCTCTAAACGGCGTATGGTCGACGACGGACGCGGCGGGTTCGCGAGAGCGTCGTGGGCGAACGTCCTCGGCAACGTCGTGAAGATCGTTGTCGAGGGCGCCGCGGGGCTGACCTTCGGTAGCGTCGCGCTCGTGGCCGACGCGGCCCACTCGGTCGCGGACCTCGTCGCGAGCCTCGTCGTGCTCGTCTGGGGGCGGAGCACGTTCGACGAACCGGACGATACCCACCCCCACGGCCACGAACGGATCGAACCGCTGACGGCGCTGTTCGTCGGCGCAGTCATCGCCGTCCTCGGACTGAACCTGCTGTACGAGTCCGCACGGGGCATCTTCTACGGCGTCGACGTCGCGTTCAGCCTCCTGCTTCTCGGCGCGCTCGGGTTCGCGATCGTCGATATGTACCTCGTCTACCGCTACACCGAGGCCGTCAACGAGAGGCTCGAGTCGACCGCGCTCGAGGCGCTTGCCGCGGACTGCCTGAACGACATCTACACCTCGCTGGCCGCGGTCGTCGGCGTCTTCGGCGTCCTGCTCGGCCAGCCGCTGCTCGATCCCATCGCCGGCGGGCTCGTCAGCCTGCTGGTCATCTACCAGGGCGTCGATATCGGCCGCGAGAACGTCGGCTACCTCGTCGGCGCCTCGCCGGGACCGACGAAGCGGGCGGCGATCACCGAGATCCTCCAGGACCACCCCGCCGTCGAGGGAATCCACGACCTCACCGTCTTCTACGACGGGCCCGTCCTCGAGGTCGAGGTCCACGTCGAGGTCGACGGCGACATGCCGTTCCGGCGGGCCCACGACGTCGAGTCGGAACTGGTGGCGAGCCTCCGTGGACTCGAGGACGTCGGCGACGCCCACGTCCACCTCGATCCGTCGGGAATCGGCGAGTGGAAGGATCAGCGCGACCGGTAGCCTGGCCGGGACGCCAGCTTTTATTTCATCTGCCCACGGCCTACCGGTATGGAAATCGGTGACGTCCGTCAGGTTACGGCCGGCGACTGTTCGGACCTCTACTACGTCGATACGGGAATGTACGAGACCGGCGGGTACGGCGCGGTCTACGTTATAGACGACGATCGACCCGCGATCGTCGACACCGGGATCGGGACGAACTACGAGCGGATCCTCGCGGCCCTCGAGGAGATCGGCATCGCCCCCGAAGAACTCGAGGTCATCGCGGTGACGCACATCCACCTCGACCACGCTGGCGGCGCGGGCTACCTCGCGGAGGCCTGTCCCAACGCGGAGGTGTACGTCCACCCGATCGGCACCGACCACCTCGCGGATCCCTCGCGACTGGTCGCGGGCACGAAGGCCGCCGTCGGCGACCAGTGGCAGTACTACGTCGAGCCGAAACCGGTCCCCGAGGACCGAATCGTCGAGGTCGAGGACGGCGACGCCGTCGACCTCGGAACCCACGAGCTCCGGGTTCACGAGACCCCCGGCCACGCTCCCCACCAGGTCGTCTTCGAGGATCCCGAGAACGACGCGGTCTTTACCGCCGACGCCGCGGGGATCTGGGTGCCCGAGCGCGAGGAGATCGTCGAGACCTCGCCGCCGTCGAACTTCCACCTCGAGCGCTGCCTCGAGGACGTCGAGACCCTCCAGAAGATCGACCCCGACGTGCTCTGTTACGCTCACTTCGGCCCGCGCTACGTCGGCGACGACGCCGAGGCGGCCCTCGAGGAGTACGCGACCGTCCTCGAGGAGTGGGTCCGAAACGTCGAGGCGAAACGCGGAGAACTCGAGGACGACGAGGCCGTCGTCGATTACTTCGCCTCCAGGTCGGATCTGGGCGACGCCTGGGGCGAGCACAAGGCCGGCGCCGAGGCCGGCATGAACGTCCGAGGCGTCCTCGGCTACCTGGATCACCGGGACTGACTGCCGGAGTCGACCGTTTTCGCCGTCGTCGTCGCCGTTAAAGACGAATAAACGGGGTGACAGATGCGTTCAGTTTCATCACGTTTTATCGATCGGGAGGTACTGTTATGCGGGTATGCACTGGCGGGACGCCGAACGGGAGTACGAGGACGAGGTCATCGGCGAAACGACGCTCGGTCGGCTGTTCGACGACGCCGTCGAGCGCTACCCCAACCGGCCAGCCCAGCGGTACAAGGGCGGGATCTACGACCGCTCGCTGACCGACTCCGTCCTCGAGCCCGCCGACCCTGGCTCGTTCCGGCCGATCTCCTACACCGAGATGCGAGCCCTTGTCCGCAACCTCGCGGCGGGCTTTCGCGAGCTGGGTATCGAGCCGGGCGATCGGGTCGGCATCTTCGCCGAGACGCGCATGGAGTGGGCCCAGACCGACTTCGCGCTGCTCTCGGCGGGTGCGGTCGTCACGACCGTCTACACCGGCTCCTCGCCCGATCAGGTCCGGTACCTGCTCGACGATCCCGACGCCGACGCGGTCGTCGTCGAGAACGAGGCGTTGCTCGAGCGCGTTCTCGAGGTCGAGGACGAACTCGACCTCGAGTTCATCGTCTCGATGGACCGCCTCGAGGGGTACGACGACCGCGACGACGTCCTGACGCTGGCCGACGTCTACGACCGCGGCGAGGACGCGTTCGACCTCGAGACCTACGAGGAGTGGCTCGATACCCCGGAGATGGACGACCTCGCGAGTCTCATCTACACGAGCGGAACGACGGGACAGCCCAAGGGCGTCGAGCTCACCCACCGGAACTTCCGGTCGAACGTCAACCAGATCCGCAAGCGGTACGGGCCACGCCCCGACAAGGACGACGAACTCCCGGTGATCGACGAGACCGTCCAGTCGGTCTCGTACCTGCCGCTGGCGCACGTCTTCGAACGCACTGCGGGCCACTTCCTGCTGTTTGCAAGCGGCGCCTGCATCGCCTACGCGGAGAGCACCGACACGCTCAAGGAGGACTTCGGGACCGTCCAGCCGGATACGGCGACCAGCGTTCCCCGCGTCTACGAGAAGATCTACGACACGATCCGCGAGCAGGCCAGCGAGTCGGGTGCGAAAAAGCGAATCTTCGAGTGGGCGACCGATGTCGGCGTCCGGTACCAGCGGGCGGACGACCCCGGGCCCGTCCTCGGCGCGAAGCAGTCGCTGGCCGACAGGCTGGTCTTCTCGAGCGTCCGCGAGGCGCTCGGCGGCGAGATCGAACTCCTGATCAGCGGCGGCGGGAGCCTCTCGAAGGAACTGTGCACGCTGTACCACGCGATGGGGCTGCCGATCTACGAGGGATACGGGCTCACCGAGACGGCCCCCGTCGTCTCGGTCAACCCGCCCGAGGAGCCGCGGATCGGGACGATCGGACCGTCGTTGCCCGGCGTCGACGTCCGGGTCGACGAGTCGGTAACCGGCGAGGAGACGTTCGCCGACCCCGGCGAGGTCGGCGAACTCCTGGTCAGCGGGCCGAACGTCGCGGAAGGTTACTGGAACAAGCCGGGGGCCACGGCGGAGTCGTTCTTCGAAGCGGACGGCAGCCGCTGGTTCCGAACGGGCGACATCGTCCACCTCCGGCCCGACGACTACATCGAGTTCCGCGATCGGGTCAAGCAGATCCTCGTCCTCTCGACGGGGAAAAACGTCGCGCCGGGGCCGATCGAGGACGCGTTCGCGGCCAGCGAGGTCGTCGAACAGTGTCTGGTCGTCGGCGACGGCGAGAAGTTCGTCGGCGCCCTGCTGGTTCCGAACACGGATCACATCCGCGAGTGGGCCGACGAGCGGGGGATCGACCTCCCCGAGGACCCCCAGGCGGTGTGCGACGACGACCGCGTCCGGGAGTACGTCGGCGAGACGGTCGCGGCGGTCAACGAGAACTTCGAGAGCCACGAGACGATCAAGCGATTCGAGCTCGTGCCGCGGGAGTTCACCGAGGAAAACGACATGCTGACGCCGACGATGAAAAAGAAACGTCGCGTCATCCTCGAGCGGTTCGAGGATCGGATCGATCGGATCTACGCCGAGGACCGCGACGATCGTCTCGATCCGGTCTCTCACTGACGGTTGCCAGTGCCTGCAGAAGAAATAGTTCTCGTCCGATAGTATCAGCGAACCAAGTGCTTCCTCGGCGATCCGACGGGCTAAACACGGAGGAGCGCCGAAGGGTACAACCGAACTAGATGTATCGTCAGCGAACCGACGGCGAGCGGTCAGGAGGAGTGTTACATGGATCTCAATCGGCGTGAGTTCGGCACGGCTGCGGGGGTATCGATCTCGGCTATTCTCGCGGGGTGTGGCGCCCTCGGGGACGAGTCCGACGGCGAGAACGGGAACGATTCGGACGACGAGCAGGCCAAAGGGGGAGACGGTCCGGCGGAGTGGAACGAGTCCGAGGGGAACGAGTCGACGGACGACGGGTCCGAGGAGGAACAGGACCAGTACGAGGACCAGTCGATCCCCGGCGAGGTCCTCATCTCCGCCTCGCTCGAGGATTCGCTCGTCGCCCGCCGTCACACCTACACCTGGGCGTCCGATCCGCCGGGCGACCAGTGTAACGTCCACGTCATGCTCGAGAACACGACCGACGGGGAGTTCGCCATCGACATGGAAGCCCGGATCTTCGACGGCGAGGGCTCCGAACTCGCGACCGCCCTCTACAGGGAGGAGGACAGTCCCGCGCCGGGCGAACGCGCCGTCTACTCCTTCCCGCTCAACAACTGCGAGGACACCGCGGCGTACGAACTCGTCATCACGGATCCGGACGAAGAGTCCTACGGCTCCGAGGACGACTCGAGCGACGATAGCGGAAACGGCGACGATTCTGGAAACGGCGATGACAGCGGAAGTGACGACACCGGAAACGGCGACGACAGCGGAAGTGACGACACCGGAAACGGCGATGACTCCGGGAACGGTGACGACGGCGGAAACGGCGATGACTCCGGGAACGGCGACGACACCGGAAACGGCGACGACAGCGACGACGGCAACAATACCGGAGACGAGAGTAACAGCGACGGCGGAAACGGCAACGACGCGGATGACGGCGGAAACGGCGACGATGGCGGGAACAACGACGGTGGAAACGGCGACGACACCGGAAACGGCGATGACTCCGGGAACGGTGACGACGGCGGAAACAGCGACGACTCCGGGAACGGTGACGACGGCGGAAACGGCGACGATAACAACGATACCGGGGGCGAGGACTCCGGAAACGAGAGCAACAGCGACGGCGGGAACGGCGACGATAGCGGGAACGGTGACAACGACGGCAGTAACAGCGACGACGGCGGAAACGGCGGCGGCAACGAGAGCGGTGGCGGGAACGGCGATGGCGCGAACGGTAGCAACGGGAACAGTACCGACACCGATAGCGAAACCGACGGGGGAAACGGAGACGGCAGCAACGAAAGCGGTGGTAGTAACGACGACGAAAGCGGAGGCGATACGGGAAACGGTAACGACTCTGCAGACGGCGGAAACGACGAGGACGAAGATAGCACCGGCGGAAACGGTGACGGCGGCGGTAACGGCGGAAACGAGAGTACCGAGTCCAACTCGAGTGACGGGGCGGAGAGTGGGGACGAGACGAACGTCGAGAACGGGACGGACGGTGAGAACGAGACCGTGACCGATCCCGAGAACGAAACGGAAACCGAAGACGAGACCGATCCCGAGAACGGAACGGACGCGGAGAACGGGACGGATACCGGAGACGAGACTGACTCCGAGAACGTGACGGGCGCCGAAGACGGTAACGAGACCGACTCCGAGAACGTGACGGGCACCGAAGACGGTAACGAGACCGACTCCGAGAACGTGACGGGCACCGAAGACGGTAACGAGACCGGGGCCAACTCGTCCACTCCCGACGACCGACCGAACTCGAGCGATTCCAACGAAACGGCCGATCCCGTCGCCGAACCCGAACTGAACGCCTCCGACGACGGCGAAAACGAGAGCGGACCGAGCGCGACCAACGGCTCGAGCAACGCGAGCGGCGAGTTCGGAATCGGTCTGTTCGGCTGACTACGGTCGAACAGCACTCCAAAACGGGGACTGTAGTTATTTCTGATTAGTTCTGTGAAGACAGTGTACGCGGTATCCGGGGGAGAGAGCGGGACTGTCGGATGACGTCTCGATACCCAATATAATTACAAGCGTTAGTACACAAGAATTATATCGACTGTCCGCCTGGAACGGATATGGTTCCACACGGACGATCGCTCGCCCTCACCGCGGAGACCCTCCACCTCGGAACGACCATCCGGTACCACTACCGGACCGGCAGCGCGCTCGCGACTGTCGTCGAACGCACCTCCAAACGGGTGACCTTCGTCGGCGAGGACTGCGACGGCACGTTCACGCACGACCAGATCGATCGCCTGTTCGCGACGGATCGCCTGCAGGTCGTCCTCGACGACGAACTCCACCTCCCCGCCGACGCCTCCCTGGAGGGCTATCGTCGGAGCTGAACCATCCACACACCGATCGCAGTGCAGTCCGGCGATGAGTGTGCAGTGACGTTCAGTTCCTGTTATCGTCGCCGGCCGTCCCGGCCGAACGCCGCCCACGAGGACGAAGGAGACCTGTCCCGAGAGCACCGATAATGCCGTATACAGTAACTGTTTTATGGGGATCGATATACCGTATACAGTATGAACCACGTTCACGGACCGCTGTGCTCGATCGACCTCGAGGACCGCACCTCGTCGGCCGAGGACGTCGACGACGTCCTCGAGTCGTTCATCGGCGGACGCGCGCTCGGGACGAAGCTGGCCCACGACCGCATCCCGTTCGACGCCGACCCGCTCGGGGCGGACAATCGGCTCTACTTCGCGACGGGACCGCTCCAGCACTCGACGATGAGTTTCACCGGGCGGATGTCGGCGACCGCGGTCTCGCCGCTCACTGAGGGATTACTCTCCTCGAACGCCGGCGGCTTCCTCTCGCGGAACTTTACGGGAACGGGCTACAGCGCCCTCGAGGTCACCGGCGCCAGCGACGAACTCGTGATCGTCCACGTCACCGACGAGAGCGTCGAGTTCGAGGCGGTGCCGGAGCTCGAGGAGGCGACGGTCCCCGAGACTTGCGAGTACATCGAGGACGAGCACGGCCTCGAATCGGAACACACCGTCGTCGTCGGTCCCGCCGGCGAGAACGAGGTCCGGTTCGCCTCGATCATGACCTCGGAGGAGCGGGCGTTCGGTCGCGGCGGACTGGGCGCGGTCCTGGGGTCGAAAAACGTCAAGGCGATCACCTTCGACGGCGACTCGACTCGCGAGGTCGAGATTCCGCCGCTGCAGATGGAGATCCACGGCGAGGCCGCCCAGTCGGATCACATCATGAAACGGCAGGGGACCTCCTCGATGACCGAGTTCGCGAACACCGTCGAGGCGTTGCCGACGCGGTACTTCTCGGAGCTGTCCTTCGAGGGTGCCGAGGGCGTCAGCGGCGACCGCGTCGAGGAGAAGAAGTACAAGAAGGGAACCTGCTCGGCGTGTGCGTTCGCCTGCAAACTTCCCACCAGAGACGAGGAGTCGGGCCTCGAGACCGAGGGGCCGGAGTACGAGACCGTGATGGCGTTCGGCCCGAACTCGGGAGTCGACGACATCGTCGACGTCATGCAGTCGAACAAGCTCTGCGACGAGCTCGGTCTGGACACGATCTCCTGTGGCGACACCGTCGCGGCCTACCTCGCCAGCGAGGCGGAGTTCGGCAACGCCGACCTGATCCACGAGCTCGTCGAGAAGATCGCCTACCGCGAGGACGTCGGCGACGACCTCGCCGAGGGGGTCGACCGCGTCCACGACGACCTCGGCGTCGAGAACTGGTCCGTGAAGGGGCTCGAGTTCCCCGCCCACGA
This sequence comes from Natronococcus jeotgali DSM 18795, assembly GCF_000337695.1. Classification (GTDB taxonomy): domain Archaea; phylum Halobacteriota; class Halobacteria; order Halobacteriales; family Natrialbaceae; genus Natronococcus; species Natronococcus jeotgali. The sequence goes on from NZ_AOIA01000034.1 coordinate 168,652, forward strand.
CGGGCGGGCGCTGAACGGGCAGGGGCTGGCCTTCGCCACCTCGAACCGCGGCGCCGACCACATGTACGCCGAGTTCTACCCCTACGAGTACCCGCTGGTCGACTCCGAGCGGGCCTTCGAGAAGGAGGGCCTCGAGGACAAACCCCCGAAAGTCGTCGAGCTCGAGAACGTCAACGCGATCAAGGACAGCGCCGTCCTCTGTAAGTTCTCGCGCGATTTCGTCGACGAGGACCGCCTGTCGACCCTGCTCGACGCCGACTACGAGGAGCTGCTCGAGATCGGCGGACGAGTCGTCGCCCTCGAGCGTCACTTCAACAATCAGCGCGGGTTCGACCGCGAGGACGACGCGTTGCCCTACGAGCTCCCCGACTTCGACGCCGCGCTCTCGGAGTACTACGAGGTGCGGGGCTGGAACGACGACGGGACGGTCGCCGACGACCAGCTGAGCGCCGCGCCGGCCGACGACTGAGTCGCCGTCCGCTTTTCCCGTTCTCTCACGCGCTGGCGTCGACGGTCGGCGCCTCCGGCGTTCCCGTCCAGAGCCACGTCACCGCGATCGTCGACGAGAGCAACACTGCGAAGCCGATCACGAGCCAGATCGCTCGGCTCAGTCCGTACGCCTCGGCGAGGACGCCGACGACGGCCGGCGAGACCGCGATCCCGACGTACGTTGCCCCGGTCGTGAGGGCGTTGATCGGGCCACTGTACTCGGGAGCCGCCTCGACCGCGTAGGCCGACAGCGCGGGGAAGCAACTCGAGAGCCCGGCCCCGGCGACGAAGACGGCCGCGAAGAGGACGGGACCGGTGATCCCGGAGAACGCGATCGCGAAGGCCGGGATCGCCGGAACGGTCGCGACCAGCATGAGCAGGAGGTAGGGAACCCGATCCACGAGCAGCGTGTAGCCCGTGCGGGCGGGGATGTACGCGAGCAGGTACGTCGACAGGAGCAGGCTGGCCGTCCCCGTTCCGTAGAACCCCTCGGCGTAGTAGACGAGCCACGTGAAGACGATCCCCTCGACGGCGCCGGTAAACAGGATGCCGACTGTGGCGCCGACGACGGCGGGTCGGCCGAGCAGTTCGCGAAGCGCACCGACCGAGATCGACCGCTCGGCCTCCATCGAGGGAAGTTCGGTCCGGGCGGCGACGACCGCGACCGGAACGAAGAGTCCCGCGAGGACGAGGAAGACGACCCGCCAGTCCGCGACCGCGAGGACGCCGGTGACCAGCTGCGGCCCGAGCACGGCCCCGACGGCCCAGGCGAGCGCGTACGCGATGTAGACTCGCCCGCGACGAGCCGAGTGGATGTGACTCAGAGCTGCTCGGTCGACGCCGCGAAACACGCCCGCGGCGCCGCCCTGAGCCAGCAACGCGAGCAGGAAGACGGCGTAGACGGGCGCGGCCGCCATCGCGACCAGCGCACAGATCACGCCCGCGGCGCCCGCGAACAGCGCCCACCGCATCCGGAGCCGTCCCGCGAGCAGCCCCGTCGCGACGGCGGCGACGGCGAAGCCCGCGGTTCCGGCCGGCGCCACCAGCCCGAGTTCGGCCTCCGAGACCGCGAACGTCGCCTCGAGACTCGAGAGGATCGGCCCCCTCGCCTGTAACGCCATCGCGTCCCCGAAGACGAACAGGAAGATGGCGACCGTCCAAACCGTCGTTCGCTTCATACCGGTGGTGTCGGTTCGTCGAAGAAAACCGTGGCTATCGTCGGGCGTCGAACGCGCCGTCGCTTTCATTCCAGCAACCGTGGTTTGGTAACATTTGACGAACGGTGAAGGTTCTCCCCGCCCTACCGTCGGACGGGAGATGGCAATCAAAACCACGACGCCCGACGCGGGGGATCGCTTCGACTCCGTCGTCGAGGTACTGGCCAAGGCGAACGAGCCCAAAACCGGCGACGAACTGGCCGGAGTCGCAGCCGACTCGGACGCCGAGCGAGTCGCCGCCAAGCGGGCGCTGGCGGGGATGCGACTCGAGACGCTGCGGGAGAATCCCGCCGTCCCCGCCGACGAGGACGAGGTGACGCGGGTCATCCAGGAGGCGGTCCGAGAGCCGATCTACGACGAAATCCGCGAGTGGACCGTCGCTGACCTGCGGGAGTACCTCGTCGCCACCGACACGGGCGAGCGAGAGATCGCGGCGATCCGACCGGGGCTCACAAGCGAGATGATCGCCGCGGTGACGAAGCTCATGTCGAACCTCGACCTGGCGCTTGTCACCTCGCGGATGGAAGTGCCCGCGCGCTGTAACACGACGGTCGGCGAGCGGGGAACCCTCTCCTTTCGACTCCAGCCCAACGACCCCGCCGACGACGTCGCGAATATCGTCGACGCGACCCGGGAGGGACTGTCCTACGGCGTCGGCGACGCCGTGATCGGCGTCAACCCGGTCCAGGACGGCGTCGAGACGACGACGCGGATCCTCGAGGCGACCCACGGGTTCATCGAGGAGTGGGACGTGCCGACCCAGAACTGCTGTCTCGCCCACGTCACCACCCAGATGGACGCCATCCGCGAGGGCGCCCCCGCGGATCTCGTCTTCCAGAGCCTCGCCGGCACGGAGGCCGGCAACGACGAGTTCGGCGTCGACGTTGCCCTCCTCGACGAGGCCCACGAGCTCGCGCGGCGTCGGTGTACGTCCTCTGGGCCGAACGTGCTGTACTTCGAGACGGGCCAGGGCGCCGAGCTGTCGGGCGACGCCCACGAGGGCGTCGACCAGCTCACCCTCGAGGCCCGCTGCTACGGGCTCGCGAAGCGGTACGACCCCTTCCTCGTGAACACCGTCGTCGGCTTCATCGGTCCGGAGTACCTCTACGACGGGCGACAGGTGATCCGCGCCGGCCTCGAGGACGTGTTCATGGGCCAGCTCCACGGGATCCCGATGGGGATCGACGCCTGTTACACGAACCACATGCAGGCCGACCAGAACGACATCGAGAACCTCGCCGTGTTGCTCGCGGCGGCGGGAGCGAACTACTTCATCACGGTTCCGATGGGCGACGACGTCATGCTGAACTACCAGTCCAACAGCTACCACGACGCCCCCGCCCTCCGGGAACTGTTCGACCGCGACCCGGCGCCCGCCTTCCGCGAGTGGCTCGAGGAGATGGACCTCTGGCGGGACGGCCGGCTCACCGACCGCGCGGGCGATCCGACGATCTTCACGTAATCATGGCATCCGACTCTGGCGCCGACGCCGACGGACCCGAACCGACCGCCGACCGCGACGCGGAATCCGACGTCGAGACCGACCGTGCGATCGCGGACGAGGAGGCGCTCCGGCGAATCGCCGACCGAACGCCGACCCGCCTCGGCGTCGGTCGCGCCGGCCCGCGACCGGCCACCGACTCGCTGCTGGCGTTCCGGGCCGACCACGCGGTCGCCCGCGACGCGGTCCGCTCCCGGGTAGGAGACGAGCTGCTCGCGGACCTCGACCTCGTCGCCCTCCGGACGAAAGTCGACGACGCGGACCAGTACCTCGCACGACCGGATCTCGGCCGGGAGCTCGACGCGGCGAGCCGCGAGCGACTCCTCGAGAAGTGCGACCTCGAACCTGCGGTCCAGCTGGTCGTCAGCGACGGGCTCTCCTCGACGGCCGTCGAGGCGAACGTCCCGGAGCTACTGCCGATCCTCCGGGACGGGCTCGCCGAGCGCGGGATCTCGGTCGGCACGCCCGTCTTCGTCGAGTTCGGCCGCGTCGACGTGATGGACGCGATCGGCGAGGAGCTCGGGGCCGACTGCTGTGTGATCCTCATCGGCGAGCGCCCCGGGCTCGGCAGCGCCGAGAGCCTGAGCGCGTACCTCGTCTACGGCCCGGAGCGCGGGACGGCGACCTCGAGGAAGTCGGTCGTCTCGAACGTCCACGACGGCGGGCTTCCCCCGGTCGAAGCCGGCGCCGAGCTCGTCGACCTGATCGCCGAAACCCTCGCGGCCGAGGCCAGCGGGATCGACCTCCGCGAGGACGACCGCGCGTTCAGGGAGTCCTGATCGGCCGTGACCGACCGCTCGGAACGGCTGACCAGCGTCGGGATCGACGTCGGGACGACGACGACCCATACGGTCGTCAGCCGCCTGCGAGTCGAGACGCCGCCCGGCGGCGTCGCGAGCCCCGAGATCGCCGACCGCGAGATCGCCTTTCGGGGACCGGTCCGCGAGACGCCGCTGCTCGATCCCGAGACGATCGACGTGGAGGCGGTCGCCGCGCACGTCGCGACCGACCTCGAGGCGGCGGGCGTCGATCCCGCCGCCGTCGACACCGGCGCGGTGATCGTCACGGGCGAGACCGCCCGCCGGGAGAACGCCGAACCGCTCGTCCACCGGATCGCGGCCGACGCGGGGCGGTTCGTCGCGGCGACGGCCGGCGCCGAACTCGAGGCCGTCCTCGCCGGCCGCGGTTCCGGCGCCGCGACCCGCGCCGCCGAGCGAGGCGAAACCGTCGCCAACGTCGACGTCGGCGGCGGGACGACCAACGCCGCGATCTTCGAGGGGCGATCGGGCGACGGGCGCGGGCGAGGCGGGGAGCTGGTCGGAGAGACGCGCTGTCTCGACGTCGGCGGCCGACTCGTCCGGTTCGACGGGCACGGACGCGTCGAGTCGATCTCGCCGCCCGCGTGGCTGCTCGCGGACGCGCTCGAGCTTCCACTCGAGGTCGGCGACGAACCCGACGACGAACTGCTCGCCGCGCTCGCTGCGGCGATGGCCGACCGAGTCGTCGACCTGCTCGAGGGGCCGCCGTTCGACGCCCTCACGCGCGAGCTGGCGATCGGCGAGCTCCCGTCCGAGCCCGTTTCCCTCGACGGCGTCGTCTTCAGCGGCGGCGTCGGGCGTCTCGTCGGTTCGCCGCCGTCCGAGCCGTTCGCCTACGGGGATCTCGGCGGGCCGCTCGCGGCCGCGCTCCGCGATCACGAGCGGGTCCGGGCCTGGTCCGTCCGCGAGCCCCACGAGGACCTGCGAGCGACCGTCGTCGGTGCCGGCACCGAGTCGACGACGCTCAGCGGGCGAACGATCTCGATCGAGCCCGACCTGTTCCCGATCCGGAACGTCCCGGTCGCCGACGCCGGCGACCTCGCGGGCCGCGAGGAACGGGCCCTCCGCGAACCGCTCGAGTCGGCGGTCGCGCGGCTCCGGGAACTCCACGACCTCGCCGACCTCGACGCCGTCGCCCTCGCGATCGCCGACGTCGGCCCGCTCGAGTACGACCGTCTGGGCGTGCTCGCAGACGCTCTCACGGGGGCCGTCGATCCGCTCCCGCCGTCGCTTCCGGTCGTCGTCGTGACCCGACAGAACTGCGCGAAGGCGCTGGGACAGCTCCTCCGTCGACGAACCGATCGGCCCCTGGCCGTTCTCGACGAGCTCCGTCCCCGCGGAGGCGACTACCTCGACGTCGGCGCGCCGATCGCGGGCCACCGGAGCGTTCCCGTCGTCGTCAAGACGCTGGCGTTCTGACTGCGGTCGGCTACCGCTCGCCCTTGGAGCCCGACCCGTTCGGCTCCTCGAGATCGTCCGGCCCCGTCCGATCGTCCCCCCGCGAGGGAAGCGGCGCGTCGTCGGCTCTCGAGGGATGAATGTTGAAGTTGTTTCCCTTGTAGGGGTCGCTCTCGGGATCGTAGTCGCGCTCACTGCGCTCGAACAGGTAGATGAAAAAGCCGAAGATTGGGACCGCGAACGCGATCGCGGCCCACTTTCGGGCCGGCTCGAGCCCGACCCGACCCGCGTCGTAGTAGACGAACGCGGTGATCCCCAGGTGCCAGGCGAGCGGGATGCCGACGATCGCCGCCAGCAGGATGGTGCTCATACGCCGCCTACGGCTCGGAGCTACTAAATCGCGGGCCCGGAGCTCGTCTCAGTCGACCTCGAACTCGATCGCCGCACCCTGACGCGACCACCTTTTGTCTCGGGCGCTCGCTGTGCGAGCGCCCTCGCAAAATCTGGACCAAAAGGCCCAGACTGATCGGCTTAGTTGACCTCGAACTCGATCGCCGCGCCCTGGCCGAAGCCGACACACAGCGTCGCCAGGCCTCGCCCGCCGCCGCGCTTCCGGAGTTCGTGAATCAGCGTGACGGGCAGGCGCGCGCCGGAGGCCCCGAGCGGGTGGCCCAGCGCGATGGCGCCGCCGTTGACGTTGAACGTCTCGGGGTCGATCCCGAGCTCGTCGCGGGAGTAGATCGACTGGCTGGCGAAGGCCTCGTTAAGTTCGACCAGATCGTAGTCCCCGATCTCGCGGCCGTTGCGCTCGAGCAGGCCCTCCGTCGCGGGAACGGGTCCGATCCCCATCACCGTGGGATCGACGCCCGCGACGTTGTTCGTGCCGACCTCGGCGAGAATCTCGAGGTCGTGCTCCGCGGCGAAGGCCTCGCTCGTGATCAGCAGGGCGGAGGCGCCGTCGGAGATCTGGGAGGCGTTGCCCGGCGTGACGGTGCCGTCGGATTTGAACACCGTGGGGAGTTCGGCGAGCTTTTCGGCGGTCGTACCCGGCCGGATGCCCTCGTCCTCGTCGACGGTGCCGTCGTCAGTTTCGATCGGGACGATCTCGTCGTCGAAGCGACCCTCCTCGGTCGCCTCGGTCGCGCGCTGCTGGCTCCGGGCGGCGTACTCGTCTTGCTCCTCGCGGCTGACGCCGTACTCCTCGGCGACCTTCTCGGCGGTCATCCCCATCTGGAGCTCGCCGATGTTGTACAGCTCGGCCATCCGCGGGTGGACGTTGTGGGTGTTCTCGCCCATCGCCACCCGGGACATGTTCTCGACGCCGCCGGCGATGACGGCGTCGCGGTTGCCCGCGGCGATCGCGTCCGAGGCCGAGATCACCGCCTGCATCGAGGACGCACACCAGCGGTTGATCGTCGTCGCGGGGACGCCCTCGCCCAGCTCGGACAGCAGCGCGATCACGCGGGCCAGGTTGTTGCCCTGCTCGCCGCGTTGCTGGGCACAGCCCCACATCAGGTCGTCGACCTCCGCGCCCGAGAGGCCGGTTTCGGCGAGGATTTCGTCGATCAACGGGATCGAGAGGTCCTCGCTGCGCACGTCCGCGAAGACGCCGTCCTCCTTCCCTTGCGGGGTTCGTACCGCCTCGACGACGACCGGTGTCTGTGACATACCGTATCGGACATTCCTCACGAACTTAAATTCGATAGAACTCCCGAGGATGCGAGCGGAGTTTACGCCAGTACTCGAGAACAACGCTTATCCCGAGTAGCTGGCAATACGCGGCCATGAACGACGACGGCGCGGACGCCGGGTTCGAGGCCCGGGACGCTCGGACCGACGAATCCGACGGCGACGAGCGGGACTCGATCGACGCCGGCGGCACAGCAGACGCCGACGATTCCGGCGACGACCCGATGCCGAACGTCCCGGATCCCGAACCCGAGGAGTCGGACGTGCCCGACGACGTCCGGAAGTACGCCCGGTTCAAGAAGATGGACGGCGCCCAGTACGAGCGGGTCAACGAGTTCCTGCGGGACCGAACGTACATCACGGCCCGCGAGTGGGCTATCGCCCGGCTCTGTTCGGACTTCCGAACCGAGACCGGGGTCGAGATGACCAAGATCGGCGAGAACCTCCCCGAACTGGTCCCGTTCATGACCGACACCTACACGCCCCAGGCGGTCAACCAGGCCCGCGCGTCCTTCGAGGAGAAGGTCCGGATGGCGGGCGCGACCTTCCTCTACGGCGCGATGTGTGACTTCTTCACCGCCGAGGAACTCGACGACGTGATGTACGAGTCCACGGAGGTCGCGAAGTTCCTGCTCGAGGTCGAGGGCGTCGACCTGGCCGTCGAGGAGGAACTCGAGGCCGAGGAGCGGATCTCGACGGTGATGCGGGAGGTTCGGGAGGCGAGCGAGGAGCTCCGGGAGCGGGAGACCGACGCGGAGTAACTCAGTCGACGTCCCAGGCCCGACGGTCCCGTTCCTCGAGGAACAGCGACGGATCGCCGTGGGAGAAGACGATCCATTCGGCGGCGTCCGCGGGACGGACGTGGACCTGGAGGTCCGACTCGCGCAGCGCGCGCTCGAAGACGTCGCGGGCCTCCGGGAAGGCGTACGCGACGGGAACGACGACCGCGGTTTCGCTTCGCTCGTCGCGCTCGACGATCAGCGCGAACCGCCGATCGCCGCCCTCGGACGGCCGGTAGTACACCTCCGCGTCCCCGAACGCCACCGCCTCGTCGGCGACGATGTCCTCGAGGCGGCCGTACGCCGACTCCGCGATCGTAACGTCGAGTCCCGACCGATCCCCGCGCTCGACCGGGGTCACGTCGATCGGCTCGAGGACGAGCACCTCCCAGCCGCGCTCGCGGTACTCCGCGGCGACCTCGCCTGCGTCGTCGATCAACTCCTCCCACTCGGGGGTCGTCGTCGGGTTCGGTTCGTCGCTCATCGGACTCCCTCCACGAGTCGCGCCATACTGGAGATCCCCACCGCCGACCGAGAAAAACGTTGCTGCGACCCTCCGGACCCCCTGGGCTGGCGTCAGTTTCGTCGAGAGAAACGGTCCGTGCGATCGAGTATCGGCCGATTTCGGCGCGCGCGAATCCGCGAAAACTACGGCCCGACGCTGCGCTGACGGCGTCCTCGACGCGGCCGTCTCGGCGGGGGTCGCCTCCCGATCGTTCTCGAGACGAGACGGCGCGACAGGCGGTCCGTACTCTCTCGAGCTGACCGGTAATCGGAACGATACTTTGACGGGTGATATGTCAGCTGTAGACGAGATGACGACGAACGATTCGGATACAGGCGATTCCGCGGGCAAACGACGCGACGAACGCGATACCATCGACGGGACGGGCGGCTCCCGAATCTCCCGCCGGCGAACGCTCCGCGCCGGGGCGCTGGGCGCCGGGGGACTGTTCGGGCTCGCGGGCGTCGGCGTCGACCGCGCCGCGGCGGCCTGTAGCGAACCCGAGGAGGTACTGCACCTCGACTACGATGCGGTCGACGACTGGACCGATCTCTACCGGGTGTCGAACGGCGACCCCGAGAACCTCACCCTCGTCGCCAGCCCGACGGCCTCCGGCGATCGGGCCCTGCAGCTGCGGATCAGGGAGGGCGACAACTGGGGCGTGAGCACCCACTACGACTTCGAGAGTGGGCTGCTCGAACTCAACGGTCGCGTCGACTTCGCGCTCGACACCGGGTGGTCGATGTCGGGGCGACGGCTGGCGAACTGCCGGCTCTGGAACTGCGCGATCGCCAGCGGAACCGGAAGCGCGGGCGGGGGCACGCCCGACGGCACCAACGGCTGGAGCAACCGAATGTACATCACCACTCGAGGCACCGACCCCGAGGGGCCGTATCACCTCCTCTCGAACACGTACCACATGGGCGAGGGCCAGGGCGCGTACGGCGACCAGGATTACATCGTCGACGGCGAACCGACTGCGCTCGCGACCCCCGGGATCGTCCCGGGCCGGTGGTACGAGTTCGAGTACTACGTCCGCGTGAACACGGTCAGCGGGGGCACGCCGAACGCCGACGGCGTCGTCCGCTACTGGCTCGACGGCGACCCGATCTACGAGCGCGAGAACTTCCAGTTCACGACCGACCGGGAGGACAACGCGATCGAAACGACGGGCCCCGTCGGCCACTACGGCGGCCGCTACACGCCCCCGAAGAACCTCTACGCCTACTACGACAACCACTCGATCGCGCTCGAGGGGGCGTTCGACCCCGACGCCTGCGAGCCCTAGACGAGCCGCGGCCCCGGGGCGCGATCACGCCGTTACCTCGACGATCTCCGGCCTGCGATCGCCGACCAGTTCGTTCTCGATCGACCGCGCGATCGTCGTCGGGTCGTCCTCGCCGCTGACGCTGGCGACGCTGCCGATTCCGTCGGGATCGAACGGCACCTCGAGCGCGCCGTAGACCGCCTCGAGGACGGCCGCGAGCCCCTCGCGGTTGTCGACCACGAGGATCCCCGAGACCAGCGCCGCCTCCCGGCGGACCCGCTGGGCGATCCCGGCGACCTTCCGGAGTCGCCCGGCGTCCGACGTCGACAGGGAGTGGGCGCCCGGACAGAACGAGGCGTCGGGCTCGCCGCGCTCGAGGCCGACCCCCAGGTCCGCTACCGCGCGGGCCACGTCCGCGGTCAGTCGCTCGTAGCGCTCGTCGGTGCCACGACGGAAGTCCGCGATCGGTTCGGCGCGGGCGAAGGCCAGCGTCGTCTCGCCGTCGTACGCGACCGCCCGTCCGCCCACGCTGCGCTCGACCGGGGGAAACCCCCGTTCGCTGGCGGCCTCGCGAGCGCGGTCGTATCCCTCGAGTCGGCTATCGCGACGGCCGAAGGCGACCTGTCGGTGCGGCGCCCAGACGCGAACGGCGGGGTCGCCGTCCGCGGCGCCCTCGAGGAGCCGCTCGCTCACCTCGCGGTCGGCTTCGATCGTCCCCGCTCGGCCCCGAAACACGCGCATGCCCCGACGTTCGGGTCGATGGGTCTAAACGCTCCCGCTGCCGACTCGCAGACGACCGATGGCCGTCACCCTCCCCGACGCGCTGCTCGCCCGCTACCGGCGGTTCTCGCTGTACAACTCGCCGTACCGCGCCCACGACGGCGGCTGCGCGGTCGATCTGTACCCCGGAACCCTGCGCGACGGCCGGACGACCGCCGCGCCCAGCCCCGTCACCGGGGTCGTCCGCGAGACCCGCACCGTCCGCGCGCCGCCGAAACCGTACGCTCCCGAGCACGACCATCTGACCGTGATCGACTGCGACGGTCCCGACGACCTCGCGGGGCTGACGGCCCGCGTCCTCCACGTCGAGCCGACCGTCTCGAGCGGGGACCGTGTCGCGGCGGGGGAGTCGCTTGGCACCCTGGTTCGCGCCGGCTTCTTCGCCCCCTGGGTCGACAACCACCTTCACGTCGGCTTCCGGGAGCCGGATCGGAACCCGTACCGGGCGTCCGGATCGCTCCCGCTCGAACCCGGCGTCGAGATCGAACCGCTCGCCTGGGACGGGACCGGCGAGGTGGTCGCGACGGGCGAGACCTACGCCGTGCTGGACGCGCCGACCCACCCCGAGCCGGGAGCGCGGTTCGTCGGCGTCGGCGCCGACTCCGGAGGCGTCCTCGACGGCGGCCTCCCCCACTACGAGGGTGGCGGGCTGCTCGGACCCGCGAGGTCGTCCTCGGGGGCCGTCTCACTGAACGGCGATCGGCTCGGCGTCCTCGACGAGCGAACGATAGACTGGGACGACGTGGTCGTCACCGCGAACGACGAGCCGATCACCGGGCTCTCGCTGTTCTGTGCCCGAGACGGCGACTTCGGCGCGAAGCTGATCCGCCCGGACCGCGAGCTCGAGGTCGGCCAGTGGGTCCGCGTTCGCATTCGCCCCGGTGGACGCTCGTAGCGGGTCGCCGTCGCCGACGCTCGCGGCGCGCCCTGCGAAAAATCGGGTTCAGTCGGCGGGTCGCTCGGTCTCCTCCGACTCGACCTCCGCGCGCTCCCGAGCCGCGGTTTGCATCTCCTCGAGTTCCCGCTCGACCTGTACGCGGCCCTTCTCGAACTCGCCCATCGACTCGCCGGCGGCGCGCGCGAGTCCGGGAATTTTCGCCGTCCCGAACAGCAACACGGCGATAAAGAGGATGATGAGTAGCTCCGGTCCGCCCGGCATCATGAACATCGGTACTAGTGAACTCATCGCGGTCGGAGCTACGACTCCAAAGGAGTTAACCTAGCAGTCAGGAGTTCGGACTCGTTCGCTACTCCCGCCGTTTGCGGTGTCGTTCCCTGGCGTCCCGGTAGGCCCCGTCTTCGCGAACCCGTTCCCAGTACTCCTCGAAGACCAGCGCCGCCGCCCGTTTCTCTCCGTCGGCCCACCGTTCCGGTTCGCGCTCGGTCCCGTCGTCGCCGTACTTCTTCCCGCCGGGATACTTCGCGTAGCGCATCGCTCGCGTGTACCCCATCCGGAGGTACTTCCGGGCCATGTCCATCCCCGGAAAGTCGTCGTCCTCGCGGTACCGTTCGTACCGCTCGTAGATCGCCTCGGCGGCCTCCTCGGCGCTCTCCTCGTCGGCGTAGGACCACAGCGGCAACAGCTCGCTCTTGTAGGGCTCGACCTTGAACACGCCCTCCTCGCCGCGGCCGATCTCGTAGGCCTCGGGATCGGCGCGGAAGTCGACGTCGTACTCGGGGCCGTCGTCGTCGGGGCCGCGCTCGGTCGACGGATCGCTCATACCCTCGAGACGGTCCCGAGGCGGATGAGCGGGTCCCCTGCGTTCGACAGCCGGCAAAGCGTAGCCGTAAAGAGCGTCGCACGTGCACGGAGTGACATGACCGACGAGGCGCCGCGCTCGGCCGAGGAGATCGACGATCTCGCCGCATTCCTCCAGCGCTACATCGACGAGAACCACGAGTTTCTCTCCTGGATCGGCACCAGCGTCGAGGACGTCGACGACGGGACGATGACGCTGTCGATCCCCTACGACGAGAAGCTGACCAACACCCGACCGACCGCGGGGCCGGACGATCGGCCGGACATCCACGGCGGGATCGCCGCGACGCTGATCGACACCGTCGGCGGGTTCGCTATCCAGACCCAGCTCGAGGCCCCGCTCTCGACGGGCGTCGCGACGATCAACCTGAACGTCAACTACCTCCGCCCGGCGACGGGCGACCTCGAGGCGACGGCGGAGGTCGTCCGCGCGGGCTCGACGGTCGGGGTCAGCGAGGTCACCGTCGAGAGCACGACGCCCGACGGCGAGACGAAGGCCGTCGCGACGGGACAGGGATCCTACCGGATCTTCCGGGACGGCTAGAGCGAGCGCGATCGGATCGACCGAAACGCTAGCCGTTCGAAACCATCCAGTATCGGACCCCCAGGTAGACGATCACGAGTCCGAACGTCGCGGCGTACAGCGTCGCTCCCTCCGCGGCCGCGGCGACGAGCGCGATGGTGTTGAGTGCGATTCCACCCGCGTACAGGACCCGGAGCCGTCGGGCGTTCACTCGCGACACCTCCCCTCACCGGGGGTCGCGGCCGACCGCGTCGACGATCGCGGATCGTCCGTCCGGACGCTCGTCGGTCGTCGTCGCACGTTCATAGTGGACCGTTCGAAGGCGGAGCCAAAAACCCCTCTCCTCGAGACGGCGACGTTCGAGCGCCCGCCGGGGGCGTCGGCTCCGCTCGCCCCGCGGGGACTACGCCGCGTCGAACGCGAGCGCGTCGCTCTCGACGACCTCGCCGAACAGCCACTCGGCGTGCTCCAGGGCGTACTCGCGGTGGTCGGGGTCGACGTATCCGATGCAGTCCTCGACCAGGATCGGGCGGAAGTCCCGCAGCCCGGCGCTGCCGCCGGTGTGGAGCACGCAGACGTTCGCGAGGGTGCCACAGATGACGAGGTCGCGGATGCCGCGGGCGTTCAGCCACCCCTCGAGTTCGGTGTTGTAGAAGGCGTCGTAGGTGTGTTTCTCGACGACGTGATCCTCCGGCTCGACGGGGAGTTCCTCGACGAGTTCGGCCTCCCAGGAGCCCTCGAGGACGTGCTCGCCCCACTGCTCGAACTCATCGTAGTAGTAGCTCTCCTCGAACTGCTCGGGCGGGTGGACGTCCCGCGTGAAGATCACCTGGACGCCGGCCTCGCGCGCCCGCTCGACGAGGTCGACGACCGGCTCGATCACGCCCTCGCTGCCCGGGGCGTGCAGCGTGCCCTCGGGGTGACAGAAGCCGTTTTGCATATCGACGACGACGAGTGCGGTGGTCGCTGGCTCGAGGCGCATACGCGACCGTAGGCGGTCGATCCACAAAACGTTCGCCCGATCGGCGGCCTTTTGATCCGCCCGCGCTTACGGATCGGTATTCCGGCATGAACTCGAGGCGAACGCGGACCGTCGTCGCCCTCCTCGCCGTCTCGTCGATCCTGCTGCTCGCCGCGGCCGGCGGCGCGGTCCCGGGGCTGCTGTCGGCGGGACCGTTCGGGGGCGACGCGACCGCCGACCGACCGGACGACCCGACGACCGAGGAGACGGTCGGGTACGTCGAGGGGTACTGGCACGACGACGAGCTCGCGGTCGACGACCGCGAGGGCGCCGTCGTCGAGGACGACGAGCTCGAGGCGGTCGTCTACCGATCGATGGCCCGCGTCGAGGAGATCCGCGGGCTGACCTTCGACGAGGAGGTGTCCGTCGACGTCGTCACGCGAGCGGAGTTCGAGGAGAACAACAGCGAGGTCTTCGGGGCCGCCGACGGGGACGAACGGATCCGGCTGAACGTCGAGGGCGAGGCGCTGTTCGCGGTCGACAACGAGACCGACGCGACCGACGAGCGGGACGCGCTCTACGGCGGAGCCGTCGGCGGTTACTACGAGCCCGGCACCGATCGGGTCGTCGTCGTCTCGGACGACGTCGACGAGCCCTCCGTGGACGAACCGGTCCTCGGACACGAGCTGGGACACGCCCTGCAGGACCAGCGCTTCGATATCGGGAGCTACAACCGCTCCACCGTCGACCGGGACAACGCGAAAAACGGGCTCGTCGAGGGCGACGCCACCCGGATCGAAACCGAGTACGAGACGCGTTGCGAGGCGGGCTGGTCGTGTCTCGACGCCGCCGCGTCCGGGGACGGCTCCGCGAACCTCAACTGGGTGCTGTACGCGACGATCTTCCAGCCCTACAGCGACGGCCCCGACTACGTCGAGCACCTGCTCGGAACCGACGACCCCTCCGGGGACGACTGGGGCGCCGTCGACGCGGCCTACGACGACCCGCCGGCCAGCAGCTCCGAGGTGATCCGACCCGGAACGGAACGCGAGCCCGCGGGCGTCGACGTCGAGGACCGGTCGAACGAGAGCTGGAGCCAGCTCGAGGTCGACGGCGAACCCGCGACCGAGACCTACGGCGAGGCGGGACTGGTCGCGATGTTCGCCGGCGACGCCCTCGATTCGCTCGAGCCGTCGGTGATCGACAGGGAGTCGTTCCTCACCGAGCGAACGGGCGAGTACGACTACGACCACTCCTACACCGACGGCTGGGCCGGCGACGAACTCGTCACCTACGTGCCCGACGGCGCGTCGGCCGACGATCCGACCGCCGCCGCGGATCGCTCCGGCTACGTCTGGGAGACCGAGTGGACCTCGAGCGAGGAGGCCGAGCAGTTCCTCGCCGGCTACCGGGAGCAACTCGAGCTCGAGGGCGCCGACCCCGTCGCGGACCGTCGGGACACCTACGTGATCGACGAGGAGTTCCCCGGAGCGTACTACCTCGAGCACGACGGAGAGACGGTGACGATCGTTCACGCGCCCACCGTCGCGGAGCTCTCGGCCGTCGACGAGGGCGCCGCGCCGTCCGGCGAGGACGAGATCGACCCCGAGGACGTCGATTCGAACGACGGAACGACCGGGGACGACGACGAGACGATCCCCGGCTTCGGAGTCCCCGCCGCGCTCGTCGCGGTCGCGGCCGTCGTCGCGGTCGCGATCCGAGCCCGGGACTGAACGCGGGCGCCGACCGCGACCGCACGGCAGACGGGTAGCTTATTTGACCGCCGACTGAAACCGACGGTATGACTAACCCGTTCGGAATCGTGTCGTCCGAGGCGATCCTCGAGGGCGCCGCGACGGACGCCTACTTCGAGCGCACCCGGACCACCCTCGAGCACGCGGGGAAGAACCCCCGCGTGGTCGCCGAGGTGACCGCGGACCAGTTCTCCACCGGCTCCTTCGAGGTCTGTACCGGCGTGAAAGACGTCGCGACGCTGTTCGAGGGTCGCGACGTCGACGTCGACGCGCTTCCCGACGGCCAGCTGTTCGACGGCGGTCCCGTCCTGCGGATCGAAGGGCCATACCTCGAGTTCGCCGAGCTGGAGACCTCGCTGCTGGGTTTTCTCTCCCAGCCAAGCGGCTTCGCCACGGCCGCACTCGAGGCCCGGCTCGCGGCGCCGTCGGCGACGGTGCTCTCCTTCGGGGCCCGCCACGTCCACCCTGCGATCGCGGCGACGGTCGAGCGGGCGGCCCTGCTCGCGGGGCTGGACGGGTTCTCGCACGTCGCCGCCGGCGACGTTCTGGGTCGGGAAGCCGGCGGGACGATGCCCCACGCGCTCATGTTCTGTTTCGGCGAGGGGAACCAGGCCGACGCCTGGCGGGCATTCGACGAGGCCGTCCCCGAGGACGTCCCCCGGATCGCGCTCGCCGATACCTTCTGGGACGAGAAAAGCGAGAGCCTGCTCGCCGCGGAAACCCTCGGCGAGGACTTAGACGGCGTCCGCATCGATACCACGGGCTCCCGACGGGGCGATTTCAGACACATCATCCGGGAGGTCCGCTGGGAGCTCGACGCGCGGGGCCACGAGGACGTCGACATCTTCTGTAGCGGCGGACTCGGCCCCGAGAACATCCGCGAACTTCGGGACGTCGCCGACGGCTTCGGCGTCGGCAGCCACATCACCGGGGCCGACTCGGTCGACTTCAGCCTCGACATCGTCGAAATAGCGGGCGAGCCGATCTCCAAGCGGGGCAAGCTCTCGGGCGTGAAACAGGTCTACCGGACCGCCGACGGGGGCCACCACGTCGCGCTGGCCGACCGCGACGGACCCGACGACGCCGAGCCCCTGCTCGAGCCGCTGGTTCGGGACGGCGAGGTGGTTCGGGAGTTCGACCTCGAGGCCGCCAGCGAGCGCTGTCTCGAGGACGCCGCTGCGGTCGGGTTCGACGGGTGAACGATCGGCGACGAAGAGTGCTATCGGCGTCTCAAAGCTCCTCGATGCTGCCGTCGGCCTCGCGCTCGCGGAAGACCTGCCCCTCGAACAGCGTGACGACGACGTCGTCGTCCTGCCAGGCCCCCGGCGCGAGCTTCGCCTTCCGACAGGTGCGATCGAGGTACTCGCGGGCGCTCCAGCCGTTCTCGACCGGAACCGTCGGATAGAGCCACCCCCCCTCGCCGCCGTCGATGGCGACGCCGTGGGTTCCCAGCTCGAGGTCGGCCAGCGGGTCGTCGGTGAGGACGACGTTTCTGACCGCACAGACCGAGACGGTGAGGTTCGGCAGCTCCGAGGGGCTCACTTCCGAGCCACAGGAGTCCTCGCTGGCGGCCTCGATCGCCGCGTCGACGATGACGTGGCCGAGCTGGTCGCCCGAGCGGTACCCCCCGGCACAGCCCCGTAGACTGCCCCGCCCGCGGGTCGACTCGAGGCGAACGAACGCCCCCGTTCGCTCGTAGAAGGCCTCCCGCATACTGCCCGGTTGCTCTCGCTGTCCGTGTTGCACGTAGGATTCGACGGATTCGCGCGCGAGCTCGACGGCGCGTGCACCGTCCTCGTAGGAAAGGTCAACGCCCTGTCGCTGGGACATACAACCGGACATGGTGATTGTCGTCCTAAAGCGCTTCCATTCGCCTCGAGGCGGGAGGACCCGACCGCGGGACTTATTGGTCCTCCGACCCTACTCCCGCCGGGAGAGAGAGCCCGGCTGCCGCGATGACCGCGACGGCGACGGCGCGGTCACCATGGGACGGCGCGACTCGACGTCGCGTCGTGCCCCCACGTTGCTCGTCCCTCCGGGACGCGCAACGCTCGCGAGGAAAGTCCCCCCACCCGTTCGGGCGGGTGACCGGACGCAAGTCCGGAGCGGGAGACCGCTGGCTCTGGAACAGAAACGACACGTCTCGGTCCGACCGATGAGGCGCGCGACCCCGACCGCGAGGAAGGGAAGCTGACCCGCCGAGGGACGCGTGGCTCTCGTGCCTCCGGCGCGAGAGCCGCGGTATGCGAGACGGCGACGCCGTCGAGCTGTGTGCGGTCGCGCTTCCGACGCGGTTCGAACCCGCGGGTTACGATCGTCGTAACCGACCGCACACGGACGGCCGAGGATCGATGGAACGGCGAACCCTCACCGGTGCAAGTCCGCGCCGTGGTAGCCCGAACGCCCCGCGATTTCGCGGACGGCGCGGACGCTCAGCCGAATGCCGGATCGAACAGAAGGGGGCTTACTCCTCTCGCCCACCGTTCGTCCTCGAGTGGCGACGCCCCTCGAGAACGGGGACTCCACTCAACAAAGTTGAACGATCTGTCACCAGTGAGGCGCTGTTCAGACCGTCCTGTGGAAGCTACGGCAGCGAAGCGGTTCCCCTCAGTTGGGACGGGAGCTCGTTCAGATGATTATATAACAATCGAAGAAGCGGTTCGATTTGGTTCCACTCCGGACCCTCGGTTATCGTGTCTTCGTCACCGTCCCAGCAGACGTATCCCTTCTCCTCGAGTTTCGGCAGCTGCATGTGATACAGTTCGACCCGTACGTTCTCCTCCTCGAACGCGAGGTTTGAAACCCGGTGAAGCGGGAGTTCACCGGAATCGCTATCCCGTTCGTAGAGGCTGAACAGTAGCCGACGCCGAAGGGGATGACTCAGCGTATTCAGTATCTCGTCGGTTGCCTCGTTACGAGAGTGAGCGAGCATATCGATAGAGTCGTTAACGTAACTACATGAACTTTACTAGCGTTGTCTGAAGTTTCTCCCCGTTCGGACACTAGTGGACGTTTGGAGATCGTCGGCGTGATGTATCTCCGACCGACGCTTCGCGTCGCTCGCGGTGTTGTTGCGTCGGAAACGTCCTGACGGAGTCCAACGGCGAGCGAAGCGAGCGTTGGGCACGTCAGGACCGAACGAGGCAGCGAGTGCTGAACGAAGTGAAAGCACTCGTAAGGAGTGAGCGTCCTGACGGAGATTTGAACTCCGGTCCCTGGCTCCGCAAGCCAAGAGGATAGTCCACTACCCTATCAGGACTCATCTCTACGTACTGCCGTCGACATTAAAGCCCTTTCGAAAGTATTCGACCGCTGGCCGTCGATTCCGGGTGTGAGTGACACGCGAGCGACGCAGGTTTATCCCGGAGGAGGGGGCCAACGGGGGTATGCACTCCGACCGTCGAACCGGCCTCGAGCCGTCGCGTCCGTTTCGCCCCCTCGTGTTCGTCATTCGCTCCCGGAGCCGTCGAATGAGCAATTCTTATGCGCGGGCTACCCATGAACGAACATAGAATGAGCGACATCGAGGGCGTGTACGAGGACCTCGAGGCGGACGTTTCTCTCGAGGAGTTTCGCGAGGCCGTCGAGGAGAAAGTCGAGCAGATGGGCGGGCTCGCCGACGAGGAGACGGCGGCGATGCTCATCGCCCACGAGATCGGCGAGAGCGAGGTCGGGGGCGTCGCCGACGTCGAACCCGGGATGGAGGAGGCGAAGTTCGTCGCCAAGGTGATCGACATCGGCGAGTTGCGGACCTTCGAGCGCGACGGCGAGGACGAGGACGGCCGCGTCGTCAACGTCGAGGTCGCCGACGAGACGGGGTCGATCCGGGCGGCCTTCTGGGACGACCACGCCGAGGCGACCCGCGAGGAACTCGAGGAGGGCCAGGTGTTGCGGATCAAGGGTCGACCGAAGGAGGGCTTTTCGGGCGTCGAGGTCAGCGTCGACGAGGTCGAACCCGACCCCGACACCGAGATCGACGTGCAGGTCTCGGACACTCACACCGTCGAGGCGCTGTCGCTCGGGCTCTCGAGCGTGAACCTCGTCGGCGTCGTCCTCGACACCGACAGCGTGCGCACCTTCGACCGCGACGACGGCTCGGAGGGGAAGGTCGCGAACCTCGTCGTCGGGGACTCGACGGGACGTATCCGGGTGACGATGTGGGACGAGCGCGCGGAACAGGTAACGGAGTTCGAGACGGGCGACACCGTCGAGGTCGTCGACGGCTACGTCCGCGAGCGCGACGGTTCGCTCGAGCTCCACGTCGGCAACCGCGGCGCGATCGAGCCCGTCGACGCCGACGTCGAGTACGTTCCGGAGAACGTGCCGATCGAGGACGTCGAAATCGGCCAGACGGTCGACATCGCGGGCGTCGTCCGCTCCGCCGACCCCAAACGGACCTTCGACCGCGACGACGGCTCGGAAGGGCAGGTTCGGAACATCAGGGTCCAGGACGCTACCGGTGACATCCGGGTCGCGCTCTGGGGCGAGAAGGCCGACCTCGACGTCGGTCCCGGCGACGAGGTCGCCGTAGCCGACGTCGAGATCCAGGACGGCTGGCAGGACGACCTCGAGGCCTCCGCAGGCTGGCAGGCGACGGTGACCGTTCTCGATTCGGACGCCGACCGGGGTGCCGAGACGAGTTCCGACACCGACGACGAGAACGCGGGCCTGTCGTCGTTCGCCGACGGCTCCGATTCGGCGGCGGACGACGACGGCTCGAGGACGGACGAGGGCGGGGACGCCGATGAGATCGGGGACGATGATCGGAACGACCCCGAACCCGGCGAGGAGATCGAGTTCACCGGCGTCGTCGTTCAGGCGGGCGATCCGATCGTCCTCGACGACGGGGAGACGACGATGAGCGTCGAGACCGACGTCGACGTCGGCCTCGGCGAGGAGGTAACCGCCCGCGGGACCGTCCGGAACGATCGACTCGAGGCGAACGACGTGTTCTGAGACGGCGAAAAACGCCGAATCACGAGGAAAAGCGTTAAGGGAGTTAACTCCGGCTATCATGATATGAACGTCGAACTCCCGTTCGCGCCGGTGGATACGATCATCCGGCGGAACGCGGACGAGCTTCGGGTGAGCGCCGACGCCTCGGAGGAACTCGCAAAGCGCATCCAGGACCGCGGGAGCGAGCTCGCGACCGAGGCTGCCGAGCGAGCGGACGCCGACGGGCGCAAGACCCTGATGGCCGAGGACTTCGGGGTCGAGACGGTCGTCGACAAGGAGGGCCTCGAGTTGCCCGTCGCCCCGGTCGACCGCATCGCGCGCCTCGAGATCGACTCCCGGTACCGGGTCTCGATGGACGCCCGGATCGCGCTCGCGGACATCCTCGAGGACTACGCCGACAACGTCGCCCGGGCCGCGGCCGTCCTCGCGCGCCACGCCGATCGGCGCACGATCACGGACGACGATATCGAGACGTACTTCTCGCTGTTCGAGTGAGATGCAGTTCGGCTACAGCGAGACCTGTCTCGCACACGATCCCGGCGCGCGTCATCCGGAGTCGCCGGACCGACTGCGCGCGATTCGCGAGGGACTGAAGCGAAAACACGGCGTCCAGTACGTCGAGGCCGATCCCGTCGACGTCGACGTCATCGACGGCGTTCACGACCGCGACTACCTCGAGTCCGTCAGGGAGTTCTGTGCCGACGGCGGGGGTAACTGGGACCCCGATACCACCGCGGTCGAGGAGACCTGGGACGCGGTCAGATACAGCGCCGGACAGGCCTGTTGGGCCGCCGAAACGGCGCTCGACGGCGACGATGGCCGAGAGACGCCGTTTTCGATCGGCAGGCCACCGGGCCACCACGCCGTCTCCGACGACGCGATGGGCTTTTGTTTCGTCAACAACGTCGCCGTCGCCGCCCAGCACGCCCTCGAAACGCGTGACGTCGACCGGGTCGCGATCGTCGACTGGGACGTTCACCACGGCAACGGTACGCAGGACATCTTCTACGACCGCGGGGACGTCTTTTTCGCGTCGATCCACGAACAGGGACTGTACCCGGGCACTGGAGCGGTCGAGGAGACTGGCGAGGGTTCGGGCGAGGGAGCGACGATGAACCTCCCGATGCCCGCCGGCACCGACGACCGGGACTACCTCGAGGCGGTCGAGGGACCGATCGCGACCGCGCTCGAGGCGTACGACCCCGACCTCCTGCTGATCAGCGCCGGCTTCGACGCTCACCGCCACGACCCGATCTCGCGGATTCGCCTCTCGACGGAGGCCTACGCCCTGCTGACCGATCGGCTCCGCGGGATCGCCGACCGAACCGACGCGGCGCTGGGGTTCGTCCTCGAGGGAGGGTACGGACTCGACGTGCTGGCCGACACCGTCGCGCTGGTCCACGAGACGTTCGACGGCCGCGAACCGATCGAACCCGACGGCGACCGCAGCCCCGACGCCGTCGAACTGCTCGAGGAGGTCGCGGCGGCTCACGACCTCGAGTTGGACCTGGATTGAAGCGGGCTGAGCCCCGCTATCGGGCGTTTGGACTCAGGGGCGTGGCTCGAAGTACGCACGGAGCTGGCGGCCGAACTCCGGCAGCAGCGCCGTCGTCTCCGCGCCGACGAGGACGTCGTACCCGTCCTCGAGGGCGGTTTCGACGTGGGCCCCCAGTCCGACGTCGAACAGCCGCTCGCTCTCGAGGAAGGCACGGGCGGTCGTCCACTCCCGCTCTCGCTCCGCGACGTACCGATCGCCGTCGACGAACGGGCCGTACACGTCGGAGTCGCCGGCGTAGGCGTCGTAGAACCCTTCGGCGTGGTCGCGGACGTGAACCGGCGGACCGAGATGGCGCTCGACCGCGGGTCGCTCGGCGACGGCTAGCTCCGCGAAGACGACGGCCGTCTCCGCCGCGAACGTCCGCGCCCGGAGCACGTCGAATCCGCGGTCCTCGAGTCCGCCGACGATCCCCTCGAGGGATTTCTCCAGTTGCGGGTAGAGCTGGTCGTCGACGAGGTCGGGCGTCTCGAACCTGATCGCGACGGGCGTCGTCCCGCGGTCGGCGAGGTGCTCGCGAAGCTCCGCCTCGGTCAGCGGCGCCGGCTCCCGGGGCTCGAAGTACTCGACCGACGGCGCCGCGAGGAACTTGCGGGCGTAGTGCTGCAGGCGGGCGACGTTTTCCGCCGAACAGACGGCGGCAACGTTGCGTTCGGGGTCGGTCGGATCGATGACGATCAACGGGTCGTCGAACGCGACGTCGGCGGCGTGGTCCTCGGGGTCGAGCTCGACGGGCGGATGCCAGTCGGCCGCCGCCTCGAGCAGCGGGACGAACCCGCCGTACTCCACGACGAGCAACTCGGTGAGGTAGCCGCTGAACCCCCGCGTCCGGAGGTCGCTCCCGTAGGCGCCGATCCCCTTCAGAAACTGCTTGGCGAGGCGGACGTCGGCCGCGAGCTCCGCGTCGAGGCGCTCCACAAGGTAGCGGTTGTGAAACGGCGTTCGGTCGACCGCCGATCGGATCTCGGTCGCCGACTCGAGCCGAAAGCAGGGCACGACGTCGACGTCGAACCCCTCGACCTCGCCTTTGACGTAGGGGTGTTCGGCGTACTCCTCGTGGCCGTCGGGAACCGTCGCGTGTCCGACCTCGAGGCCGTACTCCTCGAGGGTCTCGCGGTCGATCTCGGGCGGAAAGCGGACGAAAACGTCGATGTCGCGGTCGCCGCTGATCCAGGTCTCCCGGGCCGAGGATCCGACCTGCAACACGTCGGCGCCGGGCGCCAGGTCGGTCGCCGCGTCCGCAGCACGCTCGGCCAGCGTCGTCGCGACCGCGCGCAGCCGCGAGCGCTCGTCGGCGTCCGGATCGACCCGCTCTCGGACGGTCGCCAGGACCGACTCGAGGTCGGCGTTCGATCCGTTCGCACCGTACTCGTCGCGGTCGCCCTCGTCGTCGCTCATCGCGTCCCGGTACTCGAGCGGTGAGTGAAAGGGTGTCGAACTCCGGGAAGGGAAAACGAAAGCCCTATCAAACCTACCCGATTACCTGATGATGAGCCGAAGTAGCTCAGATGGTAGAGCACCTCGCTGTTAACGAGGTTGTCCCAGGTTCGAGTCCTGGCTTCGGCGTCCGACAAATTTCTTCGGAATTTTCGGGCTGGCTGGAACGCGAAGCCTTCCAGCCCTGCTGATTTTCGAGCAATCACACGCGAGGAGCGATAGCTCCGAGCGTATCCAGCGAGAAAATCAGCGGGACAAGCAGGACTCGAGCGCGCGAGTCGCACGCGGCGAACGGAGTGAGGCCGACCGTCTCGCACCCGTTCGAGTCCTGGCTTCGGCGCTTTTCCGGACCTCTATCTCGAGAAGAGCGATTCCGCCGATCGAATTCGAGTTCCGAAAACGAGAGACGGGGACGTTGTTCCGCGGTGTCCCGTTTCTCACTCACTCGCCTCTTCGATCATCTGGAGGACAGACTCCCGGTCGCCGGTCTCGACGACTTCCTGGACGACCGCCGAGGAGACAGTTTGCTGATCGACGGACGGATTCGTTTCCCCGCTCGCGGTCGGCTCGGTGTACAGGATCCCGTTGACTTCGATGCTGTTCTCCGCTCCGCCGACGATCTGTATCGGTCCGCCCTCGTTCCCCCGAGCGGTGTTCGCGCGCCCTTCGTTAACGCTCGAGTTGAACAGATTGAATCCGGGACTGACCGTAAACTCGTCTAAAGTGGGGTCCCCGAAGCCGCTCTCGTTGTCGTTTGCGGTGTTGTTCGACAGCGTATTCCTGTCTGACCACGCGAGGAGGATACCGCCCTCGAACCCGTTGGAGTTCGCCGTATTTCCGATCAGGGCGTTTTCGTCCGAGAACAGGAGCGAGATCCCACAGTCTGCGTTTCCGTTGGCGGTGTTTTCCCGGATCGTGTTTCCGTGTGACTCGACGAGGCTGATGCCGATGAGGTTGGTGTTTCCATTTACGGTGTTTCTTACGAGCGTATTCGCGCTCGATTCGATCAACACGACTCCGTCGAAAATGTTGTCGCTCACGGTGTTTCCCTCGAACGTGTTCTCGTGGGAGTTCTCGAGCCTGATGCCGGTGATGTTTCCGTCGACGTCGTTGGCTACGAGGGTGTTCTCGTTCGACTCGAGGAAGAAGATGCTGCTATCTTCTTCGTCGGGGAACGAATTATCGTTCGCGGCGTTCGCCTCCAGCCGGTTCCCGTCGGCGTTCTCGAGTCGAATTCCGTGTCCGACGTTCGCGAACGCGTCGTTGTTGACAAGCGTGTTCTCCGCTGACTGGAGGAGGGAGATTCCATATCGATTACCCGACGCGGTCGTCTCTGCGATCGATCCCGCCGTCACCTCGTCGAAGGCGATTCCGGCGTCGAACCCCTCAACGGCGAGGTTCCGTACCGTCACGTTCGAGAGGCCGTCGGTCGCGTGCCCGTTGGATTTCTTCTTGTCTGTTTTGGCTTTCGTTTCGTTTTCTCCTCCCGTACCCGGCTGAACGAGAACGCCGGCGGTCCCCGTCTCGAGCGGGCTGTCGAACCCGTTCGGTTCGGTGGGTCCTGGACCGGAGATCGCGTACCCCTGGCCATCGAGCGTCACATTGCTCGTACGAATCTCGATACAGGTTTCACCGGGCTCCGCTTCGAGATCGGTTTCCAGTGCGTAGCGTCCGGGCTCGGTGATCGTCGTACACTCGGCGATCGTCGTCCGTTCCGTCTCCGTCCGTTCGCCTTCCTGCTGGTCGGTACGTTCTTCGCCGTCGGACTGTCCATCCGATGACGGCCCGTCGGCCGCCCGAGGGTCGTTCGTCCGATCTTCTTTTTCGGCACGGCCGTCGCTGGCCCCAACGCATCCCGCCAGCCCGCTCAGCGTAATGACGCCACCGTACAGGTACGACCGTCGTCCGACCCCGCAGCCCTGGGTTTCGATATCTTTCATCTCGGATCCCTCCAGAATACCGGCGGACTTGGGTATGAGTCACTTATCTTTCCACGTATGTTGTTTGTACGCATCACGTCGTCAATCCTGATCTGAGGTGTACTCGGGAGTGGGATCCCATTTCTCGGGCAAACACCCCAACTATTGTTGACAGACGCTTACTTTAGGAAAAACCGATACGACCGAGAGACCGCTGTTCGAGCGGTCTACTCGCAACAACCGTCGACTACGCGTGACAATCGCCGATTCTAACCCGCACTCGACCGAGCGACAGGCCAGTGATGAACTTCGATCTCTCCGTCTCGTCGCTTCGGATGGTTGCCAGCTGCCGTTGAGATGATAGTATGGACCCCGAACTCGGCCGGTTCGAATCGGAAGACCGACGTGTGCTCGCGCCAGCGAACGATCCAATGCCCGTTCCGGTTACTATCCTCTGTGGCGAGCTCGGCGCCGGAAAGACGACGCTGCTTTCGAGACTGCTCGAGTCCGCCGACCGCGACATTGCCGTGCTGGTCAACGACGTCGGCGAGGTCAACGTCGACGCCGATCTGGTGGAAGCGCGCACCGACCTCGAGACTGGCGACGAGGTCGTCGCCCTCGAGAACGGCTGTATCTGCTGTAGTCTCGGCGGCGAGCTCTCCCGAGCCGTGATCCGGCTCTGGAAGGACCACGAGTTCGACCACCTCGTCGTCGAAGCATCGGGAGTCGGCGAACCCGAGCCGATCGCCCGGCAGTTCGTCCGCGGTCCTGCGGGCGGCCCCTACGACCTCGAGGCAGTCGTCACCGTCGTCGACGCGCGGCGGTTCCACGATCGGTTCGCCGATGGCGAGGCGGTTCCCGTTCGGCAGGGTCCCAACGGCGAGGGAACGCGTCCCCTTTCGGACCTGGTCCTCGAGCAGGTGGAGTTCTGCGACCTGCTCGTGGTGAACAAAGGCGACCTCGTCAGCGACGCGGAACGCGAGCGAGTCGTCGCCCTGCTCGAGATGCTCCAACCGCGCGCGGCGATCGAGACGGCCGAGTACGGCGATCTGGAGCCCGAGGTCTTGCTCGGCGTCGAGCGCTTCGAACTCGAGACGGTCCGTGATTCGGCGGGCTGGAAGCGCCAGATCGAGGCCGACGCTGGCGAGGGCGAACACGGGACCGACGGAAATCACGACTGCAGCGACGGTGGCGACCCCGCTCGCGGCGGCGATCACACCCACAGCGACGGCGACCACGCGCACCCGCCAGAACGGTACGGGATCGAGGTCGAGGGCTACCACCGTCGCCGTCCGTTCCACCCGGAACGGTTCGCCGAGCTGCTGCGTTCGCTTCCCGACGGGCTCGTCCGCGCGAAGGGGCTGACGTGGATCGCCGGCCGCGAGGACCAGGCGATCACGACGAGCACCGCCGGCGCCGCGACCACGCTCGAGGTGACCGGTCGCTGGATCGCCAGCTTTGCCGAAGAACGACAGGAGACGTATCGTCGGGGCCAGCCCGACCTCGTCTGGGACGAGGAGCACGGCGATCGGGAGGTGCGGCTCGCGCTCATCGGCCGCGACGTCGACTGGGACGCCCTCGAGTCGCGCCTCGACGACTGTCTGCTATCCGACGAGGAGATGGCCGCCGACTGGAGCGACTACGAGAACCCCGCACCGACGGGGATGGGTGAAACGGTGACGATCTCGAGCGCCGACCCGGAGGCGCCGGCCCGATGAGAACCGCGGTCTCGGGACAGGAGTTATCGCCCTTCGGTCTGGAGGTACGCGTATGACGACCGATCGCGCCGACCGGCGGAGCACCGACGACCACGGCCACGACCTCATCGATCCGCTCTACGTCGGGATCGTCACGGTCTCGAGTTCGCGAGCCGCGGCGGCCGACCCCGACGATCCCGGCGGCGACACGATCCAGGAGTGTTTCGAAGCGGAGGGTCACGAGGTCCGGGATCGCGTGCTGGTTCGGGACGACTACTCCGCGATCCGTACCGCGGTTCGGGGTCTCGTCGCCCGCCAGGATATCGACGTCGTTTGCACGACGGGCGGCACCGGCGTCACGGCCGACGACGTCTCCCCCGAGGCGACGTCGTCGCTGTTCGAACGCGAACTTCCCGGCTTCGGCGAGCTGTTCCGCTCGCTGTCGTGGGAGGAGATCGGCACGCGAGCGATGTCCTCGCGAGCGACTGCCGGCATCGCCGTCGACACGCCGGTGTTCTGTCTCCCGGGGAGCACGGGCGCCTGTCGAACGGCCTGCGAGGAGCTGATCGTCCCCGAGACTCCCCACCTCGCGGGACTGGCGACGCGCCACCGCGAGGGGACGACCGAGCAGACGCTCGCCGACTACGACGAGTAACCTCCCGCGGCGTGCGCTGTGATTGCCGGAGCGGTCGCCAGCCGTCGGCACGCCCGCAACAGTCTTTATTGGCTTCGAGGTCGAAGTCTCGAGTGTTATGTGTCACCACTTCGAATCCGTCTTCGAGCTCGACGCCGAGGAGCGAGCCGACGTCCTCGAGTCCCACTCCGACGAGGAACTCGAGGCAGAGCTTTCCGATGACGAACTCGAGGCGCTGACCGCGTAGCCGAACCGGTGCTTTTTCGCGGACGAAACAGACAGCAAGCGTTAACTATCGTGCCGGGTTCGTTCGACTCGAGGGCCCTTAGCTCAGCCTGGTTAGAGCGCTCGGCTCATAACCGAGTGGTCGATGGTTCGAATCCGTCAGGGCCCATGTACCTCGCGGCGAACAATCCGTGAACCGCGAGTACGGGATCGCTGGCGGTTCGAACCAGACTGAGGTTCTACGAGCAACGCGAGCAGGTTCTCAGGCGAGGTTCGAATCCGTCAGGGGCCATGGCTACCATATATTGGTTTTGGGGCCTTTCAAGCGCCCGAAATCAGCGTTTTGGAGATTCGGAATGTTTCTGTCTGACAGGCTCGTCCACATATTGCAGAGTTCTCAGCCAGCCGAATTTGGGAGCAACACAGAATAACTTAGCCGAGTAGTAAAGTCACAAACAGCGGAATGAAACTATAGCCGGTGTACTCACGCAGTCACTTCGTCAGCGGCGAAGTGCTCGCGGAGTTTATCCTCGTCTTCCGGTGAGAGATTCGTCTCCAGGACTTCGGGGTTGTACGGATCGAGCTCTTCGATAACGCGGTCTCGCTGGACGTCGCTCACGAGCATGAACAGCGCGGACTCGTCAGGTTCGATCTGCTCGCCAACTTCCTTGATGAACGCATCGTCGACACCGATATCGGAGAACTTTCCGCCCAGCGCGCCGGACACTGCACCAACAGCCATCCCTAGTACGGGTGCAAGGAAGATGAGTCCGATGAGCAGTCCCCAGAACGCACCACCGAGCGCGCCCGAACCGACGAGGCTCTGGGCCTGTTTTACGTCCGTTTTTCCTTTTTCGTTCCGGACCACGACAGCAGCATCGTCAATCGTGATCAACTCCTGTTTTTGCAACTCGAAGAGTTTGTCTCGCACTTCGAGTGCGCCAGTCTCGTTATCGAACGCTAGTACAATGAGTTTCTTCATCCGGTGTCTTCACGGAAACTCCCACCGAGGGCTGGCAAATACCTTTCCGGTGCTGGAGGAGAGTGTCTCCACACGGAATCTGTGCTCGGATGTATAACAGTTACCGATGGTATAATTGATCGACGGTTCTTTCGGACCGTCATCGTGTCAGTGGCGCGGGCGACCTTCTCCTGTATTTTGTACCTGTCTCCGGTTTCGAGATTGCGCATCTTCAGGGTACACGTGCGCGGAGTGTTTTCCCATCGATTACGAATACCTGCTCGCCGACCTCGTTTTCGACGTAGTAGTCGTCACCGATGGCCACGAGTCTCTGGGTCATTTTGTAGCGATCCCAGTCGCGTTTCCCGCTGACTTGTCCGCCACGCAGTTCATCGCGCCGATTTCGGCGTCGTTCCTGTCGCCTTGCTCGTCGATTCATACCCAAGCGTACGCTTCCATACGGCATCAACAGGCCGTAATTTCGATTGGTATGCCTTCGCAAAAAGACGGTCTATCGAGCGGCTTGGTTACTACCGATTACGAGCAGGCGGATGCCCTCCTCGGAAACGAGCTACAGGTCAACGCCCTCGTCGCCTTCCGCGTCAGCTGGAGGCATCATATGTTCTTGCCCAACAATTCGATGTCCACCTGACCGAACAACTGGACCGCGACGTAATCATCCGTGTCGGATTCATCGGAGCCCAGAATTCTGAGGACGAGCCGCCGGATTCGTCGATCGAAGGGACAACGGTATCGGGCAGGACGGAAAATGGAGTTCTGTCCAGCTAATTTGATACGAAAGAACGGACAGGAACCGTCTCCTTCGATGAGTGTCAGCACCTCATCGAACATCAGCATCGACGACGATTTTCCCAACTAGCAAAAAGATACTTGTCGATTGGTGGTGGGCATTCTCATGGAAATTCCAATGAAAAAACACATTGAGGGTACCTTCTTTGCGTCGAGTCCGTTATGAATGATCCGAGTCCGGAGGTACCGTACACGCAGCCACGAACCCGGTTCTGGATACCCACGTTCATTACCTCATTGAGCATGGTTCTCGGCGTGCTTGTCTACCTCTCAGCGAAGACGAAACGCCCGCTGGATGGCTCTCAGTAGCCGATTCAAACGAATTCACCGTACGTTCAAAATGATATATGATGGATTGGTTATGCGAATAGGACGCTTTGACGGCGAAAGCGAATCAAATCACGGTGAGTTACAGCGATGAGCCTCATACAGGTTCTCCCATTGGCTATCGTAATGATCGCGGGCCCACAGATACTCTCGCCCATCTTTCTTGCCACGAGCGAACAGTGGCGGAAGAACTCTGCGGCATACGTCTTCGGCGCGTCTCTCTCGATCAGCCTCGTCGTCGTCGTCGCGTACCTCCTCGGCAACAGTCTCGGCGGCGGAGGTGGTGGACTGTTAGGGGCGAGTGCGCAGCAACTGCTCTACCTCGTCGTCCTCGTCCTCCTCCTCTACGCGGCGGTGGAGACCTACCGAAAGCGGAACGTGTCCGAACCGCCGAAGTGGATGGGTAAGTTGACCAGCGCGTCACCGCGGTTCTCGTTTCGACTGGGGTTCCTCCTATTGGGGTTTTTTCCGACCGACATCGTCACCTCGATAAGCGTCGGCACCTACCTCGCGGCGAACGGCGATCCGGTCACGGACGCGGCTGGGTTCGTCCTGCTCACACTCTTCATCTTAGCGCTTCCGTCGCTCGGCGTGCTCGTCTTGGGCGAGCGGGCAGAAGCCGCACTCCCGAAGATCCGCGACTGGATGAACGACAACTCGTGGATCATCTCTGAGGTGGTGATCGTATTATTCGTCGTCCTGACGCTCCAGAACCTCCTCGGGTAAGGCATTATGTAAATTCCAATTGAATGATCAGTTATTACCACAGACGTCCTTTACACCATATGCCCCTCGTACAAGTATTAATATCCGAGGAGCGCGAGAGCGCCTTTTCGGGGCTCTCGGCGAGGGAGCATTGACTACACAGTTTTTGAAGAAGTCGGACGGGGTGGTTTCGAGGGCAGGGTCCAATTCCCCATCCCGGAGGGCGGTGTCGAACTGATACTGGGGCGAACGATTAGCATCATTCGGGATACCACTCTGGTACTCGTGTCCATTATGGTTGACGAAGCCAACGAGTGTGAAAATCTAGCCAGTCAGTTTAATTTTACTATCCCTGTTTAGTGAAATTAGGTTTATATCCACTGACAGCATAGTAATATTTGATCATGGAAATAAACTGGACAGCAGTCATTACTGGATTCGTCGTGACCCTCGCATTAGGGTTCATCAGCGGCCTCATCTATGTCGGATCGGAAGCATCAGTCGTGCTCCTGTACTGGGGAGCAATCGGACTACTCGGCGGCCTCACCGCCGGATACCTCGCTGGCGGGACGATCAGTTCCGGTGCAACCCACGGCGGTATCGCCACCGTCTTCGGGTCGCTGGTGCTGTTAGCCCTTGCGACGTTCACGACCCTGCTCTTCGCAGGCCTCGTCGCATCGTTCAGCATGCTCGTACTCGGCCTGCTGATGCTCGCTTTCTACGCCATCCCCGGTGCTCTGGGCGGCGTGGTCGGCTCGTGGGCAAAGCACCGCCGGGTCGCTCCGGAACCGTCGGGTACCCGGGCCTGAATTAGTCACTGGCGACCCATACCGAGTTTTTTGTAGACTACAATCGGCAGATGAGTTTCATCGCCGTCACGAATCCCTTATTAATACCCTCGAGGAGTAATTGGATTCGTCACGCCACTCCACACAAATCGGAAACCATCAGAAAGTAAATATAATTGATTTAACCACTAGCTGAAGCGTTTCATGAACTGATGAGTGCAGAATCGAAGCGATCGAAACGGTTTCTCGTTCTGATCGGTATTCTAGTCGGACTGCTATCCGTACTGATCGTCCTGCCGTTTCTCACCTGGATTCTGATCGCCGTGATCCTGGCATACGCGCTCGCTCCCATCAACAATCGGCTTTTACAGCGATTCCGGGCGGGACTATCCGCCGGTCTGTCGATTCTCATCGGACTGTTTCTGATCGTCCTTCCGATCGTTCTCATTCTTGGTGTTGCGGCGAATCAGGCCCGGCAACTCTTCGCAGAGTTCGAGCCTGGAGATGTCTCCCAGCTCGACGACGTCATCGCGGAACGGTTCGGTATTCAGGTGGATATCGCGGCCCTCCAGGAGTCGTTCAGCGGCGTCGTCAGAACGGGTGCGCGAGGCCTCGCTGGCAATCTCTTCAGCATCATCGGGGGTCTTCCCGAGATTTTTATCGGATTTACAGTACTGTTTTTCGTCCTATTCTATTTGCTCAAAGACGGCGACCAAGCCCTTGCATGGTTTCGTACGGTCTTACCACTTGAGCCCGACGTCCGAGAGGAACTGTTCAAAGAAACAAATCTGCTGATCCACAATTCACTGGTCGGTACTGCCGCTGTTGCCGCAGCGCAAGCAGTCCTGCTCGGCGTTGCGTTCCTCGTTCTCGGCCTCGGGAACGTCATCTTCTGGATCGTAACGACGTTCGTTGCAGCGATGATTCCGCTCGTCGGTGCGTCGATTATCTGGTTGCCTGCATCGATCTATCTGTTCATCGTTGGCCGCCCTGTCCCTGCAATTGCGTTGTTGGCGTTCGGTGCAGTCGTTATCAGTACCGTCGATAACGTCCTTCGTCCGATCGTCATGCGACGTGGAACCCAGCTCAGTCCTGTCGTCACAATTATCGGTATTTTCGGTGGCATCGCACTCTTCGGTTTCGTCGGTCTCTTTATCGGTCCGATCGTCCTCGGGATGATGAAACTGATCATCGACATATTGGTCCGTGAGTATCCCGAGTCATCACCGACCCAGCAGGGGTGAGCGTAGTAATCAAGAACCTCAATTTTTATATTAAACACCGAGTATTTTTGATTTCAGTCGCTGCAAACAACCCGTGGAACGAGATCACGACTCTTGTGTTTCGGGTCCCCTTCTAACGATTGTCACAGGCATGTGTGCCCGTCGAACGACGTGTTCAGCGACGCTTCCGAGGAGATATCGTGAGATCCCGTGGCGGCCATGACTTCCCAGTACGATGTGATCCACGTCGTGTTCCTCCGCGTAGTCCACGATCGAGGTGGTTGCCTCTCCAAATACCGTCTCCGTCGTTATTTCGTTCTCGTAGTGTTGTGCGATTTCAGTAGCTCTGTCAATTGACGGTTCTGTAGCCTCTTGTGATCGCTCGTGAGCCTCCTCCAAATCGTCTCCCTCTACAGCATCTGCAATGTACCATTCCTGAGGATCATTCACGTGAAGAACGCGTATCTCTGCATCAGTGTACGTGCTCAGGGCGTGCCGTAATGCGAAATTCGCCTGGTTGACCCGTCGTATGCAACCAGAACTCGATCGCCCATAGATCTACAAAGGCGAGAAGGAGTAAATTCCCCCGTATCGATGTGTTCTAATTTCTCCCCGGCGCTCATAAAGCGAAGCGAGCAGATGCGAGCTTCGCGGAGTGGATCGCCGACGATTTGAAGCAGGGGGGAGCTTTGCTCCGACCGGAGTTCGAATCCGTCAGGGCCCATCGATTCTGCGATGAACGGACATGAGGAGCGAATCGATCTCGCACTGCGGTTCGAACCAGACTGAGGCTCTGCGACCAGCGCGAGCAGGTTCTCAGGCGAGATTTGAATCCGCCAGGGCTCATGATTTCCGTAAAATGATTCTTGAGAATTTCTTATTGGATGCGTTCCAAATCAAACGTAACAGTTACGTTTCGTCCTCCAGACGCTTGCGACGTTTCTCGAACTCTTCGTCCGAGATCTCACCACGAGCGTATGCAACTCGTAACTCTTCGAGCGCAGTATCTCGGCCGATGGCACTGGGTTGCCGAACCGCCCTGTACAGAAGGTATCCGAACCCGAGGAATACGAGCAAGGGAATGAGACCCATTAGAAGCCACATCCAAGCGGCCCCAGTACCGTTCCACATGTGGCCCCAACCCCACAGTCCCATCATCGGCATCATTAGTATCATCATCAGGATCGGCAGTAGTAGGAGTGCGGCGACGACGATCACGGCCGTCCGAGTCAGGGGATCATCGGGTACCATATTGAAAGTAGGTGTACATGAGTAATGAACCAGCGGGACAGGTCCCACCTCACGGGATCACCAAGACGCGTTTTCTTCCCTGTCACAGCTATCAATCGGTTCCCTGTGTAGGCCACTGCCGAACGTCGGATTCGACCAATCCGAGTAGTAACCGCCGGCGTTTATCAAGGCCATCAAGACAGGTTTGGAACTCTTCGTCCGACACGGTTGGAATACCCGCTTCACGGAGTGTTCCTAGATCCGGTGTGGGAGGAGAACCGTCAGCAGGCTCGACGAAGTTCTCGTGAAGCGTTTCGAGGTAGTTTTCGATACTATTGCGGGTGTTTCGGACAAAGATCTCGTTCGGTCGATGTGGTTCCGGCACGCCGAATCGGATGAGCGTCAACGCCTCATCGAGTGCCGTGATTTCCACGGCGGGGGATTGCTTCCGCTGAGCGCTGTGAAAGTAATGAAGCACCGGGTACGCGTTGTGATTTTCTGTTAGGGTCGAAAGCTGTGTTACGACGGTGTTCAACGGCAGATCAAGCCCCTGAAATTCCTCGCCGTTCCAAGCAGTCCGAACGATTTCCTCGCTTCGCATTCCGAACCCGCTCACGTTGGTGGCGAACGCACGCTTCTGGGTGACTGCATCGAGTACTGACAGTGTATACGTAACGCCAAGCGTTACGAAGAGCAATCCGCTGCTCGTTGCGAGTATCGTGATAAGCTGCCAGAGACCTTCCCGTGGAGCAAAATCACCGATACCTAACGTGAAAACCGTGTATCCGACGAAATAGATCCGGTCGGTCCACGACACCGAACCGCGGTTGAGTGTATCGATGAGGATGTTCTCGGCCCCGGCGAAAATAAGCGTCCATCCGCTCCAGATTAGCACAATCCATACCGCGAGGGTCAGCACGAAGATCAGCGGTCCTGAAAGGCTGAGCAGCCGTGAGTTTTGGGCGCCGACCCATCGTAGTGATCGCCACGTCCACACCATCAACCGAGACGTAATTGGACCAGCGCCGCCTTCGACCCAGAGCGTCGTCCAGAGAAGGTCGATTACGGTTCCGACGAGAAGAAAAACGCCGAGGGCGAGGTATATGCGGTTCATTTCGCTTGCTGAGTGATGTGACGGCTTACTTGCTGTCGGTAGACGTCCATTTTAGTCGGCCGGTTGTGCGTCTGGAGCGGTTGGCATGCCCGGCACACTCGAAAGGGAAAGATCGACGCGGCGGAGTAGCTGTGCGTTGATTGCGACGATAACCGTACTGAGTGACATCAGGAGCGCTCCGACTGCTGGCGATAGTAAGATCCCGATCGGCGCGAGAACACCCGCCGCGAGCGGGATTGCGAAGACGTTGTACCCGGCAGCCCAGACGATGTTTTCTTGCATCTTCCGGTAACTCGCCTTGCTCAGCTTCACGAGACGGGCAACGTCCATCGGGTTGTTCTGCACGAGGATGACGTCTGCAGACTGAACGGCGACGTCCGTCCCACTTCCAATGGCGATCCCGACGTTGGCTCGAGTCAGCGCGGGCGCGTCGTTGACGCCGTCGCCGACCATCGCCACGAACTTACCTTGGTTCTGTAGCTCTTGGACCTTCTCGTCTTTGTCTTCGGGCAGTACCTCCGCGAACACCGTATCGATTCCCAGTTCATTGGCCACTGCATCGGCCACATCCCTCGAGTCGCCGGTCAGCATCGCCACTTCGATATCGAGTTCGTGGAGCGCTTCGACGACTCGGTAGCTCTCGTCCCGGATCACGTCCGCCATAGCGAAGGCAGCGATCGGCTCCTCATTTCGAACGACGTACACGACAGTCTGTCCGTTTTCGCCGGCCTCATCAGCGAACCGCTGCAGATCCGACCGGACATCGATATCAAGGTGAGTCAGGAGGTTTGGACCGCCGACATAAACCTCGTCACCCGTAATCCGCGCGCGAACTCCCCGACCTTTCATCGCTTCGAAGTCCTCCGATTCGGGAACGCTAACACCGCGTTCAGCAGCCGCTTCGCGGATAGCGCGGGCAATCATGTGTTCCGAGTCACCCTCGACTGCAGCCGCCAGCGCCAGCGCCTCCTCCTCGTCGATACTGCTCACGGTCTCTGTACCGACGACACCGTGTTCGCCTTCGGTGAGCGTTCCCGTCTTGTCGAAGATGATCGCGTCCAGGTTCCGTGCTTCTTCCATTGCGATGCGGTCCCGCACCAACATCCCGTTTCGGGCCGCCAGCGAGGTGTTGATCGCAACTACGAGCGGAATGGCGAGGCCGAGTGCGTGTGGACACGCGATCACGAGGACGGTGACGACTCGCTCGATGACCGCCGCGTCGAACGACACGGCGACCGTCCACCCGACGGCAGTCACGGCCGCTGCCGCGACGGCGACGTAGAATAACCAGCCGGCAGCTCGGTCAGCAAGCACTTGCGTCTGCGACTTGCTCCCTTGTGCTTCTTCGACGAGACGCATGATTCCCGCAAGAGTCGTCTCCTCGCCCGTCGCTTCGATGCGAACACGGAGACTCCCGTCACCGTTGATGGTCCCGCCGATCACCTCGTCGCCCGGCTCTTTCGAAACTGGCATCGACTCGCCGGTGATCATCGACTCGTTCACGTCCGAATCACCCTCCTCAACGACGCCGTCTGCAGGGACGCTGGTACCGGGACGGACGAGGACGAGATCTCCTTCGGAAAGGTCGCCCACCGGGACCTCTTCGGTTTTTTCGGCAGCGGCTCCCGAATGGCCAGCCGAACCGCGTTCGGCGCTGTCAGCGTCATCGGTGATTCTTTCGGCGGTGTCGGGCATGAGCTGTGCCAGCTCGTCGAGCGCACTCTGTGCTCGCCGAACCGATCGCATTTCGATCCAGTGGCCCAACAGCATGATGTCGATCAGGGTGACGAGTTCCCAGAAGAACGCCGATTGGGTCGGCAGGACGACGCTCGCCAGGCTATAGACGAACGCGACTGAGATCGCCATCGAGATGAGCGTCATCATCCCCGGTGATCGATTGCGCAGTTCGGGGACGGCCATTCGGAGGAACGGAACACCACCGTACCCGAAGACGATTACCGCGAAAACCGGATTGATCCACTCACTTCCGGGAAACGCTGGAACGGAAAACCCCAGCCACTCCTGGAGCATCTCGCTGTAGAGGAGAACCGGAATCGAGAGCAGCGTCGAGATGAAAAACCGACGGCGGAACATCGCTTCGTGGCCCTCGTGCATTCCACCGTGATCGTGACCATCGCCCTCGTGGTCCATTCGGTGTTCGTGCTCGTCTTCGATCGTTCGTTCGGCCTCGTCAGCGTCCGTAGCCTTCTCCTCGACCAGCGACTGTTCCACTTGAGGTTCTGATTTTCCGTCGGTGTTGTCTGGCTCGCCATCGACAGTGGACCGGTGGTCGCGGTTAGGACGGTTTCCAGGTGGATTTTCGTCGTCCGTTGATCGATTGTGATCGTGGTTATTCATGAGCGTTTAAATACTGAAACATCGGCCAAGGTGATCCATGTGTTGGTGAAACATAACGATTACTTACATAATACTGCTAAATTGTGCATATTACTCCGTAGCCATCTGCAAAGGTTGGGTCTGCCCAACGAGAGTCGCAACGTATGCGTTGTAGCTCCCGAAACTCGCTACGATGGTCCCCCAGACAACGTTGTGCCACAGTTCGGGACCCACGAAACCGAATATGAATGGCTCGATGACGAGCCAGGTACCGAGGATTGTAACGAGGCCAGCCCCGGTCCTGCTCAACGGTCGTCGTCTAACGGATCTGCTGTAGTTGTAGCCGGCGACGAGAACGACTACGAGTCCAACGAGTACATCGTTCCAGCGGCGGACTCCTGTCGCTCCGAAAACGAACGGAACCGCGATCAGCCATCCTCCGAGTACAACGTTGCCGCCAGCTGTGACCCTCGTTATCATCCCCATCGTCCAGTGTTCGTGTGATTCCGCCCGAAAGATGGTCAGTCGTGAAGCCACGAACCGCGGTAGTCAGGACCGTTATGCCGAAGCCATGTTCCGGCAACTCTCGGCGCACTCGCGCAGCACGTCAGCACACACCTGACAGTGTTCGTGATCGAACTGCTCACACTCGTCGGCGCACTCTTCACAGGCGTCTGCGCACGTCTCCGCGAGGTCAGCGTGATACCCGGAATTTCGGGCCATAAAGCGAGCGTGTAGCGCCGTGATATCGGCGACGTCCCGACAGAGGCGGATACAGCGCGCCATCTCCTCGCCGTGGTCGAGACACTCGTCGGCACACCACTCGCAGGCCTGTACCGCTTCGAAGCAATTGTCCGTACACTCCGCCATTTCGTCGTCCATGTGGTCAATCTGGGTTAGCGCCATCGCATATCACCGGTCGGCACGACCCGACTTTATTATCGTCAACCCAAGCCGAGAGAATAATTAGTGAGGCGGCGGTAACATCGTTCAGCCGAATAGGGACAACCAATGAGATGGGGCACAATCTAGTGTTTTATACCCGAAACAGTGCTGGTAACCCGCTATCTCTCCGTTCAAACCGCGTAGATCGCAGTAATCTGCGACTCTGAGTTTGCTTTCGGCTGCAGGCAGCGGAGTTGAAGACGCACCCTATCCTACGCTCCGATATGATTGATGCGTCGCTGCAAACGGCGAGCATCCTGTTCGCCATCATCGGCGGAACAGCAGCCGGCGTACTGTCCCTCCTTCTCTGGGGTATCCTCCGTGAATCGCCGTTCGGGACGGTAATCACACTACTCACACTGACGCTTGCTGGAGTGATCCTCTATCACGTCTTCTTGATCATCGCCGGCGGCGAATCGGTCTTTCTCGATACACTCCGGAGTGCGATGCACACCGTCGTCGCAATTTTCCTGTTGCTAGTGATCGCCACGCACGAGCAAATTCAACAGAGTGTTTCAGGGAGTTGATGCTCCGTGGTTGAATTCCCACCGTTTGCCGTATACAATCTCACAGTAGGCGCTGTCACGGGGATCGGATTATTGTACTTCCTCTTTTTCAGACCGACTGTCGTTGACTACCACCGCTATTTGCTGTTGACGATCTCCGGAATACTGTTGTTTCTCATCGGTGGCCCGCTGGCGGAACTGCTGTTCCCACGGTAGTGCACTGGGTACACGGTATCGCGTCGGTGCTCGTCGTGATCGGTTTATATAGCCCGGTTAAAAACGATTTGCGTCAGGAAGCCTGGGCCGATCTTTTGCTCCAAGATCCCACACAGGTTCGCCAGGTAGACGAGTGGATGCTTCCCGTTGATGACGCAATCCTTGATCTCTTCCACTCGAAGGATCTCGTTCTGACACCGGCCATCATCGCGTACAACATTCACTACAGTCGAGAGGAAGTGAACCGTCGGTTAGTCGAATTGGAGTCTCGCGGCTTCGTTACGAAAGCCGAACGCGGGAAGTATCGTATCACGAGACTCGGAAAACAGTATATAGAAGGAACGGTTTCGTGCGAAGGGCTTGGTTGTCTACGCTCTCTCTGGAGCCACCGTACCAATTAGCACACTCTCCCAATCACGAATACGGCCTTGTTAGGTCGCACCTCTTTATCACGGAAAACAAACGGTTGTTTATCATGGTGTGTCGTGATATAAGGAGACAAGAGGCTCCTAAAATCCCCTCTAAGCGCTTCTCGACGCACTAACGGCTGGATGAGATTTCAGAAGATCGAGGCACTCGAAATACTGAACGAGCTCACCAGTGAGAGCGAACTCAGCGAGCACGATGTTCAGGAACTCGCCGATAGAAGCAACGAACGTGGACGAAAGCGCGTCGAAGGAGAATCGGAGTAGACGCGACGAACGAAGCTGGCCACCGCCGCGAACGGCCGATCCTCTCCTCGAGACGTTCCGACCGAATCCGGTACGGTGAGGCGAGCCGTCCGTATACCCCGCGTCGTCCTCACCCGTTCGGATCGCCGGTCGAGGGTCGTTCGAGCGCGCCGCCGTCGGTCCCCCGGACTCGCTCACCGTCGATTGCGGACCTCGAATCCGTAGTCGGTCGGCCGCCTCACTTTCGATTCCAAAGCCGTTCCGGAGGTATATCCCGACTCGAGACGTACGGCCGCCCATGCGAGACCTCGACGAAACGGACATGGCGATCCTGCGGCTGCTCGGCGAGGACGCCAGGCGACCGTACAGCGACATCGCCGAGGAGGTCGGGCTCTCCGGCCCGGCCGTCTCGGACCGGGTACAGCGACTTCGGGAGGCGGGCGTTATCAAGCGTTTTACTGTCGACGTCGACCGCTCGCAGCTCCGGGCCGGCGTTCCGGTGTTCGTCCGGGTGTCGGGCGTGACCGGAGCCGTCGACGAACTCGAGGCGCGGATCGGTGACGCCGACGCGGTCGAGCACGTGTTCGTCACCGCGGACGCCGAGATCTGGTTCTACGCGCGGGCGCAGCTCCGGAACGTCCGCCGGTGGCTCGACGGGCTGGTCGGCGACGTCGACGGCGTCGAGTACGCGGTGACGCTGATCGACGACGTCGAGTGGCACCCCTCGCTCGACGGCGCCGAGTTCGCGCTCACCTGCGCCGAGTGTGGCAACACCGTCGACAGCGAGGGCGAGTCGGCGACCGTCGACGGCGACCTGTATCACTTCTGTTGCCCCTCCTGTCGGAGCCGGTTCGAGGAGCGCTACGACCGCCTCGAGGAGGGGGCGTGAATCCCTTCGGTTTCGAAAGTAACGGACCGGGTCGGCTTTGGATCGCTATCGAAAACGGAGGTAAACGTCGATCCCCTACGGGTACACAATGAGTCAGCGAACTACCCGCCTCGAGATCCGAGGGATGAGCTGTGCGAACTGCTCGCAGTCGGTGACCGAGGCCGTGGAAGCCCTCGACGGCGTCTCGGAGGCCGACGTCAACTTCGCCACCGACGAGGGATCCGTCGAGTACGACCCGGGCGAGGTATCGCTCGCCGAGATCTACGGGGCGATCGACGATGCGGGCTACCGTGCCGAATCCGCCACCGTCTCGGTCGGAATCGCCGACATGACGTGTGCGAACTGTGCCGACACCAACGAGGAGGCACTCGAGTTGGTTCCCGGGGTCGTCGACGCGGAGGCCAACTACGCGACCGACGAGGCCCAGGTCGAGTACAACCCGGCCGACGTCTCCCGGTCGGCGCTCTACGACGCGGTCGAGGAGGCCGGCTACACGCCGATCCGCGACGACGACGGGGCCGCGGAATCGGACCGCGAGCGGCGCGACGCCGCCCGTCGAGAGGAAATCGACAAGCAGCTCCGGCTGACGCTGTTCGGGGCGGTCCTGTCGGCGCCGTTCCTGTTCTTCCTGGCCGACCGG
This sequence comes from Natronococcus jeotgali DSM 18795, assembly GCF_000337695.1. Classification (GTDB taxonomy): domain Archaea; phylum Halobacteriota; class Halobacteria; order Halobacteriales; family Natrialbaceae; genus Natronococcus; species Natronococcus jeotgali. Next base: position 209,877 of record NZ_AOIA01000034.1, read on the forward strand.
TTCCTTCTGGGCGGGACCGTCTTCCCCGACGCGGTCTTCGGCCTCGAGTTCGAGTGGATCGGCTTCCTGCTCGCGACGCCCGTCCAGCTCGTCCTCGGACGGCCGTTCTACGAGAACTCCTACAAGGCGCTCGTGAAGAACGGCCGGGCGAACATGGACGTCCTGATCGCGCTGGGGTCGTCGACGGCGTACCTCTACAGCGTCGCCGTCCTGCTCGGGCTGATCGCCGGGGAGACCTACTTCGACACCGCGGCGCTGATCCTCGTGTTCATCACGCTCGGGAACTACCTCGAGGCCCGCTCGAAGGGCCAGGCCGGCGACGCCTTGCGAACGCTCCTCGAGATGGAGGCCGAGACGGCCACGATCGTCGAGGAGGACGGCACCGAACGCGAGATTTCCCTCGAGGACGTCGAGGTCGGCGACCGGATGAAGGTCCGGCCCGGCGAGAAGGTCCCGACCGACGGGGTCGTCGTCGACGGGCAATCGGCGGTCGACGAGTCGATGGTAACCGGCGAGTCCGTTCCCGTCGAGAAGGAGGCCGGCGACGAGGTCGTCGGTTCGACGATCAACGAGAACGGCGTGTTGGTCGTGGAGGCGACGAAGGTCGGCGAGGACACGGCACTCCAGGGGATCGTCCGAACGGTCAAGGAAGCCCAGTCCCGCCAGCCGGAGATCCAGAACCTCGCCGACCGTATCTCGGCGTACTTCGTCCCCGCCGTCATCGCCAACGCCCTGTTCTGGGGGACCGTCTGGTTCCTGTTCCCCGAGGCGCTGGCCGGCTTCGTCGACTGGCTCCCGCTGTGGGGCCAGGTCGCCGGCGGCCCGGCACCGGCGGGCGGAAGCGTCTCGGTCTTCGAGTTCGCGGTCGTCGTCTTCGCCTCGGCGGTGCTGATCGCCTGTCCCTGCGCGCTCGGGCTGGCGACGCCCGCGGCGACCATGGTCGGGACCGCCATCGGCGCGCAAAACGGCGTCCTCTTCAAAGGCGGCGACATCCTCGAGCGCGCGAAAGACGTCGACACGGTCGTCTTCGACAAGACGGGGACGCTCACCGAGGGCGAGATGGAGCTGACCGACGTCGTCGCCGTCGACGGCGAGCAACCGGTGGCCGACGGCGGAACGGCAGCGGCCGAGAGCGCCGCTGTCAGCAGCGACCGACTCGACGAGGACGACGTGCTCCGGCTCGCCGCGTCGGCCGAGCGCGGCAGCGAACATCCGCTCGCCCGGGCGATCGTCGAGGGTGCCGAGGAGCGCGGTCTCGACGTCGTCGACCCGGACGGTTTCGAGAACGTGCCGGGCCACGGTGTCCGCGCCACTGTCGACGGCGACGAGGTGCTCGTCGGGAACCGCAAACTGCTGCGGGACGAGGGGATCGATCCCTCGCCCGCCGTGGAGACGATGGAACGACTCGAGAACGAGGGCAAGACGGCGATGCTCGTCGCCCGCCGGCCGGCCGGGGCGGACGAGGGCGAGCTCGTGGGCGTGGTCGCCGACGCCGACACCGTCAAGGACGGCGCCGCGGAGGCGGTCGGCGCGCTCCGCGAGCGCGGCATCGACGTGATGATGATCACGGGCGACAACGAGCGGACCGCCCGCGCCGTCGCCGAACGGGTCGGTATCGACCCCGAGAACGTTCGCGCCGAGGTCCTCCCCGAGGACAAGTCCGACGCGGTCGAGGCGATCCAGGCGGAGGGCCGGCAGGCGATGATGGTCGGCGACGGCGTTAACGACGCGCCCGCGCTCGCGGTCGCCCACGTCGGGACCGCGATCGGGAGCGGAACCGACGTCGCCATCGAGGCCGCCGACGTGACCCTGATGCGGGACGATCCGATCGACGTGGTGAAGGCGATCCGCATCTCCGACGCGACCCTCCGGAAGATCAAGCAGAACCTCGTGTGGGCGCTCGGGTACAACACGACGCTCATCCCGCTGGCGTCGCTCGGACTACTCCAGCCGGTGTTGGCCGCCGCGGCGATGGCGTTCTCGAGCGTCTCCGTGCTGTCGAACAGCCTGCTGTTCCGTCGGTACGAACCCGACCACGACTACGAACTGCTCGGGTTCCTGCGCTGAGTCGTCGCGTCGCCGTCGGTGCGACTCGAGTCGCCGCCTCCAGATCGCCCTACATATAACTTCCTTGACTATCCGGTTGCGCAGACTCGCGTCACGTTCCGTTTAGAAAAAACACTAATAACTCGCCTGAAAAACGGTACCTAATGGGTCCCCAGCCGACGTTGCGACAGCCGATGGTGATAGAACAGTGACAGATACATCGCCGCTTACCCGAATTCGGTCGGTGCTCTCGCGGAACCGACTCAGAATCGCGTTCGTCGCCGTGCTTCTTCTCTCCGCCGGCGCGCTCGTCGCCGCGGCCTCGAGCGACGAACTCTCCACGGCGTCCGAGGAGGAGATGCCGGTCGCTCCGGAGACGGAGAATCACACCATGATCACCGAGTCCGGACGCGCGGGGACGATCACCGTCTACGGCCCCGACGGCGAGGTCGAGTACTACAACAACTCGCGAACGAAGTACTTCGACGCCGATCCCGTCGAGGGCGATCCGACGACGGTCGAGTACACCGCGACGGACACGATCCACTCCGAGGGGCCGACCTGCAACGCCCCGCCGTGTGCGAGAAACGTCCTCGAGCGGGTCGATCTGGAGACCGGCGAGGTCGAGGTACTCTACGAGCGCTACGACCACAAGGAGACGGCCGGCGAGTGGCACGACTCGACGCGGCTCAACGAAACCCACGTCGCGATCGCCGACATCGTCGCCGACCAGGTGTTCGTCGTGAACACCGAGACGGAGGTCGTCGAGTGGCTCTGGGACGCCCAAAGCGACTTCCCGCTCGACGGCGGCGGCCCGTACCCCGGAGACTGGGCCCACATCAACGACGTCTCGTACATCGAGGCCGAGGACGATCCCAACGACGGCCGGATCATGGTCAGTCTGCGCAACCAGGATCAGGTCGTCTTCATCGATCAGGACGAAGGGCTGGTCGACGAGTGGACCCTCGGGAGCGAGAACGACTACGACGTCCAGTACGAGCAGCACAATCCCGACTACATCCCCGCGTCCCAGGGCGGTCCGGCCGTCGTCGTCGCCGACTCCGAGAACGGCCGCGTCCAGGAGTTCCAGCGAGAGGGCGGCGCGGACGGCGAGTGGAACCGCAGCTGGCAGTGGGAAGACGACCAGATACAGTGGCCCCGCGACGCCGATCGGCTTCCCAACGGGAACACGCTGATCGCCGACTCACACGGCAACCGCGTGATGGAGGTCGACGCCTCGGGCGATATCGTCTGGGAGGTCGGCTCGACCCTGCCCTACGAAGCCGAGCGCCTCGAGACCGGCGAGGAGAGCGAGGGCGGCCGGAGCGCAGCCGAACTCGGCCTCGAGTCCCGGACCGAGGACGACGAAGGCGGAGGCGCCGGCGGCGGGTTCGAGTTCGACCCGCTCGATTCCCTGGGCGGGTTCATCGAGAACGCCCTTCCCCATCGGATCTACAACGGGCTCCTCTTCGCGAGTCCGATCTGGATGGGATCGGCCGAGTTCGCCGCCGTCGGCGTCGCCCTGCTGACCGGGCTGACGTGGGTCGGCCTCGAGATCAGGTGGCGGCTCCACGACGCCGGCGTCAGGTTCCGGTCGCCGGTCCACCGGCGGAACGGGTGACGGGGGGTTTCAGAAGACCAAGAGGTGGCCCCCGAGGAGGTACAGGCCGGCGAGGATCGACTGGAAGGAGAGCGAACCCAGCGCCGAGAGGGCGAGAAACGTTCGATCGTCCATCTCCGAGAGCCCCGCCGGAACGGTACACAGCCCGCGGACGAACAGCATCGTGTTGCTCCCGGCGACGGCGATCCCGCCCCAGCGGTCGAACCAGCCGTCGAGGCGCTCGAGTCGCGACTCGGTCAGCGGGAACCACCGCTTTCGAACGACGTACTCCCGGCCGGCCCGACGCACGAGTCGGAACAGCAGGAACTGGCCGACCGTCGTCCCGACGACCGCGACGGCGACGATGACGACGACGTCGGCGATCGAGGCGCCGATCAGCGCCATCGCGCTCGGCACGACGAGCTCGCTCGGCATGAACCGCAACAGCATGGCTCCCTCGAGGATGCAGACCCCGAACAACACCGCGAACGCGAGTTCCGACGCGAACAGCGACTCGAGCCAGGACGGCACCGACTCGAGTTGCAGTAGCTTCATCGACGGGAGATAGCGCCTCTCGAACGTAAGCGTTGGTGGTTCGTCGATCGCGGATCGCGACCCACCGGTCGATGTCGGTCCGACCCCTACGTCGGCACCTCGAGCGACGCGGCGAACGCGACGGTTACGGCCAGCGACGCGAGCAGTGTCGTCGACCCGATCAGGAACAGCCGCCGGTTGATCCGCGGGTTCTTGGACTCGAACCAGTCGAGCGTGACGTGGACTTCCGACAGCGGCGCGAGCGGGCTGATCCCCATCGGCGTCACGATATCGCCCGCGAGATGGGCGAGAACGCTTGCGGTACCGACGACGAATCCGAACGGGAGCGCGCCCGGCGTCGCGGGAAGGACCAGCGCGGTCCCGGCGCCGGCGAGCAGGCCGACGAGAACGGCGAACCAGAGGGTGTGCGTCGGCCCGCGGTGGCGAAGCCGCGAAACCGATTCGTCGACGTCCGGCAGGTTCGCCAGCCCGAGGGCGAGCCCCGCGCCGAGCACTGCCCCCTCCGGCGACCAGTAGTGACTCGCCAGCGGCAGGAACGGAGCGTAAAGCAAGGCGTTGAGTCCGACGTGACCTCCCCGGTACATGACGGCTAGATACCGACGGTCCGGGACGAGCGGTGATTAACCGCTCGGTTCGGTCGACGCCGGCCGATCACTCGATCGCGCGGACGCCGAACGCCGAGGCCGAGATCCCTCCGATCAGGACCGGCATCCAGTAGATCGCGCCCCGGAAGATGATCACGGCGGCGGTGATCGCCGACGCCGGGAACCCGGTCGTGGGAACGAGCAGCGTCACGAACGCGGCCTCGATTCCGCCGAGTCCGCCCGGAAGCGGCGCCGCGCCCGCGAGATTGGCGAGCGGGATCACGAACAACAGCACGTACGGCGGAGCGCTGTAGCCGATAGCGGCGAAGGCCGCAGTGAGCGCGGCCACCTGGAAGAGCCAGCCGGTAAGCGAGAGCCCGACCACCATCGCCAGGCGGTACCGATCGGTCGCGACGCGCTCGATGTTCTCGAAGAACCGCTCCAGTCGGCCAGCGATATTCGCCTCGAGCGTTTCGGGGTCGAACTGTACGAATCCGAAACGCCCGATTCGAGAGGCCAGAACGGCGGGAAGACGCTCGGCGATGGCGTTTCGATACCGCCAGGCGAGCGCCATCCCGAGGACGATGGCCGCGATCAGCGCGACCGCGGAGCCGACGGCCGTCTCGAGCCGATCGCCGACGGCGGCAGTCGTCGCGTAGTACCCGACCCCGGCGAGGATCAGCGAGATCGACGGAACGACGTTGAGCACGTCGACGCTCGCGATTCCGGCGAGTCCGGTCTCGTAGCGCGCGTCGGAGACTTTCGAGATGAGCAGGGCGGCGACGGGTTCGCCGCCGGCTTGGCCGAACGGGGTGACGTTGTTGGCGAAGACGGCGCCGGCGTAGACGAAAAACGCCTTCCGGGCCGAAATGTCGACGTCGAGTGCGGCGAGCACGCTCCTGAGCATCAACCCCCAGGCCGCCAGCCAGCACAGCGCGAGGACGAATGTGGCGGCGACCAGCGAGGGCGCGGCCGAGCGCAGCGCATCGACGACGTCGCGTGCCCCGACGGCGAAAAACAGTACGGCGAAGACGGCGACCGTTCCGAAGGCACCGACGAGGAGGGCACGCTTGTTTCGCTCGTCCATAGCGGACCTGGAGCGGCAGTTACCTTGAAACGTCTGATTGTCACCGACGCCGATCGGACGCGATCGTCCTCGAAGAGATCCCGACGGCCGCGACGAACTTTCGATCGTAGACCGCGTTTCGCTCCGTCGAGCAGTCAGTCGCCGAACTCCCGGGGTTCGCCGCCGAAGCCCCACTCGTCGTCGCTCGCCGTCGGCACCTCCGCCGACGATCGGGCTCCCCGGTAGAGCGACTCGAGGTGCGACAGCGTGCGCTCGACGTCGTAGCGTTCGACCGCTGCCCGCGTCTCCCGCGACCCCGCCAGACACGACTCGATCGCGTCGCTCATCCCCTCGAGGTCGCCGTAGGCGAAGCGCTCGCCGTTGTCGGGGCCGATCGTGCGGTCGAACGGGGCCGCGTCGGTCGCGGCCACCGGCGTTCCGCAGGCGTTGGCCTCGAGCGTCGACAGCCCGAGCGTGTCGGCCGTCGACGCCGTGACGAAGACGTCGAGCGAGGAGTAAAACGTCGGCAGCTCCTCGCGGGGCAGGAACCCCCGGATCTCGACGTTGTCGGGCGCCTCCCGCTCGAGGCGCTCGCGGAAGGGACCGTCGCCGACGATCGCGAAGTCGTACTCGGGGAGGGTGTCGGCGACGCGGAGGATCTCGTCGACGTTTTTCTCCATGCTGAGTCGGCCGCTGTAGCCGATCACCGTGCGGTCGGGGTACCAGTCGGNGTCGGCGACGCGGAGGATCTCGTCGACGTTTTTCTCCATGCTGAGTCGGCCGCTGTAGCCGATCACCGTGCGGTCGGGGTACCAGTCGGCGTCGGTCGGCCGGAAGAACTCCATGTCGATGCCGACGGGCAGGGGGACGTGTTCGACGTCGCGGTCGATGCGTTCGGTCGAGGCGGTCACGACGTCGAAGCTCCGCAGGAACGCCGTCTCGAGGGGAACGTAGGCGCGCCCGAGCGCGTCGGCGACGGACTCGAACGCGACGTTCTGGTGGACGTACTCCTCGAGCGGGGTGTGGTGGGTGTAGATCGCGGGCAGGTCGTGCTTGCGGGCGTAGTACCGCCCGAGGAGGCCGACCGTGGCGGGACCGTGACAGTGGACGACGTCGAGGTCGGGAAGCGTGGAGGGACGCTTGCCGATCGGGATGCGGTAGCCCGGGTAGAAGGGGTTCGAGACCGACCTGACGGGGATCTCGCGGTCGCCGGGGTCGTAGTCGCCGTCGGGGTAGACGACGTAGACCTCGTGGCCCTCGCGCTCGAGCTGTTCGCGCCAGAGTTTGATCGTGTACGTGACGCCGTCGATCTCGGGAAAGTAACTGTCCGTGAAGAATCCGATGCGCATTCAGATCAGCTCCTCGTACAGCCGTCGGTACTGGTTCGCGACCGTCTCGAGCGAGAACGCCTCGCT